>CAVANK010000001.1:0-162331 GCA_963590075.1 Eshraghiella crossota
AAAGCTCGTGTTTTGCGAATAATTAAAATACGTGTCAATCATCGGTTTTCGCTACATTTTTACTTCTGTAATATGTTCTGCCCTTGCCGTCCTTCTTGTAAACTTCAAAGTCATCACCTATCGTATCCTCAAACGTTGCTATATCCATACACAATATTTCTTTCTCTTTGAACTCCAAATTCTGCGTATGATGAAATCTCTTCTTCCCATATCCCACTTCACTCAATTCAGACTTGCTCATATATTTTGAAAGATAACTTACGACTGCGCCTTGTGATATATCGTTTCCGTTCTCGTCTTTTCCTTTCGGAAGAATTGCACACGTCGCAAGTCCGTAATCCCAGAACGGAAACTCGAACAACGCTGCACCCGTATTTGAATACATCCACTTCCCGTTTCGATCTTTCATCTGTCGCAGCATAAATGCTTTTGACATCGAAACAAATCCGTGTGCATGCAATGCCTTTTGTCCGTATTCATTCTCTTTCTTATGACGCTCCCACACAAGCAAGATCTTTGCGTTACAATCGAAACGTTGGATCTTCTTCCGACAATACGTCCAAAGTTCTTTGACTTTGTCGTCATCGAATCTATCCACCTTCTGCGGATCGCACGTGAGAGTTATAAAATAATCCCACTCGTTAGACTTTGCATATCCCCAGTATTTATCTACACTCTGCCTTGCGGAGTTTGACATATTCTCCAAAAACTTCGCATTGGATGCATTTTCGTCTTTCGGAAACAATATCCCGTCTATCTCGATATAATTCCTTCCGCCGGTATTCTCTTGATTTACACTTTCGTCAATGCATCTCAATGGCTCATCGAAACGAATTATCTCGACTTCACCGTTCGGAAACTTATTGATAATCGTATTTTTCAAACTCCAATGCTTATATCCGATTATTTTGCAATTTGCACGGCACGTGCAAGTTGCGCAATAATGCTGATAGATATATCGACGATTCTCATTGTCTGCAAGTTTCTTCTCTGCAATTGCGTAATCGTGATAATTTGCCACCTTCACGTCCGGTATCCATATCGGTGTCATCTCATCACGTTTTACACACTTTTGTAATAGAGAATTCAAGAGAGCGTTCATTTCCAGCCTCCGTGACCTTTATGTTTGCGCAGTATCAAGTGCGCAAACATTTTGCCTTCGGCTTTCGACGGCGCACCGGCACTGCTCTTGTGCGCCGTCAAACTTCCGAGGGCAAATATGGTTTGTTTTCGCTTTCGCTCAAACAGTTATATTTTTTTTGCAACCAAGCCGTGCAACAAAAATGTTACACGGGCTTGCGATATTGTAATATTTACACGATGTCAAGGGGCATTCCGGCCCGAAAATAATTTGCAAGCAAATTATTTTTGCCTTATCCTTGACATCGTGACAGGCTCATTCGTCTTTTCCGAGGTATTGCATCCAATCTCTGACGAAATAACTGTTCAATTGTCGCAACTCCTCTACAGTCGCCTTGTCGGATTGATATGTTGGAACGTCTTTTATACCTAACGACGTTCTGGATGCCTTCATTCTGAAGAAACTTGCAAGAGCATCTGATGAGAAAACTCCGCTGAAAATTTTCTTCGGCATTATGTAATACTTCTCTTTTCTTTCCTCGTTAATAACGAGATGTTCAACCTTGCAGCCAAACGTGTTATATGACTTGACGTAGTGATTGTTAATCGCCGTTGCGAATTTCTTCATTAAATACATCGTCAAATTCATATCTCCACGGTCGTGGCGGAATTTGTAATAGGTATTTACAAATCTCGGAACTACAAAGTTATATATCAATTCCTCTATATCAAAGAATGGCAATAATATCTTAATCGAATCAACAGAATCGATTTTGACGGTATCACCCAATTCTTTCAAGTCCGCATTTATACTCGATGTTCTTTGCATATCCATATACGCAAAGAAAAACTTCCTATTGCGAATCGTTCCCGGATGTCGTGACATCTTAAACGTTACATTGAAGTTGTCGTTCTTCTGATTCACTTCTTCGACAAGTTTTTTAAGTTCCATTGTATCTAACATGTTCCCTCTTTCCTTGTCGCCTTCTGTATAGCCGAGAAGTCCAAACTCAAGAATGTCCTTGAATTTGTTATTCTCGTCAAACTTCTTTCCCAAGCGCAACATATCGTTGTCCAATATGTGCGAATTCATAGACGGATTATCTGAATCAAACGTCGGAACCTCAAAGAAGTCCGTCATCCAGAGTGGGAAGTTCCCTGCATCGTCTATTGTATCTTTCGTAACGACGGCATAATTGGAAAATATCATACTCGTCGTCATCGAATAGATAAAGTATGCTTGTGCGTAATCACGCAAAGCATCGTAAAGATGTTCATATTTCAAAGCATTATCGTGCCAAGCACCATAATACTCAACGTCATATCCCCACAGAAACGGTTTTACTTTTCCACGGCGAACGGCAATGTCGTAGAACTTACGATATTCACCGTTCTTATCGTCGTAATAGCGTTCTGCTGCCTTCTTCAAATTTTTGAAATAAACCTCGATACTTTCGAGATTGTAAAGCGACGGACGAATTACTTTTCGTTCAACGACTATAACGCCTTAAACCTTTGCTGATTTATAGTTAAAAACACAAAAAGCCCGCTTTTTTTGAAGTGCACCTCCAAAAGTTTTACATTTCCGTCCAACTTTTTGGTTCACGTCATTTTATCAGGCTTTTAACTTAATTATCGAACTAAATTTAGAAAACGATTTATGGCAACTTTTACTCTTTTATGGATTGCATATAGCAATTCTTCATATAAAGCGAATCGAGCATTTGAGTGCCGGCGGACTCACTGAGGATATGCGGAGTCAAATTATTTTTGACGATGACTTCGCAAAGCGGTTCAAATTCAGGACCGTAAACGTCGTCGGCAAACGTAAGGTGTTTTATTTCACCTTTTGCGCCGTACATAATCTTGCTGAAATGCACGTGCATATTCTTGGTCTTTTCTTCCCCTATTCCGTCAAACATCGCGTCGATTATGCGTTGAAAATCGTTCGCAGTCTTCAAAGCACCGCCGAGGAGGCTGTTTACGTGTCCGAAATCGACGCACGGGTAAACGTTTGGCGCAATCTGACAAAGCTTGATAACCTCATCAACAGTGCCAATTTGGGCTTGTTTTCCCATAGTTTCGGGACAAACTATCAAATCGTCATCACCGTTTGCTTTGATAACGTCCAAGGCGCGCGCAAAATTGTCGAGAGTGCGCGCAAACGCCTCGTTGCGAGGTTGTTTACCCTCTGCACCGGGGTGAAAAACGCATCTATTGCCGTGAAAATGGCGCAATACTTTGAGCGATGAGGTCAAATACGTTATGGAATTGTCCGCTTTTTCTTGCTCGACGGACGCAAAATTGATAAAATACGGCGCGTGAACGCTCATTTCGATGCTGTACTTATCCGCCTCGTTCCCTATCGCTTCAGCGGTTTCCGCACTCACGCGGACGCCTCTTCCAAAGGAATATTCAAACAATTCAAGCCCTTTGTAGTGCAACCATTTGGGCATTTGGATAGTTGATTGATAGCCTTCTTGCACAAATGTCTCGTCGTGTCCCGACGGACCGAAAGTCGCTCTGTTTGAATTGATTATCATACGTCTCTCCTATTTTTCAGTATTTCGCGAATTTCCCTTTCGTCAAGTTGCAACCTATTTTGCAACTCTTGCGTGTTTGCAAATTTCCGTATATCGCGTGTACGCTCGATAAAATCGATTTGAATTTCCTTGCCGTACAAATCGGCGTCAAAATCAAAGATATACGTTTCGATCGACGGCGTATCGTCGTTGAAAGTCGGCTTCGAACCCACGTTGGTCATAGACGGATACGTTTTGCCGTCGATATGCGTAAACGTTGCGTAAATTCCGTCGCAAAGCGGTAATCTATTGCGATCGATTGCGATATTTGCCGTCGGAAAACCGAGTTCCGTCCCGTTGTGTTTTGCGTGTGAAACCAACCCTTTTATAAAGTACGGCTGGCTCAAAAGCGCATCGAGTTCGCTTACGTTACCGCACGAAACCAGACATTTCAGATTTTGCGTAGACAACTTCTCTCCGTTGCGTTTTTCAAACGGAACGACGCAAAGTTCAATGCCGTTTTCATCGCAAAAAGCACGCAATGAATCGACGTTGCCTTTGGCATTTTTGCCGTAGGTATAATCCGCGCCGACTGCAATAAAACGAATATTTTTATAATTCGTAAGCTTCAAAAGGAACTCACTCGGAGACGTCGACATAAAACTCTCGTCAAACGAGGCTTTTACCACTACGTCAAGTCCGAGATTATCAAGAACGCAAACTCTGTCTTCAAACGAATATATCTCTTTGGGCTTATTGAAAAGCGTATTCGGATCGTTTGAGAACGTAAAAAGTGCGCTTTGAACACCGTTATGCGATTGCGAATAGTTAATAACTTGCGTGGCAAGGCGTTTGTGCCCTATGTGAATGCAATCGAAAAAACCGAGCGCAATTGCAAGCGGAGCGTCGTATTTTTCATTGAAATCAACGATTTTTATACTCATATCACAACCTCACTCTCATTTTCAATTTTCCGTCGACGCACTCGCCTATTCCGAGAATTTCACCTTGTGCAAACGTCAAAAAATAGCCTTGCGGACATTCGCATTGCACTTGAACGCCGTTGATAACTTTTGCAATCAAGTTTTCGGGCAAATCGAAACGCGTAAAGTCCGGCAAGCAATCTTCAACGTTTTTTAGGTATCTAATCGGATCTTTTTCAAATTCATCAAGCGTAACGGACTCTGATATATCGAAAGCGCCGTTCTTTATACGGCGTATCGAACTCATATAAGCAACACTACCGAGCGTATTTGCCATATCGCGCGCAATCGAGCGAATATACGTACCGCCCGAACAAACGATCTCGAAAGCGTACTCGTTTTCGGCGAGTTTTCTATCTCCGTTTTGCAAATGCGCAACGCCGTTGCCGTCGTCAATGCGCTTTATGCCGTCAATGTGCACACGTTTGGATTTGAGCTCGACTTCTATACCCTTTCTTGCAAGGTCGTACGCTCTTTGTCCTCCAACCGATTTTGCCGAATACATAGGCGGGATTTGGTCGATTTCACCGCAAAGTTTCGGGAAAACTTTGTCGATTTGCTCCGTCGTTGGCAAAACGTCGCTCGTTTCAGTGACAATTCCGTCACCGTCGAGCGTATCGGTGGTTTTTCCGAATACGAAAGTTGATTGATATATCTTGGTTTTGTCTTGCAAATAATCGAAAAGGCGCGTTGCAGTCCCCACAGCAATAGGCAAAACGCCCGTACCTTGCGGATCGAGAGTGCCGAGATGTCCGACTTTGTGTTTTTGGGACGTTGCACGCCTCAAAATACCGCGCACGATGACGACGACGTCACTTGACGTCATTCCCATCGGTTTATCGATATTAACGAAACCTCTCATACGCGTCTAAAAATTAAATCATTCTATCGCTTGCCAATCTGACAAGTTTTTCTACTATGTCTTCAAAATATCCGTTGATACGGCAACCCGCGGCAAACTTATGTCCACCACCGCCGAAAACGTTTGCAATGTCGTAAGCGTCGATGCCGTCTTTGGTGCGGATACTCAATTTGTAACTGTGCTCACCTACTTGCAAGAGCGAATACGCCACTTTGACCGTGTCGACGTCAAGCAAACCGCCGATTATCCCGTCGGCATCTTCACTGCTTGCGCCCAAGTCCGTCAAATCTTTCGTAGATACGTAAATCAACGCGATTTTGCCGTCTTCAAAAAATTTCGTTCTTGAAAGCGCAAGATTTTTGAGTTTGAAACGAGCGACAGACGTCGATTTATATACTTGATATATAGTTTTTTGCGCGTCGAAGTCGAATTTCATCAACTCGCACGCGATTTCCATAGAACGTCTCGTGGAATTGTACTGCGCAAAGCACCCCGTATCCGTTACGATTGCGGAAAAAAGCAACTGCGCAATATCATTGTCCAAGGCTTTCATATCCTTGACGAGCTCATAAACGATTTCACCGCATGCGCCCGCGTTCTCATCGACAAGACAAGTGGAAGCAAATCTCTTGAAAGATACGTGATGGTCGATTGCAATCTGCTTTTTTGCGGACAAAAACGACTTCATACACTGTCCGAGCCTATCCAAATCGCTACAATCGAGGGATATTGCAAGCTCGTGCACTCGTTTTTGCGGAAATATTACGTTTTCACTGCCGACAAGCACTTTAAGTCGCTCTGGAACGGGCGTATCGCAATACGCATACACGTTTTTCCCCTTATTTTTGATAGCAAAATAAAGCGCGAGCATACTGCCAAGCGCATCGCAATCGGGGTTTGTATGACAAAAAAGCGCAATGTCCGTTGCGCGATTTATTTGTTTTTCTATTTCCGCAAAAATCGGATTAGTCATCGTTTTGTTCGGTATCCGTCGAAATGTGATTTTGCTCTTGCTCTTTCTTGATTTGATTGAGCAATCCGTCGATTTTTATACTGTAATCGACGCTGTCGTCAATGAGAAAATTGAGCTCCGGCAACAAACGGATTTGCACGGTGTCTTTGAGCATATTGCGGATAAAATTGCGAGAGCGACATACCGTATGATATGCCTCTTGCACCTTCTCTTTGTCTTCCGCGTATATGGACAAATACACCTTTGCGTATTTCAAATCGGGCGTCGTATAAACTTTGGTGACGCCGACGATCGCATTGCCGAGGCGCGGATCTTTCACGTTCTCGGCAATGATTTTGGTGATTTGTTTAGCCAATTCGGCGTTTACACGCTCGGTCTTAATCTTCATTGGTTTTCTCCATAGTGAACGCTTCGATCACGTCGTCCACTTTGATGTCTTGGAAGTTGGAAAGCATTATACCGCAATCGAAGTTCCTTGCCATTTCCTTGACGTCGTCTTTGCCGTGGCGCAAAGATGCGATTTCACCCGTATACTCGACTTTACCGTTGCGGATAAGTCTTGCTTGCGCGCCTCTGACGATTTTACCGTCTGTGACGTGGCAACCGGCGATAGTGCCGACACCGCTGATTTTGAAGAGTTCACGAACGTCGGCAGAACCGAGAACGACCTCTTGGAACTTGGGATCGAGCATACCCTTGACCGCCTTTTCGATGTCTTCGATGGCGTTGTAAATGATGTTGTAGAAGCGGATATCGATCTTCTTTTGCGCTGCGAGTTGCTTTGCGTTGGTATCGGGACGCACGTTGAAGCCGATGATAATTGCGTTTGACGTTTCGGCAAGCAATACGTCGCTTTCCTTGATACCGCCGACCGCCGCGTGAATGATATCGATATTTACTTCCTCGTTGCCGAGTTTGGCAAGAGATTGTTTGACCGCCTCGACCGAGCCTTGAACGTCCGCTTTGATGATGAGTTTGACGGATTTAAGTTCACCCTTGGAGATCTTGTCGAACAAATCGTTGAGGGATACCGCCGTGGACTCGGTTTGACTTGCGGCAAGTTTGAGCTTACGCTCTTCGGCAAGTTCTCTTGCAAACTTCTCGTCAGCAACGACGTCGATTCTGTCGCCCGCTTCGGGAACGTCGTCCCAACCCGTAACCGATACCGGAGTGGACGGACCGGCCTTCTTGACTTTTCTGCCCTTGTCGTCAATCATCGCGCGGATCTTACCCGTGCAAGTGCCCGCCACGACGTTGTCTCCGACGTGCAAAGTACCCGTTTGAACAAGGATAGTTGCGATTTTGCCGAGTCCCTTATCGAGTTTTGCCTCGATAATCGTACCGCGAGCGTTGCGGTTGGGATTGGCGCGAAGTTCTTCAAATTCGGCACGAACGAGGATTTGTTCAAGCAATTCTTCAACGCCCATACCTGTCTTTGCAGACACTCTGACGACGGGAGTTTCTCCGCCCCATTCTTCGGGCGTTACGCCGTTTTCGGCAAGTTGAGAAAGCACTCTGTCGGGATTTGCGCCCGCTCTGTCCATCTTGTTGAGAGCGACGATAATCGGCACGTTTGCTTGTCTTGCGTGGCTGATTGCTTCGAGCGTTTGAGGCATAATGCCGTCGTCCGCCGCAACTACCAAAATCGCAATATCCGTAACTTGCGCACCGCGAGCACGCATTGACGTAAACGCTTCGTGTCCCGGGGTGTCGAGGAAAGTAATCGGAGAGCCGTTGAGCGTAACGGTATAAGCACCGATGTGTTGCGTGATACCGCCTGCTTCACCGCCGGTAACGTTGGTCTTTCTGATGTAGTCGAGCAAGGACGTTTTACCGTGGTCGACGTGTCCCATAATCGTAACAATAGGCGGACGCGGAACGAGGTTGTCGAGTTCTTCCTCGTCGTCCACTTCGAGTTGCGCCGACAGCGTATCTTCGAGCGTTACGTCGGGTTTGTATTCCAGTTTGATGCCGAATTCATCCGCAACGAGTTCCGCAGTAGCAAAATCAATGCTGTCGTTGATTGTCTTCATAATGCCGAGGACGAACAATGTTTTGACGATTTCCGCAGCGGATTTGCCGATTTTTTCGCTCAAAGTCTTGATAGACACGGGATCGGTGGTGATAACCGCATTTTCTATAACGATTGTTGCACTGTTTCCGCCACCGCGGTTCTTGTTGACTTTGTAGTTGCGAACGACCATTTCGCCGTCTTCGTCGTAAGAAATTCTATCGTCAACGATATAACCTTTTTTGATAAGCGCGCGCTTATTCATAGTCGAGCGATCGTCAAACTTCTTGGAATTGGCGTTATTTGCGTTTTGTTTTCCGCCCTTGCCTTTTTGCCCTGCCGGTTTAGGAGGAAATTGCTGGGCAACGTTTGCAAGATTTTGAGAAGCGGACGGTCTGCGAATACCGCCTTGTTGTTGACCGTTTTGACCTTGCGGTCTTTGTTGATATCCGCCTTGTTGACCTTGTTGACCTTGCGGTTTTTGTCCGCGCGGTGCTTGGTATCCGTTTTGACCGAATACGCGAGTTTGCACCTTCGGCTTCGGCGTCGGCGGAACGTAAATACGACGGACTTCGCCGTTGGGCAAAATCTCGGGGTTTTCTTGTGCGAGCTCAAAAGGCGTTTTAGGCGTAACCACGATATGCTGTTTTTCCTCTTTTTTGACCTCTTGGACGGGCGTTTCGGCAGTCTTTTGTTGTGCTTTGGGAGCGTCCGCTTCTTTTTGAGAGGGCTTTTCGGGCTCAACTTTTTTGACTTCCTCGACGATTTTTTCCGCCTTGACCTCTTTGGGTGCGGGCGTTTCCGCCTTCACTTCCGCTTTCTTTTCGGGTGCTTTGACTTCTTTTTCGACATTGACCTCTTCGACGTGTTTGGTTTCCGCTTCGACTTTGGATTTTGCCTCCGCTTTTTCCTTTGCTTCGTCTTCGGCTTTGGCAATCAAAGCGTCGCGTTTTGCCTTGATTGAAGCCATAATGACGTTTGCTCTCGATTTTTCACGAGAGATGTCACCGATAAGGTCGGCAAGTTTAGTTGCCTTGAAGTCACCGAGTTTTTTTACGGAATCGACGTTTGTTTCTTTTTTGTTTTCAGGCATTATTCACCTCAATAAACTAATAATTGCATTTGCAAGAGCCTCGTTTGACACCGCAATCGACTTTACGCCGTCGCGATGCAAAGCCTCGCAAAGATTATCCACTTCGAAGACGGGACAATCGGACATTTTTTTTGAGATTCTATCTCTATACTTGTCACCCGCAGTCGAGGACACGAGCACGACCTTTGCAAGACGTTTTTTCTCGCAAATTATGTCTTCGCCGTACAAAACGGCGTTTGCTCTTTGCGCAAGACCTATATATGCTTTGATTTTGTCAGTCATTTATCTTGTCGTATATATCGTCCGAGACGTTGGTTTTGAAGGCGGAATTGAGCATCTTCTTTTTGCAAACTTTTGCTTTGCAATCCTCGCTATCGTGCACCCATACGCCTCTGCCGTCCGCTTTTTTGCTCTCGTCGAGGAACACGCTTCCGTCCTTTTGCTTCACGAAACGAAGCATTTCGGACTTATCGGAGTGTTCTCTGCAAGCGATACATTTGCGGGTGTCCTTGGGGTTTGACATTTTATTCACCTTGTTGTTGGTTTTCCGTGTTGAGAGAAGAATACGGTTTTACGTCAATCTTCCAGCCGGTGAGTTTTGCCGCAAGACGCGCGTTTTGACCGCTTCTGCCGATTGCGAGCGAAAGTTTCTCGTCGGGAACGATGACCTTTGCGTTCTTCTCTTCCTCATTGATGGATACCATAAGCACTTGTGCGGGGCTGAGTGCGCGAGCAATGTATTCGATAGGATCGTCGCAATATTCGATAACGTCGATTTTTTCACCGCCGAGTTCCGCAACAACTGCGTTTACGCGGACGCCTTTGTTACCGATGCAACTGCCAACCGCGTCGACGTTGGGATCTTCACTGCTTACGGAAAGTTTGGTTCTGAAACCGGCTTCGCGAACGATACTGTTGATCTTCACGAGACCTGCCTTGATTTCGGGCACTTCGAGCTCGAACAATCTGCGAACGAAACCTGCGGAGCTTCTGGATACCACCACTTGTGCGCCGTGCGCCGTGTCGCGGATCTTCTTGACGTACACTTTGATAACGTCGTTGACGTTGTACGTTTCGGTAGGAACTTGATCTTGTTGCATCATAACGCCTTCCATTTGCGTGCCCGTGATTTCCACATACACCGTGCCTGCTTCCTTACGTCTGACGATTGCGCTGAGGATTTCACCGGTGCGCTCGCTCATCTCGTTGAGGACCATAGCTTTCTTCATATCGTTGATGCGTTGCAAAATGACTTGTTTTGCCGTTTGTGCGGCGATACGCGAAAAGTCCTTGGGCGTGATGTCTTCGATAACGACGTCACCGACTTTGTACTTTTTGTCGATATCTTGCGCGTCTTCGAGAGAGATTTGCGTTTCTTCGTCTTCGACTTCGTCAACGACGAGCTTGTGCGCGTAGACTTTGTAAGTCATTTTTTCTTCGTTAAGACGCACGGAAATGGGGCTTGCAAAGCCGTATTCCTTCTTGTAAGCGGACACAAGTCCTGCTTCGATTGATTCAATCATAGACTCTTTGGAGATGCGTTGTTCTCTTTCCAAATCGTCCAATGCTTGAAAGAACTCTTTGTTCATCATTTTTAGATTCCTCCTAAAACCTTACGTACGGTTGTACTTTTGTCAAATTTTTTCTTGTTAAAACTATATTTTGGGGCTTTTTGCCCTCGGTTTTCAAAGTGATATTTTCGCTGTCGTATGCAATTAGAATGCCGTGAGTTTTGTTTTTCGCGCCGTCGAAGCACTCTATCTCGGTGTCAAGCGCGCGTCTATAATCGTCATCGGACACGATTTTTCTGTCAAGTCCCGATGAGGACACGTTCAAGATGTAATCGTCCGCGAAATCATCCTCGATAGTGTCGAGCATACTCGAAAATACGTTGTGCACCGCTTCGCAATCGTTGAGAGATATACCCTCTTTCTTCCACAAAGACGCCTCGACGGTGAGTTTGCCGTATTGCTTGTAGAAACTTACATCCACGAGTTCCACGCCATCGAAGTTTTGCACTGCTTTTTGCGCCATATCGCGCACTTCGTTCTCGACTTTTTCGGAAATCAATTTTTTCTCGTCGCTCATATTGACCTCTTACAAAACAAAGAGTGAGCCGACGCTCACTCTATAATGTTTATTATAGTATCTAAAATATATCATATATATGATAACATTGCAAGCGTTTTTCAAAAATAATGCAATATTATCGATTTTTCTTTCTCACATTCTTTGCGCGATGATTTTCAGTGCGCCTTCGGTTGCGAAAACGTCGCTCATAGCGCGGTGTGCGTTCTCGTGCGAAATGCCGTACGCTTTGGATATCGTTTCCAGTTTACAGTTGGGAAGTTCCGTAAGATATCTTCTTGCAAGCAAAAGCGTATCGACGAGTTCATTGTCAAAATGATATCCCGATTTTTCCGCAATTCTGCTCAATATCGGATAATCGTACCCCGCAATATTGTGTCCGCAAAGTATAGTTCCGTGCGCAAACTTGAAAAAATCGGGAATTACACTTTCCACACTCGGCGCGTCAAGCACCATTGCGTTTGAAATGTGAGTAAGCTCGGTTATAACGGGAGATATCGTAGCCACGGGTTTAATAAGCGTTTGGAAGGTTTCCGTTTCTACGCCGTCGACGATTTTGAGCGCGGCAAGCTCGATAATCTCTGCCAAATCCGTTTTCAAATCCGTCGTTTCAAGGTCGAACACCACAAAGGTTTTGCCCTTGAAGTACGGATTGATTTCTTCGATTTTTCCTACATCTAATAGGCTCTTTTGCGTCGTATCGACGTACGGCTCGGGTTTTATCGTCACGTATTTTTCGGGCACGGGCTTTACGGAAGTGAGATGAATACTGTCAAAGTTGATGTCCGCCTCGAATATGGCGTTCACCGTAAAAGACCACGCTCCCGCGTATTGCGACCAACTCACTTTGCCCATACAAACGACCGTCGATTGCTCTTTGAGCGCAAGAATTTTGTCCACTTCCTCATCTTTGCCCGCAAAGCACACACTGTCTATCCTTGCCGTAGTATCGTCAAGTACGAATTTAACAAAAGGAAGCATTTCGGAACCTGTTTTTGCATCGTCGGGATTATAACGCTTGTTTTTGTACGTTTTCTTCTCTATTTGCGAAATTTTTCCGCACAAAACTATGTTGTCGCACGCGCCTTTTACGTCGATAATGTAGTTTGGCATTTGCGAAATTCCGTCGATTTTACCTCTCGAATACACTTTTGCGCCCGTTCTCGTCTCGACGAGGCGCATATACGGATCGACTTTCACGGTCGTATCGATATGTATATCCTCCATTGCCTCTTCTTTTTTGAGAACATCCTCTTCGGTTACTATATCGATGTGTTGGTTGAACGAGCAGTCGAGGCAATCGTACAATCTATCGAGCAAATCACCAGCCATAAGCATTTTGTACGTAGGCGTATCGAAGGTCAATTTGACGTCGATATCGTTGTCGCCCACCTCTATATCGAGCGTTTCGTCGTTGATTCGTCTGAAGATCATTTGATTGGTGCGGTTAAAGAACTCCAACACCTTGTTTTTGACGACGTTGGCGTCCGCATACGTACGGATATATTGCACACTTACCGTTATTCCCGAAAACATCTCTTCGATTATGCTTTGCACTTTCTTTTTGCTTTCCTCGTCGAAAGCGCGCACCTCGAATGCGGAAATAATAAACTTAACAACCAACTCTCTTTGTTGCTTGTAGTAAGTTGCGGAATTCAATTTGAGCATAGGAAACTCGCCATTGCTCTTTATCGTAAATTCTTCAAAAAACTTCGTAGTCATCAAAAACCTCTTATCTTTTGCCGTCAAATTGCAAAAGTATTACAATATTTTGTCATTTTGATAATACTTCTTGCAATAATTTGTCAAATTCCTCCATCAAATCGGCACTATTCACCGTTTTTAGAATTTTGCCGTCTTTGAGTATGACGGACTTTTCTTTTCCGCCCGCTATGCCCAAATCGCTGTTTTCGCCCTCACCTATTCCGTTGAGCGGACAACCGAGTATTGAAATAGTCAGCGGTTTTTCAATGCCAGCACACATCATTTCAACCTTGTTCGCAAGTCCTTCAACATCGATTTCAGTACGCGCGCAAGTGGGACAAGACACCACCTCGACTGCGTTTTTGCGTATACCGAGCGTTTGCAAAATCTTTTTACCTGCAAACACTTCTTCTCTTACGTCTGCCGAGAGCGACACTCTTATAGTATCGCCTATGCCTTCTTGAAGCAAAGTTCCTATGCCTATTGCAGACTTAATAAGTCCGGTGCGAAGCGTTCCTGCCTCCGTCACGCCGATATGCAAGGGATAATCGCACTCTTTTGCAAGCAATCTGTTTGCTTCGACGTTTACTTGGGTATTCGACGCCTTGATTGCAATCACGATATCGCGCATACCTTGGCTTTCAAAGACGTTTGCGCACTCCAACGCGCTTTCGCAAAGCGCGCGTGCTTCGTCCATACCCTTAAACCTTGGATCGAGAGATCCGCCGTTTACGCCCACGCGCACGGGTACGTGCATATCGATAAGCCTTTGCGCAAGCGGTTTAATCTCGGTAAAATCGCGCATATTGCCGGGGTTCATTCTTATTTTCTTGGCTCCGTTGTCAAGCGCAAGATGTGCAAGTTTATAATTGTAATGTATGTCTGCAATAAGCGGAAGTCCGCATCTTTTTGCAATTTCACCGAATGCGTACGCCGATTGTTCGTCGGGTACTGCAAGTCTTATAAGGTCGCAACCGACCTTTTTAAGTTCGTCGATTTGTTTTAGCGAGCCTTCGACGTCAACCGTTTTTGTATTGAGCATCGACTGCACCGTAATAGGCGCGTCACCGCTAATCGCTACGTCACCGACGAAAACTTTTCTCGTTTTTCTTCTTTCTATCATCGTTTTATCCATATCTCAACATGCGATTAACCGCATTAGATTATCGTTTTTGTTAAACAAGCAATACTTTCTGCTTATCCTTTTACGAGGTGGAATATATCGAGGAACACTGCAAGCACGATTAGTAGCACCAATCCCACCGTGTGTATAACCGCTTCAACTTTGCGGGGTACGGGCTTTTTGAATATCATTTCGATAAGCGTAAAGAACATACGACTTCCATCGAGCGCCGGGAAAGGCAACAAGTTCATAACCGCAAGGTTTGCCGAGATAATCGCAACCACGTACAAGAAACTGTCAAATCCGAGCGCACTCACCTTTGCCATCATACCGATGGTGGTAATCGTTCCGCCCGCCGTTTCAATGCCCGCTTTGCCCGTTATAAGCGCGCCGAGCGACGCCAAAATCTTGAACACGATAAAGAAGCTAAATCCCCACGCTCTACCGAATGCAAGGAAGAACGGAAGTTTCACTCTTGCAAGCGTTCTCGTAAATCCAAAGCCGTGACTGTAAAAACCGCCTTCACCTTGGAGTACGAGCATAGTAGTTTGTTCGCAAATCTCACCGTTTTCGTCGTATCTAACGACGACGAGCGTCAATTGACCGTCCGTGTCGATATTTTCCGCCAATTGTTGATATGGATACGGCGTTTCCACCTTTTCACCATTTACGGAGTATATCA
Organism: Eshraghiella crossota; assembly: GCA_963590075.1. Lineage (GTDB taxonomy): Bacteria > Bacillota > Clostridia > Christensenellales > CAG-917 > CAG-475. Next base: position 15,122 of record CAVANK010000001.1, read on the forward strand.
TATCGCCGTCTTCAAACGGGAAATAATCAAACTTATTTGCGGTGATTTTTACACGCTTTCCGTCACGCAATACAGTAAACTGCGCACTGTCGCCAAGTCCCGAAAAAGCATTGTCGAGATCTTCTTGCAGCAAAATATTGACCTGTTTTCCGTTGATTGCAAGTATTGCGTCCCCATCCTCGAATACGCTTTGATAACTTGACGTAGACACCGTTTGCACGACGCTTGGCAAAATTTGTCCGTACGCCGTGAAATATATCGTGATGATGACGATTGCGCTCAAAAAGTTCATAAATGCGCCGGCAAACAGCACGATAAGGCGTTTCCAAGGTTTTTGATTATTGAAAGCGTCGGGGTCTTTGACGACGTTGCCATTGGAGTCTTTTACGGGATTGCCGTCGGCATCGAGCAACGCTCCGTCCGCGTCTTCACCGTGAAAAGCGCAAAATCCGCCAATGGGAAAAGGACGCAACGAAAATACTTCGCCCGTCTTTTTGTTCTTGCGCTTGAAAATTGCAGGCCCGAAACCGATCGAAAATTCGTCGATTTTGAAACCGAGCAGTTTTCCCGCCGTATAATGTCCGAGTTCGTGCACGACGATCATTGCCATAAGCGCAAGAAGCGCGACTATGACGTAACCTATATACGTAAACACCTCGGCGGCTGTAACTGCAATAATACCCGACACCTTATTTGACTCCTATCATAGAATAAGTATATTTTCTTGCCTTCTCGTCTATGTCAATAATATCTTCAAGTTCCACGTCGCCGACCTTTTTGAACTTGTTCAAAACCTTTGCCAACGTGTTAGAGATATCGTGATATTTGATTTTGCCCTTCAAAAATTCCTCGACAAGCACTTCGTCGCTTGCGGAAATTGCGATACACGCACCCTCACCCGCTTCTGCGGCGTCCATTGCGATTTTGAGGCACGGAAAACGGTCGAAATCGGGTGCGGAAAAGGTCAAAAGTCCCGTTTTTATCAAATCGAGAGGCGCAACCGAGTTATTTGCGTGCTCGGGATAGAAAAGCGCGGTATCAATCGAAAGGCGCATATCGGGCGTTGACAACAACGCCTTCATTCCGCCGTCCGAGAACTCCACGAGCGAGTGGATAACGCTTTCTCTGTGCATAACCACTTTGACGTCCTTTGCCTTGACGTCGAAAAGTCGCATCGCTTCTATGACTTCCAGCCCTTTATTGAACAAAGTCGCCGAGTCGATTGTAACCTTTTTGCCCATATTCCATACGGGGTGTTTGAGAGCGTCCTCTGCCTTGACTTTTGCAAGTTGGCTCGTCGGCAAATCGCGAAGAGCACCACCGCTTGCCGTCAAAACGAGGCTTTTTACGTACTTTTTCTCCTCTCCGCGCAAGCACGCAAAGATTGCGGAATGTTCGGTATCGAGAGGCAAAATCTTCCCGCCGTACTTCTTTTCGAGCGCTTTGAGATGTCTGCCCGCGCAAACTATCGTTTCTTTGTTTGCAATAGCGAGTGTTCCTCCGCGCTTCAATGTTGCGACTGCCGCCCAAAGCCCCGCAATGCCGGTAACCGCCAATACGACGATATCCGACGGAATTGAAGCCAATTCTTCAAGAGATGAAAGGCATTTAGAGGTTTTTTCGTCTTCGAGAAAGTCAAAAAGCGAACTTTGCACTTCAACCGCGCCACTCGGGAAATAATAATGTGTTGGATTGAATTTTTCGATTTGCTCTCTTAAAAGGCCTTCATTCGTATAAGCGGAAAGCCCGACGACCTTGAAAGCCTCGGGATGTTGAGAAATGGTAGCAAGCACTTGTCTTCCGACAGAGCCCGTACTGCCTAAAATCGTTATAGTTTTCATTTTATCCTTATAGACTTGCGTGCCACATAGGCGGAGATTTGAAGTCTTTTGCAAGTCCATATAAAAGCATTTTGCACCGCTTTGATTAAACTATTATGAAATAATCAATCAAAACCGATATATACACGAGAACGCAATGAGGAGTATGACAAGACAGTACATAACGCTGTCGATTCTGTCCATAAATCCGCCGTGTCCGGGGAAAATCTTGCCGTAGTCCTTTATGCCGATCGCACGCTTGATACGCGACGCCGCGAGGTCTCCGAGTTCGCTTATAGCACCGCATACAAGTCCGATTGCAAGATATATGAGCGCGCTCTTCCATTGCCAACCGACTACGTCGTGCGCAATAAAGTAGGTATATCCGCATTTTCCGATAAATACGGGATATTTGTCCGCGCAAAGCTCGAACACCACCCAAAAAACAATTGCAAACGCCATACCGCCGACGAGACCGCCAACACCGCCCGCTATCGTCTTTTTGGGGCTGATTTTTGGGCAAAGTTTCTTGCCTCCGATCATCGAGCCGAACCAATATGCAAACGTATCGCTACCGAGAATGGGTACGAGAATTGCAAACAACACCGCAAAGAGCGCACTGTATTTGTAGCTGATTACCCACGCCGTCATAAGGAAAAGCATCGGATATACGAGCACGAATATGTTCGCGAGCAAATCTTTAAGTCCGCACGCGCCTTGCTCGTCTTTGATAACTTCACCGTTTTCGAGTGCGTTTTCAAAGTCTTTTTTGCTGTGTTTTGCGGGTTTGAAGGTAAAAATCGTAAGCGCAAGCATACTGCTCACGAGAAGCACGATAAGCAAACCCTGCACGCCGAAAGTTGATTTCTCGTCGCCGACAAAGTGTTGCATCGTATAAAAAACGGGATACGCCGTCACGAGCATAAATGCGATAGGCGCAACAAACATCTTGTATCCCGCGTCCTTGAAGCACTTGTACATCTCGTACACTGCGCCTGCAAGGAATAGCAAAATGAGCATATCGATAAAAATCGGGCTTACGAAATATCCGCAGACCATAAAGCCTGCGACAAGCACCAAAAGCACGATTGCTGTGAGTGTTCTTTTCAACATACAAACCTCATTTGCGCACGATTTTTGCGTTTTTTAGCATAATATTTAGCAATTTTTACGCATTTTAGCACAATATTTAGCGATTTTTGTGCATTAATTCACGATAATTGCGAATTGTTTTACGCTTTATTCGTGCAGTTTATTCACACGATAATTGCGCAATTGTTCACAAGATTTTTTGCGTAACTTTATGCTTTTTTTTTGAAAATCTGCGCATTTTTACCGTCAAAAAACACGCAAAAAACCGCGTTTTTTTGCATATTTTTTAACAAAAATTATGTCACTTTCCGAACTTTCGATTGCGATTTTCAAACTCTTCGATTATCTTATCGACGTCACTCTTGTCCATATCGGGCCAGAGTTTATCGAGGAAAATCAATTCCGCATAAGCACTCTCGTACAACATAAAGTTGGACAAACGCTTTTCTCCGCCCGTACGCACCACGGCGTCGAGAGGCGGTAAATGTGCGCTTGACAAATGACTTTCAAAAGTGTCCTCGATAAATTCACCGTGATCGTACGCAACCTTTGCCGCATGGATAATGTCCGCTCTTCCGCCGTAATTGAATGCGATATTGAGCCACATACCGTTATTGTTTGCGGTGTTTTCTTCCACCGTCTCGATAGACGAGGCAAGTCCGTCGGGAAGCGACGCGATATCACCCATATAAGAGATTTTGTACTCGCCGTCGTAGGTAAGATTGAACTTTTGTACGACTTTTGCGATTGCGTTTATCTCCTCTTCGGGGCGTTGATTATTTTCCGTAGAAAACGCATAGACGGAAACCGCTTCCACTCCGCGCTCGCTACACCGTTTTGCCACCTTGTACAAGGCAACGAGACCGTAAGCGTAACCTTCGGCGCGGGGCATTGAACGCTGTTGCGCCCACCTACCGTTTCCGTCCATTATAAAACCAATATGTTTCGGTATCATCAGATTGAGAGAATCTCTTGTTCTTTCTCTTTGAAGAGTTTGTCGACTTCATCCGTCTTCTTTGCAAGATTCTTATCGATATCTTCGGTAAAGTTTCTCAAATCGTCTTCCGTAATCGTGGAAGCCTTTTGGATCTTTTTGAGCTCGTCGATAGCGTCACGGCGTGCGTTACGCATAACGATTTTTGCCTCTTCCACAAGGTTTTTGGCTTCCTTGACGGTGGAACGTCTGCGCTCTTCGGTAAGTTCGGGGAAAACGAGACGGATAACTTGACCGTCGTTGTTGGGATTGATACCGATATTTGCGGCAAGAATGGCTCTTTCGATGCTCTTGAGTTGCGATTTATCCCAAGGCGCGATGACCAAAAGTCTTGCTTCGGGCACGGAAATGTTTGCCATATTGTTGATGGGCGTGGGCGTTCCGTAATAATCTGCCACGACTTTGTCGAGGATATGCGGATTTGCTCTGCCCGCGCGAATACTGCGCAATTCCGAAATATAATTATTCATAGTTTTGTCGATTTTGTCATTCATATCTTCAAAAATCAAATCGACTTCTTCAATACCGTATGCCATAAATGACCTCCGAGTTTTAATATGTAAATATTATAACAAAAGTTATTATATAAATCAATACAAAAAAATGAATAAATGCTAGATGTTCTATTTTCAAATAGAGCACTAAAACTTCTCTAAATGCAACTTTCCCCCTTCCTCACGGTGTTTGGACTTCGGCGTTTGCGCACCGCAATCCGCCTCGTTCGCTTTGGCTACAACACATTCACCGAATGTGTTGCTTAACGCGTCGCGCCCATATTCCGTTCCCCCTCTGCACTTCGTTTGAGGGAACCCACGGAACTGCTCCGCAGGGGGACACGCGACGCGATTGACTTCGTAACAATCGCTATTCCGTCGCTTCGCTCCTTACGGCACGCGCATAATAGGAACATTTCTCTCATTATGCCACTGCGCTTTGTGCGCCAGCTACGCAACGACACGGCGCAGTCGCTTGTACTAATCGTCGAGCTTGGCGCTCGATGCGGTCGGCGCTTTGCGCCTCCACGCTCCGAATAAGTTACGGCAACTTAAACTTCAATAAACGGATGAAGAGCAAGGAAACACCCACCCGATACAAAACCCAACGTACAAGTCGTACGTGATTTTGTAGCGGATGGGTGATAACACAGCTATTCGCCGTTTAGTGAAGTTTAAGATATTGTCGTGCCGACGGGAAGACCGCAGACAGCCTTAACCATACTCCCCTCTTGCATAAGTGCAAAGGCTACGACGGGGATATTGTTGTCCATACACATCGTGATGGCGGTTGTGTCCATGGCTTTGAGACCGAGGGAGATAACTTGCATATAGGTGAGATGTTCAAACTTCTTGGCGTCCTTGTTCTTCTTGGGATCGCAATCATAGATGCCGTCCACGTTTTTGGCGCAAAGAAGAGCGTCCGCACCGATTTCGCAAGCGCGAAGTGCAGCACCCGTATCCGTAGAGAAATAAGGATTGCCAGTTCCGCAAGCAAAAATCACGACTCTACCCTTTTCAAAATGGCGGATTGCCTTGCGCAAGATATACGGCTCGGCAACTTTGGTTATCGTAAGCGCAGTTTGCACTCTCACGGGCACACCGTGCTCTTCGAGTTTGTCTTGAAGTGCAAGAGCGTTCATAACCGTTGCAAGCATACCCATATAATCGGCGGTTGCACGGTTCATTTTGTCGGCGGCTTGCAGTCCTCTCCAAAAGTTTCCTCCGCCGATGACGATGCCGACGTCAACGCCAAGGTCCTTGACTGCGACGATTTGTCTGCACACGAATTCAATTTTTTCATTGTCGATACCTGCGCCGTTTTCCTTTGCAAGCGCCTCACCCGATATCTTGATGATCACTCTTTTATACTTCACGGACGGATCAACCGTCTTTTGAATAGTTTCGCTCATTTTGCACTCCTTTTCGAGTATCTAACACACTATTTTTATAATGCGTTTGCACTGATACAAGCACGATTAAATCTTTGTTGTCCAAAAAACCGTTCAAAAAAAGGAATGGAAAACCATTCCTTTTTCGATTGATTATTTTGCCAAGTGGGCTTGCGCCATAACTTCGCCGACGAAGTCGTCTTCTCTCTTTTGCAAACCTTCGCCCATTGCGTAACGGGTGAAGCGAATGACTTTGACGTCACCGTTTTGTTTGAGGTATTGAGAAATGGTCAAATCACCGTTCTTAACGAAAACTTGTTCGTTGAGGCAAACGTCTTTGTAGAATTTGTTAATTCTGCCGACGAGCATCTTTTCGATGATTGCTTCGGGCTTCTTGCTGTCCTCGTTGAGCGCTTGTGCTTTGAGAATTTCTTTCTCGTGGTCAACTTCGGATTGAGGAACTTCTTCTCTGCAAACGTATTGTGCGTTTGCCGCTGCGATTTGAAGTGCGACGTCGTGAACGACTTCTGCGCTTGCGCCTTGGGTAGCTTCGACCATAACGCCGATTTTACCGCCCATGTGGATATAGGTGTCAACGACGGTGTCGTTTGCTTGATACACGGTGAAACGACGGATGGAGAGTTTTTCACCCATCTTCATAACGTACTCGTTGGTGGTGTCTTGCATTGCTGCGACAACGTCTGCAACGGTAACGCCCTCGTTGTCGAGGATATAATCAGCAACTTTTGCAACGTACTCTTTGAATACCGGACCGCCGGCAACGAAGTCAGACTCGCAGTTGACTTCCAAAAGGACGGATTTGCCGTTCTTGCTTGCCGCGAAAACGATACCTTCTGCCGCGATACGAGCTTCTTTCTTTGCTGCGGTTGCCATACCTTTTTCTCTCAAAAAGTCGATTGCAGCCTCCATATCACCGTCAGTTGCTACGAGAGCCTTTTTGCAATCCATCATACCGACACCGGTACGTTGGCGAAGTTCCATAACGTCTTTGCTTGTGAATGCCATATATTTTCTCCTATTATTTTGTTTTGAAACCGCACGCAAGGGTTGGTTGCGTGCGGATAAAGTCAATAATTATTCTTGTGCTTCTTTTTCTGCAATTGCTTTTTCAAGAGCTTCTTCGGGAGTGAGAGCCTTCTCTTCCACTACTTCTGCCTTGACTTCTTCAACTGCGGGTGCCTCTTCATTTGCTTCCTCAACGGGAGCCGCGTGCAAAGATTCACCTTGTTTTGCTTCGATGACTGCGTCTGCCATCAAAGATGCGAAGAGTTGGATTGCGCGGATAGCGTCGTCGTTGCCGGGAATGACGTAATCGACGAGATCGGGATCGCAGTTGGTATCGACTACCGCAACGATCGGGATATTGAGCTTGCGAGCTTCTCTAACAGCGTTTTCTTCTTTTTTGAGGTCGACTACGAACAAGCAACCGGGCAAAGTACGCATATTCTTGATACCGCCGAGGTTCTTTTCGAGATCGTCACGCTCTTTTTTGAGGTGTGCGACTTCTTTCTTGGGGAGAAGTTCAAACTCACCGATAAGTTCCATTTGATTGATTTTGTTCAAACGGTCGATTCTTTGGCGAATGGTCTTGAAGTTGGTGAGAGTGCCACCGAGCCATCTTTGGTTGATGTAGAACATATCGCAACGTTCTGCCTCTTGTTTGATGGCGTCTTGTGCTTGTTTCTTCGTGCCGACGAAGAGAACGGATTTGCCTTCTGCTGCAACGCTCTTTACGAAGTTGTAAGCGGCTTCTACGTGATCGACGGAGATTTGAAGGTCGATGATGTGAATGTCGTTTCTGGTTGCATAGATGTACTTGCCCATTTTCGGATTCCAACGTTTGGTTTGATGTCCGAAGTGTACGCCTGCTTCGAGCAGGGCTTTCATTGTTGTTACGGCCATTTTAATGGTCCTCCTATTGTTTTTTACCTCTCGCAGACTCGACGTCCGAACCTCCGATGGAACAGAACGGACTCCTCTACGATGCAGCGTCGATTGGAATTATATTATATATAAAATAATTTTGCAAATGAAATAAGGGTATTTTTGAGGAATTTTTTGATTTTTTCCAAATATTCATAAAAATTTTTATAAAAACTGCGATATTTAGATGAAGAACAAGAAAGAGCCGTCCGAGTGGCAACCCTAATTTACTAATCGTAAATGAGTTGACAATCGAACGGCTCTGCCGAAGTTATTCGCTAAATAGCGCAGTTTTTAGTGGTGGCAGCAAGAGCAATGCTCATCATCGCAACAATCGCAACCGCCTTCCATCTTCTCAACCTCTGCCATAAACTCGTCGAAAACGCGTTGGAGCAAATCTTCGTCCTCGATTGCGATAAAGACGTCGTTGCCTTCTTCGTTCTCACCGATTTCGTAAATAAGCACTTCGTCCTCTTCGATGTCGTCGAGTTTTTGGACGGGTTTCATAACGATAAACCATCTGTTGTCAACGTCGAGAGTCGCAAGATGATAAAATTCTTCGTCTTTGTCCGTTTCTTCGTTGTAAAGAGTGATGATATCGTCGTCTTCTTCCATATTGGTTTGGTCTTCAAAAAAATCTGCCATTGTAGTTCTCCTTTGGACGCTGGGCGTCTTTATACATTGATATTAACATATTTTGCGCAATTTGCAAGCAAAATATCTTCGTCTATGCAATTTAATCGCTTTTTAATTATCTGCTATGCGAGTCGAGATAAGATTGCAAAATGATGGTGGCGGCAACCTTATCGATGACTTTTTTGCGTTTTTCACGGCGCACGTCGGCGTCTATGAGCATACGCTCGGCGGATACCGTCGTAAGCCTTTCGTCTTGATAGAATATCGGAAGTCCGCTTGCTTCACCGAGTTTGTAACCGAATTCTCTCGTGATTATCGCTCTATCTCCTTCCGTTCCGTCCATATTTTTGGGAAGTCCCAAAACGAACGCGTCGGCGTCTTCTTTTTTGGCGTATTCGCAAAAATACGCGATATCCGCGTCCATATCCCCTTTTTTGCGCACGTACGTTTCTCGCGGATTTGCGGTTATCCCGAGCAAATCGCTCACCGCAACGCCGATACGCACGTCGCCTACGTCAAGTGCAATCTTGTGTTTTTGCATCATTTTATCATTCCTCTGCGATTAAAATTTGATTTTGCGCGTTTTTCGAGCTTATTGATGCCGATGAGCACGCAATACGCTACTCCCTTGCTGTTTGTAGCGTCACTTTCTTTTTGACTGTCTTTCTTTTATTACTTTTTCAAAGCCGTTTTCCGTCGGCTCATAGAATACGGCGTCCTTTATCTCGTCGGGCAAATATTGTTGCTTCACCCAACCGCCGTACAAGTGCGGATATTTGTATCCGCTCACCTTTTCGTCAACGCCTTTGTAGTTGGGATCGCGAAGATATAGAGGCACGGTCTCGTGCTTTATAGTCTTCACCGCGTTTTCCGCACCGTCGAGAGCCTCCACAACTTTGTTGGACTTGGGTGCTTCCGACACGTAAATAATACCCTCCGCAAGCGGTATTCTGCCCTCGGGCAAGCCGATTTTTTCAAAAGCTTGCACGCAAGAGGTTGCAACTACGATTGCGTTGGGATCGGCAAGTCCCACGTCTTCGCACGCGTGTATCATTATTCTGCGTCCGATAAGCATAGGATCGCAACCCGCTTCAATAAGACGTTCCGCCCAATAGAGCGCGGCGTTGCTATCACTGCCCCTCATACTCTTTATAAAGGCGGAAATCATATCGTAATACATATCTTCCGTCATGCTGAGTGCTTTTTGCTGTATGGACTGCTCCGCCTCTTCTTTGCCCACTCTTATAACGCCGTCGCTTCCCGCGTGCGTGGTGAGAGCCGCAAGTTCGAGAGCGTTGAGAGCCGTACGCATATCACCCGCGCTTGCCCACGCGAGATGCGCGATTGCCTCGTCGCTGACGACCAAATTCATATTGCCGAGCCCTCTTTCCTTGTCCTCGACCGCTCTTTTGAGACCTTTTTTTATATCGTCTTCCGTGAGCCTCGAAAAATTGAAAATACGGCATCTCGACACAATAGCGCGCGTCATCGAAACGTACGGATTTTCCGTGGTAGAGCCTATAAATATGATGTAGCCTTGCTCTATTGCTTGCAAAACGCTGTCGCTTTGCGCCTTATTCCAACGATGGCACTCGTCTAAAAGCAAATAGGTGCGTTTTCCGTACATACGGAGCAAATCTTTTGCCTCGTCTATAACCTTTTTTGCGTCGGCAACACCGCTCGTTACGGCGTTTAGCTTGACGAAATTGGCGTTGGTGTTTTCCGCAATAATGTTGGCAAGAGTGGTCTTTCCAGTCCCCGGAGGTCCGTAAAAAATGCAACTTCCGAGCTTGTCGGCGGATATCGCTCTACGAAGAAGCGAGCCTTCACCGACTATTCTTCCTTGCCCCAAAAACTCGTCAAGAGTGCGCGGACGCATTCTTTCGGCAAGCGGTGACATCGTCTTGATATTGTCTTGATAATCAAATAAATCCATAGCACAATTATAACAATCGGTCGCGTATTTGTAAAGACTACGACAAATTATTCATATAGTAAATTGTGCGCAAGTCCAAAAAACTCAACGGCGTAAAGCCAAAAATATTCCGAGTTGTGATAGCGATAACGGGATTTATCGCGATTTTTATATTCTGCACAGTGTATTTTAGGGCAAATATCGTGCCTACGGTTATGGACAGTTCCGTCGCGCAAATGAGAGCGATTACCACCAACGCCGTCAATATCGCGGCAACGAGTGTGCTAAACGACGGACTTACCTACGACCAATTGTTCGAGATAGAAAAAGACAAAGACGGCAAAATCGCTATGATAAAAGCCAATTCTCCGCAAATCAACAAAATCGCGCGCGAAATTGCCAATTTGGCACAAGCCAATCTCGATAGTCTCGGCACGCAAGAAATTCAAATATCCGCGGGCACTTTTACGGGACTTGCACTGCTTATGGGATTCGGTCCTAGCGTAACCATAAAAATCACGCCGATCGGCACCGCAACGTGCGATTTCGTGTCCTATTTTCAGTCCGCGGGCATCAATCAAACCTTGCATAAAATCTACATCGACGTATACGCGGACGTGAGCATAGTCACCCCTATCGACCAACCGACCATTCAAGTCAAAGCCGAAGTTCTCGTGTGCGAAAATATGATAGTCGGTGAAATCCCCGACACCTTTTTGAATATGAAAAGTTTGAGCGAGATGTATCCCTTGTAAATAATTTTATATTTTTTTAGTGCGCGAACGGGAGATAAGCCCGAAGACGAATCCGCAAACTATTACGGTGGTCAAGCCCGCCGATACCGCCGTCATTCCGCCCGTGATTGCGCCCAAAAATCCGTCCTTTTGCATGCCTTCGAGTGCGCCTTTGGCAAGGTTAGAGCCAAAACCCATAATGGGTATCGTCACGCCCGAACCCGCAAATTCCTTCATCGGTTCAAACGCTCCGCATACTTCCAGCACCACGCCTACGAGCATATACGTCACGAGTATACGTGCCGAGGACATTCTTGTTTTGTTGATGAGTATTTGTCCGAGCATACACACGAGACCGCCCACGGCAAACACTTTGAGATAATCGAGAAATATATCCATAATTCACCTTATTTTGCTATTTTTTCCCAACTAGATTTCTGCATTTCATTATATCTCTAACAAAAGTTTATAGCATTTACCCAAAAATCCAATCTTCCTTATGTCATTGCGAGCGCAAGCGTGGCAGTAGACAATGGACTTGTGAGTTGTCTTTGCCATAGCGACGACTTTTGCTCAATATCACTTGTGCTAGCACAAATATCACTGCACGAAGTGCAATATCACTATAACAATTGCTCAATCTCCAACGTTACGGCATGCGCAATACCGGGGATCGTTTCCTTTTGAAGAGGCGTATCTTTGTTGAGCAATGCGCCCGTGGGCACGATAAGCACCCTTTTGAGTTCTCCGCGTTGCATTTTTTTGAGAATATAGCCGTTGAAAGCGGTATTTACGCACCCCGCACCCGATCCGCCTTGATACGTTTTTTGTTCGGGTGTAAAATAACTTGCACCGCAATCCATATAGTATTTGGGCAAAATATACCCTTCTTTGGACAGCAAATATTCAAGCGTTTGCTTGCCGAAACGCCCCAAATCTCCCGTAAATATGCCGTCGTAATAGTCAAAGGAGCGTCCGCTTTCTTTGAAATGCGTAAGAATAGTATCGCAAGCGGCGGGAGCCATTGCCGCGCCCATATTTGCCTCGTCGTCTATACCGAGGTCTACGACTCGACCGAGCGTTCCGCCCGTGACTTTGACGCAGTAGGCGTTGGGTTTGAGATAGTCGTTGTTTTCCTTTTCAAAGTTGCTTTCTATGATATTTGACTTCTCTTTATTGATGATTTTCTTTTGTTTTTCAATGCTTTTCTTATATTTTTGGAGCGTTTTTTCGTCGATATTCATACCCTCGTCAATGGCAATGATATCGTCCTCGTACACTCTTTCGTTGATAAGCCTAGGTTTTTGACTGCTCAAAACAGTGCATCCCGCGCCCGTAACAGTCCATTGCGCGGTAGGCGTGCGTTGATTGCCGAGTTCAAGCGGAAAACGATATTGTCTTTCCGCCGAAGCAAAGTGGCTTGACGTCGAACATGTCACGTTATCGGCATATCCGCCCGATATGAGCATTGCGCCGACGATTAAACTTTCGCTAAAAGTAGAGCAAGCGTTGTATAGTCCTAAAAACGCCGACGGAAAATTGCGCGCGGCAAGCGACGTTGCGGTCAATTCGTTGAGCAAGTCCCCGCCTAGCATTATGTCGATATCCTCTCTTTTAAGTCCCGCTTTTTTGATTGCACCGCTTACGGCGTCTCGTTGCATCTTGCTTTCGCACTTCTCGTAGGACTTTTCGCACCACAAATCGTTGTCGAGCACGATATCGAAACAATTGCCGAAATTGCCGTCACCCTCTTTCGGACCTACGATGGTAAATCCGCTCTTTATATACACGGGTTTTGAAATCTCAAAAGTTCGCATTTTGCACCTCACATCACAAAATAGCCGATAAAGCCGACCACAAAACTTGCCACCTCGCCGAAAACGATAATAGGACCTGCGATGACGAACATCTTTGCGCATACACCGAAGAACACACCCTCACGGTTGTATTCCATTGCGGGTGAAACCACGGAGTTTGCAAATCCCGTGATGGGGATAATCGAGCCACCGCCCGCGAAATGCCCCAGTTTGTCGTAAAATCCGAGCGCGGTGAAAAGGCTCCCGAGGAAAATCATTACGCAACTTTCCCACGTCGCGACGTCCTTTTTGCTCATATCCTCAAAAATGAGTTTGACGATATCTCCCACGCCCTCACCGATACAACAAATAATTCCGCCCACGAGAAAAGCGGCGAACAGCGTGCGCACCATAGGAGACTTGGGAGCGTTGTCTTTTACGTACTTTTGATACTCTTTCCTATCTAACATACATCGTCCTTTTTTGCGCCCTTATCGACCTTTTTAGCGGAATTTTCAACGTCGAAAAGAAGGTCTTGCCTTACCCCCTCAACGTTGGGATTATTCTTGAAATAAACCTCTTTATCTTCGACGTTTTTGGAAAAGAGCGCGTCCATACGGCATAATATTTGCCACAAATCGCGCTTTTTAATCATCTAAACGAACAAATGACGTCGCTGTGGAAAAGACAACTCACCAGTTCATTGTCTAACGCCACGCTAGCCTTATTGTTCTTAACCAAGCAACCAGTTGCTCAAACGGCATCGCGGTGATGACAACAAACGCATTTGTTGCCATAAACCGCATTTGTTCTCGCAACTACTACCGCACAGCCAATCTTCGCTATCAGTTCAAGCAGGAATAAATAATCTTTCCACAGTTTCGCAAGATTGTCTGTTTGGTGTGAATTGGATAAAAACTTAATCCACAGTTTCGCTATATCGCTTGCTTGGTGTGTGCGCCTTCGGCTAGATTGCCACGTCGCAATATTCATTGCTCCTCGCAATGACATAAGGAAGATTGAAATATTCCGCAACTTGCGCCGACGGCGCAAATATCACTTTTAGCCTTAGGCTAAAAATATCACTGTTGCGGTAGCAACAATATCACTTGCCGAATGGCAAATATCACTCTTAATTTATTCTTGACTTAACTTTTCCTTCAACTTTTGCAACACTTTGCCCTCTATTCTGCTCACTTGCACTTGCGATACGCCAAGTTCCGTTGCAATCTCACTTTGCGTTTTGTCTCTGAAATAGCGCATAATTATCACTTTTTTCTCACGCGGCGGAAGTTCCTTTATAAAATCGCGGAGCATAATCTTGTCCAAATCCTCGTCGGGAGAATTGTCTCCGACGATTTTATCCCCGATTTGCCCCTCGTCGTCTCCGATTGGTTGCGACAAGGATATCAGATAATGCGTAGCATCCATTGCAAACACCACTTCTTGCGCCTCTACGCCGAGTTCCGCGGCGATTTGCTCAACGTCGGGTTCGGGTTTTCCCGCCTTTACGGTCTCGTCGATATACACGTTTATGCGCATTGCAAGCGTTTTCGTCCATCTCGACACCTTGATTGCTCCGTCGTCGCGCAGAAAACGCTTGATTTCACCGCTTATCATGGGAACGGCGTACGTTGAAAATCTGACGCCGTACTCGACGTCAAAATTTTGCACCGCTTTGACGAGCCCCATCGCGCCCAACTGCATCAAATCGTCGTATTCCAAGCGCCCCTTAAAACGCTTTACGATAGATTTTATAAGCGGAATATTTTCTTCTATCAATTTCTCTTTGGCGTCGTCGTCACCCTCTCTTGCGCGCTTGATAAGCGCAACGGTGGTTTGATGGTCTAACATCCCTTTATAACCTTTTTCATACGCACGCACGTGCCTTCACCGACGGCTGAAGTTACGCTCATCTCGTCCATAAATGTCTCGATTATGGTAAATCCCATACCGCTACGCTCTTCGTCGGGCGCGGTGGTGAAAAACGGCTCGATTGCCTCTTTTACGTCGGCAATACCCTTTCCGAAGTCACGCACGACTACTTCAAGCACGTTATCTTCCGTTTTGCACTCGATTTGCACTACGCCGTCGCTACCCGAGTATGCATGCACGACGCAGTTGGTAACCGCTTCGCTAACGGCAGTCTTAATATCGTTGATTTCCTCTATCGTCGGGTTGCACTGCACCGCAAAACTCGCAACGACGTTTCGCGCAAACGCCTCGTTCTCGCTTGTGGCAAGCAATTTCATATCAAAATAGTTCATACTCACTCCTTATTCCGCAATAGGCACAAACCTATATATTCCGCTTGTGCTAAACACTTTGTCGACGGGCTTCGAAACGTTTGCAAGCAAAAGTTCCGCTCGTTTTGCTTTGAGTTTTTTATATCTTCCTATCACAAACCCAAGCCCCGTACTGTCTATAAAACTTACGTCGCTCATATCGAACGTCACGCATTTAAGCCCGCGCGCATTGTCGATAATCTCGTCAATCTCGTCGCGCACGCCCTTTACGCTGTGCTCGTCCATTTCACCGTGAAAGACGATAAGCAAGTTTCCTTTTTCGTTTTTCAAGTTGATATTCATATCCGCCTCCGAAAAAAGGATAAACCGCACAAAGTTGCACAAAACGGCGTGTTTTGGCGCAAAAGACCGATAATAAAAAAAATATGTCGAAAATTTCTAAAAATCTCTTAAAAAAATCATTGACAACGCCCAAAAATTATTGTATATTGTGAAAGTCGCAAACGAACAGCGATGCTTTCGATAGCGATGCTGTCGGGGTGTAGCGCAGTTTGGCTAGCGCGTCTGATTTGGGTTCAGAAGGTCGGGAGTTCGAATCTCTTCACCCCGACCACGAACACACTCACACACGATGATTCGGGCCTTTAGCTCAGTTGGTTAGAGCAGTCGGCTCATAACCGATCGGTCCGCGGTTCGAGTCCGTGAAGGCCCACCATAAATAAAAAAATTTGTTTGGCCCGGTAGTACAGTTGGTTAGTACGCCAGCCTGTCACGCTGGAGGTCAGGGGTTCGAGCCCCCTCCGGGTCGCCATCCAAATATGTGGCAGTGACAACCGTCACTGCCATATATCTAAAAAAGGGATTTCTTCCCTACCAAGCTTTTATATGCCTCGGTAGCTCAGGTGGTAGAGCAAGGGACTGAAAATCCCTGTGTCGGTGGTTCGAGTCCGCCCCGAGGCACCAACAACTGAATACGCTGGTGTAGCTCAATAGGCAGAGCAACTGATTTGTAATCAGTAGGTTGTTGGTTCGATTCCGATCACCAGCTCCATACGGAGAGGTTCCCGAGTGGCCAAAGGGAGCAGACTGTAAATCTGTTGTCAGTGACTTCGGTGGTTCGAATCCACCCCTCTCCACCAAGAAAATCCGTGTCGTTTGGCACGGATTTTCCTTTTGTCAAATCCTTTGCCTTTCGACAGTATTTTTTTGGTACTACCGCAAGCAAAGAGAGACGCAAGCGCGTAGCATTTGCGGAAATCGTGCGTAGCGGACATAGTAAACAAAAAAGACACGCAGTGTCCCGTGCAACGCACGGTGTGCGACAGCACTATTTGTTTGCGTAGACGGCACAACAATACCGCAATTTCGCAAGATT
This sequence comes from Eshraghiella crossota, assembly GCA_963590075.1. Lineage (GTDB taxonomy): Bacteria > Bacillota > Clostridia > Christensenellales > CAG-917 > CAG-475. The sequence goes on from CAVANK010000001.1 coordinate 31,559, forward strand.
GTCTGTTTGGTGCGCCTTACGGCGTATTTTTAGGTGTTCCATATTTTATTACTTAAATATTAAAAAAAACACATCGAATTGATGTGCATAAAACAGTTCAACGTTTCTTATTATCAAAGCAATTTATTAGGCGTTTGTTAAATTCACTTGGTTAGATATACGCTTTTCTTGGTTATGGCGTTTAATGTTTCCATCATTACGATCATCGACGAGGTATAAGCGAGTCGGGCAATCCGATGCTTATAAACGATAGATAGATTATCGCAAGCAAAGTCCGTACATATATTTCCAACCTTTCGTCGTGGAAATTTTAACATACTTGCACTCGTTTATCAATAAGTTAAATAATAAATTTAATGTATCATACCATACGCTTAAGTTTGACATTGCGCGCGTATAGGCGCATAATGTGCGCATTATGAAGGAAAAATTCACTGCTCGCTCGCTTATAGGTCTCGGACTTCTCACCGCGGGCATAGGCTTGATAATCTGTTTCATTCTATTATCCCAAAAGCATATCGTCCAACAGTCTGCAACTTAATCGCATCCTGTTTTTATATCTTTGATATCGATAAAATACAAAACCTTTCGTTTGCGTTTGCGTTCGTCAAAAGCCCGCAATCACTCCGATTTGCTTACAATTTTTGATATATTGCCAAGATATATTGACGTTTTACGCATAGTTTGATACAATTATCTTATCCAATCACGCGAGGAAAATTTATGACAAACTATTTCACCGAAAGGGACAAATACCTTGCAAAGCGTTTGCGCGTTTTGAGAGACCAACTTCCAGAGTTTTGCGAGGAGTTTTTTGTGGGTATCGAACCGCAGACTTCACCGCTTACGAGGCTCAATTATGCGTACGATTTGCGCATATTCTTTGACTATTTGCTCAAAAACGTGCGTGCTTTCAGAGATTATAAGGACGTTTACGATTTCGTCGTAGAGGATTTGTCAAAAATCACTCTCGGCAACTTGGAAGCATACGTGGAATACCTCTCTTATTACGAGTTTGAAGGCAAAGAATACACCAACGCCGAGAAAGGCAAAGCGCGCAAACTTTCCACTATCCGCACCTTTTTCAAGTACTATTTCAATCACGACCGTATTCCGTCCAACGTATCGGCAAAACTCACTATGCCCAAACTTCACGACAAGGACATTATCCGCCTTGAAAAAAAGGAAGTCGAACGCATACTCGACGCGGCGGAAACGGGCAACGGTATGACGGAACATCAGCGCAAAATTCAACGCAACACTCGTGCGCGCGATTACGCAATCGTGACGTTGCTTTTGGGTACGGGCATACGTGTCAGTGAGTGCGTGGGGCTCAATCTCAACGATATAGATTTTGAGACAAACGCCTTCACTGTCACTCGAAAAGGCGGAAATCAAGCCATTTTGTACTTCGGAGACGAAGTTCGCGACGCACTTTTGACCTATATCGACACCGAGCGCAAGGCACTTATAGACAGATGTCAAAAGATAAACACGGGAGACAACGACGCGCTGTTCTTGTCGCTACAAGTCAAGCGTATTTGCGTGCGTGCGGTGGAAAACATCGTCAAAAAGTACGCTCAAACCGCCGCTCCGCTCAAAAAAATATCTCCGCACAAACTTCGTAGCACGTACGGAACGAACCTATACCGCGCCACGGGTGATATATATCTCGTTGCCGACGTATTGGGACACCGAGACGTCAACACCACAAAAAAACACTACGCCGCAATCGAGGAAGATCACCGCAAACTTGCCGCAAAGGTAGTCAAACTTCGTAGCAACGACGACGATTAAAACCAATACCGTTAAATTTGCGATACTAAATCACAAAATCGGCTCGTTTTACAGTCGCAATCGCAAAAAAATCGGCTCAAATTGCCGTGCTCAATCGAAAATAAACTTACTCGATTTGCAGTATGCCGTCGCAAAAAACGGCTAACTTGCACGATAGGATTTGTATAATACACCGATTTCAACCACCGACGGAATGCCATTCTGTCGGTTTTACTTTTATATTTGACAAAATTCGCTATTTTTCCAATATAAACTATTATCTAATATTGACTATTTTATAATAGTTTGCTAAAATTATTATATTAAATTTCGGAGCAACTATATGGATATTTCTTCGGTCAACAGCGACCTCATACGCGGTAACGTCACGACAATCATTCTCGGTTGTCTGTGGGAAGGCGACAAGTACGGCTATGAGATTATGAAAGAAATCGAGGACAAGAGCAATTCGCAATACGTCCTCAAACAAGCCACTCTTTACAATCAGCTCAAACGACTTGAAAAGCAAGGGCTCGTTTCCTCATACGACGGCAATCCCGACGATACCGGCGGTGGCAAACGCAGATACTATTCCCTCACGGGCGAAGGCAAAGCCTATCTCAAAAAGGAAAAGAGCGAATACGAGTATTCGCGCACCATTTTGGACAAACTCGTTTCGGCGCAAGAGTACGACTTCACCGCGCCTATTCCCTTCGATGCGAGCGAATTGCGCCCCTACGCCAAACGCGACACCGAAGACAAGCCCAAAGTGGTTTATAAGGAAAAACTCGTCGAGAAAAAAGTTTTCTTTGACCGCTACGGCAACGAAGTGAGCGAAGAGGACGCCGACGCACTCAAAGAAAAGGCACTTGCCGACGACGAGCAAGCACGCCTCACCGAAGAACAACTCAAAAAAGCGGAAGACGACGCCCGCCAAAAGGACGAGCAACTTCGCTTGAAAGAGGAGCAAGCTCAAGAAAATGCCGAAAAATTGCGTCAACAAGAGGAAGAAGCTCGCCAAAAGGACGAGCAATTGCGCCAAACGGAAGAGCAATTGAGAAAGTCCGAAGAAGACCGCCAATTCGTCAAATCTATGCTCCGTCAAATGGAAGAAGAAAAGATGCGTGCCGAAGAGCAAAAGCGTCTTGAAGAAGAGGAACGCAAGCGCAAAGAGGAAGAAGAGCAAAAACGCCTTGCCGAAGAAGCGGAGCGCAAACGCCAAGAGCAAGCAAAACCCGCTCAAACTCTTGAAGAAATGTTTGCCAAACTCGATGCGGAGAGCGAATACAATCGTGGCGAACAACCTCTTCATGTATATCACTACGACAACGTTCAGCCTCAAGAGCATACATACCTCAACGGCTACAACGCTCAACCCGAACAAACCACGGGACGCGCGCAAACGTCGCTCAAAGACATTTTCAAGCAACTTGACGAAAAAGAGGCTCAAATAGACGACAAACTTGCCAAAGAGCAAGAGGAGCAACAAGCTATCGAGGCGCAACGCATTGCCGAGCAACGAGCGATGCAAACCGCACAAGAGCAAGCTTACGCCCCCACCCCGCAATCCGACGCGCACTATATGCCTGCCGAGATCGAAACTCGCAATCAAGCGTACGACGAACCGAGCGATAAAGGCAAATTCGTGACGTCCGCGGTCGTCAATCGTCAAGAAGGCGGATTTGAATACGAAAAAGACGACGTCAACTATCGCGAATTCTTCGTATCTCTTGCCGACCAAAATCAAAAAGAAGAGGTCAAAGAGGAAAAACCGCAACAACAAGAGTATTCCGACAGCGACATCAAGACGAGATTGTATGCAAAGGGCTTCAAAATCCGCCCGTACGACAGAGGCAACACCTCGGAGTACTACACGTTCAACTTCATACAATCCAATCGTCTCAACCGCGATACTTTCCTCATCATTCTTGCGTTCTTCGTCGCAGAAGTCGCAATTATGTGGCTATCGCTGTTTTCAAGAATAAGCTACGCTTATTTCTTGCCGATTTTGCTCGTGGGAAGCGCGCTTTGCCTCATTCCGACGGTTATCTATATGATGAACCCGACAAGGCGCAAACGTGCCAATTTCAATTTCAAACTGTCAATTCTCAACCGCACGATGTTGTTTATAGAATTGACCGTGGTATGTATCCTCATCGGCTTCTTCGGACTCGGAGCAAACGTCAACGATATGGATCTCATTCTTATGTCGATAATACTTCCGATGGTGCTCCTCACCAACCTCCCGTTGAGCTCTCTCATCTACTGGTTGCTTTACAGAACCAGAAAATACCATACTGCATAGCAAAAATCGTCGAAGTGGCAATGGCAACACGCACTCGTGCGTATTGCCAATAGCCACTCTTGATTTATTGCTCTACTACCGCGCAACCGATACACGCTATCAGTTCGTGCAAGGATAAAACTCCCGCCACAGTTGCGCTATATCGCTTGCTTGGTGTTTCGGCTACCGCCTAAATTGCCACGCTACCGCTCGCAATGATATGGAATATTCCACTTGTCATTCCGAGGAGCAACGATAGTTGCACCGTGGGAATCCAGCGTAGCGCAAAAAATATCACTATATGATGACAAAGTAAAACTAATTGGGCTCAAATTATTGACTAAAATAAATACAGTTGATATAATATTTAAGCATTAAATCTCACAAAGGGGAGTGGCTCAACGGTAGAGCAACGGTCTCCAAAACCGTTGGTTGCGTGTTCGAATCGCGTCTCCCCTGCCACGAAGAAGTACTTTGGTACTTCTTCTTTTTTTGCAGTCTTTCCGCGATTAGAACACGCAACGCATACGCGACGGAACTACACTCCTTGCGTCTGCGGTTTCGTGTGACATTTCGTTTTGCAAATTACATTTGCACACTCCATTATTCCAGTCGCCTTGCGACCTCACGAATCGCGTCTCCCCTGCCACGAAGAAGTACTTTGGTACTTCTTCTTTTTTTGCAGTCTTTCCGCGATTAGAACACGCAACGCATACGCGACGGAACTACACTCCTTGCGTCTGCGGTTTCGTGTGACATTTCGTTTTGCAAATTACATTTGCACACTCCATTATTCCAGTCGCCTTGCGACCTCACGAATCGCGTCTCCCCTGCCACGAAGAAGTACTTTGGTGCTTCTTCTTTTTTATATTTAATATCTTTCTTGCAAACTTCCGCAATATTGTGTACAATGTAAATATGAAAAAGAAAGTTGAAATCTACACTGACGGTGCGTGTTCGGGCAATCCGGGCATTGGAGGCTGGGGTTGCGTTATGCTCTACAAAAGCCACAAAAAAGAGGCAAGCGGAGCGGAACAATCCACCACCAACAACCGCATGGAACTCACCGCCATCATACAAGGGCTCAAAATGCTCAAAGAACCGTGCATCGTCACCGTATACAGTGACAGTGCCTATTCCGTCGAACCGTTTTTGCAAGGCTGGATAAACGGTTGGATTATGCGCGGTTGGCGCACGGCAAGCAAGGACGAAGTCAAAAACGTCGATTTGTGGAAGGAACTTCTCTCTCTTATGCAAATTCACGAGGTCAGTTTCGTCAAGGTCAAAGGACACGCCGACAACGAGCTCAACAACCGTTGCGACTACCTTGCCCGCACCGCGATTAAGGATTTGCAAAAGACTCTGCCGACCACCCTTCCGTCTATTCCAGACGGCATTTAATACGATTAGATGTCGCAAAAAACGACAAATACCACTCAGAAACCAAGGAGGCACAATATGAAAAAATTCAACGTAAAACATTTGTATTGGATGATTCCCACACTTGTTATTGCCATCGTTTTGCTCGTGCTTGAATGCCTTCCCAACGGCGTAGAAATGAAATTTATGTGGCCTACTGACGGCGATACGTTTGCATCGAAAACCGATTATTATCCGTATTTTAACGATATGCCCTTCGGATACGGCAATTTCGCGCCGATATTTATCGGAATATTTACGATTGCGGTCATAATACTTTGTATAACCAATATATTTGTTTACAAAAAAGGCATAGATATCGCAATCGTAGTTTTGAACGCACTCAAACTTATCGGAAGCGCAGTTGAATTTATCTTCTCTCGCACTGCAATAAACTGGGCGGTATTTGCACTCTCAATCGTGTTTACGGTTTATAGTTCGGTTGAGCTTGCGTTTAGGATAAAGTCCGAAAAGTCCACCGCTTCCCCGACCGATACGCCGATTGACGTGCCACAAGACTAAATCTTATAATTGAAAATCTAAATATCTATTATAGACTACATAAGTCATTAAATTGCGCGTAGCAAGGCTATACATATTATTATGTGACATATAATGCTTTGTATATTATAAAACCGCCGACAAACGGCGGTTTTAATACATCTCGCTCAGTTTTATAATTATTGATGAGCTAATTTTACATACGTAAAAGCGTCGCATTTTGCGACGCTTTCGTTTTTATTTATTAAGGATTTTTCAAATTATTCAGCGGGTTCTTCAACTTTTTTCTTGCGAGTGGTCTTTTTTGCAGGAGCTGCTTCTTCGACTACTTCGTCTTCAAGATTGAGGTTGAGGTTCTTGAACAAATCACCGAGTGTTGCGGAAGAACTGCCGGAAACCCATTCCTTAGGCTCGTTGGAAGATTCTTTCTTCGCACTGCGACGTTCACGCTTGTTCTCACCGTCTGCAACTTTTTGCTCGAACTTCTTGACTCTGGAGCTTCTCTTTGCAGCCTTCTCTTCGTCGGATGCTTCTTCTTGTCCGTCGTTTTGAGCGTTGGTCGCTTCGGGTGCGGGAAGCAATTCCTTGATGGAAAGAGTGATGCGGTTGTCATCGAAACCGATGATCTTTGCTTCGACTTCTTGACCTACGGTCAATGCTTCGTTTGCGTCCTTGATCCAGTTGTGAGAAATTTGAGATACGTGTACGAGTCCGTCTACGCCGTCATCGATGGATACGAATGCACCGTAGGGGAAGATTCTTTCAACTTTGCCCTTGATGACCGTACCGACGGGGAACTTCTCTGCCGCAACTTCGTAAGGTTTCTTTTGGAGTTGTTTGTAGCCGAGAGAAATTTTGCCCGTTTCTCTATCCATTTTGAGGACTACGAAGTCGTAGCTTTCTCCGATCGTGAGAACGGTGGAAGGATCGGTGATCTTGTTCCAAGAAAGCTCGGAGATGTGTGCGAGGCAATCGAAACCGCGAACGTTTACGAATGCGCCGAATTGAGTGAATCTCTTAACTTTACCGGTTACGATATCGTGTACGTGGATATTATTCCAGAACAAATCTTCTTTCTCTTTCTTCTCTCTTTCGAGGATAATGCGTTGAGATGCGAAGAGGTATCTCGATTTCTTTTGCGGTTTATCTTCCGTTGCTTCTGCGTTTTCTTCACCCTCTGCAACGGTGTTTTCTTTTTCCTTCGGAGGCATAAGCGTCAAGCGGAGCGTTTTGCCCTTGTAGTCTTCGAGGTTGGAAACATAGCCCATTCTGATTTGGCTTGCGGGAACGAAAATGGTGTATTGACCAAGTCTTCCTCTCAAACCGCCCTTGACTACTTCCGTCATCGTCAAAGAGAATTCGCCTTGTGCGAGAGCCTTTTCGGCCTCAGCTTCTTCTTGGCGCACTGCGTCTACGTCTTTCTTGGAGAGAGACACGTACTCTTTGTTGACTGCCAAAATGGTTGCTTGAACCTCGTCGCCCTCTTTGTAGTCGGCGGGATTGTAGTTGCCGTCCAAAGATGCTTCGCTCTTATCAATAAAACCATCTTTCTTACCGCCGATAGCGACGTAAATTCCGTTTTCACCTGCGCTGATAACTTTACCTTTGATGCGTTTGCCAACTTTGTAGTTGGTGTAACCAACGGAGTTTGCAGACTTCATAAGGTCAGCCATTGTGGTGGGTTCTTTTTCTTGCTCTTGAAGCGTTGCCTCGTTTTTCACTTCATTCTCTGCTGTTTCGACAGCGTTCTTTTGAGTTTCACTCATAAGTTTTGTTACCTCCTGTATCAACCACGGCGGAGTTGACGCTCCTGCGACAATCGATACACTTTGAAAATCCTTGAATATATTTTGCATTGACAAGACTTCGTTTACGCAAGTTGCGAAATACGTATCGGGATTGACCTCTTTTGCCACCTCGAACAAACGTCTTGTGTTTGCGCTTGTGTGACTTCCGAGCACCAAAACCGCGTCGGTTTTTTGCGCCGTTGCGCGCGCTTCATCTTGTTTTACTTTTGTAGTATAACAAATCGTATTAAAAGTGACAACTAATTTGTTGTGATTTTTTTCAAAATTCTTTGTATTTTTCTCGATTTTTTCAAATTTTTCGGGCAAAATCGTAGTTTGGAACAAAATCGAGGTGGATTTATCGCCGATCGGTAAGGTTTCATTGTCGCTCACGACCACTGCGTCGTCACCCGCGTAGGACAACACTCCTTGCACCTCGTCGTGATTTTTATCACCTACGATAATCACTCGATCGCCCGTGTTTGCCCTCTCCTCGGCAAGTCGTTGATTGCGCTTTACCACGGGACAAGTGGCGTCAAACAACACGACGCCCCTATCTCTCAATTCTTGCTCTAATTGCTTTGGCACGCCGTGCGCCCTAATAAGCGCAACGTCACCCGCCTTCAAATTTTTAGCCTCGTCGAGAGATATGCAAACCGCGCCTCTTTCGCGCAAATATTCCGTCACGAGTTCGTTGTGTACTAGTTCTCCCAACGTGAAAATCTTGCCGTGCTTTTCGGCAAGTTCGATTGCGGTATCCACCGCATTTTTCACGCCTTTACAAAAGCCTGCGTTTTTTGCAAGCACGACTTTCATATTTTGCCCTCGTTATTTCTTGCTTGGTTTCTTGTTTTCCTTGCCGTACTTCTTGCTGTGCGCTTCCACGTACTCGTTGCAAAGACGGCGCGTTTCGTCCATTTTTTGACGTATCAATTCGGTTGCATTGTGATTGTCTTCGGGTGTGCGTGCGCCGTAAAACTCTTCGAGTGTAAACGGTTCGCCCACGTACAACCAATTCTTTCTGAACGTCTTTGGCGAATGATAATAAATCATCGGAACGACGGGAACTTTGGTCTTGATTGCAAAGCGTGCCGTGCCCGTTTTGAATTCCGCCATTTCTTGAGTATCTTCTTTGTTGCGTGTGCCTTCGGGGAAAATGAGCAATTGCTTGCCGTCTTTTAGCACTTTGAGCACTTGTTTGACGGACTCTATATCCGCCTCTCCTCTGCGTACGGGGATTGCGCCCATCTTGTGCAAGAACCACCCCGCAATCGGATTTTGGAAAAGTTCGTATTTCGCAAGCGCGTGCGCCTCTTTTTTGAACAAAACGAAGTACGGAATGAGTGAATCGAGCTTGGAATAGTGATTGCAAGTGAACATCGCACCTTTCACTTTCTTTGCGTTCTTTGCGTTGATTACTTTCGTAGGCCAAAAAATCATTTGAATAGGACGCAAAATCACTCTCAAAAAGCGGTATGTCGCAAAGCTCTTTTCGGGTTTGTAATACGTCTTGATTCTCTCAAGCGTTTTGGGATCCATCTCACTGCTCGGAATAATCGTACTTGCGTGTTTTTCGGCATTCTGTTCAGCCGTTTCCGCTTTTTTCGTCTTGATGTGAACAACCTCTTTCACATGCGCGACGACGTCCTCGATAGCCATCGAAGTTGTGTCGACATAGTCGGCGTCGTCCGCCTTTTTGAGCGGTGCTACTTCTCTGTGCGAGTCGTTGTAATCACGTTGTTTTATATCCGCCAAAAGCGTGTCGTAATCCACGGTTTCACCCTTTTGCACGAGCTCGGCATAACGTCTGTGCGCGCGCTCTTCGGGCGTTGCGTCGAGATAAAATTTGCAGTTTGCGTTTGGCAAAACGAAAGTTCCTATATCTCTTCCGTCCAAAACGACGTCGTGTTTCTCGGCAAAATCGCGTTGCAAATCCACCATTTTGTATCTGACCACGGGCAACGCAGAGATATCGCTTGCGGCTTTGGACATATAGTGCTCGCGAAGATACGGCGTGGCGTTTATGCCGTTGACGTATATTTGTTGCGCGCCGGTTTCGTCGTATTTTATGTCCATTTCAAGCGTTTTGAGCATTTCACCGACTTTTTCTTCGTCTTTTACGTCAATTCCGTTGCTCAAAGCGAGATACGCCGTGGCACGATACATTGCACCGGTATCGAGATAAATTATGCCAAGGTCTTTTGCCACCGCTTTGGCGATTGTGCTTTTGCCCGCTCCCGCAGGTCCGTCGATTGCGATATTTATCATATTCCCTCCGAAAATCAGATGAGATTTATTTCAGTAGTTTTTAAGCGCGTTATTTAGCGCGTCTTTCGTTTTTTGATATGCCTTTTAGCATGTCATATATTTTTTCAACGCGTCTTTTGCTGCGCATACGCCCGTAGCGAACGCAAGTTGCAAGTTAAATCCGCCCGTAAGCGCGTCTATATCGATAGTCTCACCCACAAAATACAACCCCTCGACATCTCTACATTCGCACGTCGGTTTGAGTCCTTTTAGGTCAACTCCGCCCGACGTCACCACCGCTTCCGTAAACGGCGCAAGCGAAGTCACGTCAAAGGTGAGATTTTTGAGCGTATTCACGAGTTTTGCACGCTCTTCTTTGGTGATTTCGTTCACTTTTTTGCTTTCCGCAATTCCCGCTCTTTTAAGCACGTAGGAGTTAAGCCTATCGGGCAAAAGCGCGCGAGTCACGTTCTTTATATCTTGGTTTTTGCGCTCTTCAAAATCGCGCAAAATACGTCTATCCAGTGTGTTTTTGTCAAGTGCGGGCTTCAAATCGAGCGACAGCGTAACCTTGTTTTTTCTATTCACGTACGATGATATCGTAAGCACGATAGGACCTGATATTCCCCGCCTCGTGAACAGCATTTCTCCAAATTCGCTTGCCTCCGTCTTTCCACTCTCGTCGTAAGCGGTAAGTTCCACGTTTTTGAGGGAAATTCCTTCCAGCATAGACACGTTTTGCGCAAGCAAAAGTCCCGCAAGCGCTTGCTTCGGCTCGACTATATTCAGTCCGAATTCTTTTGCAAACTTGTATCCGTCCCCCGTCGAACCCGTCGAGGCGTAGCTTATTCCGCCCGTCGCGACTATCACGACGTCGCAATCGATATTGCCGGAAGCCGTAACGACGCAAAATCCGTTATGCATCTTTTTTATATCCTCAACCTCTCGATTGAGCATAACTTTCACACCGCTTTGGCGCATACCCCATTCCAATGCCTTAATAACGTCGTTGGACTTTTGCGAGAGCGGAAAAACCCTATTCCCTCTCTCCACGACGAGTTTAAGCCCCAAGTCCTCAAAAAACGCCATAGTGTCTTGCGGTGTAAATCCGTACAGCGACGAGCGCAAAAATTTCTCCCCGCGCACGATATTTTTGGAAAATTCCTGCATATCGCAATCGTTGGTAACGTTGCATCTGCCTTTGCCCGTAATGTACAGTTTTTTGCCCGTTTTCTCGTTTTTTTCGAGCAACACGACTTGTGCACCTCCGCGAGCAAGGAAAATCGATGCAATCATACCCGATGCACCAGCGCCTACAACACACGCTTTCATAGCTCGAACTCCGCATTTTTAAGCTCTCCCACCGTTTCGTGGTCGGTTGAGAGCATTTGCACAGGCGTAACCGTGATAAAGCCTCTGTCGAGTTGATAGCAATCTCCGCCCTTTATCTCGTCATCGTGCTTGTAGGCGTGTCCGTCGACGTAAAATACGTCGCGACCGCTCTCGTCGGGCTTGCTATAATATTTTTCGTCGTACGGTTGATACGCCACGGGCGCGATTTTCACGCCTTTTATATCCTCTTTTTTGGCGCAAGGAACGTTGAGATTTATCGTAACGTTTTCCTTTGCGTAGCTCAAAAGCGTCGTCAAATTCCTTGCGACGAAATCGGCGGTAAACTCGTAATCGCTCACACCGTGAGTGCGCAAAGATACCGCAAGAGACGGAATACGATGGAACGTGCCCTCTTGCGCCGCTCCGAACGTGCCCGAGTAAATAATGTCGCTACCGGCGTTTAGGCACGTGTTTATACCCGAAATTACGGCGTCGATTTTGACGTCTTTCAAGAGGTATTTTACGCCGAAAAGCACGCAATCGGCGGGCGATCCGCTCACTGCATAAGTCCTTACGCCCTCGACGTAGCCCTTGTCCTCGTACGTGATACCGCTAAAAAAGCTCACCGAGTGCGACGTCCCCGAACGCTCGGACATAGGCGCAACCACGACTATGTCGTGTTCTACGCTCAATCTCTTTGCCAGAGCGATTATACCGGGTGCAAAATACCCGTCGTCGTTTGAAATCAATATCTTCATTTTTCCACCGATTTATCGCAAAATTTGCGTATTTACCGCAAATTCGCATTTATACGAACTATTGCAAAACAATTGCACGATTATTTACCGAATTTTGGCACGATTTATTGAATTTTGTCACACAAATCCAACAGATACGCCACTTCCATATCGTTGAGCGGTCTATACGCACCGCGCGCAAGTCCGCCGAGGCGAAGTTCTCCGATAGCGACGCGCTTCAAAAAAACGACTTTCTTTTCCACCGCCTCGAACATACGGCGTATTTCTCTGTTTTTGCCCTCGAAAATTATCACTTCGAGGCGCGTATAAACGTTGCTCGTATCGTCGGACGTCTCGATAGCCTCTTTTGCAAGGGTATCTTTGGGATTGATGGTTGCCTTTTTGCTCTCTCCCACCTTTTCGATGCCCGTAATTTTGACTTTGCTTCTTCCGTATTTCACGCCGTCAACCGTCACGCCTTTGCGGAGCGCGGCAAGGTCGCTTTCGTCAATCGTACCCTCGATTTTGACGACATACGTCTTGGGAATTTCGCTCGACGGGTGCGTCAATTTGTAGGTAAGATTGCCGTCGTTGGTGAGCAAAAGCAAACCTTCGCTGTCGTAATCCAGTCTTCCGACGGGATAAAGACGCTTGTTTTTATAATCGTCACCGATATAATCGGTGATTATCTTTCTCGGCTTTGAATGTTCCTTTTGTTCCTCGACGATGCCTTGCTTTGCAAGTTTTTCGGCACGGTTCTTGATTTCCTCAAGTTCCGCGTCCGTCTTTTTGCGACCGCTCTTGTTGTCTTTGTCCTCGTTGAGAGTGGTCACGCATCCCTTCGGCTTGTAGAACAAAAGATAATCGTAGTGCGTCACTCTCACCACTTTTTTGCCGTCGACGTAAACGACGTCTTTGGTTTCGTCAACGTCCGTTCCGACCTCTCTGACGACCTTTTTATTGACGCTTACACGTCCTTCTTTCACAAGTTCGTCGGCTTTACGACGAGAGCATACGCCACATTCCGCGAGATATTTGTTTATACGCATATTTTCTCCGCGCGCCCAGACGAGCGCAAATTTACTAAAGCAATTATACATAAAAACTTTATTAGAGGCAAGCAATTGTGCCGAGCAAATATCAAAATAGCACAAAAAAAGACGGACAATCCGCCTTTTTGCCAAATCGGTTTATTCGCAGTTTTGCGATATGCAACCTAATCCCTATCGATTTTTCGCATAATTTGCAGTTGATTTTTTATCGTTTTTTGCTCATAATCGCACAAATTTTACGTCGAATTTATGCCATTTTCAAACGCTTTCCACCACCAATCTTTCGCTTCCGTCCTTTTTGAGAGGATAGCCCGAATCGTGCCAATTTTCGGTCACGTTTTGCTTTACTTCCACTTTAATTTCCTTTTCACCGCTCGTGAGTATTGCCTTGTCAAACGGACACATATAGTAGTTGTCAAAGGCAAAATTGAGCATTCTAATTGTGTCGTTCCACATATCAGAGTGATTTAACACCACGCCGATAACTTGCATACCGTCGCGCTTTGCACCCGACACAAGACATCTTCCGCTCTTTTTGGTAAATCCCGTTTTTACGCCGTTTGCGCCGTCGTACAAGTGCAACAGTTTGTTTTTGTTGCCGATATAACGCACCTCGTCGTCAACGGTGATTTTTGCCTTGCTCGTACTTACGATTTTGCAAAATTCCTCGTTTTCGTACGCTTTTGCGCAGATTAGAGCCAAATCGTACGCCGTCGTATAGTGCATTTCGTCGTGTAAGCCGTGCGGATTTACAAAGTTTGAGCCAACCGCACCGCACTTTTTAGCCGTTTCGTTCATAAGATCGGCAAAATTTGGAATATTTCCGCTCGTTGCAACGGCAAGCGTTACGGCGGCGTCGTTTCCGCTTCGTAACATAAGTCCGTAAAGCAAATCTCTTACGGATATCTTTTGCCCCGCTTGAAGATATATTGACGAGCCTTCAACGCCTTCCGCCTCTTTGGGTACTGTGATTATTTTATCGAGTGGCAACTTTTCAAGTACGCACAGGGCAGTAAGCACTTTTGTCGTGCTTGCGGGATAGCACCTCTCATTCATCCCCTCGTCGTATAACACTCTTTTGCTCGACTGTTCGATGACCACCGCTCCGCGACTTTGCTTTTTAAGTGGTAGTATTTCTATTTGCTTTGTCGTTTCAATCGTGTCATTTTGCGAAATATTACTCTCGTTTTTGATGTTTTTTAGAATACTTTTGACGGAAAATTGCGTTTTTGACATTAAAATAGAACTGATTAACGCCATAGTCAAACACACGACACAAACTGCCATTATCAAAATTTTCTTGGTATTTTCACCCATATTCCGCCCTCTCAATCGTCTTTTTTCAAGACGTTTGCAACGCTTTTGGCAAGGTCGAGCCACTTGTTTTCCTCTTCCTTGTCCACTCTAACAAACTTCTTTTGCGCTCCGCAAATCAAAAATCCGAGCGGGGTTACACTTATGCCTCCACCGCCCACACCCGTGGGTGATTTGAGATTTTTGCCGTTTTCAACGTCCGCGCTTCCGCCGACGAACCCTATACTTATTTTACTCACGGGCAAAATTATCGTTCCGTCACCGTTCACTATCGGCTTGCCGATAATGTCGTTGCTTTGAAGCGATTGTTTGATACTGTCTATCGTTTGTTTCAATACGTCATCGAAGTTTTGCATCTTTTCCCTTTTCTTTTATCAAACGCGCAATATTAAGTATTTGCATTATGTTGATTTTGATTTCCACTGCGCAATCGGCGTCAAATCTATCCCCACCGCATTGATATACGCTTATTCCAAGCGGTAGCAACGCCAAAATCGCACACAATATTGCGCTGTTTTTTGCGTCGTCAAGCGCAAACAGAGCAATTATATTGTAATATTTGAGCAATTTTTGCTCTCTTGCGTAGTCGATTGCGCCTTTCACGGCGTCTACGGATATTGAGTTATCTTTTATCTTCGCTTTTTTGCCGTTTATTTGCAAATACGGCTCTTTTGCGAGATTTCCGCGCAATCTTACGATAGGAATTTTGAGCACGCTCAAATTGAGTTGTAGCGACTTTCTATCAAGCGACGCGTGCGCTTTCACATTGATTTTTATCGGAAAAAGCACGATCATTAGCACGGCTTCTATCAAGATAACGACAATACCCCACGCCATACGTATATATTGTGCAATGCATATGATTTTATTTATAAATATTACAAAAAACGAATATCTAATGCGCCAAAAAATGCAAATTAGTGCCAATAATTACAACTCAAATCAATCGTAAATATTTATTCAACCGCACCTAATCGTTAAAATTATTGTTCGTTTTCGACGAAAAAAAACGACCTTGCAAAAGCAAAGTCGTTATTATATCGTTTTGATTGTTATCAGTCAAACACCTCGAATTGCTCGCCTTCGAGGAATTCGGGGATTTCGTCGTCCGCAGTATCGTCCACGGTGTCTGCCGCCGCTTCTTCGATGGTATGCTCTTCAACGACGTTTCCGTCCTCGTCCATAATGGTTCTGGTATGGAACAAGGTTTCTTGCGTGGGCGCGTTGATAAGCATAAGTTTTTCAAGCACTTCGTCGTAGTCGGGCAATTCTTCGAGGCTTGAAATTTGGAATTTCTTCAAAAACTCGTCCGTAGTGCCGTAAAGCAAAGGTCTGCCGACGGTTTCCTTGCGTCCCACCGCTTCGATAAGTCCCGCTTTCAAAAGACCGGAAAGCGCGTATTCGGAGTTGACGTTGCTTCTCATTTCGTCCACTTCGAGACGAGTGATAGGTTGTTTATACGCAATCGTCGCAAGCACTTCGAGGAGCGTTTTGGTGAGCTCCTTTTCGCGCAAAGGCGTCAAAACGTCGGCAACGGTGTCTCCGTACTTGGGATTGGACATAAATTGCAACTTGCCGTTGAACTCGGCAAGCACGATGCCCGACGTATCGCTATATCTTTTTTGCAAAGATTTCACAATCGAATTGAGCTTTTGCGTGGTAAGTTCAGGCACTTTTTCGCAAATATCGCTTTTGAGAATAGGCGAACCGCTCGCAAAGATTATCGCTTCCACAACGTTCTCAATATTTTCCATCGTCACCCTCCTCAAACACAATCGGCTCTTCCGACGTGCCTTCAACCGCAAATATGGTTATTTCACCAAACACTTCGTCTTGCTCGGCGCGAAGTCTGCCGTACTTCAACAATTCGAGCATTGCAAGGAACGTCGTCACGATGTCCCCCTTGTCGTAGTCCGGCTCGAATAAATCCGTAAATTTCATACGCCCTCGCACACTTATCATCAAGCGGATATTTTCCATCTGCTCGTGCACGGAAAAGCGGTCTTTGACGACTTTTTTGGGGATAATCTCTTTTTCGTGAATAGCGGCGTTTGCAAGCACTCTCGCATAGGCTTCGACAAGTTTCGGGAGCGAGAAATTGACGAGCGCAACACGGTAGTCCTTGTCCGTAAACACGGGCGCGCGGTAAAATCTGTTGACAGTCTCGATTTCACGCAACTTTTTGCTTTGCTCCACGAGCAAGGCGTATTCCTTGATCTTGTTGATAAGGAGCATACGCTCGTATTCGGGATCGTCTTCTGTGATTTCCTCGTCCTCTTTGGGAAGCGTGCGGATAGATTTAAGATACACAAGTTCTGCCGCCATCGTGATAAACTCGCCCGCGTAATCGAAGTCAAGCTCTTCCTTCGGCGTATTTTTGATGATTTGCACGTATTGGCTGGTAACTTCCGAAATGAAAATATCCTCGATCTCGATTTTCGCGCTCTTGATAAGCTCGTAAAGGAGCGGTATCGGTCCGTCAAAATCACCGATATGGTATCTTATTTCGGGTTTGGCAATGACAAAATCGCCCTCGATAGTCTCGGGCTCAACGATCTCTGCGGCAAGGATTGCGTCGTCTTGCAATACCTCGTCTTGCATTTCGTCTCGTGTCAAAATTTCGTCAGTCATCAAAAATTATCCTTGCATAAATCAATACCCATAGATATTAACACACGCGCGCAAAAAAGTCAAAATAAATAATAAATAACGCCTTTTATATGCAAAGAAAGCGAGTTTTTACTCTCGCTTTCCTCGATTATTCGTTTTATATCGCTTTTATTTAGCAGTGTTCCACTCTTTTGCGATTTCGTTTATCGCGTCAAAGAAACTCATTCTTCCCGCGTCTTCGTTTGCAACGAGCACTGCCGTATCGACCACTTCACCGTTCTTTACAAGATACGCTTTGCCGACCGCATCGCCCTTTTTGACGGGTGCTTTTACACTTGACGGCAAATCGAATTTCACGTCGTACTTTGCAGTGTCTTCACGCGATACGAACCTCGTCAAATCTCTATCCGCGCACATGCCGATATCCGACTGTTTGCCGCCCGACACCGCGACTCTTACGCCGATATCTTCACCCGCTTTTAGCATGGTTTTGTTTGAAAAGTTTGCAAAAGCATAGTCAAACATATTGCTCACCGCGGCATTGCGCACTTTGGAACTATCAGCCCCGATGACCACCGCAACAACGCGCATACCGTTCTTTTTCGCAGTTGCGCAAAGGCAGAATTTCGCCTCGCTCGTAAAGCCCGTTTTACCGCCGTCGCAACCCTCGTAGAAGCGCACGAGTTTGTTGGTGTTGGTGATAGTCGTAGTCCTTCCGTCGGGGTGCTTGTAATCTTCGAGCCACACGTGCGCATATTCAAAGAATACGGGATGTTTGATAAGCTCGCGGAACATTATAGATACGTCCCTTGCGCTCGAAAAACTCTCGGCGGCAGGAAGTCCCGTGCAATTTTTGAAAACGGTGTCCGTCATACCGAGTTGTTTTGCCTTGGCGTTCATTCTCGCGACGAAGCCCTCAACGCTTCCGTCGATATGCTCGGCAAGCGCAACGCAAGAATCGTTTGCGGACGCAACGATGACCGTTTTGAGCAAATCACCCGCTTTGTGCGTGGTGCCCGCGTCCAAAAACACTTGCGATCCGCCCATACTTGCGGCGTTTTCACTCACTCGAACGTCGTCATCGAGCGAAAGGCGCCCGCCATCCACCTCTTCGAGCGTGAGCAACGCGGTCATAATCTTCACCATACTCGCAATAGGCAATCTTTCCTTCTCGTTGCGCGAATATAGCACCGTGCCCGTCGCAATGTCCACCAAAAAGCCCGATTTGCCAACGGTTTTGAAATCAACCGCCCCGTTTGCAATCTTCGTCTCGAATACCGACGATACGCACATCGTGCATATAAACGTCGCAATCAACACGACCACTGCCACGTAAGCGACTATTTTGTATTTATTGATTTTGAGATTTTGCATAATTACCTCACGCTTTTCTTTTAGCGTGCGGAACTTTGCAAAAATTATACCATCAATACCTTGCAACGCCAAAACGGCATTGACATAAAACCGCACCGAACTATCTTACGTAGCACCTCCAACCGTCGTGGCGTAAAATATGATATGAATATGATTGAACCGATGCGGTATTTACGCTCAATACACCGTCACGATAATGACGCCGTATATAGAGCCAATCAGCACGAATAGGACAAAACTTATCCCGACGTTTATTCCGAAAAGTTTGAGTGTGTCCACAAAAGATGACTTTAGATTGCCACTTATTGCGGTTTTAGAGCAATCGACGTTCATTACCGCAACCGTTGATAATATGAAGCAAACTAACGTGCAAATAAAGAACGGCGTATACGCAAACACGAGATTTGCAATGCCGAGCGATCCGAACCTACCCACCAAAGCCGCCAAGTACCGTCCGAAGAAAAATCCGAGCAAAAAGACGGGAATTATTGACAAAAACACGGTTTTGTTGTTTATTCCCGACACCAAAATCACACCGTAACATCCGACAAGCGCAAGCGTTGAGAAGAAAAACACCCTTGCACCGCCCGTATCCGCGTCCTTTGGCAAAACTTCTTCGAATTCACCGCCCACCGCGCGCCACGCCGACACCGCTCCGACGATAATTCCCAAAACGAAAACTGTCAATGAGCAAATAACAATCTTTTTATGCTTGCTCAAAAAACTTTTAAGTGCTGATTTGAAAGCGCATAAACGAGAGGAATTCGTCATACTTTACTTATATTTTCATTTAGCGTCGTTTATGACAAATAAAATCAAAATCAGATACCATACACCGCTTTTTGCCAAATATCATTCGCAAAAAGCGTATAAAATCGAACTCGTGAAAGAGAACGAAGTAAAAGCAAAAAAATATCTGTTGCAACTTGGGTTTCAACCCAATCTCAAAGGCTATCACCTTCTTGCAAGGCTCATCGGTTACGCCCTCGACGGTGAGGACGTTCTTCCGCTCAAATACGGCGGATACGTCAAACTGTCCCAAGATTTTGACGTTGACGTGCAAAGCATAGAAAAGGATATCCAAAACGCAATTTCGTCGGCGTGGCTACGAGGCGACGTGGATATTCTGTATAAAGAATTCGGTGAAACGCTTGACGAAAACAAGGGTAAACCCACCAACAAACAATTTGTTATGACCGCCCTCGAACGCATAAAATAACCGTTTAGATTGCTTGTTATTGCATTTATATAATGATAATTGCGATGTAATAGCGATAATAGACGTGATAAAAAAGTTGCACCTTTGTTTGACGCATCAAAACAGCAATATACACAAAAAAATACATAAAAGTTGCGAGGGCAATTGCCCTCGCTATATCCACGCACGCAAAAGGTATATTTATATACTTTTGCTTTCGGTTCACTCATTTTGAATTTGTATTTCATTAAAAATTTTTGATTTTTAACGATACTCCATCGATTTGCATTGAGATTAGGCGGCTATTTGCTCGTTTTCGACCTCGATATTTGCCGTAACGTTGTTTGCGTAATCGTACATAAATCTCGAATGGACGGCATATCCCCTCGTGGGATCTTGGATAAAAACGTGCGTAACGGCACCTATCAATATGCCGTTTTGCACGATCGGACTTCCACTCATACCTTGAACGATACCGCCCGTTTTTTCGAGCAATTCTTTATCTCTTACGAGTATAACCATACCTTTTTCCCCGACTTCGCTTTGTGAAACAACCTTTACTATGTCGATATCATAGAATTTTGGCATCGAGCCGTCAACGGTGGTGAGCACTTGCGCTTTGCCTATTTTTGCTTCGCCTTTGGTGGCAATTCTGTATAAATCCCCTTTAATTTCTCCCGAATACACGCCGTATAAGCCGATATTGGTGTTTTCTTTTATCTCACCTACGCTTTTTGACAAGCGATTGACTTCCGCAACGAGTCCTCCCGCCTTGCCTTTTTCGCCCTTTATCACACCGCCGACGGTCGCATTATAGATATTGCCCTGATTGAGTTCATCGCCCAATCCGCTTTCAGCATCGAGAATATGGTGTCCGAGAGCCGCAAAATGTCCGTCGCGGGTGACGAAAGTCATAGTCCCCACGCCTCCGACGTCCTCTTTGAGCGCAAGACCGAGTTTATATTGTCCGAGATTGTCCTTTACGGCACTCACTTTGACGTCGATAACATTATTTCCTCTCTTGACTTTCAAAAGAAAGGTCGGCGAATTTGCCTCATTCAATATATTTTTGAGTTTATATACGGATTTCGTTTGATTTCCGTTGACGCTCAAAATCACGTCACCTTTGCGAATATCGACGCGCGCGCTCGGAAAAACTTCTCCGTCTTTTGTCGATACGGCACATTTGTCAACCACGATAAGCCCGTCGGCGCTTATTGCAATGCCTATGGGATTTCCGCCTATATGCACGTAATTTCGTCCGTCGCTCGTGCATAACTCCAATTTCGGTTTTTCCGCTTTTTCTTGATTTTTGCTTGAAAAATCTTCAAATGTATTCTCATATTTTGCGTTTTTTATAGCACTTATATTGCAAATCACTGCACAAAACGTACAAAACAATATTGACACTATCAAAACCGTCAATATCTTTTTGAAGATTATATTCAAATTCTTTTCGTCAGTTTGCATACTTTTATCGTGTGCGCAAACGCGATAAATCGAGATGTAAATTTATGTAAAAGAAAAAGCGGACTTCACCGCTTTCTCAAAAATTGTATTTGGTTTATAATCGAATTTTTTTGTCGGTCAAAATAAACCGTGTGCCACCCTTACTTTTCTTGTTCGAGGATATTGCGCGCCATATACACGCCCATAACGGAAGCCATCATAAGACCTCTCGTCCAACCGCTACTGTCGCCGAGGCAATGCAGACCGTGAATTGACGTGTTGAGATGCTCGTCCATCTTGATTTTGTTGCTGTAAAATTTGAGTTCGGGGCTATAAAGCAACGTCTCGTATCCCGCAAAACCGGGAACAACCTTGTCAACCGCTTGTATAAAGTTGATGATATTGAGCATTGCTCTATAAGGCATACCCGCCGTTATATCGCCCGCAACCGCGTCTTTGAGCGTGGGACGAACGTTGGAAAAACTGAGTTCGCGTTGCCAAGTGCGCTTGCCGTTGAGGATATCGCCGTATCTTTGCACCATAATCTTGCCTGCGCCGAGCATATTGGTGAGTTCACCAACCCTTTGAGCATACTCGATAGGTTGCTTAAACGGCTCGGTAAAGGAGTGCGAGCAAAGAATTGCAAGGTTGGTATTGTCGCTCTTCTTTTCCTTGTAACTGTGTCCGTTGACGACTGCGAGGTCGTTGTCGTAGTTCTCTTGCGACACGAAACCGCCGGGGTTTTGGCAGAAAATACGCACTTTGTTCTTGAACGGCTCGGGATAACCGATGAGTTTGCTCTCGTAAAGCACGTCGTTGACTTCTTCCATAATCTCGTTGCGCACCTCAACGCGCACGCCGATATCGACGACGCCGGGTGCATGTGCGATGTTATGCTCCGCACAAATCTTTTCAAGCCACTCCGCACCGCGTCTTCCCGTTGCGATAATAGTTCTGTCCGCAAGGATTTCTTCTTGATTTTCACCTTTGGAGTCTTCGATATACACGCCCTTGCACGTATCTCCGTCAAGTATGATATTGTCGCATTGCTTGCCGAAAATGAGATCTACGCCGTTATTGCGGAGATAATTCTCGATTGCAAGATACAAATCGTGCGCCTTTTCAGTGCCGAGGTGACGAATAGGACAATCCACGAGTTTGAGCCCCGCTTGGATTGCTTTTCTGCGGATATCCTTGACTTTATCCTCGTTGCCGAGACCTTCGATATGCTCGTCCGCGCCGAATTCAAGATAAATGGTATCCGTATAATCGATAAGGCTTTGCGCAAGATCCGCGCCTATGAGTTGCGGAAGTTCACCGCCCACCTCGTAGGAAAGCGAAAGTTTGCCGTCGGAAAAAGCACCCGCGCCCGAAAAGCCCGTCGTGATGTGGCAATAAGGCTTGCAATTCTTGCACTCACTGCCAAAAGTCTTGGGACAAACGCGTTTTTCCACGGGTTGACCTTTCTCGATAATGCACATTTTCTTCTTGCTTCCGTTGCGAAGAAGTTCGATTGCGGTAAAGATACCTGCAGGACCTGCGCCGACGATACAAATATCGTATTTTTTCATTTAACACCTCTCGTGTCGTGATTAAAATAATTATATTATTTTAGCCGTATACTGTCAATCGCAAAAGTTTTGCACCCCCGCGACCTATGGGATTATAATGCCAAACAGACAATCTGTCAACTCATTGCGACAAAGAAAAAAATTGTTTTTTACACAAAGTCGATTATTGTCAATTTTTGGAAGCGCGCACCATAAAATATACAACCGGAGGGGTTGTTAATGGCTTTGGAAAGTTTGCTCGCGCTTTTGAAAAATCTCATCATATTTTCTTCCTACGTGACTGAAAAGAGTTCCTTTCCAAAGCCTCTCTCTAAGGAAAAAGAAAAAGAATATCTCGAAAAATCCGCCCAAGGCGACAAAGAAGCAAAGGAAATCCTCGTCAAGCACAATTTGCGACTAGTGGCGCATATCGCAAAGAAATATTCCAACTACGGAGACAACGACGAGCTTATATCAATCGGCTCAATCGGACTTATCAAGGCAATCGAGAGTTTCAAGCCCGACAAAGGCACTCAACTTGCCACGTATGCGTCCCGTTGCATTGAAAACGAGATATTGATGACTATGCGCACAAGCAAAAAACATCGCTCCAACGTCTCTCTCAACGAGCCGATAGGCGTCGATAAGGACGGCAACGAACTTGTCATTATGGATATGCTTTGCGACAATTGTTCCGTCATAGAGGACGTCGAAAACTCCATAATGATGGAAAAACTGCTTCGCATCACCAAAGCGATTTTGGACGAGCGCGAATATGAAATTATACGTCTTCGTTACGGTCTCGGCGGTTGCGGTGCGCTCACGCAACGAGAAGTGGCAAAAAAATTCGATATTTCCCGCTCTTACGTGTCGAGAATAGAGAAAAAAGCCCTTGAAAAAATCAAACGCTCGGTCAATAAGGAAGATTTGATGTAATCTCCCTTTGCCGAGCGCATAAATATATTGATACTTTTTCGTTTTACCGCATTTTATAAAATGCTCACCGACAGTGCACAGAACACCATAAGCGAGAGCGCGTCCACGATTGTCGTGATAAAGGGCGACGCAACGACGGCGGGATCGAGTTTTATCTTCTTTGCAATCATAGGAAGCGTGCAACCTATGAGTTTTGCCATAATTACGGTGACGAACATCGACATGGCCACCACTGCGCTTCTTATAAACGTATAATCGGCGTATCCGAAGAGCAAATTGTCTATAAGTTGCAATTTCGCAAAGCACGCAACCGCAAGACACAATCCGAGCATTATCGACACTCGCATCTCTTTCCACAGCACTTTGAGGATATCCTTTGTGCCGACTTCGGCAAGTGCTAGCGAGCGGATAATCGTGACGGAGGATTGCGAGCCCGCATTTCCGCCCGTATCCATAAGCATAGGCACGCACGCCATCAAAACGGTGCTGATTGAGTTCAATCTTGCCTCGTATTTGTTGATGATAAGCCCCGTAAACGTTGCACTGACCATAAGCACCAAAAGCCACGGCAAGCGGTTTTTGAATATGGTAAACACGCTCGTTTTTAGGTACGGCTTGTCCGATGGTTTTGTTGCCGCGATTTTGGAGATATCCTCGGTATTTTCCGATTGCAAAACGTCGATAGCGTCGTCTATCGTGACTATTCCGACAAGTCTCTTCTCGTCGTCAACGACCGGCATTGACAAAAATCCGTACTCGGACAACTTGCGCGCCGTGTCTTCTCTGTCGTCGAGCGTGTGCGCGTAGATGACGTTTTTGTGCATAATCTCGTCGATAGAGGCATCGTCGCGTGCAAGCAACAACTCTTTCATCGTCGTAACGCCGATAAGATGGTTGGTCTCGTCGGTGATATAGCACGTATAAATGGTCTCTTTGTCGATCGCCGTCACTCTGATTTTGTCAAAAGCGTCCGCAACCGTCAACTTTTGCGACAACGAAACAAACTCGGGCGTCATTATGCTTCCCGTGCTGTTTTGCGGATATTTCAAAATCTCGTTGACGTACTTCCTCGTTTGAGCGTCCGTTTGCGCAAGCAATCTTTTTACCACGGACGCGGGCATTTCCTCGATAAGATCGACGGTGTCGTCGATAAACATATCATCCATAACGCCTTTAAGTTCCTTATCCGAGAACTTTGCGATCAAATCCGATTGAACATCCGACGACATCTCGACAAAAGCGTCTGCCGCCATATCTTTTTGCAACAAACGGAACGCTACTATGCGCTCTTCACTGTCAAGATCCTCAAAAACTTCCGCAATATCAACGCAGTTCATATTGCAAAGCAACTCTTTGAGGCTCTTGAATCTCTTGTCGGATATCATCTTCTTGATTTCGTCGGTTTCCGCAACTCTGCTTGCAACTTCCGAAGGAAGATTGCCGATAATGTCAACCGTTTTTTCAACGGAAATGTTGTCCATTACGTCGGCAAGTTTGTTGTCGCGAAGCCCCGAAACGATAGTTTCTTGCTCGTCTGCAGTCATTTGAGGCAAAAGGGACGCAAGTCTGTCCTCGTCCATATCGGAACAAACGCGCAACAAATCGTTGTCGGCAAGTTCCGACAACACTGCAAGAGCTTCTTGATCGTCCGCTTGCGATAGCGCAAGCGCAAGTTCTTCGTACCTCTCGGCGCGAAGCAAAACGTCAAATTTCTTTTCCATTACAAAATTAAGTCAACAGACAAAATGACAATGGGAAAAAATCAGTAAACGGCACAAGCCGTCTTAAGACTTCGGCCCGATAAATCATTGTCACCTATGTGATTATCCACGACTTGTACCTCCTTTAATTTTTACACTTCGATTATAATTTGCCGATTTGCACTTGTCAACCAATCGAGCGATTTTGCAAAAATCTTAAATTTGCCGTTTGTCGCATATCGCATTTAAGACTCTGTTTTATCGTATTTGCAAAGCACAACCGCACTATGTCGGCATATCGTTTGTCGTCATTCGCACCCCTTTTTAAGGATATGAAAAATCACGCGAAATGCGTGATTTTTCTTTAGTACTTCTACGTTTTATCTTTTGTGTTTTTATAAATTATCTTTTGCGTTTTCGCTTGATCGTGCCTTTTGCAAAGAATATATTCTCTTATGCAAAATGCTATCGAGCGTCTTTTGTAAAAACCTTATATTTTGATTTTTCAACGGCTTATTAAGCATTTTCGACATTCTATCGAACTCAATTTTTCTTGGTCATCTCTTCTTTGAGTTTTACAAGGTTTTCGATCTCGTCAAGCAAAGTGTTGATGTCTTTGAATTGACGGTGAACGGACGCGTATCTTACATATGCAACCTCGTCAATACTCTTCAACCCTTCCATAACCATATCACCGAGTGCCGTGGATGAAATCTCTTGGTCGAGCGTGTTGAGCACTTTGCGTTGAATGTCGTTGACAAGACGGTCAATGGACGACATCGAAATCGGGCGCTTTTCGCATGCTTTCATTATGCCGATTTTGATTTTGTTGATATCGAAGGCTTGGCGAGAGCCGTCCTTTTTGATGACCATAATCGGAGTGCTTTCAACCGTTTCGTAAGTGGTAAAGCGTTTTCCGCAAACGATGCACTCTCTACGACGACGGATTGAAGTGCCGTCTTCGTTCTGTCTGGAATCAACCACCTTGCTGTCCATACTTCCGCAATAAATACATTTCATACCGATACCTCGACAATTTATGCGGTTATTATACAATATATTGTGAAAAAAGTAAAGTTTTATATAAAAAAATACAACATTTAGTACACACTTTAATCTAAAATTATCATTTCCACCATACAAAATACTCCGCAACTGCGCCGTCGGCGCACAAACCGAGCAAGAGATATATCAAGACTTGTGTAAAAGTATCGTGAAATATTCCATCAGCGCACGCAGTGCGCCTAACGGCTCTCGTAGACAGGCGGAGCCGTAGTTTATAACTCCACAAAGAGTTGTTGTGAGCATCAACTTTCTATCCGAGCAACCGCCGAGCCGTCTCAAAGTTGCGAGACCTTACGCACAAAAGCAATGCTCCGATTGCTTTTGTGTAGGACGTTTGCGCCTAAATATGTGTCAAGTTATCTCGTAGAGATAAGTGACACGTGTTTAGCACTCGGCGCAATTCTTATCATAAAATACGCGCGCGCGAATAAAATATGGTATGAACGGTATGAACAATCGGCAATATTCCTTTCAAGAATTAAGCAAAAAGACGGTGGTAAACGTTGCCGACGGCAAAGAACTCGGACACGTTTGCGATATGATTTTCAATGCGTGCGGAAACGTAACCGGCATCGTCGTGCCGGGGAAAAAGAGTATCTTTAAGAGCATTACAAGCCCGGATAGCATATATGTTCCCTACAACCGAATTATCAAAATCGGTCAAGACGCAATTCTCGTGGAAATGGTCGGCGCAACGGTTTGCGCACTTGACACGAACTCCGAAAATGAGGCGCAACAAAATTATAGTCAAAATCAAAATCCGTACAATCAAAGTCAATCACCATACAATCAACCGAAAAATTAGCGCAGAGCCGATTGAAAAAGCAATAACTTCAATTGTTAAAACTGAAAACCAATCGTGTGTTGACATCAGTAAAATCACCCGCATACCACTCAAAAAATGACATAATTTTTATCAAAAAAACGCATAAAAACGCCAAAAAAATGGCATTTTTTAATGGTAATTTTGATATAAAATCAATTGTTGCACCCTCGTTATTATTGTTGTTGGTTACATTCAAAATCTAATATCCGCTTTTGGCTTGCGACAATGACACTCAACAAAATCTATTATCCGTTCTTACTTTTCAATGATGTCCAACATCAAAATCAGTTCTTTCCGGTTTTGATTTTCGCCAATGATAATCAATACAATCAATTCATAGCACTTTTGATTTTTGACAAGGCGGATTTTTCAAGCCTCGATACTTGCGCTTGCGATATGCCTACTATTTGGCTTATTTCTATTTGCGTTTTTCCGTCAAAATAGCGGAGTTTTATCACTTGCAATTCCCTCTCGGGTACGAGTTTCAAAGCCTCGTGCAGAGCGATTTTTTCCGTCCAATTTTCACTGTTTTCCTTTTTGTCGGCAAGTTGGTCGATGAGTTCCATCCCCTCTTCGCCGTCATTGTATGCGGGTTCGAAAAAGGATACCGGTTCGCTTACCGCATCGAGAGCGCAAGCCACTTCTTTGAGCGGAATTCCGATTTCTTCGGCAATTTCCGTCATCGTGGGATCGTTGGCGTTGTTTTTGGACATATTTTCGCGTGCTTTAAGCGCTTTATATGCCGTATCGCGCATACTTCTTGACACTTTTATGGTTGTTCTATCTCGTATCGCTCGGCGCATTTCACCGATTATCATAGGCACGGCATAGGTGGAAAAGCGCACGTTGAGATTGATATCGAAGTTTTCAAGAGCCTTCAAAAGTCCGACCATACCCACTTGGAACAAGTCGTCCGCGCTCTCACCCGCTTTTGAAAATCTACCGACGCACGACAAGACGAGGCGCATATTTGCTCTCAAAAACAAATCTCTTGCATCGTTATCACCTTTTTTTATGCGCTTCAACAACTCGTCGCACTCGGTGCAGTTTATCTTCGGCAACATCGCGGTGTCTATTCCGCAAATTTCAACTCTGCCCATACAAGCAACCTCCTTTGGTGTATGTACCGGCAGAATAATTGACCTGTTTATGTACCGCTATAACACGATTTTCCGCATCAAATTATTATCAAACCATAAATATAGTGTGTTAGAATAACGAAAATATGCACGACACTTTAATATTCTATCTCCTTATTGTGTTTTTTGTTTTCTCGTAAAGATATACTAACATTGTGGACAAATATATTTGTTTTACTTCTATGTTGTCGAGATTTATATGATTGCTTGTCTAATCAACCGAGTTTTTGCATATCCTTTTTCAAGTTTTCCACAATTTTCTTTTCAAGGCGGGATATATACGATTGCGATATTCCCATCATATCGGCAATTTCTTTTTGCGTCATCTCGTCCTTGCCGTATAGCCCGAAGCGCAAAGACAATATCTGCCTCTCTCTCGGCGGGAGTTTTTCAAACGTGTTGCGGAGTATTCTGCACTCGTCGGAGGACTCCACGTCGTTGTAAACGCAATCGGCGTCCGTGCCCAAAATATCGCTCAAAAGCAACGTATTCCCTTCCCAATCGACGTTGAGAGGCTCGTCAAGCGATATTTCCGAGCGAGTTTTACTGGTCTTGCGCAAGTGCATCAATATCTCGTTCTCGATGCAACGAGACGCAAACGTGGCAAGCTTGATATTCTTGTCGGGATTGTAGCTTCCAACCGCCTTGATAAGTCCTATCGTGCCGATGGACACCAAATCGTCCATATCTACGCCCGTGTTGTCAAACTTCTTTGCGATATACACCACGAGGCGCAAGTTGTGCTCGATGAGTTTTAGACGAGCGTCCTCGTCTCCGTCAAGAAACTTGCGCACGGTGGACTGTTCTTCTTCGAGTGTGAGAGGCGTCGGCAACGAACCCGTCTGCGATATGTAATTGACGTAGGACGACTCTTTTATGCCGAGCCACTCCAAAAGTTTTTGAAACAATGCTCTCAATTTTCCTTTCATATATACTCTCCGTTGATATAGATTTTTATACGCTTTTGCGCCTTGCGCAAGAAATCGTTACGTCTTGATTTTGCAATATTTTATCGAGTTTAGATAACGTTTTGCAAAATTATAAAAGTGCATTTCATATCGTTAGAACATCGAATTTTGCAATATAATATCGTAATTTGCAAATTTCCGTTCACTGATTGCGCCGATTGCCTTTTTATGTATTTGGTCGACTTGCACGTCGCAAAGAGGTACAATCGGCAACAAACTTTCTCCGCCCACCGTGGATACGTTGATGTATCCGTCTATTGACATCTTCCCCAACTTATCGGCGGTATCGGACGAAAGTATCACGACGGGCAACCCGCTCACGTCGTCCACGAGCGAATTTCCGCTGTCGCAAAGTGCGCACACCACTATTGTTTTGCCGTTGGCGCAAAGAGTTACGCTTTTGGTTGCACACGCACTTTTGGACTTCTTGACGGCAACGCACCTTGCGCATATAAGCACCAGTGCGATTGCAAGAGCAATAATGCCCTCTATCGCGTAAGAGTTGACGTCGACGCCAATTGCGTAAGATACGCCATATATCACGCCTCCCGTAAGATACGTATAACAGACGAAGCACGCAAGCGATTTGAGATAATCGAGCAAGACCGCCCTTTTGTTTTCACCGCCGTATTTGTCGAATATCAAAGCCATAAGCGGTGCGAGCAAAATCTTGATAATGATAGTTGCCCATTTGGGTGCGACTGCGTATATAGTTGAGCACACCGCACCGAGCAACGTGGCAAGCGCAATGCGCAATTTGTACGCCTTGCGTCGTCTCGTCGTTTGCACGGCGCAAATGAGCATCAAATCGATTGCAAGATTGTTGAATATAACGAGTTCTACGTACAAGCTCATCGTATAAAGAATAAACTTTTGAGTGTGGAAAAACTTTCCTTTGATGTCGAGCAAAAAAATATAACCCTCGCAAAAATGCAAGGGTTATAAAAGTCAAATTCTTATTATTTCAATATTCTAAATCAGCAATTTGTAATTATAGATTTCAATAATTAAGCCGTTTAGAATATCGATTTTGAGTGATTTGCAATCAATCTCTGTCCTTTCTCAATCTGCGCAAGAAAATCGGAACCTGTCTGGAAGACACGTCGATTCTTGAAGATTGAACGCCGTTTTGAGGCTCTTGGACGGGTTGTTGCGGTTGCGCTTGAACGGGTTGCACGGGTTGAACGACGGGTTGTGCGGGTTCAACGGGCGCTTGCGGTCTTTGCGAGTTGAAAACGGGACGATTTGCGAAGATGTCGGGATTGTAGACGGGGGCTTCGACTTCGGGTTGAACTTCCTCTTCCTTTTCCGTTTCGACGTTTGCCGCCGCTTGTGCGAACGCACTGGAAAGCGGTCTTGCGGGTTGCGGAGCACTGCTTCTTGCGGGTGCGACGTTTCTATCGACGAAACCGGTTGCAATGATGGTGATCTCGATATCTTTCTTGTCGGGAACGAACGCCGTGCCGAGAATGATGTTTGCACTGGGATCGACGACTTGTTTTACGATGTCGCAAGCCTCGGTAACTTCGCCGAGCAACATATCTTCACCGCCGGTGATGTTGACGATGATACCGGTTGCGCCTTCGATATCCGTTTCAAGCAACGGACTGAAAACCGCACCGCGAACCGCTTCAATAACTCTCTTCTCGCCCTTGCCGTAGCCGATACCCATATGAGCAAGACCTTTGTTGGAAAGGATTGTGCGCACGTCCGCAAAGTCGAGGTTGATAAGCTCGGGGTTTGCGATAACGTCGCTCACGCCTTGAACGCCTTGACGCAATACGTCGTCGGCAATCTCGAATGCGCGTTTGAAAGAGATGTTCTTATCAAGCACTTCGATGAGTTTTTGGTTGGGGATAACCAAAAGCGTATCTACGAAATTTTTGAGGTTTTTGATGCCTTCTTCCGCGTTTCTTTGGCGTTGTGCGCCCTCGAAATTGAACGGTTTGGTGACGACTGCGACGGTGAGAATGCCCATAGATTTTGCAATCTCTGCGATGACGGGTGCCGCGCCCGTGCCCGTGCCACCGCCCATACCTGCGGTTATGAAGAGCAAATCGATGTCTTTGAGTGCGGCTTTGATGCGCTCACGAGATTCTTCCGCGGCTTTTCTGCCAACTTCGGGATCAGAACCTGCACCGAGACCGCCCGTCATATTTGCACCGAGTTGAATTTTGCAATGCGGAGCGACCAATGACATATTGAGTGCCTGCATATCCGTGTTCATAACAACGAAACTTGCACTCTTGATACCCGCACGAATCATGTTGTTGACGGCGTTGTTTCCGCCACCACCCACGCCGACGACGACGATATTTGCTTTGCCCGGCTTCTTTTGGGATACGGGTTGATACTCGTGCTCCTCTTCTTGTACGGGTTGGACGTCCTCGACTTCTTGAACGACTTCCTCTTCTTGTGCGGGTTCTTCTACTTGTTCGGCATTCTCGTCTTGGGGATTCCAGCCGAATTTTTCAAAATCTATCATTTTTTACCTCCGTTGAATATCTTTTTTATAAACGCACCGAAATTGAATTTGGAAAGATTGTCAGCCATAACCAAAAGCGAAGCTTTTGAACAATCGTCGGGCTTGACGAATCCGGGTAGTTTCGGTGTGACGATTTCTATATTTTTGCCGAGCTGTTCGCTCAAATACTTCTTTGCTCCGCGCATCGAAGCGACGCCTTCTCCCGTGAGATACACGGGCATATACGAGGGGGCGTCTTCCTCTATTTCCTTGAAAATGTCGGATATCACGTCCGCAAAAACGTCAAGACGATTTTTGGCAATCTCGCAAGCGTCGGTGGCGTAAACCACGTTTTCTCCGTCACCCACGAGCACTGCTTCGTCGTTGTAATTGAGGTTGATATCCACGAGGCGTTTTGCCTCTTCCGCCATATCGAAAGGCACTTCCAAAGCCTCGTAAATGTCGGCGCAAATATGCGCACCGCCCATCGAGAAGGACTTCATTTCCAAAATGCCTTCGCCTTTTGCAATGCATACGGACGAGGAAAGATATCCGATGTCGATAAGCATATACACGTTGTCGCGTTGCTCTTTTTCCAAAAGAGTCATACACTCCGCCCAGCAAGTGGCAACGTATCTGACGTCCGTAAATCCGAGCGAGGAAGCAACCTCGTCAAACGTATTGACGAAACTTCTTTCGCAAAGCATATACGACACGCAAGCGTCAACTCTCGTCGCTTCCATATCGCGAACGTCGCTGAATATCTTCTCGTCTCCGTTGACTGAATAATATATTGCGGACGTGTTGATTGTCAAGTATTTGTCAGTGTCGAAATCGTCGCCCTTTTTGAGCAAATAATCTATATCGTCGTCGATGACGCGTCTTTGTCTGTCGAGACGAATACCGACCTCTTTGGTTACCACAGTAACGAACTCGGCGGGAACGCCGATAAAAAGTTTTTTGGTGCGAGAATCGGCAGATTTCATTGCGTCGAGAAGGACGGATTTTGCGATATCGACCGTATCTTCTTTGTCGAACCATTCACCGTTTTCGTAGCCTTGATGTTGCTTTTCTACAAGCGACTTAATGCCAAAAACGCTCTGCGCCCTCTTTGAGCCGACGATGGCACTTATAAGGCGAGAGTTGACGTCGAGAACGGCGATGTCTTTGGTGAATAACGAACCCATATTACTCCTCAAATTTCTAACGCGCAAGCGCGCGTACTACGCGAATTATTTATAATAATATTATATATAAAATACTTATCGTGTCAATGCATTTTGCGTAAAAATTTTTATTAATATGCAAATTTTTGTCAAATACGCTCGTTTATTGCGTTATTTGGATATCTTATCCCTCATTTTTGCGACGAACGCTACCGCCGAGAGCGCAAAACACGTCCTCGATACGCTCGTATCCGCGGTCTACGTACCCAGTTCCGAACACCCTCGTTTCCCCTTTTGCTTTCAGCCCCGCAATTATAAGCCCCGCTCCCCCGCGCAAGTCTTTTGCAATCAAAGTCCTCGGCGTATCTCGGTGCAAATCGGCAAGTTTGGGATTGCCGTCGATTATCGCACCGCCCGAGTGGATATAAATATCCGCACCCAGTTTTTTGAGTTCCTCGACGTGGGCAAAGCGGTTTTCAAACACCGTTTCGCAAATCTCGCTTACACCGTCCGCAAAGCACGAGAGCGCAAGAATTTGCGGTTGCATATCCGTGGGAAAAAGCGGATAAGGCGCAGTGGATATTCTGACTGGGTGTACTCTGCCCGTCGAGGTTATACGCATAGAGTTTTCATCGCTTACGATTTTGCAATCTTTGGAGCGCAAAGCATCGCAAACCGTGCCGAGCAATCTCTCGTTCGCACCGTCGATTCTTACGTCTCCGCCGCAAAGCGCAACAGCGCAAAGCACCGTGCCCGCAACTATCCTATCGAATACGGGCGTGATTGCGCAACCGCCGAGTTTGTCTACGCCCTCAACTCGTATGACGGGCGTGCCTTCACCTTGCACGCGCGCACCCATTGCGCGCAAACCGCGTGCGAGAGATACGATTTCAGGTTCGCGGGCGCAGTTTATAAGTGTGGTTTTGCCTTTGGCAAGAGTGGCGCACATAAGCAGATTTTCCGTCGCGCCCACGCTCGGATATTTCAAGAGTATATCCGCGCCGTGCAAACCGTCGGCATAGCAATGCAAGCCTTGCTCGGTATATTCCACAGTTGCGCCCATTTTGCGCAGTCCGTCCACGTGGATATCGAGAGGTCGACTGCCTATTTTGCACCCGCCCGGGAACGAAATTTCCGCTTCACCCAAAGAAGCCAAAAGCGCGCCGAGCATAAACATAGACGAGCGCATATCTTTGCAAAGCGTTTCGCTCGCGCGTGCGCGCACGGCTTTGCCGTGCACGCTTATGCGCCTACCCTCGCACTCTACGCGCGCGCCCAAGTCGCAAAGCAAATCGCACATTACGTCAACGTCGCTTATGTAAGGACAATCGTCTATCGTCACCGTTTCTTCACTTAAAATACCCGTTGCAAGCAAAGGCAAAACGGCGTTCTTCGCGCCGTGTACCGTCGTGCGCCCGAATAGACTTTCTCCGCCGATAATCTCAAAATATTCCATACTCACCCTACGTCTTTTCTTTTTGATTTTTGCGTGATTTTGAAGGAGTCCGTACGCAAATACGGCGTTCCGTTTCTTGCAATCGACAACAATACGCCAGTCGCGCCGAGATACGCCACGAGCGAACTTCCGCCCGCACTCATAAACGGCAAAGGCAACCCCGTCGGCGGGATAGCACCGCACACCACCGCGACGTTGAGCAATGATTGTATGCCCGTAACCGCGGTTATGCCGAGTGCCAAATAGCAAGAAAATCTGTCGCTTGCTTGTCTTGCTATGCGTATGCCTCTCACGCAAAACGCCACGAACAATCCGACGATTGCGACTACGCCGAATAGCCCCGTTTCCTCACCTATCACCGACAAAATGAAGTCGCTTTCCGCAAAGGGCAAGAACAAATACTTTTGCCGAGATTGGAACAGTCCCACTCCGAACAATCCACCGCTTCCGAGCGCGTAGTATGATTGAATGAGTTGATAGCCTTCTTCGAGAGGAGAATCCCACGGATTGAGGAACGCGGCAAGGCGTTGAAGTCGGTACGGCTCTAACAGTACGAGCGCAACCGCTCCGACCACCGCGGGTATTGCCAAAAGCAACAAATGAAGAGGTTTTGCACCGCTTGCAAAGAGCATAAGAAAAAGCGTGCCCGCAACGCATATAGTTATGGACATATTGGGTTCGAGCATCAAAAGCACGCACACCGCACCGCCGATTGCAAGCACGGAAAGCACGTTGCGAAATTTGCGCATATCCGACTTGCTTGCAAAGGACGCTATTGCCATAACCATAAAAAATTTGGCGTATTCGGACGGTTGAATGGTGAAAAATCCGAGATTGAGCCAACGCTTTGCGCCGTAGCTTTCGACGCCTACCACGGGCAAAAACACCATACTCAAAAGCGCAAGTCCGATTATGTACGAAACGGGCGCGAACTTTTGAAGCTTCGAGGCGTCCGAAAACGCAATAAGTGTCATTGCAAATACGCCGATTACGAGCGCGACCGCTTGCGTTTTGACGTAGTGAAAGGAGTCTCCGAATTGGATATTCGCACCGTACGAAGACGCCGAATATATGAACAAAAGTCCGAGCAACGACAGCGTGAGCGCGATTGCCAAAAGCGGATAATCGATTTTGCCGTAGCCGAGCAAGCCTTTACTCTCACGCGTGCTTGCGTAAGCGTGTGCACTCGATTGCGCGCGCCCTCTTGCGCCGAGGCGCACGCGCGACAACGTACCCGCGCCCACGCCCGCATTATCCGCGGGCATATACGCGCGTCTGTCAACGATTACGCCGTTTTGCACGAGTTCACCGCTTTGATTGAATTTTTCCAAAGAGCGGTTTTTCATCTCGAAAGTTTTTGCGCGATTGCGTCGAACACTCTTCCGCGCTCTTCAAAATTTTTGTATTTGTCAAAGCTCTTGCTTGCGGGGGAAAACAGTACGCTTTTTGCGCCTACTTCCCTTGCTTTGGTCAACGCGCAATCGAGAGCGTCCGTAAGATTTTCTCTCACCGATACGTCGTAGCCGTGCGCTTTGCCTTTTTCGAAAATCAAATCCGCGTTCTCTCCGCAAGCGACGAAACCTTTGACGTTTGAGGGCATATTTGCAAACAACTCGTCAAAGTCCTCTTGCCCCTTTTGTCCGCCGAGAATAAGCACGCAATCTTCCACGCTTTCGCACGCACACAGGCACGCGGACACGTTGGTGGCTTTGCTGTCGTCGTACACGTCGACGCCGTTGATTTTGCGTGTGAATTGTCTGCGATATTTGGGTTTTGCAAAGTCCGTGATTGCGGAAGCGATGCAAAATTCCGACACCCCTTTTTGCATACAAACGGCAATGCTCGCAAGCACGTTTTGTATTTCTTTGCCCTTGAAATCGATATCTTCGAGAGCGACGATAGGTCTGCCCTTGTAGCACGCAAAACCCGACGAGAGATACGCGCCGTCCGGCTCGATATGCTCGATTGAAAACGGCACTTTTTTGGCGGTGATTTGCGGAATTAATTCGCTTATATACTCGTCGTCGGCATTATATACGGCAACGTCTTGCTCGCTTTGCGCACGGAAGACATTTGCCTTGGCGTTGACGTAATTTTGCATAGTTTTGTGTCTCGACAAGTGGTCGGGCGCGATATTGAGAAGCACTGCGATATCTGGTGCGAAATCGGGACTGTTTTCAAGCTGAAAACTGCTTGCTTCTATAACCGCCGTTTCCGTTGCGTCGAGTTTGTCGGCAATGGAGCAAAACGGCACGCCGATATTGCCCACCGCGTGAGAATGTAGTCCCGCGCGTTTGAGTATATGGTCGATAAGCATCGTCGTCGTGGTCTTGCCGTTCGTACCCGTAACCGCGATTTGCTCCGCGTCGCAAAGTTTGGAAGCGAGCGAAAGTTCGCTTATAACCGTCGTATTGTCGAGGCGCGCGTCAAGCAAAAAATCTTTGTTTGCCTCAACCCCGGGGCTCAATACGATTATATCCGCACCGTCGAATACGCCCGTGCTGTTAGTGGCGTGTTCCGCCTTTGCGTCGTCATCGTAAATTATGGCTTTTGCGCCCTTTTCTCTCACCAATTCGTATGCTGCCAAACCGCTTATGCCCGCGCCGTATATCACGACGTTTTTGCCGACAAATCTCATATCGTCCTCGCAAATATCAAAGTCAGCGCACCCCCTATCATACTCACGACGAAGTATATCGTGACGATTTTCGACTCGTGCAATCCTTTCATTTCTAGATGATGATGGAAAGGAGACATAAGGAAAATGCGTTTTTTGGCGAGTTTGAAAGAGGTCACCTGCAATATAACTGATATGCTTGACCAAACGTACATTATGCCTGACGTGACGATTAAAAGCGGATTTTTGATAAATACCGCAACGCACGCGCACGCGCTTCCGAGCGCGAGAGAGCCCGTGTCCCCCATCATAATCTTGGCGGGAAAGCCGTTGAATACGAGATATCCCAGCACTCCGCCGAGCATAGACACGCAAAAAACGCCGATGGACAAAAGTTGCTTTGCGTACTCCGTATCGCCAATCGATACGGCGTCGTTATATTCAAAGAATATAAGCATCGCGAACCACAAAAAATACGCCACCGACGTATAGCCCGCAAGCCCGTCCAGCCCGTCCGTAAGATTGACGGAATTGGTGGTTGCGATATATACGAGCATAACGAAAGGAATTATGCCCCATTTCATATCGAGCATATAGTCGGCGAAAGGCAAACTTATAGCACTGCCTATATGCGACGAGGCGTACACAAAATAGCCCGCCGCAAGACCGAGCCCAACTTGTCCGATTATCTTTTGATAGGGTTTCAAACCGAGATTGCGCGAATAGCGGATTTTGATGAAATCGTCCAAAAATCCGAGTATGCAAAAGCCGACGGTTATCACTGCCGCCACGATTGAAAACCACTGAAATTCCACCAGCGAAAACACCAGCGCGGGTATAAGAAAAATAAATCCGCCCATCGTCGGCGTTCCGCTCTTGGCGGCGTGCTGTTTGACGTAACCCAAAACCGTTTGCTTTGCTTTGAGCTTGCCCATTATCTTGATAATCAAAGGCGCAATCAGCACGGCAAACGCCACCGAGCATATAAAGTACGTGAGAAGTTTGTTTAGAGCGCTCATCTTATCTCGCGTACCTCGCAACCACGTCAAAATCGCTGTAAGGTATCTTTCTGCCCTTGACTTCGAGATAACTTTCGTTGCCCTTGCCCGCTATCACGAGAGTATCGCCCTCTTCCATTTCCGCAAGCGCAAAGCGCACCGCTTCCGTTCTGTCGACGATACATTTCACGTCTTTGACGGACACTCCCCACTCTATTTGCTTTATGATGTCGAGAGGATCTTCACCTCTCGGATTGTCGCTGGTAAGCACTATATAATCGCTGTATTCGGACGCGATTTTGCCCATTTGCGCGCGCTTGGACTTGTCTCTTTCGCCACCGCAACCGAACACCGTGATAAGTCTCGATTTGGTGATGGTTCGCGCCGTGGAAAGCAAGTTTTTCATACCGTCGGGCGTGTGGGCGTAGTCTATGATTATCGTGCCCTTTTCGCATTTCAAAACGGAAAATCTACCCTTGACAGCCTTGACTTTGCGCACTGCGTGCGTGAGCGTTTGCGCGTCTATACCCAGTTCTCTTGCGACGGACATTGCCGCCAAAAGATTGTAGACGTTGAACTCACCGTACAACTTTGATTTGACGTCCACCAGTTCGTCGCAAAGGTTGGCGACGAAACTCACTCCGTCTATATCCTCTCGCACGTTGATTGCAAAGCAATCGGCGGGATTGTAAAGACCGTAGCCGAGCGTTTTGATATCCTCTCTGTCTTCAAGTCTGTTAAACAAAATTCGACCGCTTTCGTCGTCGACGTTGACGATTGCGCACTTTGCACCGCCGTTTTCAAAAAAGGACATCTTTACGCCCCTATACGCCGAAAAGTCTTTGAAATAGTCCAAATGGTCTTGCGTAACGTTGGTAAGCAC
Organism: Eshraghiella crossota; assembly: GCA_963590075.1. GTDB lineage: Bacteria > Bacillota > Clostridia > Christensenellales > CAG-917 > CAG-475. Next base: position 70,407 of record CAVANK010000001.1, read on the forward strand.
GGCAATATCCGCTTTGATATCACCGAGTTTTTCAAGGTAAATCGCGTGTGCGCTCACCTCGGCAGTCACCACTTCCACGCCCTTTGCGCGCATCTTGAAAAACAGTTCGTTGAGTTCAAACGGATTGGGCGTAGTGAGGCTTTGTCCCACTTTTTCGTCGAGGATATAATGTCCTTCCGTGCCGATAAGCCCTGTTTTTACACCCGCGAAAGTCAAAATCGAGTTTATATAATGCGCAGTCGAAGTTTTGCCGTCCGTGCCGACGACCGCAATAAATTTCATATCGTCAAGCGGTTTCAAAAACCAGTTTTCGCAAACGAGCGCGTACGCTTTGCGCACGTCTCGCACTTTGATGTATCCGACCGCCTCTTTTACGTCTTTTTCCGTCAAAACGACAAAGTCCGCGTCTATCGTACCGATATATTTGTTTCCGTCGTCGTTTACGCCTTCCATACATACGAACATATCCCCGTTTTCCACGTCTTTCGAGGATATTTTGATGCCTTTCACTTCGGTGTTCATATCCGCATTGGTCGATATAACGTCGACGTTTTGCAACAGTTTTTCAAGTTTCATATCGTAACTCCTTTTGGGTTGATACACTCATAATAATGAGTGTAGAATACATATTCAACCCAACCGCAAAAGTAGCCACCAACGGAAAATCTTTTCAACGTCAAGTTATAAGCAAAACAGTGTTTCGCTTGTCCACTTTCACCCCCGCAAGCGGATATTGCGCACTCACGGTATCACCCTCTCCGTCTATCTCGCAGTACAGGCCGAGTTTGGCAAGTTCCGTCCTTGCCTTGCTTACGCTCATACCGCAAAAATCGGGCAATTCAAACTCTTCACCGACGATTTCCGCCTCTTTTCCCGTGTAGGTCGGGCCAATCGAAAGATACGCAAATATGCTCTCGAATATGTCACCCACGATAGGCGCGGCAACCAACGAGCCGTAGTACATATACCCTTTGGGCTCGTCAACGATGAAGAGTATTCCGTAATTTGCGCCCTCCGTCACGGAAAAGCCGAGGAAGGACGATATATATTTGCCTCTTGCGATTTGACCGTTTTCGTACTTTTGCGCAGTGCCCGTTTTGCCGAGAATTTTATATCCGGGGACGTACGCGCCCTTTCCGCTACCCTCGGTCACAACTCGTTGCAATAGTTCGCACATAATATCGGACGTTGCCTCGGACACCGCTCTTTCACCGCCGAGAAGTTGACTTTCCGCAACCACTTGCCCGTCCGAGGTCGTGATTTTGTCCATAAGGTGCGGTTTGACGCTCACACCGCCGTTTATCACGCTCGAAGTCGCGCTCAAAAGTCCGATCGGCGTAACCGCAACCGCTTGTCCGAAGCCTATGCGCGCCAAGTCCACGTTTTTTACCGAATCTTGCTCGATGAAAATTCCACTCGTCTCCCCAGTCATATCTATGCCCGTATTGCTTGCCAAGCCGAATTTGCGCAAATAATCGTAAAAACTATCCGTCCCCATACGCAAAGCGCAGTCCATAAACACGCAGTTGCAACTGCCTTCCACGCCTTGCCCGAAGTCTATCGAGCCGTGTCCGCGCGCTTTCCAACATCTTATCCGCTTTCCGTCGACGGTGCGTGAGCCCGCGCAGTAAAATCTGTCCGTTGTGCGCACTTTGCCCGAGTCGAGCGCGGCGGCAGACGTCAAAATTTTGAAAGTCGAACCGGGTTCGTAAACCGTGGATATAAATTTACTTTTGGAGTTTTCAAAAAGAGATTGCAAATCGTCTCGCGGCACGGCATTGAGGTCGAAAGACGGATATTCGCATAGCGCGACTATTCCTCCGCTCGTATAGTCCATAACCGCACACATAACGCCCTTCGGACTGAATTTGGCAACGGCGTTGCGCACCGCCCCCTCGACTATGGACTGAATACCCGCGTCGAGAGTGGTCACGACGTTCATACCGTCGATTGCCGGCAAATAATAACTGTTGCCGGCACCGCTCTTGCGACCTATAAGGTCGGACTCCGTCAAAATCTGTCCGTTTACGCCCGTGAGATACTTGTCGTAATAGGACTCTATCCCCGTTTGTCCGTAGCCGTCGCTACTGCAAAATCCAAGCACTTGCGTCATAAAATCACCGTATGGATAATAGCGGAAATTGTCCTCTGAATAGTAAATTCCGTCAAGCCCGCTCGCGTATACTTTGGAAAGTTCTTCCTTCGTAACTTTGGTCGCAACGGTGACTTCGCTCGTGCGCTTTGAGATTTTTTGAAGCGTGGTTTCGTAATCGTAGCCGAACGTGTCGCATAAAACTTTGGCAACGCCTTCTTTGTCGGAAGTGTCGCTCGGTCTTACGTACAAATTGTATCTCGTGGACGTAGAGGCAAGCACTTTGCCGTTTTTGTCCAAAATACTTCCCCTCGGGGCGTCCGTCGGAACGTCTCGAAGCCATTGAGACAACGCTTTTACTTGCAAATTTTTGCTATCCACCACCATCACGAAAAAGGTTTTGCATAGCACCGCGCAAAACAAAAAGACCATCAGCAGTAATACTGCCGACAGCCTTTTTGTTGGATTATAAAGAAGATTGGGTTTTGTCTTATTTGTCGATGCGAACTTCATATTTGGAATCTATTCCGAAAGATTCCGTATTATTCGCTTCTTGTGTTGCGACTGCACCGACTTTGCTTGTCGGAGTAACCGCTTTGCCGGCGTTGATCTTGGTTGCGTTGACGATGATGAGCGAAGCAACGAGTGCGATAACCGCAAGATATACGCCGAGAATGATTTTACCTTTGGTGTTGAGTCTGCCGCGTTGTTTTGCTTCCGTGGTGTCTTGCGTTCTTTGCGCTCTGCGAGCAAACAAGGATGTGTGCGCTTTTTGTGCGACTTGTGCGTCTTGGAAGACGGGACCGTTTTGAGACGTGCACGCAAGTCTGTTATAGAGTTCTTGATCGCTCAATCTTTCGGTATCGTGAGCGGTAAACTCGTAGAAATTTTCCGTTTGTGCGACTCTATTTTGCACGGGTGCTTGATATTGCATCGGCTCGATGTATGCGGGTTGTTCATATTGTACGGGCGCGCTATATTGCACGGGTTGTACGGGTGCGTTTGCACGCAAATTATCGTAGAAGGGATATTCGCGAGTTTGATATTCGCTCGATTGGGGCGCAACGTACGGACGAGTTGCTTCGTAGCTTCTTACGCTTTCAACGCTTCTCGGTGCTTGAGCGGGCGCCATATCGAAATTGTAACGCACATTTTGTTGTTCTGTTTGTTGCGCATACGTATTGCGCGAGGACTTAAAATCTTCGTATGAAGGAAAACGCTCAACGCTGTTTTGTTGTGCTACGCTTTGTGTGTTTCTTCCCAACAATTCATCCAATGTGATTGCCATAACATACCCCTTTTTAGATTATCGGTTTCTCTTTTTTCACCCTGATAGATAACCGATTTTTCCTTCTTTATTTCTCTTTTATATTTTTTATCTTTTTTTTGTGTTTTTATCTCTTTTACACTCGCTCTATTACTCTGAGTTTTGCGCTTTGCGAGCGTGGGTTGATTTCAAGTTCTTGCTCGGTGGCGACGATGGGTTTCTTGTTTACGAGTTCCACCTCTTGCACCTTTCCGCATACGCACACGGGAAAGTCCGGAGGACACGTACACGCGAGCGATAGTTGTTTGAAAGCGGATTTGACTATTCTGTCTTCGAGCGAATGGAAGGTTATCACTGCCATTCTTCCGCCCTTTTTGAGTCGCCTTGCCATTGCGGTGATTGCCTCGTCAAGCCTTGAAAGCTCTCCGTTGACTTCAATCCTTATCGCTTGGAAAGTGCGCTTTGCCGGATGTCCGAATTTCCATCTCGTCTTTGCCGGATAACTGTCTTCGACTATCTTTGCAAGTTCCAACGTAGTCTCAATCGGCTTTTGGCTTCTGTGATTTACAATCCTTCTTGCAATCACTCTGGCAAGTTTCTCTTCACCGTAATCGAAGAGTATTCTTACAAGGTCCTCTTCCGAAAAGTCGTTGACCACTTCGTATGCCGTAAGCGTTTGGTCGCAATCCATTCTCATATCGAGAGGCGCGTCCTTCATATAACTGAACCCTCTTTCCGCATTGTCCAGTTGAGGGCTGGATACGCCGAGGTCGAGAAGTATTCCGTCCACCTCACCCACGCCTATCTCGTCGAGATTGGCAATGAGGTTTTTGTAATCGTCGTGAATGAAAGTCACTTTGTCGAGATAATCTTTGAGCCTTTCTCTCGACGCTTGCAAGGCGAATTTGTCTTTATCTACGGCAATGAGTCTTCCTCCTTCGCCGAGTCGCTTCACAATCTCAATCGAGTGCCCCGCACCGCCTACCGTACCGTCAACGTAAATGCCGTCGCTTTTGATATTCAGTCCGTCAAGACATTCGTTCAACATCACGGGGATATGTGCAAATTCCATTTTCACACCCCGTACTTTTTGAGGTCTTGGATCATCTTGTCAATCTTTTGCGGATCGAGCACACCGTATCTCGCGTCCCAAGTTTCACTCGGCCACACTTCGAGGTAGGTCGCTTTGCCCACGAAAACAAGTTCTTTTGAAATGCCGTATTTCTCTTTGATGTTTTTGTCGAGAGCAACTCTGCCCTGTGCGTCTTCTTCCAAAGGTCCGCTGAACGCAAACACGCTGGACGTAAATTCATCGGTGTCCGAGGTGTACGGATTTTGATTGATGAACGGCGCAAACATCTCTTCGAATCTCTCTTCGGGAACGATGTAGAGGCATCCGTTTTTGCCCGGCATGTAATAGGGATTTGCGCCAAGCCCCTCGCGGAACTTAACCGGTATCCTAAATCTATTTTTCTCGTCAAGGCTGTGACGATAATTGCCGAGCATAAATTTTGCCATATTTGCTTCCTTTTTGAGGGCACTTCACCCTTTACGCTTGTTATTGTATAACAATACGAAAGATTTGTCAATAGGAATTTTCCATTTTTGACCACAAATTTTTTCCATCTGTTTAGTGGTATTTTTGATTTTTATTCAAAATTTTTTGATTTACAAGTAAACTATATTCAAAAATCGTTTTCTATTCATTTTCGCCCGCCACGCACCCCTACTTTTTAGTGAAAATCGCAAGAAAAACGCGCAAAATCAGTTGAAAATTTTTGCATAAAACGCGCCGTTTGCAACAAAAAATTGCTTCTCGCATATATTGCAACAAATAAAAAAGGAGGTAAAAAGATGTCTTTTTGCAACAACAATTCCACTCCCGACAGATGTCCCGGGAACATCAGCGGCAATCCTATGAACGGACTGTGTGAAAAAGTTTGCATCCAAACCGTCAAAATTTTCGACGCTTGTATGATGCAAACGAGCATAGACTCGACGGTGGCTCTCACCAACTTGTCCCCCGCCAGTCCCACACTTCCGCTCACCTTCGTAAGCGGTACGTCAACGTCATCGACGGGCACGATTACTTCCCTTACGATCGCGCCGATTGCCGACAGACCGGGGCTTTCAAGAGTTACCACCACGGTTTCGATACCTATTCAAATTGCCTACACCGACGCAAACGGCGTGCAAGGCACGGGCACGAGCTCGGTCAGCATCTCGCTTGACGTTGTCATGTGCGTGCCGACGGGTAGCGTAATTACGCCAAACGTTGCGGCAACCGTCAATATGGCGTCTCCGAGAGGCACGTACGTAAGCGACTACACGTTCAGCATCACGTGTTGCGTGACGGTGATTTTGAGCGTACAAGCACCCGTCAATCTTCTCGTGCCGTCGTACGGATATTGCAAAATTCCGCCTTGCACGGAATTCAGTCAAGACGCTTGCCAAGGCGTGTTCGACCTTCCGATTTTCCCAACTTGATTGGGAAAAGAGGCCCTTCCGATTTTCCCAACTTGATTGGGAAAAGAGGCCCTTCCGATTTTCCCAACTTGATTGGGAAAAGAGGCCCTTCCGATTTTCCCAACTTGATTGGGAAAAGAGGCCCTTCCGATTTTCCCAACTTGATTGGGAAAAGAGGCCCTTCCGATTTTCCCAACTTGATTTGGAAAAGAGGCCCTTCCGATTTTCCCAACTTGATTTGGAAAAGAGGCCCTTCCGATTTTCCCAACTTGATTTGGAAAAGAGGCCCTTCCGATTTTCCCAACTTGATTTGGAAAAGAGGCCCTTCCGATTTTCCCAACTTGATTTGGAAAAGAGGCCCTTCCGATTTTCCCGACTTAAGAAAATCCGGTGGCAACGTAGGTTGCGATACTTAAAAATGACGGCGCAAGTCGTCATTTTTTATACAAAAACATATTATTATATATTATTATTCCATACACATCAAAGGCGAATAAAAAATCAAAATAGCGCAAACCGTTTGAAAGCGTTGAAAAAATGCAAAATGCGTGATAATATAATCGTATGAAAATCTTTGCTATAAGCGACCTGCACCTCTCAACCGCCGTCGAAAAACCGATGGATATTTTCGGTGACGGTTGGCAAAACCATTTTGAGAAAATAAGCGACGACTGGCGCAAAAAAGTCGGCGCGGACGATATCGTTTTGCTTGGAGGAGATATGTCTTGGGGGCTTACGGTGCAAGAAGCAAAACCCGATTACGACCTCGTTTCCGCACTCCCGGGTGAAAAATACGTCGTAAAAGGCAATCACGATTACTATTGGAATTCTTTGAGCAAAATGCGCAAGGAGTTTCCCGATTTCCGCTTTATCCAAAACAACGCTTACCGTGTGGAAAGTTCCAATCCGCACGAAGCAAGGCAATTTGCCGAGCAAGAAAGCAAGAAAAACAAGAACTTATCCCCCCAAGAGCCTATAAAGCAAGACACAGCCGTGATTATCGCGGGCACGCGCGGTTGGAATATTCCGAGCAAAGACAGCACGGAAGAGGATATAAAAGTCTTCAATAGAGAACTCGTCCGTCTTGACCTCTCTCTATCGAGTGCGCGAGCTTTGCGCAAAGACGGCGACGTGCTTATAGCAATGCTTCACTATCCGCCTTTCGAAGCAACTTATCAAAGCACGCAAGTCACGGACATTCTTGAAAAGTACGATGTCGATTACGTTCTTTACGGACACCTTCACGGCAAAAACGTAAGAGTAACGCCACGCGTGGAAAAGAACGGAATAGAGTATATCCTCACTTCTTGCGACCTCGTGGACAACAAATTGATTGAAGTGTGCGAAATCACGGAATAAAACAAAAATTAAGCAAAAACTATTATAAAAATCGGTAAACTTGTAAAAGTATTATAAAAATATCGTGTTTTTAGAGTAATTTATCAAAAAAAATAAGCCGTATCGGTGATTTTACACGGATACGGCTTTTGAGTTCAGTTTGAAATTTATTCAAATTTTAGCAATTCAAATCGTTTGCGACGTCGGCATTTGCGTCGTCGTTTTCGTCGGTATTCTCTTCATCGTCGGCTTCGTTTGTAAGTATGCTTCGTGCGTTTTCAAGCAACGTATCGATACGCGCGAGCACTGCTTCCTTGCCCGTCTTTGCCGTTGAGGACGTTACGATAATATCGTTGATACCAACGCACAACGCCGACGATACGACCGCTCTGCACTTTTGTTGTTGTGCTCGAGAGAGTTTGTCCGCCTTGGTTGCGATAATCGTAAACGGGATATGATACGCGTACAAATAATTGATAAGCATTTTATCGTCGTCGGTCGGCTCGTGACGCAAATCTACGAGCACGAAAACGTTGATAAGATTTTTGCTCGTACGCAAATAATTTTCGATAAGTCCGCCCCATTTTTGTTTTTCTTGCCTATTTACCTTGGCATAGCCGTACCCCGGGAGATCAACGAAATAGTACTCACCGTTGTTTATCTCGAAGTAGTTTAGCAATCTCGTTCTTCCCGGCTCTTGCGAGGTCTTGGCAAGTTTGTTTTGATTGACCATAAAATTGATAAACGACGACTTTCCGACGTTCGATTTGCCCGCAATGGCAATCTCGGGAACGTTGTAATCGGGAATATTTTTTGCGTCGCCAACCGACGTAACGAATTTCGCTTGTTTAATCATTTTTCAATTATCCTTTGTTTGCAATACTGTGCGTTTAGTATAAAAACAGCGCATTAGATGCGCTGTTTCATTGCTATTTACGCAATTTGGTCGTCAGCCTTGACTTCCGCTTGTTTGTACACGACGATGGGTTTTTCCGTCTTATCGATGGCGGCTTTGGTTACAATGACCTTGTCGATATTCTTCTCGGACGGAATTTCAAACATAAGTTCGAGCAACACGTCTTCGAGAATTGCACGCAAGCCTCTTGCGCCGGTATTGAGTTGGATTGCCTTTGTAGCAACCGCTCTCAACGCCTCTTCTTCAAATTCAAGCGTTACGCCGTCAAGCGCAAACTGATACTTGTATTGTTTGACGAGAGCGTTCTTGGGTTCGGACAAAATCTTAACGAGCGCATTCTCGTCAAGCGCGTTGAGTCCGACGACGATCGGCACACGACCGACAAATTCGGGAATAAGACCGTATTTGATAAGGTCGGCGGGTTGCAAAGCCTCGATAAGTTCGTCATAGCGATAATCGACAGTGCCTTTGACAGCAGAGCCGAAACCGAGCTTGGAATTATCCTTTCTTTGGTCGATAATCTTGTCCAAATCAACGAATGCGCCACCGCAGAGGAACAAAATGTTGGTCGTATCCAATTGATAGCACTCTTGATTGGGGTGTTTTCTTCCGCCTTGCGGAGGAACGCTTGCCACCGTGCCTTCGATGATTTTGAGCAACGCTTGTTGCACACCCTCACCGCTTACATCACGCGTAATGGACACGTTTTCACCCTTCTTTGCGATTTTGTCGATTTCGTCGATATACACGATGCCGACTTCCGCTCTCTTCAAATCGCCGTTTGCGGATTGAATGAGTTTGAGAAGGATATTTTCGACGTCTTCACCTACGTAGCCCGCCTCGGTGAGCGTAGTTGCGTCAGCCACGGCAAACGGCACGTTGAGAATTTGAGCAAGCGTCTTTGCAAGCAAAGTTTTACCCGAGCCCGTTGGACCGAGCAAAAGTACGTTGCTCTTTTCAATGACTACGTCGTCGCTGTTTTTGTTCTTCATCTGATTGATGCGCTTATAATGATTGTACACGGCAACAGACAGCACTCGCTTTGCGCTGTCTTGACCGATAATGTACTCGTCGAGTTTTGCCTTAATTTCCTTCGGCGTATAAAGACTTATACCGTCGTTTGCGGTCTTTTGGTCTTTTTTGCCGAGCATATAAACGCACTCGTCAATACATTCGTTGCAAACGTTTATGCCGTTAGGACCGCTGATAATCGTTTCGACCTCGCTTGCGCCCCTTCCGCAAAAACTGCAATGTTGTTCCTTATGATAATTTTCCATATCTATTTATATACTCTAATCTTCGACAAGTTATACCTATCGAACGGTTACGTTTTTACAAGCGTATATGCTTATTTCCGAATTTACTTTCTCGAATAGAAAATCTTGTCGACTATGCCGTATTTTTCGGCTTCTTCGGCGTTCATATAGAAGTCGCGGTCGGTATCGATTTCAATTTTCGAGAGCGGTTGAGAAGTATTTTGCGCAAGAATGTCGTTGATGCGCTTTTTGGTCTTCAAAATCTCGTTGGCTTGGATAGCGATATCGCTTGCTTGCCCTTGTGCTCCGCCGAGAGGTTGATGGATCATAATTTTTGCGTTGGGCAAGGAATATCTCTTTCCTTTTGCGCCCGACGAGAGCAAGAACGCGCCCATAGACGCAGCCATACCTATGCAAATCGTGGAAACGTCGCACTTGATGTAGTTCATCGTATCGTAGATTGCAAAGCCCGCAGAAACCGATCCGCCGGGACTGTTGATGTAAAGACTGATATCCTTGGTGGAGTCTTTACCTTCGAGATAAATGAGTTGCGCGACGACGAGATCGGCAATATTATCGTCGATTTCACCCGTCAAAAAGATAATTCTGTCTTCGAGCAAGCGAGAATAGATATCGTAGGAGCGTTCGCCTCTGCCCGTTTGTTCGATAACCATAGGTATAAGTTGATTTTTGATGTTCATTGTATCCTCCGACCGCCGAGGCGGTATCGTTCGATTTTGATTGCACGAGCGTTCGATGCTATATAATGTGCGCAAATTTCCACATTTTTGCCATTTTTACGCTCGATACGATATTTTGTTTTCCTATACGCTTTCCGCTTGCAAAACGATTGCAAGCGGAAAAACGAGCATATATGTTTTTGTCAAAACACTTAAATTTTACACGAAACTTGCGCTACTTATTCTGCGTCGGTTGCGGGTTTTTCCGCTTTTTTGGTGGTTTTTTTGGCGGCAGGTTTCTTTTCCTCGGTATTCGTGTCGTCTTTGACTTCTGCTTCCAAATCCGCTTTCTTTGCCGTCGCCTTCTTTGCAAGGTTCTCTTTGGTGAGCATATCGAGAAGTTTTTCGTTCATAATGGAGTTGACGATATAATCGACTTGCTCTTTGTGAAGAGTCTTCTTGAATTCTTCGACGGTTTGACCGCTTTGCTCGGCAAATTTTGCCATCTTTTCTTCAATGTCTTTGTCTTCGATGGTGAGGTTCTCCGCCTTGATGAGCGCTTCCATAACGAGACGCACTTTGACGGTCTTTGCCGCTTGATCCTTGTATTGATCGACGAGTTGATCTCTGGTCATATTGAGATATTTGAGATAATCTTCAAGTTTGAGACCTTGGTACATAAGACGATATTCAAACTCGTGCACCATTTCGTCCGCTTCGCGATCGATCATTGCGGAAGGAACTTCAACCTTGGAAGAATCGACGATTTTTTCGACTACTTCGTCTTCAAAATCTCTGTCTACCTTCTCTTGTTCTTCTTTGGTGAGTTGAGACTTAACATCCGCTTTGTACTCTGCAAGCGTGTCGAATTCGGAGATTTCTTTTACGAATTCGTCGTCAACGGCGGGCAATTCTTTGACTTTGACTGCCTTGATAGTGCAAGTAAACACTGCTTCTTTGCCCGCAAGGTTGTCCGCTTGATAGTTTTCGGGGAAAGTGACTTTGACGTCTTTGACCTCGCCTGCTTTTACGCCTACGAGTTGGTCTTCGAAGCCGGGGATAAACGTGTTACTGCCGAGTTCGAGATCGTAGTTCTCTGCGCTGCCACCTTCAAACTTCTCCCCGTCTACGCTACCGACAAAGTCCATCGTGACGGTGTTGCCGTTGGCAGCCGCAGTATCTACTTCGATAAGGCGCGCTTGCTTTTCTTGCTCTTGCGCAATTCTTTCATCCACTTGCTTTGCCGTGACTTTGACTGCTTTCTTTGCCACGTTCAATCCTTTATATTGACCGAGAGTAACTTCGGGTTTGACAACCATAACGATTGAATACTTGACACCGCCGTCGTCCGTCATATCGACGTCGCATACGCTGTCAACCGCTACGAAATCGTATTCGTCTTTGGTTTCGAGTTCGTTCAAAGAAGCGTCGATGAGTTGGTCGACTGCATCACTGAAAAATACGCCTGCGCCATACATACCCTCAATCACTTTTTGAGGTGCGTGTCCCTTTCTGAAACCGGGAACTGCGTATTTGTGTTTCGTCTTCTCATACGCTTGCTTGATTGCCGTGTTGAAAGCGTCCTTGTCAACCACATAGTTGAACTTGACTTGGCTCTTTTCCAACTTTTCTGCTGTGTAGTCCATTTGTCCTCCATTCCGACGCGCATTTGCGCATACGGATATATATTTTCATTACAAGTAGTAGAATTATATCATACGCACGCGCAAAAATCAAATAATATTGCGTGGTATTGTGCCACATTTTTACGATTTTTATTGTAAAAATCCACGCTTTTTGCTATCATAATCGTATGGGAAGCGACCTATTTGCATTAAACGCGCTTGCAAAAGAACTCAATACCTCTCTTCAAGGCGCGAGAATAGACAAGATTCAACAACCCGAAGTTGACGAGTTGCGCTTTTTTATGCGCTCAAAAGGCAAAAACGTTTGCCTCGTCGTCTCTTGCAATGCGGGCGCACCGCGTATTCACCTCACGCAAAGCAAAAAACAAAGTCCTATGGTTGCTCCAAACCTTTGTATGCTTATGCGCAAATACCTTCTCAACGCAAGCATCGAGCACATCGGCATTTACAATTTCGACCGCATTATATATCTCAAATTGAACGCAAAAACGGAAATGCGCGACGACGCCACGTTCTACCTTTTCGTTGAGATTATGAATAGGTATTCCAACATAGTTTTCACGGACGAAAACCTCGTGATTTTGGACGCGGTCAAACATCTTCCGCTTGACGTCGAGCGCAATCACGTCGTGTTGCGCGGAGTCAAATATTCACCCGTTACACAAAAGAAAATCAGTTATCTAACCGATTGTTTCGGCGTTTTCGACGATTTTGCGGGCGGGGATTTGCACAAGTATATCCAAGACAATATATCGGGATTTTCGGGCGCTACGATAAACGAGTTTTTGCTCCGTGCCAATCTTGATACGTCCGTTCCTTCACTGTCTCAATCTGATAAGGAAAAGTTGTACGCAACGATAAAAGAATTTGCGTCTTTCGACGCTTCTTCCGAGAGTTTTCAACCTTGCATAATAGGCGGAAAAGACGTATATCCGATGGTCTACCGCACTCTTGCCGACGAGGACGAGAGCAACGTGCGCAAATTCGATACGATGAGCGAAGCGTACGACGCCCTAACCACCGATTGCGACAAGGATATCCGCAACAAAGCGCGCCTGAAATCGCTTGCTACCATTGCAAAAAGGCTACATCAAAAAATCGAAAAGAATATCGCAATCGATTTGCAACGCCTTAAAGAGTGCGAGGACATGGACACACTCAAACTGTACGGTGAGCTTATCGTAAGCAATATTTATCGTATAAAAAAGGGCGACGAAAGCGTGAAATGTCTCAATTATTACGACAATACCGAAGTGGTTATTCCGCTCGACGCGCGCCTTACCCCGTCAAAAAATAGTACCGCTTATTATACAAAGTATAATAAACTTAAACGCGCAAAGGAATTTGTCGGCAAAAAATTGATTGAGGACAGAGATTTGCTCGAATACGTCAAGTCAATCGAAGAGGAAATCGCGTCTCTTCCCTACGAGAGCCAAACGAGCGCAATTGAAGAAGAGTTGGAACTTCTGGGAGGCACGAAAAAGAAATCGCATAAAAACAAAGTGCGCCGAGAAAAGCCCGAACCGCCTTACGTTTACGTCGTGGACGGATTTACGATATATAGAGGCAAAAACAATATCCAAAACGACGAGTTGACCTTCAAAATCGCGTCGTCAAGCGACATTTGGATGCACCTTAAAAACGAGCACGGCGCACATACCGTTATCGTTACGGAAGGCAAAGAAGTGCCCCAAAACGTGCTCAAAATCGCGGGTGAAATCACCGCAAGCACCAAGCAAGCAAGTCAAGAGGTTGACTACACCGAACGTCGCAACGTAAAGCGCAAACCCAACGGACACCCCGGGCAAGTAATCTACGTCAACTACAAAACGCTGGTTGCAACACCCAACGAACATAAAGAGTTGTTGAAATAACGGCAAAATATTTCAGCACTTCACTATTGTGATTAAACGCAAGCGGTATTGATAATACCAAAACGTAGATAAAACGCGTTTCAAGATACAATCACATTATTTTGTCAAAAAAGCCTCAAAAATCATATCAAAAAACCCTCAAAAAGAGGGCTTTTTTGATACAAAATTATGTCATTTTTTTGCGGATAAACGTTACTATTCGCTTATCACGCCGTCGCGGAGATTGTCCGCAATCTCTTGGCTTACCTTGTTGGCTTGCTCTCCGCAAAGCACCGCTTCTTCGAGTTTATCGTCGGAAACGGATTTGTTTTCGATTGCAACGACGTCTTCGACGGATTGTTCCACCATTTCGGCAACGAATTCGTCTTCTTCGGTTTCTTGCTCTGCGATATCGATGTCTACGTCAACGCCCTCTTCGATTTTTTCAAGTTTCTTGGGAGCGGCGGACGGGAACAACGCAAAGAAGTGACTTCCCTTGCATACGAAGATTTCACGAGCGATGATCATGCACACAAATGCGAGCGTTCCGCCAAACGTGACGTCGCTCATATAGTGCGCGCCGACGACGATACGGCTGATTGCCACGAGCATTGTGATTGCAATCGGAATAATCCAGCAAGCGATTTTGACGCCTTTTTTGCTTTTTTCACTCTTAAAATCGATGACGTCGGGCAACATAATAAGCGCATATGACATACCTGCAGCGCAAGTATGACCGGACGGGAAGGACTTGAATGCGTCACTTGCGCCGGGGAACATACTCACAAATCCGTCTATTATCTCTTTGTCGGGCTGACCGTTTGCGATGTACCACGGAGTGTAATCTCTTATTCCATCGGCTTTCAGTTTTTGTCCAAAATCAGTATTCAACGCTCTAAATCTCATACGACCGACGGGATCTTTGATAATCATAATGAGAAGATTTGCCACGATAACGGCGGAAACGACCGCGATAACCCACCATACGAGTTTTTTGAGAGTCTCGGGTTTGAGATTCTTGAACGCCAAGATATTGAGCGCTTGGATTGTAAGTGCAATAAGCACTTCTATCGCTCTAACCGCACCGTCGCTTCTAAATTGGTATACGATAGCGCCTGCATCCGAGCCGACTTGTGCCGCGGCATGCTCGAGAATGTATTTTACGGTGTCTTTGAGATAGAACCACCAAGCAACCGTACCCGCAACCGCAAATACGACCGCAAGAGTCACGCCCCACCATTTTTTGTTGAATATTCTCGCAAAGAACCAACACAAAATCACCGTGCATATCGCAAGCACGATATATATCGGGGACGTACCTACAGCCTCGCCGACTACGCCGAAGAGATTGTTTGAAATATACTCGCCCGGTTTCAATGCATTTTTGGTGAGAATTTGACTTACTTGGAAATCAAATACGGACGCTATCGCAATAAGCGCGACAAAGATTGCCACGAAAAGAACAATTGCGATAATCGTCTTATTTTTGAGAGAAAGAGATTTCATAAAATCACCTTTATTTGGTTTATTTATTTAATATATAGATTTTAGCATATTATCGTCACTTTTACAAGAAAAATCTCAAAATTGCATTTAATACGAAAATTTTGTCGCTTTTAAGGCAAAAGTATTCTAAAATTCAAACAAAATTGCAATACATTTGCAATAAAAGTCAACATTTACAACAAATTAAACATTATACAAATTGAAATATGTACATATATTTTATTGACAAAACAAGAGTGCTTTTTCAAACGAACAAAAAAACGAGAGTAAATTTCCAAAAAGAATACGGCATTTTTACAAAAATAACAAGATAAAAAACAAACGCTCGGTCGAGCGTTTGTTTTCATTCGTATTGCCCTGCACCGCCGTGTGATGCCATTTTATAAACCCGCCGTTCGAGCAGGGTGGGTAAAGACTACCGTGCGGTATCTGTCTTCCTCCGATATAAATGAGGCCTGACATCTCCGCATAATGTCGGACGCGTCATCCCGTATAAAATTTGTGGTTCAAAATATAGCACCATCACAAACATAGCAGGAAACTTTTTATCATCTTCAATATACCATATATGCGATATGATTGCAATACCCAATTTTTGTAAGAATAGTTATATCACATACAAAATGCAACTTTCCCCCTTCCTCACGGTGTTTGGACTTCGGCGTTTGCGCACCGCAATCCGCCTCGTTCGCTTTGGCTACAACACATTCACCGAATGTGTTGCTTAACGCGTCGCGCCCATATTCCGTTCCCCCTCTGCACTTCGTTTGAGGGAACCCACGGAACTGCTCCGCAGGGGGCACCTCGACGCGATTGACTTCGTAACAATCGCTATTCCGTCGCTACGCTCCTTACGGTCTTCGGATAGATAAGTATCGTGCACTGATTATGCCACTGCGCTTTGTGCGCCGGCTACGCAACGACACGGCGCAGTCGCTTGTACTTTCCGTCAAGCTTGGCGCTCGGTGCGGTCGGCGCCTTGCGCCTCCAACTCCGAATAAGCTCATACCGTTAATAAGTAAACTTTGACAATGCTATTCGTTATATAGCGCAGTTTCTAACAGCGATAAACCGATACAAAAGGTCTAAAATGCGTCATTGAGATGAAGAACAAGGAAAGCGCACCTTGATACTAGCCAAGTGTACACAATCGTACACGACTTGTAGCGAGGTGCGCTTGACACAGTTATTCGCTCAATGACACATTTTAGAAAGCCCAGTTGCCGTTGCGGAAGATGGGTACATTCGCCCCCTCGCATGTTATGGCATCTATATTGAGATCTTGCGAGCCGATCATAAAGTCAACGTGAATGATTGAGTCGTTGATACCTTTTTCACGGCATTGGTCGAGGGTGAGATTGGCATAATCTTTGATGCAGTTTTCAAATCCGCGACCAAACGCAAGGTGGCAACACGCGTTTTCGTCGAAAAGTGTGTTGTAGAAGGTGATTTCACTGTTGCGAATGGGTGAATCGTACGGAACGAGCGCGCACTCACCGAGATATGCGGAATTTTCGTCCATAGATATCATTTGTTTGAGCAAATCTTCACCTTTTTCGGCGTGTACTTCCACTGCCTTACCGCCTTCGAAGCGCACCGAGAAGTTTTCGATAAGTTCACCTCTATAAGAAAGCGGACGAGTTGCATATACGATACCTTCCGCTTGACCTTTCATAGGAGAGGTAAACACTTCTTCGCTGGGAATATTGGGATTGAACTCTACACCGCCGAGCGTGTCTTCGCTTCCGCCCAAGAAAAGTGCGTCGGGAATAAGTCCGACAGTGAAATTCGTGCCGTTAGATGACGTATAATGCAACTTTTCGATACCGAGAGAGTTGAGATATTCACATCTTGCTTTGAGGTCGGCATTGTGGTCTTCCCACGCTTTGATGGGATCGTCACCGTCCGCTCTCGACGTATAAAGAATTGCGTTCCAAAGTTTTTCGACGGCTTTGCCCTCTCTTTCGCCAGGGAAAACCTTTTTTGCCCACGCTTTGCCGGGGACTGCGACTATACACCATTGATATTTGTTTTCCATAGCATCGCGCATCGGCTTGATGATGGGATATTTGGCACGTTGAGATTTTGCCACTTTCTCTTGATTGACGCCTTTGAGTCCGTCGGGATCGTCGGAATCAATATAAATAACGGCGGGAAGTGCCTCGACCTTGTGTTTTAACTTCTCGATTTCCCAATTTTCCATCGTGGAAAGAGTTTTGAGAGAACGATAACGATAATGTACTTTGGTAAGAGGTTGATAACTCCACTCCACCGTGACTTTGCTTGCGCCCGCGCGATAGCACTCCTCAACCACCATTTTGACAAATTCGGGTTGATCGAGCGACGCATTGACGACGACTTCTTGTCCTTTGCGCACATTTGCGCCCTTGACTGCGATAAGTTTCGCAAACTTTTGCATCGTTGTTTTCTTCATAACGATAACTCCTATATATTTACTGATAATATTGTAACATATATTGTGAGTTTTTTGAATTAATAATTAATAATTATTAATTAATAATTGTGGAATATTCCATATCCGCCAAATTACGTAAAGCGCAATATTTAGATGAAGAACAAGAAAGGACTGTCCGAACGACAACCCTAATTTACTAATCGTAAATGAGTTGGCGGACGGACAGTCCTGACGAAGTTATTCGCTAAATAGTGCGCTTTACAGTTTCATTGCGACGTCCCAAGCACCCCAAATAACCGTGCGCAAGTTGCCAATCTTTGCACTGTCGCCTACGACGTGCACGTGCTTGCCTTCTTCGGCAACCGGTGCGGGAATGTAACCGACGGACATAATGACGGAATCTGCGGGAATTTCAAACTCTTTGCCTGTATTGTCTTGGACTTTGACACCCTTGTCGGTGACGGACAAGAGCTTGGTTTCGAGATGTACGGGCACTTTGTGGAGTGCGAAGTACTCACGCAAATAGGAAGAGTTGGCAAGGCATACGCCCTTGACTGCGATAATGTCGTTCTTCATCTCGACGATGGTGGGATGTTTGCCTCTCAAATGCAATTCATATGCGATTTCGCAACCCGTGAGACCGCCACCGATGATGACGACGTTGTCACCGACCTCTTTCTTGTCGAGCAAGAATTCGCACGCTTCCACGGTCTTTTCAATGCCGGGAACTTTAAATCTTCTTGCGACAGAACCCGTTGCGACGACTACTTCGTCCGCGTCGAGTTTGCTTATGTCTTTGACTTCGGTGTTGTACTTCACTTCAATGCCGAGGTCTTTGATTTGCTTTTTGTACCACTCGATGAGTTCTTTATCCTTCTCTTTGAAGGATGGAGCCGCCGCGGCTACGAAAATACCGCCGAGGTCGCCCGTTTTCTCATAAACGGTGACTTTGTGTCCGCGGAGAGTTGCTACGCGTGCGACTTCCATACCGCCGATACCACCGCCGATAACCGCGATTTTCTTGGATTTCTTGGTGGGAACGATCTTGTATTTCTTGGATTGCATGGTGTGCGGATTGAGCGCGCAACGAGCCATACCTGCAGTGTCGGACAAATCTTGGTCGTTTGCGACACCGTTGTAGTGCGCCATATTGAAGCAAGCGTTATGGCAACAGATACAAGGCATAATGTCTTTTTCGCGACCTTGCATAAGTTTGGTAATCCACTCGGGATCGGTAAGGAATTGACGAGCAATGCCCATACCGTCGATTTTGCCTTCCGCAATTGCTTTTGCGCCCGCTTCGGGAGTCATACGACCGGCGCAAACAACGGGGATTGTAACGGCCTTTTTGAGTTCTTCGCAATCTTCGAGGTTGCAGTTTTGAGGCATATATACCGGCGGATGTGCCCAGTACCAAGCGTCATAAGTGCCGTTGTCCGAGTTGAGCATATCGTAGCCCGCGTCTTGTAGCATCTTGGCAGCAATCTTGCTCTCTTCCATATCTCTGCCGACTTCGACGTAGTCTTCACCGGGAAGCGCGCCTTGACGGAAGCCTTTGGTCTTGGATACGACGGAATACCTCAACGATACGGGATAATCGTCACCGCAGACCTTCTTGATCTCTTTGACGATCTCGATCGGGAAACGATATCTGTTCTCGATTGATCCGCCGTATTCGTCGGTGCGTTGGTTGGTGTATTTCATCGTGAATTGGTCAAGCAAATAGCCTTCGTGTACGGCGTGAATTTCAACACCGTCAACGCCCGCTTCTTTGCACATTTTTGCGGTTTGACCAAACGCGTAAATAAATTCGTGAATTTCGTCAATCGTCATCGCGCGAGAAGGCACTTTGTCGCTCCAACGATTGGGGTTGGGGCTTGCGCTCATCGTGAGTTGGTCGATGTTGATGAAGGGTTTTGCGACTGCGCCGAGGAATTTGTTGGTAGCAAGCATTTCCATCATTCCGCTAATCGCAAAGGATCGTCCGAAGCCCGCAGTAAGTTGCACAAACATCTTTGCACCCGTCTTGTGGAGTTCGTCCATAAAAGGTTTGAGTTGCTTGAAGGAACTTTTGCTCTTGTAAAGCCAGTTGCCACCGATAACGTTTCTGATAGGCGCAATACCCGGCAAGACGAGACCGACGTTGTTTTTTGCACGGTCCAGAAGGAAGTTTGCCGCTTCTTTGTCGAAATGATGCGGTTCCATCCAACCGAAAATCGAAGTCCCTCCCATAGAGGTCAAGACAATGCGGTTTTTGATTTCGCAATTCTTGATTTTCCACGGTGTAAACAGGCTTTGATACTTGGGATCCATAAAATTCCTCCTAAAATTGTTATACAAATGTATTTTACATTATTAAATAATAAAAATCAATATGCAATTGATAATTTTTTATCAGAAAAATTCATTAAGTAAAAATGCGCAAATTATCGTTTTTTGCTTGCGTATGTGCGAAAATTATGGTATTATCACAAAGCAATATCGATTTGCCCTCATGGTCAAGCGGTTCAAGACGTCGCCCTCTCACGGCGGAAACTAGGGTTCGATTCCCTATGGGGGTACCAAATGAAAAGAACATATCGCAATGATATGTTCTTTTTCGTTTCTTTATGCAGTTTAGGGAATCGAACGGGCGGATCAGTGCGCAATTCCCTTATTTCCCAAAATTTCAAAACCACGCGCCACCGAAAAAGCCGATAAGTCCCGCAAGTCCGAGTGCGGATAAAAGCAACATCAATAAACTCATATCTTCACTCCTTCTTTACTATATAGTATGCGGATTGAGGCACAATCTTGACTTGACAATTTTGTCGCATATGCTATAATTACAATGTCACATCAAATTGAATAAAAATCCACAGACTACATATGGCAGTCTTGTTTCCGTGTATAATCTGTGGGTTATTTGGTGTGACAACTAAGCGAGAAACAACTGTATGTGTCATCTCGCTGAGATGGCACATTTTTTATTTAGGAGGAAACAAAAATGAAAGAAATCGACCTTACAACTTATGATCCAATATCGCATTTTGCGATAGCAGTAGGAATCGCAACCGCACTTCATACGATTGCTGTGTTTATCGTTGGAATCATAGTAAGTATATGGTATTCCTGGTGGCTATTTATACCTATTTATATTCTGGGCGGAGCACTAATTGCACTTGAATATACCGGCGGAATGCTACTTGCATCTTATGTAAGTCATGTGTGGGAAATTAAAAGGAAAATCAATTCAACGTCTTCAACAAGCCACCTGCAAGCAACTAACATCTTCAAAAATGCAAATAAAAACAATAATATTGATAAGAAAACAACCATTGTGACATCAAAAACACCCGTTGCGACTACAAGAACAACGATTGAATGTCCAAATTGTTTTACACAAAACGACATACACGCTCAAAGGTGTAAAGAATGCGGTTGTCCGCTTAAATAATGATAGAAAAAGTGCGTCACGAAAGTGGCGCACTTTTTGTTGAGTATGGATAAAAGCAACATCAATAAACTCATATCTTCCCTCCTTTTTCACTATATAGTATGCGGATTGAGGCGCGCTCTTGACTTGACAATTTTGCCTCATATGCTATAATCACATCGTCACATCATTTTAATAAATCCAAACCGATGACTACCTATGGCAGTCTTGTTTCCGCACGTAATCGGTTTGGTTATGTAATGGTGTGACAACTAAGCGAGAAACAACTGTATGTGTCATCTCGCTGAGTTTTTATTTAGGAGGAATTAAAAATGAGACAACAAAACGACTTGGATTCTTACCGCTACATAAGCATGGGCTCGACTATCATCACAGTGGCAACTATTATTCTCAGCATAATGGTTGTGGTACTAGGTGTATTGATGACCATTACTTACGATATATGGTGGCTAAGTTTGATTATTATTCTCTCTGGCGGAATATCCATTGTGGTATTCTATGTCTTTGGGAAAATGGTAGTTGCAACTTGCCACAACATTTACATAATTAAAGCAAATACCGACAAAACGTTGATGATTCAACAAACAAAATTGAGCAAGAAAAAGCCGAACGAGGCACACGTTCTGAAACAAATCGAAATTTTGAACGAGAACGAGACTGATATGGAGGAATTCGATTATGAAAACCTGCCCAAATTTGGCGAGTGCCCCAACTGTTTTGCAAAGATTTCGCCGGATGATATAGAATGCCCAAACTGCGGATATAGGCTGAAAGCGGAGAAAAAACAAGAGGAATAATGTAATATAAATGCGATTTATATACAGAAAAAGTGCGTCACGAACGGTGGCGCACTTTTTTGTTGGATTTATATTGTTTTTGAGTATCTAACCAATTAAATTGAGGTTATTTGGGTTGTTTGAGAGTGGTTTTGAAGCCACGGTTGACACGCATTGCGTTGAGGATTGCGACGATTGCGACGCCGACGTCTCCGACGACCGCTATCCACATTGAATACGCACCGAGCACACCGCAAGCGGACAGTGCCATAATTGCGATTTTGACTGCAAGCGAGCCGACAATATTCTCGTATACGACGCGCATAGTCTTCTTTGCAATACGCTTTGCGGTGGATATTCCGCTCAAATCGTCTTGCATAAGCACTACGTCACTTGCTTCGATTGCCGCGTCACTGCCTACACCGCCCATTGCAATACCGATATCCGAGCGCATAAGCACGGGTGCGTCGTTGATGCCGTCGCCGACGAAGCACAAAACTTCGTCCTTTTTCTTACTGTTCAGTAGGCTTTCGACGTGTTCGACCTTGTTTTGCGGAAGCAAAGACGCCTTATAATCGGTGAGTTGCAACTCGTTTGCAACGCTTGCCGCGATTTGCTCGTTGTCACCCGTGAGCATAACCGTCTTGCACCCCATTTCGTTGAGGCGAGCGATTGCTTCTTTGCTTTCGGGCTTGATTTCGTCCGAAATGAGCAAGGAGCCGACGTATTTGTCGTTGTGCGCAACGTAAACAACCGTTCCAACGCCGTTTTGTTTTTCATATGGAATTTTGTAGGATTGCATAAGTTTTTCGTTTCCGCAATAGATAACGTCATCGTCTTTGGATGCGATTACGCCGAAGCCCGCAACGTTGGTGAGCGTATAACTGCCCTCTATTTCCTTGTTATAGTAGTTTACGATAGAGCGAGCAATCGGGTGATTTGAGTCGTTTTCCGCAATAGCGGCAAGGCGCAAGATTTCGTCTTTATTCTCTTCGGGCGTAACTACGGTTACCGCAAAGTTGCCTTTGGTGAGCGTTCCCGTCTTGTCAAACACGAAGATATTTGCTTTGTCAAGCATTTCGAGATAGTTGGAACCTTTTATCAAAATACCCATTCTCGACGCAGCGCCGATACCAGCAAAGAACGAGAGAGGCACGGAGACCACGAGTGCGCAAGGGCAAGATACAACCAAGAAACTCAATCCTCTATACACCCACGTATACCAATCTTTGGTGACCGCGCCGCCGATTACCGCAAGCAAAACTGCCGCCGCAACGACGCTCGGAGTGTAGTATTTTGAAAATTTGGTGATGAAGTTTTCTGCCTTGGATTTGCGTCCGGAAGCGTTCTCAACGAGTTCAAGTATTTTAGAAACAGTCGAATCGTAGAATACTTTTGTCACTTGAACCTCGATTTGCGACGTCAAATTGACACAACCGCTGATTATGTCGTCACCCTCGCAAAGTTCTCTCGGAAGGGACTCACCCGTCAACGCCTTGGTGTCAAGCGTGGTGTTTCCGCTGACGATTACGCCGTCGAGAGGAACTTTTTCACCGGGGTAAACCACGATGACGTCACCGACTTGAACCTCGCTCGGATCGACTTGCTCCACTACACCGTCTTCACGCTTTACGTTGGCGTAGTCGGGACGAATGTCCATAAGCGAAGAAATGGATTTGCGAGATTTGCCCGTCGCATAGCTTTGGAAGAATTCACCGACTTGATAGAACAACAAGACTGCGCAACCCTCGTCAAAGCCTTCTTGACCGAGTTTCATAACGCTGGTATATATGCCGAGTGCAAACGCGCCGAGCGACGCTACGCACATAAGTATATTTTCGTCAAGGACTTGTCCGTGCACGATATTTCTACCCGCTCTAAACAATACGTCGTAACCGATGACGACGTACACGGCAAAGTAAAGGAAGAGGGGCACGAGCCAACCGTATTCACCGCCCACTGCTTTCGCAATGCCGACCGTCTTGTCAACGATAAGCACGACAAGGAACATTGCAAGCGCAACGATTATCCTTATAAAGTTTTTTCTCTCTTTTCTTGTAAGTTTGATTTTGCTCATAGGTTTAATATGTTTTTCCGTTTTCTCGACAGCACACTTAATAGAGTGCGTCGGAACTCCTCTAAATAGATAACCCCCTCTTTCCGGACACGCCGAAAAAGTATAGACCGTTTACGAGGGCGTCTGTCACAATTAAAGTATTATCGTACAATCCGGTTCTACCTTACGACAGACTTTGACCACTTTCTTCATTATCTCATCAAAATTCTCGTCGTTTGCGTCGATGGTCATACGTTGTCCCATAAAATTGACGCTGGCGGAATTGACGCCGTCGATTTTTTGAATGGCACATTCCATTTTTGCGGCACAGTTTGCGCAGTCGAGATCTTCAAGTTTGTAAACCTTTTTCATTGTTGATGCTCCTTCTCTTTTTTTGTCTATCTCACAAAAGTGAGTTCAGTCCTGATTTGATTTGAACAATTGGACGATTGAACAATTATTCAATTGTTGTGTCTAAAAAATCAGGGGTTTTCACCCTGTTTTTAGTATATTATTTTTCGTTGACGTGCGTGATACCGCATTGCATAATCGACGTCACGTGGTCGTCGTCGAGAGAATATCTGACTTCTTTGCCCTCTTTCGTGCCCTTCACGAGTTTGATTGCACGAAGAACGCGAAGTTGATGCGAAACCGCCGACGTACTCATACCCACTTTGTCCGCAATCTCGCCTACGCACATATCCGAAAGTTGCAAACAAGAAAGTATCTTCACTCTCGTTGGATCACCGAGTGCCTTGAAAAGTTCCGCCAATGCGGACACGACCTCGTCGTCGGGCATGGAATAGATATTTGAGTTTTTGTCGTTGGTTTCCATATTTCCTCTTAAACAATTGAACCGTTATTCAATCGTTCATATATAATATATTCCCGTTTATCGCATTTGTCAACGTTTTTTTTGTGATTTTTCATATGTTTTTGCACAAAAATTATGTCAAAATCAAACTATCGTCGCTCTATGCAAAACGAAATGTATTATATCGTACAATGGCGAAAATTTTGTGCCTCGATTGCACTTTTGATATTGATTTTATTAATAAAATACTATACAATTGTATTGATAATGATTTGTGCGCACGCTTATGCGCGCATAAGGAGGAAATATGAGCAATTCCAATCTGCACCGTCTGCCGACAGTGCTCGTTGTTGTTCTTGCGATTTTGCTTGCAAGCGTGATGAGTTTCTCGATAATTGACGGCGTATCAAACGCGGAAACGTCCCAAAGCGTTACGGACGAAAGTTCAATCAAAATCGGACATTTCAGCGACATTCACTACTTCCCGGTAGATTACTGCTATCACGACGTCACCAACCCCAACTACGTCACGAGCGACTTCTATAACTCGATGACGGGTGATACAAAACTCGTGCTCGAAAGCGGTATGATACTCGCGCAACAAGTGAAACAATACATCGAAGACGCAAAGAAAGGCACTTGCCCCATGTACGTTTTTGCCTCGGGCGACCTCAGCAAGAACGGTGAGCACACCGCCCTTATCGACGTTGCAAACACATTGCGTTATATGCAAAACGAGATAAGAAAAGTCACGGGCTACGAAAACTTCCAAGTCTTCACCACTCCCGGCAACCACGATCTTTACAACGCTTCGGGCGCGCTCTATTCACAAAATGACGGTTCGGGAAGAGTTTCAGACGGAGTAAGCGCGGCTCAATTTGCGCTTATCTTTGCAGGTCTCGGATATCCGGACGCAAACCTTGACGGCGCAAACGGCGCGTTGAACCTCACCGAATACTTCCCCGAAGATTATTGGTCGGGTACGTATACCGACGGTTATCACGCGTCCACCAACGCAAGCAACCTCAACATCCACTACTATAGCCCCGTCCTCGAAGAAATCGCACACTCCACGACGAAGACCGCAAGCGAGAGACTTGCTCTCTACTACGGACTCGGCGACGACAACAATGTTTTGTCCTTGACGGCGGAAATTCTCGACAAAGATAACAAAACCACGTCTTACTCCATTATGGTTATCGACGCAAGCGACAGAGAGTCGGAAGAAATCGGCTCTTACGCAAGAGTAAGCTTGGCGGAATATGAATGGCTCAAAGTCAACCGTCCATCCACGGTTTATCATTTCGAAAACGGAGGACATGTCGAAGCCGACGGTTGCATTGACGAGGAGAACGGATATTTTGCAACGTCTTCCAAAGTGGAAGCGGCATTTAACGAGGGCAAAGAAGTTTTCCGCGAAACAGGTCAAAATCACCTTTGTGGCGGTCGTCTCACAGAAGGCGTCATCAACTGGATGCAGGCTTTTTGCGACGCACAAAACGCAACTACTCCAACCCTCGGTGAAGAAACCATAATCGCTTGCTTCCACCAAAACGCACTTCCGCACTGGGAACAAGAAGACGAAATTCTCAAAGACTTCACTATTTACAACTGGGAATACACCTCAAAGCGCTTGCTCGATATGGGCGTTCGCTACGTATTCACGGGACATATGCACGCATCCGACGCAATGTCTTACACCGATGCGCAAGGCAGAACTCTCTATGACTTCCAAACAGGTTCTTGTGTAAGCTACGATTCACCGCGCAGATACGTCACCGTTTCTCGCAAAAACTGCGACGGCAAACTCGGTGAAACTTGCGAATCTCAAATTTTCAGACTCGACGACATCAGCGACACTCCCCTCAAAGAAGTGCCCAGCTATAACGTTTTCGGCGCAAAAGAATTCAACGAAGAGTCATTCCTCAACAAATACGACTACTACAAACAAGTCAAAGCCAATACAGAATCCACACAACAAGATATTAAAGAGGCTTGGAACAGCGTAGTCGAAAGCAACCCAGAATACCTTGCGTATATGATCCAATACGACAACGGTATCGGCACTCTCAAATACAACGAATACATCAACAAAGAGATCTATTCTCAACTTCTCGACCGTCTTGTGAGTCACTTCCTCAATCAAGACACGGTTGACTCGCTCGTCGACACTGTTATAGATTTTGTTGATAAGTTTGCAAACAGTAGCTTGGCTTCTACGGCACTTAAGATACTCTTCCCCGGTACGTCAAACAGTGCAAGCGCAACAATCAATCTCGTTCAATACATTCTCGACACCGTAGTGGGCGGAAAAGACCTCGGTCTCACCTACAAACACAACGGCGTTGAATATGACACGGCTCTCGGCCTCGTCAATGCAGTCGTGGGCGAAATCCTTGATTGGTCGTTCGGTGACGAAAGCATCGGCAAAATGAAAGTGCAAGACATCGCCGCGTTTATCCTCACCGCACACACCGCAGGTGTTGAAATCTCTCTCGAAGAAACATACGAATCTATCGACGCAAAATACGACAGCGCGGTTTATGCCGCAAACGAAGCGTACAAAGGCTCTCTCCCCACCAACGCACTCTATCGCAAGCGTATGCTTGCGGCGGTCAAAGATATGAAAGCGCAACTCGAAAGCGGAAAGTTTGTCGAAAACCTTCTCAACGCATTGCTCGATCCTATCTTCAACGAAGAAGGATCTTTGCTCAAATCCATCTTGGGATATCACTTTGACTTTGAAAAGGCAGTCTCCGCAGGCTACCTTACGCAAGCGGAGTTTAACAGTTTGAAAAACGGTTTGAGAAATTTGGGTGATATGTTGGGTGATCCGGATGGTGTTGAATTCATCAACAGTCTGTTGCCCGTTGACCTTGGCATTACGCTTACGCCTGTTGAAGGATTCTCTCTCGACGCAAACAATTTCTGCTTGCTCGATATCGTCAACGACTTACTCCCCACCATCAAAGGGTTGGTTGCAAATCTTCTCGGTTTCTCTCTCGACGGACCGGACGTAATCTCCATCGTCAACAATTTCCTTGACAGTTATATGGTTGACAGTTTCTACGTCGGTCTCGGCGGAATTGCAAGAGATATCGTCGTCGCATTTGCTACGGACGTTTATCCCGACCTCGCAAACCCGATGGATCCCACGCAAGTGACGCTCTTCCAACCCTACGCGGGCTACGCTTACGGCGGAACTCAATTGTCCTACCTCAGCACGCTCAACAAAGTGTCCCAAGTCGGCGATACGTTCAACGCCGCAACGCAAGACAACGGCAGAGTTCCCTCTCGCGTAACGGGCAACTTCGACACTGCAAACAGCACGACGTCCTACACCGTGAAGTTCTACACGGAAGAAAACGTTTACGGCACGTTCAGATTGCTTGACAAAGACGGCAACGTCATCGGAACGGTCTCAACGATGCAAGCAAAAGCATTTGCCGACAACGCGGGCGACAATCACGGTGATTATCTCGACACCGTTGAAACGGGTACTTTTGACGGTATCACGGTCAAGATGCTCACGCAAACCAAACCGCAATATATCCCGCTTATCGACCTCGGACTCCTCTGCCTCACTCACGGTGAGATTATGGACGACGACGATAATCCGTACGTGTACGGCGACAGAGACAAATCCGTTGCAAACAGCGTGATTTACTGGAACGTGCACACCGTGACAGTTACGGGGCTTTCCGCGGGCACGACGTACAACTACGACATCGCCGGCAACTACTACGTCGGAAACGAAGCGCACTACTTCTCTTTGGTTGACTTCGTCAAGACGCAAGGCTACAACAAGAACACCTTTACATTCACCACCGCAAAGGACTCTTCCGTCGATACGTTTGAATTCCTCACGATCGCGGATATCCAAGGTATGATCCAAGGTATGTACTCCGACAGCCACGAGGCAGTAGAAGCTCTCCTCAGAGACGAGCGCACCAATTCCTTCGACTTTATCCTCAACGCGGGCGATATGTGCGACAACGGCAAGAACTTCAATCAATGGGGTATGGCTCTCAACACCTATCAAGACCTCAACCTCAATACATCCGTATTCTTCACGTCGGGTAACCACGAGAACAACACCGGCGCAATGGGTAGATACTTCAACTACACCGCTCTCAAAGACGGAGAAGCGCAAGCAATCACGGGTGAGTATTACTCCTTCAATTACGCAAACGCACACTTCACCGTCCTCGATACCAACGACGCAACCAAAGACGGCCTCGGTCAAGATCAACTTGCTTGGCTCGAAAACGATTTGAAGAGCACCAACGCGAAGTGGAAATTCGTGCTTATGCACAAGAGTTTGTACAGCGCGGGTTCTCACGCAACCGACGCGGAAGTCGTTGCTATGAGAGGTCAACTCGTCAAGTTGTTTGCGGAAAACGGCGTCCATATGGTATTTGCAGGTCACGACCACACCTACACCACCACGATGCTCGTCGACAAGGACGGCAAAGCGGTTGACAAGACGGACAACAAAGGCGTCCGCTACACGGGTGACGGCGTCCTCTATATCACGCTCGGCACGCTCGGAACGAAGTTCTACACCTACAAAGAGAACGACACCACCACGGATAAGTTCAACAAAGACAACAGCGTTCTTAACACGCTTGATTCGCAAACGTTCGGCAAAGTAAGAGTCGAAGGCGACACCCTCACCTTCACCGGCTACTACTACAACCGCGATACAAAGCAAATCGAAGTCATCGGTGAGACGGCGGTAAGCAATTTCAATTACAGATTGATGGTTATCCTCCTTTCCACACTCATTCCGGGCACGGCAGTAGTCGGCACGGGCGTCGGACTCGGCGTACACTTCGGTTTGAAGAAGAAAAAAGCAAAAATAAGCGCATAATTCTCGCTTAACTCAACGAAAAACGCTCACCCGCCGGTGAGCGTTTTTTATATGGATTTATCAATCAACAACAAAATAAAATACTCCGCTAAACATACTCTATCTTTTATTATTTTATTTAATGCAACTTTCCCCCTTCCTCGCGGTGTTTCCCCTATTCCGTTCCCCCTCTGCACTTCGTTTGAGGGAACCCACGGAACTGCTCCGCAGGGGGCAACACTCGGCACGCGCATAAACAAGTATCGTTCACTTATTATGCGACTCGTTCGCCAACGAAAAGAACAACACTCGTTGGCTCACTTGTACTCTTCGTCAAGCTTGGCGCTCGATGCGGTCGGCGCCTTGCGCCTCCAACTCCGAATAAACATATTCCGTTAATAAGTTTAGCTCTAAATTGTCCGACACGATAAAAATTCAGAGCTACCAAACTGCGTCATTGAGATGAAGAACGAGACAAGCGCACCTTGATGCAAGCCTAGTGTACAAAACGGTACACGACTTGTAGCAAGGTGCGCTTGACGAAGTTATTCGCTCAATGACGCAGTTTGGCGCTATTTAACACATCGTATCGGACAATTTAGAGCCTCCAAGGATGTGTATATGCAAATGCCCCACCGACTGACAACCGTCCTCACCTTTGTTGGAGACGAGACGGAAGCCGTTTTTAAGACCGAGAGTATCGGTGAGCGTAGAAAGCTTTTTGATACATTTGGCAAGAGTTTGAGATTGGGCGTCGGTCATCTCGACGATGTTGGCGTAATGCTCTTTGGGAATGAGCAAAAGATGCACGGGCGCTTGCGGATTGAGGTCTTTGATGATTATCATATCGTCGTCCTCATAGACTTTGGTTGAGGGAATGTCCCCTTTTACGATTTTGCAAAAAACACAGTTTTCCATAAAAAACCTCCGTTAGAATATCGAAATTATTGCACGGTATCGTCGGCAACGCCGTCAAAATACTTGTGCGACGGCGTAATCAATCTTACGTCGTTATGTGCGCCGTTTCTTGAATAGACTTTGACGTAATTGGGCGCGTGACCGCACCAAACGCCGTCTTCTTGCGTCTCGAAAAGCACGTTGACGGGCATACCGATTTGCTTGTTGAGATAGTTGTCGACGAGTTCCTTTTTGACGGCAGTCATGCGCTTTTGTCTGTCCGTTACGACGTCGGGATCAAGCGTCTTCATACGCCCCGCAACCGTGCCTCTTCTCGACGAGTACGGGAAAACGTGGATATCCGAAAAGCCGACTTTTCTTGCAAAAGCCATACTGTTTTCAAACTGCTCTTCCGTCTCCGTCGGGAAACCGACGATAATATCAGTGGTGATTGCCGCCGTCGGATAATACTTGCGTATCAATTGCACCGCGTCGAAGTATTGAGCGCAATTGTATTTTCTGTTCATTTGCTTCAAAACGGTGTCGTCACCGCTTTGCAATGATAGGTGGAAATGCGGGCAAAAACGCTTGATTTTAGCGGTTGCGTCCAAAAAATCCTTGGTGATAACTCCTACTTCGAGCGAGCCGAGGCGCACGGAGAAACGGAATTTTGAGAGCGCAATCATAAGATTTGCAAGCGACGTATCGATATCTTTGCCATATGCGGAAAGATTAATGCCTGTTACAACCACTTCTTTTGCGACGTTTTTGACCGTTTCGAGTTCCCTTACCACGCTATCCACCGCGCGAGAGCGAGAACGCCCTCTCACGTACGGCACGAGGCAATAACTGCAAAAGTTGTTGCAACCGTCTTGCACCTTGATAAAATGGCGGGTGCGGAGATTTACCACTCCGTCGTTGTCCTCAAATTCTTTGCTTATATCGAAGCCGTCGGGCACGATTTTGTCAAATTGCTCGTCGTTGACGTACTGATTGACGATTTTTCTTGCAAAACCGAGTTTTCCGTCCGTACCCGATATGTATTCGACGTTGTTTTTGGCAAATTGCGAAAAATTGTTTTGCGATGCGCAACCGCACACGTAAATGCGCGCGTCGGGATTGACTTTGAGTATTCTTGCCACCGATTGGCGGGACTTTTTCTCCGCTTCCGCGGTAACCGCGCAAGAATTGATGACATATACGTCGGCGGGTTCGAGCCCTTCGCATATTTCAAAACCCGCGTGCTCGAAAACGGCAAGCATAGCGTCGCTATCGTATTGATTTACCTTGCAACCCAGTGTAAAAACGCACACTTTGGGCAATTTTTCAATCATAATCGAGTTCCCCCAACGTATCGAGCAAAAGCGCACACGAGACGATAGACGCCGTTTCGGCACGCAATATGCGCTTGCCGAGCGTAACTATTTGCGCCCCGTTATCTTTGGCTTTTTGCACTTCTTCTTCCGTAAAACCGCCCTCTGCACCTACGACGAGAGCAATATTTTTGCCACTCAAATCGCAGTCTTTTATGCGGTTTTTCTTTTCGTATTCATAGGCAAACAACACCTTGTCAAAGGTCGAAAAGCGTTTGAGCATATCCTCGAACGATACGACGTCTTCAACCTCGGTGAGATACGCCGATCCGCACTGTTTTGCGGATTCGAGCGCAATCTTGTTTGCTCTCTCGCTTGCAAACTTTGTTTCCGCGCAATTGCGGGACAGGAACGGAACGAATTTATCCACGCCGAGTTCCACCGCCTTTTGCACGGCAATATCGAGTTTGTTGTTTTTAAGCACGCCCGCAAACAAGGTTACGTGCACGTTTTTCTTGTCTTGCACTCTCACCTCGTCAACGGTAAGTTCGGCTTGGTCTTTTGAAACGCTATTTACGGTGCAAAGCCTTTCCAAGCCGTCGTTTGCGCATACGATAGCCTTATATCCCGCCTTGTAGCGGAGCACTTTGGTCATATGCAAAAACTCGTCTCCGCAAACGGTGACGGTATTTTCCACAATGGCGTCGGGATTTACAAAAAAGCGTCTTATTTCCATAATCTAACCGTATATTTTGACGTTTTTGACGATATCAGTCGTCGGCTCTTTTGAGCTTGAAAGCACGCCAATCGTCAATGCTTTGACGCTCGATAATCTCGTATCCCGCGTCACGATAGCATTGTACCACTTCCGCCTCTCTCGTGTCAATTATGCCCGACAAAACGATGATACCGCCTTTGCGCAAATGTTTGCCGATGCTCTTTGAAAAACGCATAAGAATATCCGCCGTGATGTTGGCAAAGATAAAGTCCGCTTGTCTGTCGCCTTCGAGCAAGTCCGCCCTTTCAATAACGGCGTCAACGTGGTTGAGCAAGGCGTTTTGACGAGCAAATTCAACCGCTTGCTCGTCTATATCGCACATATAAACGCTCTTTGCACCGCAAATTTTTGCCGCAATGCCGAGTATTCCCGATCCGCAACCGACGTCTATAACGTCTTTGCCCTCGACGTCCATAAGTTCGAGACACATTCTCGTCGTTGCGTGCGAACCCGTGCCGAAAGCCATACCGGGATCGAGACGCATAATTTTCTCGTCCTTGCTTGATTTGTAGTCAATCCACGTAGGAACGATGGTTATATGCTTGGTTTGTATGGGATTATAATACTTTTTCCACTCGTTTTCGTAGTCGGCGGCGTCGATTTCACCTATCAAAATTTCACCGAATTGCACGCCGTTTTTCTTCATTTCTTCAAGATTTGCTTGCAAATTGCCGATAAAATCCGTGTCCGTAGGCTCACACATAGTGGATACTTTCACCACTTCGCTTTGTTCGAGCACGCTTTCGTCCACGTAGTCCCAAATTACGTCGCTTTTTACGAGGTCGAGGAAGTCTTGTTTGTCTAAAATAGAAACACCGCCCGCACCTGCATCAAACATAGCTGATGAGATGAGGTCGGCGTCGTTATGGTTTGTAAAAACCGTGATTGTTTTGTATTTCATTAGGTAATCCTCGCAATCTGTTCGGTTAGATTGCCGTTTTTTTGCTTATTTAAGTTTTTCTTCGTACGCTTTCTTGATGGGGTACTGCTTCTTCTCGTCAACGCTTGCGTCAAACTTCTTGAGCAACTCTTTTTGCTCTTTGGTAACGCTCTTGGGCACTTCGACGATAATC
This sequence comes from Eshraghiella crossota, assembly GCA_963590075.1. Taxonomy (GTDB): domain Bacteria; phylum Bacillota; class Clostridia; order Christensenellales; family CAG-917; genus CAG-475. The sequence continues at coordinate 103,838 of CAVANK010000001.1, forward strand.
TTGACGAACATATCGCCCTTGCCGACGCCTTTGAGCTTCTTTATGCCGTAATTCTTGATGGTAAGTATCGTACCGCTTTGAGTACATTCGGGCACTTTGAGCTCTTTCGGACCGTAAAGCGTAGGCACTTGGATAGTGCAACCGAGCGTTGCGTCGGAGAAAGATACGGGCACTTGAAGTTGCACGTCAAAGCCGTTTCTGGTGAACAACTTGTGCGGAAGCACTCTCACTTCCACGTACAAACTGCCCTTTTCACCGCCGTTGATACCCGAGTGTCCTTCGTTGTCGTATCTGACGCGTTGCCCCGAGTCGATACCCGCGGGGATATTGACTTTGACTTCGCGCACCTTTTCAAATCTGCCTTGACCGCCGCAAGAGGTGCATTTATCAGTGATAATCTTGCCCTTGCCGCCGCACGTAGGACATACGCCTTGCGTGCTGACTTGACCGAACGGGGTGCGTTGCGTCATCGTCACGCGACCGCTACCACCGCATTGCGAGCAAACTTTGAAAGCCGTTCCGCCCTTCGCGCCCGTGCCGTTGCAGTCGGGACAATTTTCCACGCGCTTTACACTGACCGTCTTTTGCACGCCGAACGCAGCCTCTTCAAACGTAATCGTCGCGCCGACGAGTATATCTTGTCCGCGTTGAGGAGCGTTTGCTCTGTTTGCACGGGACGAACCGCCTCCGAAACCGCTGAATATGCTTGAAAAGATGTCGTCCATATCGAAGCCGAAACCGCCTGCACCGCCCGCGCCCGAAAATCCGCCGGCGCCCATTTGAGGACCGTTTTCGTCGCCGTAGGTGTCGTATGACGCTCTCTTTTGAGGATCGGACAACACTTCGTAGGCGTGATTGATATCCTTAAACTTTGCCTCGGCATCCTTCTTTTCTTGCTCGGATGCGTTTGCGAACACGTCGGGATGGTATTTTTTGGCGAGTTGACGATACGCAGACTTCAATTCGTCCGCGGTTGCCGTCTTACTGACGCCCAATATTTCGTAATAATTCTTTGCTGCCATAATTTATAATTGTTTTTGCGACCTAATCGCAACGATGATATGATATACGCGTTTTGGCGCAACGAAGGTTGCGCCAAAACCGTTCACGATAATTTTTGCTTATCAGTCAACCGTGCCGTCTACACCGCCGTCCGCGTTGGGATTTTGATAATCGTCGGGGTTGATTCCTGCCGCTTTTGCAGCCTCTGCCGCCGCTTCGGGATTTTGTTGATAGAACTTGGTGAAGATAGGATCTGTAACTTTGGTGACTTTCTCGACAATTGCTTTCACTTCGTCTTCGGTCTCTGCCTTTGCAAGTTCTTCCGTTGCGCTCTTGGTTGCTTCCGCGATAGCCGTCTTGTCGGCCTCTTCGAGCTTCTCGCCGTTCTCGCTCACGAATTTGTCGATTGCGAAGATAAGTTGTTCGGCGTTGTTCTTTGCGTCCACGACCGCTCTACGCTTCTTATCTTCCTCGGCGTACTTCTCTGCGTCTTTGACTGCCGCGTCGATGTCTGCTTCGGTGAGGTTGGAAGATGCGGTGATGGTGATGGATTGAGACTTGTTGGTCGCTTTATCCACAGCTTTTACGGACACGATACCGTTTGCGTCGATATCGAACGTAACTTCGATTTGCGGAATTCCGCGCGGTGCGGGAGCGATACCCGTAAGTTCAAATCTGCCGAGCGTCTTGTTGTCGCGAGCAAATTGTCTCTCACCTTGCAAAACGTGAATGTCGACTGCGGTTTGATTGTCTGCCGCCGTGCTGAACACTTGCGATTTGCTGGTCGGGATAGTCGTGTTTCTGTCGATAAGTTTGGTGCATACGCCACCGAGAGTTTCGATACCCAAGGACAACGGAGTTACGTCGAGCAACAACATATCTTTGACTTCACCCGCAAGCACACCGCCTTGAATTGCCGCACCGATTGCGACACATTCGTCGGGGTTGATTCCCTTGTAAGGATCTTTGCCCGTGATCTTCTTGACGGAGTCGTACACTGCCGGCACACGAGTCGAACCACCGACCATAATGACTTTTGCGATGTCGTTGTAAGAAAGTCCGGCGTCTTTAAGTGCTTGTTGCATAGGACCTTGCGTTGCCTTGACGAGATCTTCGGTGAGTGAATCGAATTTCGCTCTCGTAAGTTCCATATCGAGGTGCATAGGCACGCCGTCCTTGATTGCGATGAACGGAAGCGAGATATTTGCTTTGGTTACGCCGGAAAGGTCGATCTTTGCTTTTTCCGCCGCTTCTTTGATACGTTGCATTGCCATCTTGTCCGTGGTGAGGTCAACGCCGTGTGCTTTCTTGAATTCGGAAGTGATCCAATCGATTATGCGTTTATCGAAGTCGTCGCCGCCGAGTCTGTTGTTACCAGCCGTTGCAAGAACTTCAAATACGCCGTCACCGAGTTCGAGGATAGATACGTCGAACGTACCGCCGCCAAGGTCGAAGATAAGAACTTTTTGGTTCTTGTTCTCGTCCTTATCGATGCCGTATGCAAGTGCCGCCGCCGTAGGTTCGTTGATGATACGTTTCACTTCGAGACCAGCAATTCTGCCTGCGTCTTTGGTTGCTTGACGTTGAGAGTCCGTGAAGTATGCGGGGACGGTGATAACCGCTTCCGTAACCTTCTCACCGAGATACTTCTCTGCGTCGTTTTTAAGTTTTGTCAAAATCATTGCGGAGATCTCTTGCGGAGTGTACTCCTTGCCTTCGATCTTCACTTTATAATCACTGCCCATCTCTCTCTTGATGGAGCTTACGGTATGCTCGGGGTTTGCAACAGCTTGACGCTTTGCGATTTCACCTACGAGTCTTTCACCGTCTTTGAATGCCACTACGCTCGGGGTAGTTCTCATACCTTCCGCGTTCGGAATGACGACTGCTTCACCGCCTTCCATAACTGCTACGCACGAGTTTGTCGTACCGAGGTCAATACCGATAATCTTTCCCATAATATACTCCTTTTCCCTTTCGGGAAGAAAACTTTATTTTTTTATTTATTGTTTCGCATTTCTGCGATTATTCACTTTTTGATTTTCGTTTATTTATAAGGTCTTTTATTATTCCCAATATCCGACCTTTACGCTTGCGGGCCTCAATAGTTTTCCGTTAAGCAAATATCCCTTTGCCAGCACTTCCACCACTTTGCCCTGCTTTTGCTCGTCTTTGACTCTCTCAACCGCCGTCATATACTTTGCGTCGAAGTCCTTCTCGTCCGTTTGCACTTCTTCGAGTCCGAATCCTTTGAGTGCGGAAAGTATTTGGCTTTCCATCATATTGAATCCGGTGAGTGCCGCTTCGTCTTGAATGTACTTCCTTGCAAGGTCACAATTGTCGAGGACCGTCAACATCTTCTCAATCACCACGGATTGTCCCAAGAGTTTCATATCCTCCGCAATCGAGTTGTTGCGCTTGCGGTAGTTGTCAAAGTCCGCTTGCAATCTTTGAGTCAAACCTTTGCACGTGTTTGCTTCCGCGATTGCTTGTCCGAGTTTTTGTTCGAGGGCTTCGATATACTCCTCGTCGCTCATTCCTTCGCGGTCGATTTGCAAATCTTGCTCCTCTTGCTCACACTCGCACGCTTGCTCTTGATTTTGCTCTTCTATTTTTTCGTCTTGTTTGGCGTTTTTGTCTTTCTTGTCTTTCATATCATTCCTCATCGTCCTTGTCGGCAAATCCCGCAATCGTATCTTTCATACAATTGAGCACGCCGATGACCTTCTTGTAGTCCATACGTTCAGGACCAATGACGCCCGCTTGACCGACCACTTCGTCGCCCACTTTGTACGACGCAGTGATAATCGCGCATTTGTCCACACCGCTGTCCTCTTTGCCTATACGCACCGAGAACTCGATGCTTCCCTCGTCCGTCGGAAGTATCTCGCTGATGCTTTCCTTGTTGGATATGACCGAGAGGAATTTCTTTGCGTCTTCGACGTTGTTATATTCGGGATAATCGAGCATTTTGAGCGCGCCTTCCACGAATACGTTGCTGTCGCTATGCTCGCTCACGTATATTCTCAATATGTCGAGCACGTCGTCCAGTATGTCTTGGAAGCCTTTGATTTCGTCGTCGATTTGCGCCATATCGAACTTTTCGATTTCTTTGATATTCTTGCCTTGGAACACTTTGTTGAGCACCTTGGTTGCCGTCTCGACGTATTCGGGCTTGACGTCGGGTTTAAGGTCGATTGCCTTGTCGGCAATCATTCCGTTGTCCGTCACGATAAGCACCACCGCTTTGCCCTTTTTGAGAGGTACGAGCTTGATTTCTTCGATTTGGACATCGCTCACGTTCTTTTCAACTATGAAGGACGTATAGTTGGTGACGTCGCTGATGACTTTTGCCGCTTGCACGGACATATCTTGAATTTGACCGAGTTTGTGCATAAACTTCTCTCTGATGAAAGCCGTTTCCGCATCCGTGAGCATATTTGACTCGTGCTCCGCGCTTATACCCTCAACGTACAACTTGTAAGCCTCTTTGAGAGGGATACGCCCCGCCGACGTGTGAGGTTGCTCGATATATCCGAGTGCTTCGAGCGCGCTCAATTCCGCACGCACCGTTGCCGAACTCACTTCTGGCAAGTACTTGCTTTGTATATCCGAGCTCGACACGGGTTGCCCCGTCGTGATATACAGGTCAACCAATGCGTGTAGTATTTTCTTTTTTCTTTCGGTCAATTCTTTTTTCATAATCAATCTGACGTCCTTGCGATTGACTTTTAGCAGTCTTTCGCTTTGATTGCTAACAGTATATGTCCGCTTTTGCTAAATGTCAATAGTTTTATCACAAATTTTTCAAAAATTTTTTATATTTTTTTACTTTTGAACCGCAGTACCGTCCGTTTGCGGTATATGGTTATATTATTCGTATAAAATAGATTAAATATTATAAAAAAGAGTGCCCGTCGCACCCTTTTGTTTTTGATCGTATTCGATTGGAAATTTTGAGGTTATTCGCGCCCCTCGATATCAACAAACCTATCGCGTTTAGGCTTGTCGATCATCTATCGTTTGGATATAAAAGCTTACGGGACGGAAGCCGTCGTTGCAAGAAATCATTGCGCTATGCGGATTTTTCATCCACCCGTTATAAAAATCTCCACCGCCAAGAGCTAATGCCTCGACGAACGGACGCACGCTCTCCCACGCACTTTCGCAAAAGCCTTGCGGACGCTTTGCGTCCACGGACACGAACTCGTCCCCCACCTTTACGTCGCAAGCGTTTTCGATGGGATTTTCATGCATATCCATAAGGTCTTTATATTCCGTCTTTCTAACTGCAGTAATTCTAACTTTTTTCATACTGCAAATTATAAAATGTCAAAATTTGCGTGTCAATAAAAAAATTAATTTTCAAAGTATGGAAAAATATATTGCATTTTTCAAATAAGTTTGATATAATCCATAAAGCAATGAGGAATGCTAGTGTGGCTCAGTCGGTAGAGCAGCTGATTCGTAATCAGCAGGTCGCCGGTCCGAATCCGGCCACTAGCTCCAAATTACTCACATTGACAAAAGGCATCGCAAAGCGATGCCTTTTGTATTTTATTCGTAATTTCTCGCTTCTTCCCCTTCCACACTCAACACTCTCAAATCAGAGATACATAAAACTCTTGCTATCATTCCGTGTTTCGTGCGGTGGGGATACCCCTTTTCATCTAATGACAGTTTTTGACCGTGAGTATCTGCTAATTAAACTTTCGGGGTCCCCGCAAAACAGCATTGTTTTGTGGGGTGAACAAAAGGTCGCCGATCCGAATCCGGCACACCCAATTTCTCGCTTCGTCCCCTTCCGCTCTAAAATCAACGATTACAAAATCATTCTTAACAAGGAATAAACCATATCGTAAACTTCGTTGATATCCACTTTTTGCGGATTTTGCAACCAATACGTATCAAACGAAATAATTATCGATGCAATCGTATCTAAGACGAAATCTTCGTTTTTTATCTGTTTTTCTTTGAAAAAACGTTCGTAAAAGTGGTGTTTTATGGCGCTTTTCCATTTGTTTATAAAACGATAATCGGGATTTTTTATAAGCAATGCGGAAAATACGGACGCATTTTGACTTATATAATTCAGCGTTTGCGTGTAGTAGCTCAAATCGGACGGCTCGACCAAATCCGTATTGAATATCGCGTCGTTGCTAACGACCAAATTGTATAAATGCAAATCTTCTATCTCTTTCAAGATATCGTCAATGCTTTGATAGTACGCATAGAACGTGCTACGCGCAACGTACGCTCTTGCGCAAACTTCCCTCACCGTAATAGACATAAGAGATTTTTCGGACATTAAGTCGACGAGCGCGGATTGCAACGTTTCTTGCGCGCGCGTAGTTTTGATTACTTTCGGAAGTTCAAATTCGTAAGCCATAACATCACCTATCTCGTTCAATTTATCACACGTAGTGCGCAAAATCAAGGTAAGAATTGCTTTATTCTTCACAAATTTGTACACATTCGGCTTATGTGTAGTGGAAAATCGCAATTTAATGCGTCAAAATATTCTCAATCAAATAAAGGAGATTAAGTATTATGAACAAAACGGCTTTAATTACAGGCGCGGCGGGCGGAATCGGATACAGTTTCGTCGAGTTGTGCGCAAAAGACAAAATAGACCTCGTACTCGTCGACATTGCACCGAATATTTCGGAAATCGGAGAAAAAGTCAGACACGACTATGGCGTAAACGTCACCACCGTTCAAAAGGACTTGACGATGCCCGACGCACCGCAAGAGATATACGACGAGTTGATAGAGAAAAACGTGCATATCGACTATCTTTTCAACAATGCGGGATTTGGAGATTTCGGACGTTTCATCGATATTCCGCTTGCAAGAGAAACCAAACTTTGCGAGTTGAATATGGTGGTGCTTATGCAAATGACGCATATTTTTGCAAACGATATGGCAAAACGCGGTGGCGGAAGAATAATCAATATGTCGTCCATTGCGTCGTTTGCCCCCGGTCCGTATATGCCACTCTACTATTCCACGAAAGCATTCGTAACGTCTTTTTCGGAATCGGTAAACTACGAGCTTAAAGGCACGGGCGTAACCGTTACGGCATACTGCCCCGGTCCTACCAATACGGGCTTTGAAAAGAACGCGGGTATGAAAAACTCGTTGATGTTTACGTTCAGCAAATCAAAAACGCCTATGGAAACCGCAAAAGCGGGCTACAAAGCTATGATGAAAGGCAAAGCGTTTTACACGCCTACCCTTATGGACAAGGGATACTATTTCCTTACAAAACTCGCACCTCGCAAATGGGTGCTTGCCTTGACGAGAAAAATCAATATTGGCAATCGCAAGCGTGAGGATATGATAAAGAAGTGATTATGAAAAACGATATTGTATTTCCGCAAGGCAACTGGAAAGAGGAAAGAACGGACGCCGTAAAACCTCTTTCACGCAAAAACGCCAACATATTCAATAAAATAGCACTTGCAGTAATAAGAAAAACGGCAAAGGTCAAAGACGACCTCAACGTTTTCAAAACCTTGTTGTATCTAAAAGCCAATATGCTTTTCTACGTGTTGTTCTTCAATTCCGTATACAAAAAAGGCACTATACCGCAAGCGGAGAAAGAAAAAATAATATTCCGAATTGCGTGGAAAACGGGTTCTACTTACGAATACGTTCATCACTTCCAAGAGGCAAAAAAAATCGGCGTTACACTCGACGACATTATGCAACTATGCACCGAAAACGTTCAAGATACGCGCCTACACACTCTTTGCGCTTGCGCCGACGACTTGATTGCCAATCAACAAATAAGCACCGAAAACCTTGCAAAACTCAAAGAAATATATTCCGACAATCAAATCGTGGAGTTTTGTATGCTCGTCGGACATTACGTAATGGTCGCGGGACTAAACAACAGTCTCGTGTCTCTCGAAAAGGATTGATATTATGGGAAAAATCAAAATACACGTCTTGCACTGCGGTGAGGTTTGCGTTGCACCCGCACTTCCCTTCGGCGGAGAAAAATGCTCCTTGATAAAAGCCTCGGGATTGCTTGAAAAGAAAGAAAACAAATTGTGGTTGCCCGTTTCAGCATATTATATCGAACACCCGAAAGGAAAAATTCTCGTCGATTGCGGTTGGCATAGAGATATGAGCCCCGACGGCAAATTCGATAAAAAAGCTCAAATCAAATCTCTCGACTCGTATATGCTCTACCGCGTAAATCAAGGACGCATACAAAAGGGTCAAACCATCGACGAGCAGTTGAAAAATATGGGCGTTGCCCCCTCCGACGTCGATTACGTCGTCTTGACGCACCTCGATTGCGACCACGCAAACGGTTTGAAACTCGTAAAAGACGCAAAGCATATCCTCGTTTCGTCCGACGAGGTGAAATTTGCAAAGAAGCATTCGCTCGTTCGATATAGGAAAAGTTGGTGGCAAGGCGTAAATCTCTCGACGTTCGATTGGAACGGCAACGAAGGCGTATTCGGCAAATCTTACGACCTTTTCGGTGACGGAAGCGTCGTTTTGGTCAATATACCGGGACATTCCGACGGTTTGGTCGCGGTAAAAATCGTAGGAGACGACGGGCGGTTCGCTCTTCTCTTCTCCGACGGCGGATACGCCAAAAAATCGTGGCAAGAAATGATAACTTCTGGCATATCCGCCGACAAGAAAAAACAAAAAGCGTCTCTGCAATGGATACGCGAACAAAGCCTCGATCCCGACTGCGTGGAATCGCTTGCAAATCACGATCCCGACGTCGTGCCTCACACGATAGAAATATAATCTCCTGCCAAAAACTTGTAAAAAACCGCCGCGATGCGATACGACACAATTGCGTTTGAAAACGTAAAATTTTTGAAAAAGTCCGTCGCAAGGCGGTTTTTTACACGATTTAAGTTTATAAATCTAATTTTCACTCCTTTTTTCGTTTCGTGCAATTGACATATTCCTATCTCGTGCTATAATACGAATATGAAATATGTTTCACATTATTGAGTGAGGATAGATATGAACAAATTGAAGAAAAAACTTATGGTCAACGTCAAAGAGCCTCAAAACAACTTTTTGGGACGCTTTTTGCTTAAAAGAATGAACAATTATCATTCTCTTATGTCCGTTTGGGGATTGCGCCACGCTTCGTTTGCGCGCAAAAATCTCGTACTGGATATCGGTTGCGGAGGAGGCAAAAACTTGCAACGTATGCTCAAAATGTCCTCTCCCCTCAACGCAGTGGGTATCGACCTCTCTGCCGCCTCGGTGGATTTGACCAAAAAGAAAAATCGTCGTGCGGTAAAAAGCGGACGTTTGCAAGTGGTGCAAGGACAAGTGGAAAGTTTGCCTTTTGCAAGCAACTTGTTTGACCTTGAAACGGCGTTCGAGACCATCTATTTTTGGGACTTGGAAAAAGGCTTTTCCGAAGTCTATCGAACCCTCAAAAAAGGCGGACAATTCCTCATCGTCAACGAAACTCGTAGCGAAGCGGGCTTGAGAGATTATATTGACACAATCGGTTTTTCCGTTTATGACAGGCCAGAACTTGAAAAAGCCTTGAAAAAAGCAGGATTCAAGCATATAAAGATAGATTGCCACGAAAACGGCAATTGGATTTGCGCTGTCTGCGAAAAGTAAAAGCAAATCGTAAACAATCACTTAAATCAGTCAACTTCACACTATCAATATATTCCCTTACAATGACGAAAGCGGATTTGCAATATGCAAGTCCGCTTTCGTTATATTCTCGTCTTATTCACTGCCGTTGCTCGCGTACGCAAGAGCGGTTTTCGCAATTCTAAACCGTTAGAATTGCAAATATCGTCTTTTCAAATCAATACGCCCGTACACTCTTTTACAACGCGCAATTGATCTTTTATTCTCAATCAATTGATGTTTATATCCTCGGATATATCCGCGTCGTCGGAGAATTGCGCGTCGTACAACTTTTTATACGCACCGCCGAGCGCGATAAGTTGTTCGTGCGTGCCTTGCTCGATAATCCTGCCTTGGTTGACGACGACTATTTCGTCGGCGTTACGCACGGTTGAAAGTCTATGCGCCACCACGAGCGTCGTTCTACCCTCGCAAAGCTTGAACAACGCCTTTTGTATGATTGCTTCCGTAGTATTGTCGAGTGCGCTCGTCGCTTCGTCAAGAATGAGAATGGACGGATTTTTGAGGAACACGCGCGCAATGCTCAAACGCTGTTTTTGTCCGCCCGAGAGTTTTACGCCTCTCTCACCTATTTGCGTATCGTAGCCGTCGGGCAAAGACGAAATATAATCGTGGATATCCGCGCGCTTTGCCGCCTCGATAATTTCCTCGTCCGTTGCGCCCTCTTTGCCGTAGGCAATGTTCTCTTTGAACGTACCCGTAAACAAAAACACGTCTTGTTGCACTATGCCGATATTTTTGCGCAAACTGTCGTTTTTGATGTCCTCAATGGACTCACCGTTGATGGATATCGTGCCGTTTTCAAGCGGATAAAACTTGGGTATCAAGTGGCAAAGCGTGGTTTTTCCGCCACCGCTCGCGCCGACGAACGCATACATTTTGCCGTTCTTTATGGTGAGGTTGATATCTTTAAGCACCTCTTTGTCTTCGTTGTATGCAAAGTTTACGTCCTTGAAAACGATATCACCGTCCAATCTTGCTACATCGTGCGCCGTGGGGCTTTCCTTTTCAATCGGCATATCCATAATCGCGATAAAGCGTTTGAAGCCTGTCACGCCGTCTTGCAACTGCTCGAAGAATTGAATAAGCGTCTGAATAGGCGAAATAAAGAGGTTGATCGACAACATAAACGCCACCAAATCCACGTAATCGAAGTTGTCCGCATCGTATATGCAAAACAGTGCGCCCGCAAGCAAGACGATGACGTTGTACACTTGCGTAACGAAATTCATACTCGACGAAAACGTGCCCATTGCCTTGTACGCTTTGGAGCGCGCCTTGACGTAATTTCCGTTGTCTTTTTCAAACTTGGTTTGCTCGTACTCTGCATTTGCGTACGCTTTGGTTACGCGTATGCCCGCAATACTGTTTTCAAGCGTGGCGTTGATATTGCCTATCTCTTCTCTGCTTTTTTTGAACGCTTTGGACATATTGCGTCTGCACGCAAAAGCAATAATGAACAAAAACGGCAAAAACGCAAATACGATAAGCGCAAGCTTCCAGCTTATCGTGCAAAGATATACGAAAGAGCCTAGCGTAACGAACGTCGTTATAAACAAGTTTTCAGGGCCGTGGTGCGCAAGTTCCGACACGTCAAACAAGTCGTTGGTCATTCTCGTCATCAACTGCCCCGTTTCGTTGTTGTCGTAAAAGGAATACGGCAATTTTTCAAGATGCGCAAAGAGGTCGCTACGCATATTCGCTTGCATTTTGACGCCCATCACGTGTCCGTAATAGTTGACGTAATAGTTCATTCCCGCGCGCAAAATATATATGCCCAAAAGCACCGAGCACAAAATAAGCACTTCGCTCAATACGCCGTTGGGAATACTTTCTCGAAGTATGCGCTGGGAGACGATAGGATAAAAAAGTCCGCTCACCGAGAAGATGAACGAGCAAAACATATCGAGAGCAAAAGTCCCTTTATGCGGTTTGTAATAGGACACGAAACGCGAAAAATAGCGTTCGTTATTTTCTTTCTTTCGTTTTTTCATAATGCCGTAAAAATATCCGTAAAATTGCAAAAATCTTTTGCAAGTATTCTATTTTTATTGATTATTTGTAGTTGTTTTGCGCAATTTATCCACGATTGCTTGGAAATAGTCGGGCAAATCGCATTCAAAGCGCATAATCTCTCCCGTGTGCGGATGGCTCAAAACGAGTTCCTTTGCGTGGAGCAATTGTCCGTTTTTATAAAGCGCGCAAGATCCGCCGTACACCTCGTCCCCTACGATGGGATGATGCAAATACGCCGAATGTACTCTTATTTGGTGTGTGCGTCCCGTTTCCAGTTCAAAGCGCACGAGCGTGTATTTTCCGTATCTTTCAAGCACTAGATAATGCGTAACGGCGCGTCTGCCGTCTTCGTCGATTGCCATCTTTTTGCGGTCCTTCTTGCTTCTTGCGATAGGCATATCCACCGTGCCTGCGTCCTCTTTGAAGTTGCCGTCGCAAAGTCCGTAGTATATACGTCTTGCGCTCTTCTTCTCTATCTGACTTGCAAGGCTCTTATGTGCCTCGTCGTTTTTGGCAACCACGATAAGCCCCGAGGTGTCCTTATCCAACCTATGCACGATACCCGGTCTTATTACGCCGTTGATACCGCTCAAACTGTCGAGATTGTACAAAAGCGCGTTGACGAGCGTGTCGTTCTTCTTATACGAACTCGCTTGGTGCACCACCATACCTTGCGGTTTGTTGATGACTGCCATATATTCGTCTTGATAGACGATATCGAGTGGAATATTCTCCGCCTTGACTTCCAAAGTTTCGGGTGCGGGCACTTCAAAATCGACGATATCGCCGACTTTGAGTTCAAAACCGCTTTTCGTCTTCTTTTGTCCGTTGACGAGCGCACCGTCTTTTTCTATGACGTTTTTGGCGTTTGAGCGAGAAATTCCCCACTTTTCCGCAATAAACACGTCAAGCCTTTGGCACTTTTCGGCGGTTCTTTCCATTACTCTTCCTTATTATTCTCTACGCTTTGGTCGTCGCTTTGTACACTCGTATCGTCCGACGAAACCGCGTTGTTTGCCTCGTTTTCAACGGATTTCACGTCGTTTTGTGCCGTGTTATCTACGTTATTATCCTCGTTTTCGTTCTTTTGCTCGTCCGTTTTTTCGTCCGTTTCTTGCGGTTGCTCGGATTGCACGAAAGTATACGTGTTCTCGGATTTGAGCATTGGATTGAGGTTTTGAGGCATATCGAGAGGATCAATCTCTTGCGTAGGCGCATCGTTGGCGTGAGTCGTTTCAAACTCTTTTTGGTTTTTCTTGCCCTCTTTTACGAGCATAACGATAAGCACCACGATGAGCATAAACGCGCCCACCGTCACGAAAGAGTCCGCAATGTTGAATACCGCAAAATCTTCCCAGAATTGGAATTGGATAAAGTCGCGCACGTAGCCTAGCCAAATTCTATCGACGATATTGCCGATGCCCCCGCCGATTATAAAAACGAGGGATATACGAAGCCACTCGCTCTCTTTGAGAGCGAAAACCAAATATACCATAAGGCAAATCACCACGATAAACGTGATAACCGTAAGCGCAACCGTCTTGCCTTGGAATATTCCGAAGCCCGCACCGCGATTTTCAACCATCGTAAGATTGATGAGACCGGGGATTATACCCTCTTTATATCCGTACGCATTGAGATACTCCCACGCGTACTTTTTGGTGAGCAAATCCGCAAGCAAAATCACGCCGATTACGGCAAGTTCCACGAGCAAAATCCACCAACGAGTCTTGATGGTCACTTTCCACTCGGCAAAGTTCTTTTTGAAATCTATTTTTTCATTGTCGTTCGTTTGCATATCGTCTCCTTACGCCCTCAATTGCGGAGGAATGGTTATCGTCACGCCTTGCGGTGCAAACAAGAAAATGTTTTTGGTGATTTGTTGTATGCTACCGCCCAGCGCATATACCGCACCGCTCATAAAGTCGAGAATTCTATACGTAGATTGTTGATTGAGCGTGGAAAAGTCAACTATCACTTGCTCTCTCATTTTGAGATGATCGATGAGCAATTGCACGTCTTGATAAGTGCGCGGAGAGTATATCACCACACCGCCGTTTTGTCCTCCGACTTGTCCGCCGAATTGCGGTTGCGTATACGACGGGACTTGCGGTTGCGCAGAGCGCGCAAACGATGGTCTTTCCGCACTTCTTTGCGGTTCGTTCCTATAAAATCTTTCGTCCATTTTGACCTCTATGTTTATGCAATTATTTTACATTTCTTTGGGTGCGTACACCCTCTCTCCAAATATCAATCTGCCAAGGCGCAACATATTCGAGCCGTGTTCGAGAGCCATTTTATAATCCTTGCTCATACCCGCCGAAAGATATTTCATATCTTTTCCGCAAGATTTGAGGCACTTTGCATCCTCGTATATACGTTGAAGTCCGTCAAAAGCGTTGCCGAGCGCAACCTCATCGTCGATATTGGGAAGCACGCTCATAACGCCCTCGACTTTGATATGCGGATAATCCCCCATACTCTCGATAAAGTCAAGCGCGACGTCGGGTGCGACACCGCCTTTGGTTATCTCCGCGCCCATATTGATTTCAACGAGGCAAGATTGAATTTTGTCGTGCTTAATCGCTTGTTTTTCAATCTCTTTGGCAAGCTCCGCCCTATCGAGCGAGTGGATAAGCTCCACCTTATCGATTATATATTTCACCTTGTTGGTTTGAAGTTGTCCGATGAGATGCCAACGATATTTCGGATCGTACTTTTCCACGAGCTCTTGCACCCTGTTTTCGCCGAAAACAAAGTCGGGCGCAATCGCGTGAAATGCGTCGATCGTTTCTTTGGTCTGCGTCTTGCTTGCGGCTATGAGCGTAACATGTCGCGGATATTTTGCAACCTCGTCACGCACTTTTTGCACATTTTCTTCAAATATCATCGCTTATAGGTCTTTTACGATATAATCGCCGCTCAAATCGTCAAAGACGAGCATTTGCTGTCTGCCGTCCTCTTCGTACACGACTTTGAGAATTTCCGGTGCAATATGCTCTGCAGACAGCACTTTGCCGTCGAATTTTCTGTATGCGTCAAGCAAAATTTGCATTTTCACGTCGTCGTACGCGCCTACGTTGTCGCTTACGAACAACACGTCTCCGAAAATATGATTGACCTTTGCAAGCAGTTTCTTTTGTTGCAAGGTGTACCCCGCCTTCTTCATTCCGTCGTCGCGCAAGAAGAAAACGTCGGGGTCGTTTGCCCAAATTCTGCCGTTGAGATGGCGACGGTATACGCTGTTGACCATTGCCATTTTTGCGGAAATAATCTCTTGATTGGTGACTTTTACGTAGAATTTTTCCTTGAATGTATTCTCGACGTCGCAACTTATTCTGCACGCGTCAACCACTCCGAACGCGGGCGCAAGCGGAACACCGCAACCGAGAATAATCTTGTCACCGCAACACTCGCGCAAGAAGTCCATTGCTTCGCACATAAGTTGACCGCGCGTTTTGCCGTTTCTCGGCTCTATTGCCGCCGCATAGAGGAAATCGAGCTTGACCATATCGAAGTGCCATTCGTCGAAAACCTTGTCAAAGAACGCCCTGATATACTCTCTCACCTCTTCCTTTTCAAAGTCGAGCGCATAAAATCCACCCCACGCAATACCGCTGATAACCGCTCTTCCGTGCTTGTTGCGGATAAGCCAATCGGGGTGATTTTTGATGACGTTTGCCCCAAATTGTGCCGCAAACGGCGCATACCAAAGCCCCGCCATCAAGCCTTGCTCGTGTATTCTGTCAACGATAGGCGCAAGTCCGTTCGGGAATTTGACCGTATCCATATCCCAATCACCGACTTTGGTCTCGTAGCCGTCATCGATTTGGAAAATATTTGCGTTTTTGCCCGCTCTCGATAAGCCTTGCAAGTCGCGCAAAATAATCTCTTCGTTGATATTTTGATAGTAGTTGTACCAAGAGGTGTAACCCGCAAGATGTTTCACCCTACCCGTGTTTTTGCGCGGATAAAGCTCGAAATACTTGTCAAACGCCTCGTCGTAAGTGCCTTGCACGCGCACGATATCGAAAAGTTGATATTCACCGTCAAGCGTCAATCCCTCAACGTCCTTGACCGCCGCAAATATGTTTTGTGCGTAGTCGGCGTAGAAAATCGTGTAACCCGTGCGCTCGTTGAGCGAACCGACGAATTCCACCTTTTCGTTTATGCGAAAGTACGTGTATGAAAAGCTGTGATACAAATCTTTGCCGTATTCGGTGAACGCGTAATCACCGCTTGCGCCAGAAAACGTCCTTGCAATAGGAAGATTTGAGAGCGTGCGCAATCCGTATTGTACGTCGTTGCGCTTGTACTCGCGCGAAGACGTCCACGATTGAAAACCGTTGGCAAAAAATCTCTCCGTTTGCTCGTAGTAATGGTCGTAAATGAGTTCGGCAAGTTCCGCTTTCACTGCCTTTTTGGCGTTGACGACGATTTTCACGGCGTTTTCACCGCCCTCGTCCCTAACGTCAAAAATCTCGTCGGAATACCCGTTTTTAACGTCGCAAGAATCAATAGATTCTTCTTGATACTTTCCGTCAAGACGATAGCCGATTTTGAGAGTGAAATCTTTGATATTCATACCTAAGCCCCCATATTATCTTATAGATAATTTATTATATCAACATTAGCGCAAAAAGTAAAGTGCGAATTTTGGAAAGATGTGGATAAATCCACATATAAAGAAAATTTGAGATATGCACACTCCTAAAAAGAAACGCTAAAACCGCGATAAATCGATGCATAACGCGAAAGCACCCCAAGGAGCGCAAACCCAACGTACACGAGCGTACGTGATTTGCGAAACTCGGGGTGCTGACAAAGTTAGGCGCGATTTAGCGCGGTTTTAGAACCTAGTGATGGAGACCTCGTAGGCAACACGCTCTTCAACAGTCCCGTCTTCCAACTGCTTTTGGTAGATACGAGATTGGATACGACCGTCGACGTGAATTTTGTCTCCGACGGCAAAGTTGGAGGCGTAGCGAGCGTTGCGTCCCCACGCAATGGCGGGGATATAATCGGACTTGTTGTAGGCACGGTTGACGGCTAAAAGCAAGTCCGCGATTTCACGCTTAAAAGGCGTGGTGCGATATACGGGAGGCTTGCAAACGAAGCCTTCGATTTCGATTTGATTGGGGTTGTTTTCGTCGGGTTCGCAAAGAGAGCGGACGAATACTCGAAGCACCAATTTGCTATGGTTGTCAATGAGCTTGTTGTAACTGCGGAATTGACCGTTTACCCCGATTAGATTGCCAATTTCAAAGGAATTTTCTTGCATAATTCTTTCGCTTATCGTAAGCGGAATTATATCTTCTTGTCCGGACAATCTCTTGACGGATATGGACACGTCGTAAAACTTTTCCCCCATAATTTCGTGCGAGAATTGCGCCTCGTCCACGATCGTTCCCGTCAAAAAAACTCGGTTGTTTTGCATCTGTTCGTAACTCATAAAAGTCCTCCTCAGCATTTATCTATGCATTTTTGTGTTGTATACCGTTTGAATCCACCGTGTAGTCATTGTCCGCTACGAGCGATGATATCGCAACGAACTCGAAACCTTGGTCTTTCAGTGCGGCAAGTATCATCGGAAGTGCGTCGAGAACGTGGTCGCTATTGTTGTGGAATAGCACGATGTCACCGCTTTTTGCCTTTGGAACTACCCTATCGTATATCTGCTTTGCGGATAATCCTTTCCAATCGAGAGAATCGATTGACCATTGCACGCCCACCATATCGAGGCTTTCCAGCGACGTCATAAGTTTGTTGTTGTAGTCTCCGAACGGCGCACGGAAATACTTGGGCGTTTTGCCGGTCAAGTCCTTCACTCTGTCGTTGACGTAAAGTATCTCGTTTTTTATCTCGTCTTCGCTGAGTTTGGGCATATTGAGGTGATTGCGCGAGTGGTTGCCGATATCGAAACCCGCATTTGCAATGGCTTTGGTCTCCTCTTGGTATTTGTCAATCCAAAAACCTACGAGGAAAAACGTGCCTTTTGCGCCGTGCGAGTTGAGAATATCGATAATTCCCCTCGTTTTATCCGCACCCCACGCCGCGTCGAAAGTGAGCGCAATCACTTTCTTTTCGCCCTTCACTTCCACCGAATAGACGGGAATTTTTCGAGTGCTCTTGTTGAAATACACGCACGCGCTATCCGTCACCGCCACCGACGACAAGAGGATAATCAACGCCAAAAGCACGGACACCGCACTGATTAAAGTTGCCTTTTTCACTGTGATAAACACGATTTCACCCCGATTATATGATTGTATAGAGTGCAAAATTCAAGAAATTGTGTCATCAAAAGTCGAATTTTCGCGTTTTTTATCTATTTTGACACCTCTCTTGCTTGCACAAATAAAGTGTATTTTTCAAATACTGTAAAAAGAACTCAAAAAATAAATAACCCCCTCTTTCCGGACACGCCGGCATATCCACTTCGGCGTTTGCGCACCGCAATCCGCCTCGTTCGCTTTGGCTACAACACATTCACCGAATGTGTTGCTTAACGCGTCGCGCCCAGCCACTCGTATAGGGGTATTTCTCTACACGAGCGAGCATCGCTCGCGGGGGAGACAGTGGCGCTCGCATAACAAGTATCGTCCCCTTGTTATATCACTCGTTCGCCAACGAAAAGAACAACACTCGTTGGCTCGCTTGTACTATTCGTCAAGCTCGGCACTTATCCGCTCGCCGCCTTGCGGCTCGAACCCCGAATAAGCACATTCCGTTAATAAGTACGCCTTGAATGAGCATTTAAGTATTTGTTTGACTTTACCAAATGAGGATAGTATAATTATTTTTATGAAACGTATTGCAACGCAAAAAAACGGCTTTTGGAAAAGAGTCGTCATCAATATCCCATTTATCCTTATGATCGCGCTTATGATTGCACTCTTCGGGGGCGGTTTACTTTTGCTGTTTTATGCGATAGCGTCTTGCTTTGCGTTCAAAAGCTCAATGATATTTTTGGTGCTTGCGGGCGCGGGATTGATTGCAATCGGCATAGGCATCGGATTTATCGACGTTTACAAAAAATACTACGATTTCTACAACAAAAAAATGGGTTGGGAATTTCCCGACGCACCAAAAAAAGAGGAAAAAACCGTCGTTTCGGACGGCAAAAAGTCTTTCAAGGACTACTTCACCGTCTCCAATATCGCAATTGCGGTGCTTGCGGTGGGCGCAGTGTTCACCATCATTTCTGCCGCACTCGGTTGCATCAATCGCGAAAAATGGGTTGAAGCAACGTCAACGTTTATGGAAGAGAGCGGTTACTATACAGAAGCAAAACCTCAAAAGTTACAGCACCCCGTCAATGCAATTGACAGCGATGAAAAATTGACTACGATTAACGTTGATTTCATAGAAAAAAATGCCGTTATCGTATATACAACCGATAAAGATAAAATTGGTTTTGCGACTTACGTATATTACGTCAAATATCGTGATCAAATTCAGGTAACATTACTCAACGGCGTCGCGACTCTCACGGAGTCCCCCGCTCCCAAGCGCGACGATACCGCGATAAAGAGATTGTTCTTCTTTATGTTCAAGGACTTTGACGTAGAAAAACAAGTGATAATTTATCTGCCCGACGACGCACGCGAAGGTATGCCCAACGAGATTAAAATAGTCGGTGACAACGTGACCTACGCCAATGCCACCACCGCAGAACCTGCCGAGCAAGCATAAATTAAGAGACAAATTTGCAACGACGGAGATTGTGTTTTAGTCAATATGGATTTTGTCATATAAGTGGTGCAACCGACCAATAAATCAAACAATACGACATACAAAAACGAAGCACCCGAGTGTCGGGTGCTTTGATATTTTATGCGAAAATTTCAGATTTCAAAAATAAATCAATTTTGTCATTTTTCGATTATCTAATCGGCTCCATTACTGTCTCTTTACAGTCTCTTTGCGATTGCTTCGAGGAATTGTTTGCTACTGAGAGGTTTGACTTCCACCCCGTCGATATGGAACATACCGGCAAGGTCTTTGGTCATTTCGCCGCCCTCGATCGTGTCGATCGTCGCTTTTTCAAGGCGGTTGGCAAAACCGACGAGATCGGCGTTTTTATCGAGTTCACCGCGTTTTTTGAGTGCGCCCGTCCACGCAAATAGCGTTGCGACGGAGTTCGTCGAAGTCTCTTCCCCCGCTTGATGCTTTCTAAAATGGCGAGTAACAGTGCCGTGTGCCGCTTCGTACTCAAAAGCACCCATCGGAGACACGAGAACGGAAGTCATCATTGCAAGCGAGCCGAACGCCGTTGCTACCATATCGCTCATAACGTCACCGTCATAGTTTTTGAGTGCCCAAATAAATCCGCCGTGCGAGCGCATAACGCGCGCGACCGCATCGTCTATGAGCGTGTAAAAATACTCTATGCCCGCCTCGTTGAATTTGTCCTTATATTCCGCGTCGAAAATCTCTTGGAAAATGTCCTTAAAACGATGGTCGTACACTTTGGATATCGTGTCCTTGGTGCTGAACCAAAGGTCTTGTTTTTGAGAAAGCGCGTATGAAAAACAACTTCTCGCAAAACTCTTTATGCTCTTATCGGTGTTGTGTTGCGCTTGCAAAATACCGTCTTCACCGCCGAAATCGAAAACCGTTTTTTGCTCGTCTCCGCAACAAAGCGTAGCTTTCCCGCCGTACGCTCTAATCTCCACCGCTTTGTATACGTCCCCGTATGCATGTCGCGCGATGACGATAGGTTTCGTCCACGTAGGAACGAGAGGAGTTACGCCCTTAACGAGTATGGGCGCGCGAAATACCGTACCGTCCATAATTGCGCGAAGCGTAGCGTTGGGACTGGGATACATACGCTTTAAGCCGAACTCTTCCACTCTTTGCGCGTTTGGCGTGATCGTGGCGCACTTTACGCCCACACCGTACTTCAAGCACGCGTTTGCCGCCTCGACGGTTACTTTATCGTCGGTTGCGTCGCGATTTTGAATGGATAAATCGTAATATTCCGTCTTCAAATCAACGTACGGAAGTATGAGAATGTCTTTTACCCATTGCCAAAGCACTCTCGTCATCTCGTCGCCGTCAATCTCGACGAGCGGAGTGGTCATCTTTATCTTGTCCATTGCGTACCTCAAATTATTATTTAATAAATAATAACACAAACGTATGATTTTGACAAGCAAAGATATCGCATGACACAAGATACGGCGTTAAGCGATATCGCAAGTTAAAAGAATATCACAAGGAATATCTACGCACTCGTTGCAAACCGTTCGATATTATAAAAATGCAGTTTTTCACTTAAAAAAGCTAATTATTTGCGCATTTTCGCTCCGCCGACGAACCCAGAAAGAACATCTGTTTTATATACCATGCGTTTTTTGCCGTGCAAGTGCCTCGATAATGCCTCGTTGCAAAGAATTGTTATCATATCGGAGAACGCAATTCCCACGCCCTCAAACAAATAGAACGCCATAGAACCCGGAATTGTGTTGATTTCGTTGATATACACCTTATTTTTGGTCTCGTCGACGAGATAGTCTATTCTAACCGCACCGAACAGTCCCATTTCCCTATACACACGCTCCGTAGTAGCCTTTACGACGAGGTCGAGAGAGCCGATTTGCGCGGGCATAACACGCGAAAGTCCACTCATTTTCCCGCCCGTGCCGTATTTGTCGTCAAAAGTGAGAAAATCGCTCGGAGAACAAGGTTGTTCTGTTTGCGACACGACCAATTTTCCGTCTTTTACGAGACAAGCGCAATTGACTTCCTTAAAATCGGACAATTTATGTTCAACGACTATTCTATCGTCAAATTTAGTCGCAACTTGCATTGCAAAACGCAACTCTTCCCTATCTTTTGCCACTCCGATACCTATACTACTGCCTTGCGAAGCGGGTTTTACAATGAGCGGATAGGTCAAAATGCTCTCGATACGCTCAATAGCGATGTCTTCGTCCTCTTCAAATTCGCTTTTCGACACGATTTCGTACGGCAAAACGTTGAGCAACAAATTTTCAAAAATGCGTTTTGACACACCCTTGTCCATACATACGGCAGACGAAAGAGTATCCGATGACGTATACGGAATGTCGTTGTATTCCATCACGGATTGCAAAATCCCGTTTTCCCCCTCACCGCCGTGACAACAAAGTAGCGCAACGTCGGGCTTGAAAAACTTGCAAAGTTTATTTCTCTTCAATGTATAAAACTCACCTTTTATCAAAAACGCTTTCTTATGAAGCGACGAATTGAAGTTGACAAAACTCGCTATTTTGTCTATTCCGCCGACATAAAAATCACCCTCGAACATATACACGGGTTCAACGACGAATTGAGATTTATCGACGTTTGAAAGCACTTGCATCGCAGTGATAATGGATATTTCTCTTTCAAGCGAACGACCGCCGAATATTAGCGCAACTTTCTTTTTCATACACACCTCGCGATATTTTGTGTCAGTATATGAACGGCAAATTTAATAGGTGAATTTTGCGCAGATTTGCGTTTTTGCACATATGTATATTTTTGCAATATTGTGATTTATTGTGCACTATTATTCTATTATTTTGACATATTTAGAACACTTTCACCTCAAAATCGCGTTTTTATAGAATACTTTTCTTACATTTTGTCGTCGTACACGTCGGGAAGGTCGTTGAGTATAAGCATCACGTCGTCAAGTTTTAGGACGTTTACAAAGTCGTCTTGACAAGTCTTGATGCTGTCGTAAACAAATATTTCACCGTGAAAATCGCAATCTTTCAGTCCTCGCTTTATGCTTTGGGTGCGCTTTTCGCCTATAAGTAAAACAACGTCCGCAACCTCGGACATACGTTTGCCGAGAACGTAGTTTTCTTCCCCTTCCCTTTCGCCGAGTTCGACAAACCCCGGGGTTACGACGACCTTGCGTTTGTCAAAAAGCGCAAGAGTTTGCAAAGCGCATTTTGCACCGTCGGGATTTGAATTGAAGCTATCGTCAATGATGGTTACGCCGTTACCCTCGACAAGTTGTTGTCGGTGCGCAATGGGCTGAAGGTTGTCAATAGCGTTCAAAATATACGGCATTTTCACACCGAGTTTTATTGCCATACCGACGGCAAGCATAATATTTTGCACGTTGTGGATACCGAGCACTTTCGTGCGGGCGCGGTAAACGTCGTCCCCTATCACGATGTCAAATTCGCTTCCGTCCTTGGACACGTTCAGATTGGCGGCGTATATATCCGCACTATTGTCAAGCCCCGCGTATATGGTTTCGGGTATTCTTTTGAGTCTCGTCACGTAACTTTCCGCAATGTCCCTCACGTCTTGATTTATAACGCACGCCCCGTCGACGACTTCGAGAACGCGACACTTTTCACGCTTGATATTGTCAAGCGACTTGAACGTTTCGAGATGTTGAACGTTTATACCCGTCAATACACTATATTCGGGCTTCACGATTTTCATAAGGCGTTTTATATCGCCGACTCGCCTTGCGCCGAATTCCACAATAAACACCTCGTGCGTTGCGTCGAGCGTGTTTACGGTTTTTGCGATGCCCATAGGCGTGTTGTAACTCTCCGGCGTTGCCAAAACGTTGTATTTTTGCGCCAATATATCTTTGAGGAAGTTTTTTACGGACGTTTTTCCATAGCTTCCCGTAATTGCGATTTTGATTAAATCGGGACGCTTTTCAAGGCGTTTGGCGGTTTTTTGCTCGTATCGACGATTATTCAATCTCTCAAAAACGTTGATAATCCCCGTCGCGACTATAAATATCAGCGGAAAAACGAGCACGTACGCAAAGAATACGAGATATCGCAAATATTCATCCGCAAGGTTATGCGTTGCGATTGCAAGGGATATAGAACCGAGCGTAGACGCAAACGCCGTAACGAATATCAAACACCTTACGGCGCGTTTGGTATATCTCAACGGTTTCTTGCGGTCGGGCAAATCTTCCATAAAATACAGTGCAAATTCCGTTATAAAGAAAAACAGCGCAACCAAAAATCCCCAAAACGCCTTTGCGTTGAGCAAATAAAACAAAAGCCAAAGCGCAAAAAACACGGCGATTGCGATTGCGTCCATAAGATAAACGCGTTTCAACCGCTTGTTCTTGAAAATCTCGCTTATTCGATAATTGTCGTTTTGGATTGCGTACAAATACGGCCTCGTCATAAAAAAGCCGTCGAGCACCATAAGTACGATATAAAACCAGTCACCGCGCACAAGAGTCATATCCACCTCGCAATTTACGTTGATTCTTTTGCGTATTTCCACTGTTTAGAGCTTTTTTCTCTCGTAAAAATGTTTCATGAAACATCGGATTTTTTTGGGTGAAAGGATTTAATCCGTTTCTTTGAGGTATGCAAGCAAAATCGCCATAAATTTTGCAAAGTCGTCAACGTACGAAAAATGCCCGCCGTCCAGCAAAAATCCATCCGCTCGCTTCACGTGCTTCAAATAGTATCTATACATATAAAGAGGCGTTTCCTTATCCTTCTTGCCCCAAAACACCGCCGTCGGTTGCGATATACGACATATATCCTTGCGTTGATCGTACCTAACGACATTGATAAACGTCTTTTTCATCTCGTCGGAAAGCACCGCGTAGTCGCTTGATCCTCTCAAACCTTTTCCCGCGAATTTTTTGAGAATTTTGTGAAGCGCGACTTTGATATAATACGACGGTTTGCGACGAGGTTTTATACCCGCCGAGTCTATAAGCACCAATCTTTCCGCAACGCTCGGACTATGCACGGCAATTTCCGTTGCGACGCGCCCGCCAAATGAGTGTCCCACGAGCGTTGCACGCCCTATACCGCAAATATCAAGCAATTTCAAGACGTCGTCGGCATATTTGGGCACGGTGTACGGCTCACTCGGAGTCTGACTGTCGCCAAACCCCGCAAAGTCCAAAACGGTGACTCGATAATTGAAGCAAAGGTGTTTTGCGACAAATAAAAAGGCCGAGCACGATGCGCCCCAGCCATGCAAAAATACTATATCTTTTCCTTTTCCGAACTGCTCGAAACACACGCGATGCGAGTTGATTAGAGCATATTTTACGCCACTTTCGTTGCAAATCGTTGCGTTATTTCGTGTCAAAAATCTCCTTTTACAGCGTTGTCCACATTATCAAGGCGTCACGCACGTTGTTGTAATACCTCTTGCGTATTCCTTCAACGGTAAAACCGAAACTTTTGTACAATTTGATTGCGTTTTCGTTGTTATCGCGCACTTCGAGCGTCATATATTTCACGCCGAGTAACCTTGCTCTCGATATAAGTTCGCTCATCAAAAGCGTGCCTATACCTCGTCCGCGCGAGTCCGCACGCACCGCTATATTGGTGATATGCGCTTCGTCGAGCACCTTGTGAAACCCGCCGTAGCAAATCACTTCGTCATCGCGCACGCCCACGAGATAATATGCGTTTTCGTCCTCGACCTCGGGTATAAACATACGCTCACTCCAAGGCTGGTCAAACGCCTCTTGCTCGATTTGCGCCATTTGACGAAGATGTTCGTATCGTAGCGGTTCAAATTTCATCTTTTTCTCTCTCCGCTTGCGATTTTCTCATATAATACGGCTCGATTACGCTGACGTATTCACCCGATTTTGCCTTGTTTTTGACAACGTTTGCAAGTGCTTCGCACGTGGAAACGCACGGTTCAAACACGGTATTTTGCACATTTTTGGCGTCGTTTGCCTCAACGAAACGCGCGTCCACGACTTTGCCGTCTTCGCAATCGGCAAGATACAAGTTGCCGTGTCCCGCGTCCACCGCTGCCAAAACTCTCGACCTATTGTATGCGATAAGTTCAAACGAAGTGACCGCAATTCTCTTGGCGTTATTTGCAAAAGCAATTGCCGTCATTGCCGAAACGCCTATTCTTATACCCGTAAACGAGCCGGGACCAACCACCGCACACACGGTGTCGAGATCGGATATATCCACGCCGTTTGCGGAAAGCAAATCGTCGATACACGGCATTAGATTGGCGGAATGTCCGCTTTTGCCGAGTTCTTTGGATACACTGAAAACTTCGTCGTCTTTTATCAAAACGACGTTCAACGCAGTAGTCGTGGTGTCGATTGCCAAAATATTGCTCATATCGTCCTTATTGTTGTCTTTCAACGTTGAAAGTGCGCGCACTTTCTCCGTCAGACGTGATAGAAATCTTTATTACTTTGCCGTCAAAATGCTCGAATTTGTTCCATTCGATGACAGTTACGCTGTCGTCGTCAAAACAGTCCTCAATGCCGAGTTCCGCAAGCTCGTCCGCGCTTTCAACTCTATACATATCGAGGTGATTGAGTTTGAGCCTTCCGTCCTCATAGACGTTGAGTATGGTGAATGTGGGGCTCGTAACTTCCTCTTGAACGCCCAAAGCCTTTGCAAGGCCTTTTGTAAAAGTGGTTTTCCCCGCGCCCAAATCGCCTTCAAGCAAGACAACTTCTCCGCCTTCAAGCTCGTTTGCAATCTCGCTTGCCAAGGCGTAAGTCTCGTCAATGCTCTTGATTTTATGAGTGCCGAAAACGCTCTTTTTCTTCATACTCGTGCCGTCCCAGTGCAAAATTTTGCTCAACCGTTTGTACAACACAAACGTAAGACCGCTTACAATTATACATCTTAATATGTTAAAAGGCAACACACCGATAAGCAAATAATAGGTATAAAAGTTGTCTTTGGTGACATTTTTGTACAAAGAGGACACCATTCCCACCACTGCGTCGAAGCCGTAGAGATTTGCGTAAAACGGTATAGATATAAATCTATTCACCAAAAGAGAAAGCACCGTGAGTGTCGCGCTTCCAACCGCAAGACCTATCAAGGCGTGTTTTTTGTCCTTATGAAGTTTATAGATTATCGATGCGGGAAGCACGAAAGATATGCCGAGCAATATATCCGTGAGTTCTCCTACGAATCCGGTATGCGTCATAGCAAGTTTGAAAAGGCATTTCAAAATTATAACGATACACGCGCTCACGGGCCCCATCGAAAAGCCCGCAAGAAGCGCGGGAAGCTCGCTTATTTGGATTTCCAAAAATCCCGGGAACATAAACGGCAACGGGAATTTTGCAAAAGCGTACAAAATAAAGGAAAGCGCCGTCAAAATTGCGACTTTTGCGATATACGCCGTGGTAAATTTTGCGTTTTTGAACTGTTGTAGAGTGGCTTTCACGTCAATCTTGGTATTTTGAGAATTGGTATTGTTCTCCGATACTTCTCTATTTTTGCCCATTTTTCTCCTTTGGCGCACTTTTTCAAAATATCGTAAAAATAAAAAATGCGCCTTCGAGGGCGCAAACGTATTGCAAAAAAATGCAATCGTCGCTTCTTCCGTCCGGACTATACCGTCGGTCAAGGAATTGCACCTTGTCGGCACGCTATGCGTGTTCGCGGACTATACCGCCGGTGAGGATTTGCACCTCGCCCTGAAGCATTTTTATAGTACGCCCGTGACAGCACATTGTCAAGTGCCGATATGCAAAAACTTGCAAAAGGTGTGGCAAAAACACGCAATTATATATACCATAACTTAAAATTGTGCGATATCGAGCATCGTTTTGTGCAAAATCGCTTCAATTTTTGGAAACGAAACGGTATTATTTACGAGCAAAAAAGGCATAATTTGCTTATGGAATATGAATATATAGACGTCAATTTGACAAAAACGCAACAATCCATACAAGTGGCGACACGCCAAAACGCAACGCCCGACGCAATTGTTGCCACGGTGCTTCAAAACAAAAACGTGGTCGGCGCAAGATGTTTCGAGATACAAAACACGTATATCGTGGCAGTCCTTACAGTTCCTATCTACCTCAAAAGCGAACGCGACAAGTGCAAGGCGGATATTCAAACCGCAATTTCCGAAATATACAGCAAAGAAACAATCGTAACCTTCGACGTCGATGTTTACACCAAAATAAAGCCGAATATGAGCGAGAGAGACAAAGACGCGCTATATAAAAAAGTCACAGCAAGACTGTGACTTTAATTTTGCATTTCGATACTGTGGATAATATCCGCTATATCCGTATTTTCGGTTATCTAACGCTATTTTTCAATTGCGTTTTGAAAAATCTACGCTTTGATAAAACAGTGATTATACGCTCCGTCAGTTCTTTTCCGGAACGTATTTGTGCATATTTTCACCGTCCGCCCAAAGTTTTTCGAGGCAATAAAACATTCTTGTCTCATCGTTGAATACGTGCACGATAACTCCGCCGTAGTCGAGCACCGCCCACTTGCCTTCGTTTAAGCCGTCCGTGTGAATGGGGCTGATGCCGTACTCGTTCATCTTTTCGTCAACGAATTCCGCAAGCGCTTTGACTTGCTTGTTGCTCTTTGCCGTGCAGATGATAAAGTAGTCCGCAATCACTGTGAGGTGCGCAACGTCCAAAATTGTGATATCCGACGCTTTGTGTTCGTCAAGTTCGCGACAAATAACGTCTTTCATTTCAATAGGTTCCATATATTCCTCCTATCCGCGATATGTAAATTGCGAGTAGTTTTTTCGTTAGTTTTTGCAAAAACTCCATCAAAATGCGCTCCTTTCGTGCAATACCGTGATTTGCATTGCGAAAGCGCGTTTATCCAAAATCCTTGTTCAATACAAATTATGCACCGAGAAGGCTTATTTGTCAAGATAGCAAAGTTTCGCCTCGGCGGTCAAGGGATGCATACCGTTGCCTTTTGCGCTCACCTTGTCGTAAGTGTATTTAAGCACCGCCCTAAATCCCTCGTCAAAGTTGTCGAAAACAATCTTCCTTATAGACGGAATAGGCGCATAATCTCTGTCGTACGACACGCTGTCCGCGGTGTAAACGAGTTTTTGAAGCGTGGTCATATCCGCTTTTGCCGTGGTGTGATATCTGATTGCGTCGAGGATATCGGTATCCGTAATACCAAAATCTCTACGAGCTTTTTCCGCGCCCAAGAATTGATGCAAAACGGGCGTTCCGACCGCGTCAATGGGCACGTTTAATCCGTCAAGCGACGGGCGTTGTTTTGCGTTGTCGTGAAGAAGACACGCCAAAAACACTTTGGTGAAATCTTGTTTGAGATTGTGACGAGAATTGAGATCCACCGCCGTCAACACCACCGCTTTGCTATGCGCAAAAAGTTCGTCCGTTTGGTAAGATTTGAGCATGCTCACCATATCTCTATACTCACCGAAAAGTCCCAATCTCTCTATCTCGGCATATACCTTATCGTCTATGCAATCGGGTTTTTCTCCGAGAAGAAGCTGTGCTTTGATATGTGAAGAAGACACGTTTTTGCCGACGTAATCAAGCATAATAAAGTCTCCGCCGTACCTTTTTTCAAGCGTATTTACAATGTTTTTTGCATCGTCGAAGCCTTCCCTCGGGCATACGGCAATCGGACAAGTTTGCAAAATCTTTTCGGGATGATACCACGTATCGAAATATTCGAGACTGTCCCCACCTATGAGATATGCGATATCTCCGTACTTTTCTTTGAGAAGCGGAAGATTGATTGCGCTGTAATTGTCTTTTCCGCGCACTTTTTCGATATCGTCAATTGCAAAATTGAGCCCGTCAAAAGCGACTTTTATAAGGTCGCATCTTTGCTCGAACGTCAAAAATCCCACACTTTTGTGAGGCGGATAAAACGTAGGCACGACGATAAGACGCTCTATATCGAGTTTTTGCATCGCACTTTTGCACATTGCGACGTGCTCTATATGTGGCGGGTCGAACGCACCGCCGAAAATCAACGTTTTGCTCATATCTTGATTATACAATATTCTCTTTTTATTATCAACGATTTATCCGTTTTTGTCGTGCGAAAAATACGCGTTTCGCTATCTTTTCTACGTGCCTTCATAGTATCGCATTTGCAATTATTGTCAACAATCACTCTATGGCTCGCACAATCGACTATATCAGCGCAACCGTACTTATTTTGTTAATCACGCTCGTGTGGTCGTTTTTCCTATTCTCGAATTTCGTCGGCGCGCTCACGTTTTCGATATGCTTTACCGCTATCGCAATCTTCACTATACGCTACGTATCGAAGAAGAAAAACAAGCCGTATTCTTGCGACAGACTGGAACTTGAATTTTGCATAAAAGGCAACGAATATATAATCAATTTGCTCAAAAGTGCTATAAAAAACGATAAAATCGAGAACGGTTGCAATTATATTTTGCTTGAAAACGCCGTTATAATCGCAAATTACAAGTTTTCACTGTTAGGTGTATCGGATATATGCGGAGTGTGCAACAACGCAAAAAATCTTGACAGAAACGAAGTGTTTTCGATATGCAAAGGTATAGAACGCAAAGCGTATCAAATTGCCGATATAGAGAAAATCAAAGTCCGTCCAGTCAAAATAAAGGCGGTCTACAAATTCCTCAAAAAGCATGACGCCCTACCCGATTTGAAAGAGACGAAGACGAAATTTTCTATAACCGCGTTTTTTCAAAAAGTACTTGCGCGCCAAAACTTCAAGAACTACGCCTTTTCGGGAACGATACTTACTCTCGTAGCTTTTATAACTCCACTCAAAATCTACTATATCGTCTTTGGCTCGATATCGCTACTTCTTGCGCTCCTCTGCCTCACCCCGCTCGGCAATGGCACGATTTCTTCCCCCAAAGTCTTTGAACTGCTCGAACGCGAAGCCCAAGACGAATATAGAAGAGAGTAAAAACAAATACTCATACCAAATTAATAGAGTACCGTCGTAACTCCTCCCAAAACAATACCCCCTCTTTCCGGACACGCAGGCATTTCTCCCACCACTCGGTTAGGGACATTTCCCTACAGGAGTAACCATTGCTCGCGGGGGAGACAATCGGCACTCACATAGAAATGTATCGTCCCCTTATTATGCCACTCGTTCGCCAACGAAAAGAACAACACTCGTTGGCTCACTTGTACTCTTCGTCAAGCTTGGCGCTCGATGCGGTCGGCGCCTTGCGGTTCGAAGCTCCGAATAAACACATTCCGTTTATAAGTATCACTCTGACGCAGTTATTCGCTCAATGGACATATATATTAAAGGCTATCAAACAAATGCATAACGCGAAAGCACCCCAAGAACGACAATCCTAACGTACTAATGCGTACGTGAATTGGCGGGCTTGGGGTGCTGACAAAGTTAGGCGCTGTTTGATAGTCTTTAATCTACCCATTCAAATTCGAGGTCGCCGATACACACAATATCCCCCTCTTTCATTCCGCGTTTCTTCAATTCCGCAATTACGCCACGGTCTTTGAGGACTTTTTGGAAGAAGGCAAAGGAGTCTTGGGAGGAGATGGTGACGTTCTGAATGAGGAAGTCAACGAGTCCGCCGTCAACGAAGAACGAGCCGTCGTCAAGACGTGAGATGGTGAATTTTTGGTCAGACTTGGGTTCGAGCTCAAAATTCTCGTCACGAGCAATGCGTTGAGGCGGTGGAAGCTCGTCAACCTTTTGTTTCATAACGGCAAGAAGCTCGTCGAGACCTTCGTGCGTGACGGAAGATACGACGTACACCTTTTTGCCGATTGCTTTTTCAAACTTTTCTATTTCGCTTCTATCGGTGAGCAAATCCGCCTTGCCTGCCACGACGATTTGCGGGATTTGGGCAAGTTTTTCACTGTAAGTTGCAAGTTCTTGATTGATTTTCTTATAATCGTCGATGGGATCTCTACCCTCGCTTCCGCTGATATCCACGATATGCACGATGAGGCGCACGCGCTCGATGTGGCGCAAGAAGTAATGTCCGAGTCCCGCGCCCTCGCTTGCCCCCTCGATAAGACCGGGGATATCCGCAATAACAAAGCTGTCGTCGTACATTTGCACTACGCCGAGATTTGGGTTAATTGTCGTAAAGTGATAATTTGCAATCTTCGGTTTTGCCGACGTTAGAACGCTTAAAAGTGTGGACTTGCCTACGTTCGGGAAGCCAACGAGACCGACGTCCGCTATGGTTTTGAGTTCAAGCGTGACTTGGTGCTCTTCCGTGGTTTCACCGAGTTGCGAGAAAGACGGCGCTTGGCGTCTTGCGTGTGCAAAACGGTTGTTGCCCTTGCCTCCTCTACCGCCTTTGAGAGCGACGAAAGTTTCACCGTCGTCAAAGAGATCGGCAATGACGCTTCCGCTTTGCGTATCGCGTATAACCGTGCCGACTGGCACTTTAATGACGAGATTTGGCGCTGATTTGCCCGTGCAATTCTTTGCTTCACCGTCACCGCCGTTTTGGGCGCGATAGAACTTCTGATATTTGAAATCCACGAGGGTGTTCATATCCTTGTCTGCGACGAACACGATATCACCGCCGTTGCCGCCGTCACCGCCGTCCGGACCGCCGTTGGGCACGAATTTTTCACGGTGGAAAGACACTTTGCCGTTGCCACCGTTGCCTGCTTTGATAAATATTTTTACGTAATCGAGAAACATATTCTCACCTTCCGATGTATTTTTGATTTATTTCTATTTGGTATTTTTCAATTCTTCGAGTATCGCTTTTGCGGATTTTTTGCCCGCGCCCATTGCGAGAATCACCGTTGCCGCACCGGTTATGGCGTCACCGCCCGCATAAAGTCCATCGATATTGGTTTTGCCGTTTTCGTCCGCTATAATCGTGCCTTTGGGAGAGGTTTGAAGAGACGGAAAACTGTTTTTGAGGATAGGATTGGGCGTGGTGCCGAGCGCGACGATAACCTCGTCACAATCGGTGACAAACTCGCTTCCTTCCATCGCTACGGGACGTCTTCTTCCGCTTGCGTCCGGCTCTCCGAGTTCCATTCTCACGCACTCGATAGCCTTGACGTTGCCGTTTTCGTCTCCGATAATGCGCACGGGATTAGCAAGCAAATCAAACGTCACGCCCTCTTCTTCGGCGTGCTCGATTTCTTCTTTTCTAGCGGGCATTTCCGCTCTGCTTCTGCGGTACACCAATCTCACGTTTGCGCCGAGTCTTCTCGCAGTCCTTGCCGCGTCCATTGCGACGTTGCCCGCGCCCACCACGACGACGTTTTTTCCGCGTCTTATAGGCGTTGCGCTTGACTCCTTATACGCTTTCATAAGATTGACTCTGGTGAGGTACTCGTTGGCGGAATACACGCCGTTGAGGTTCTCGCCTTGCACGAGCAAGAACATCGGCACACCCGCGCCCGAGCCTATAAACACCGCGTCGTATTCGATAAGCAATTCGTCGAGAAACACGGTTTTTCCGACCACGACGTCCGTCTCGATATCCACGCCGAGCGAGCGCACGTTTTCAATCTCTTTCTTAACGAGCGACTTTGGCAAGCGAAATTCGGGAATACCGTAAACGAGCACACCGCCCGCCTCGTGCAAAGCCTCGAATATAGTCACTTTTACGCCAGCACGCGCCAAATCTGCCGCGCACGACAGCGACGCGGGGCCAGAGCCTACCACCGCCACTTTTTTGTTTATACATTGGCTTACGCTTTCCGCACGATAATCGTTGTCGAGCGCAAAATCGGCACAGTATCTTTCGAGATTGCCGATTGCAACCGAACCGCCGAGTTTTTCCTTGCGCACGCAATATTTTTCGCACTGATTTTCTTGCGGACAAACTCTACCGCACACCGCGGGCAAGTTGTTGTCTATCTTTATGACGTCTATTGCACCCTTAATATCTCCGTCCTTTACGTGGCGGATAAAGCGCGGAATTTGCACCCCCACGGGACAACCTTGCATACACGGCGCGTTCTTGCAATCGAGGCATCTTTGCGCCTCTTCCGTGGCAAGTTTTGCGTCGTATCCGAGCGCGACTTCGTCAAAGTTTGCAACTCGCACGTCCGCGCGTTGAGTGGGCATCGGGTGTCTTTCAGTCTTTACCATATTGCCTCCTCAAATTGCAAAGATGCTCGTTTTCTTGCTCTCTATAAGTTTTTGAGCGCAAAATCGCTTCGTCGAAATCGACTAGATGTCCGTCAAATTCCGGTCCGTCTATGCAAGCGTACTTGGTCTGTCCGCCCACAGTCAAACGGCAACAACCGCACATGCCCGTGCCGTCCACCATAAGCGAGTTCATGCTTACTATCGTATGAATGCCGAGTTCCTTTGTAAGCGCGCAAACCGCTTTCATCATCATAAGAGGACCTACCGCAAACACGCAATCGAACGAGTTTCCGTCTTCCGCGAGCTTTTTGAGCATATCCGTTACGAAGCCCTTTTCACCGCAAGAACCGTCGTCAGTGACGAGATGCAAATCGGAATATTTGTCGAATTGCTCCGCATATGTGAACAAATCTTTATTTCTTGCGCCGAGAATGACCGTGGCGCGCTTGCCTTGGCTGTGCAATTGTTTTGCTTGCGGATAAATCACCGCACTGCCTATGCCACCGCCTATAAGGCAAATATTGCTATACGCGCTCAAATCCGTGGCGTTGCCGAGCGGTCCTACGAAATCAGCAAGGCACTCTCCCTCTTGCATAAGGGCAAGTTTCATAGTGGTATAGCCCACCTCTTGCACGAGAATAGATACCGTCCCGTCTTCGCGAGAATAGTCGCATATCGTAAACGGAACTCTCTCTCCGTCCTCGTCCGTGCGCAAGATTATAAACTGCCCCGCAAGGCAGTGCTTTGCCACGAGCGGAGCGTAAACGACGTACTCGTTGACGTTGGGCGCAAGGCGTTTTTTGGTGATTATCTCAAATTTTATCATACTTTTTGCGTTGATTTAGACACTTTTGCGTAGTAGGCGCAATACTCTCTCAAATTGCACTTGTCGCACTGCGGGTGCTGTGATTTGCACACGTATCTGCCGTGGAATATGAGCAAGTGATGCAATTGCGACCACTTGTCTTTATCAAAAGCCTCTTTGAGTGCTTGCTCCGTTTTTTCGGGCGTATCGGCGCTTACCAGACCAATGCGGTTTGCCACTCGGAAAACGTGCGTATCCACCGCGATTGCGGGGATTTTGTACGCCTCTGAGCATATCACGTTTGCAGTCTTTCTGCCCACTCCGCGGAGTTTGGTAAGCCCGTCGAAAGTGTCGGGCATACCGCCTTCTTCCACTATTTGCCTGCTCAACTCTTTTATCGCTATCGCTTTGTTTCTATAGAAACCGCAAGAATAGATGCGCTCTTCCAGCTCGTTCAAATTCATATTCGCGAACTGCTCGGGCGTATTTGCGACCTTGAAAAGCTCTTTGGTCACTTGATTTACCCTCTTGTCCGTGCATTGAGCGGAAAGCACCACCGCCACCAAAAGTTCAAACGGCGTGGAATAATCGAGTTCACACTTGGCGTCCTCGTGCATTTCGTCGAGCAAATCGTAGATTTTGAGGTTTCTTTGGTTCATAGCGCAATTATCGCACAAAATAATGCCTTTTGCAAGAGTTTGCGCGCATACGCGCCAAATTGCCTGCGCACACGCACAAAGAGTGCGCATACGCATATATCGAGCGTGCGCGAGCGGTTTGACCGCCCACGCAATAAAAACGCTACGTTATCTTATATTGTTGCCACGTTTTCACAATCTTATCGCGTTGCCGTTGGGCGCGAAGTAATAAAAACCTATGGCGGAATTGTATCTGCCTCTTTGAAGCACTATCTTTGCCTCTTGCATATCCTTTGCAAACAGTTTGACGGACAAACCGCACCCCACCTTTGCCGACGACGGCGTGTTGATGAGCTTGCAAGTGATATGATAAGAAATAAGATCCTCGTAAAAGCGCACTGCTTCGGCGCGAGAACGGAATGCAACGAAAAATTCTCTCATATACCCCTCCAAATTATATGTAACCGCCCTCGTTTTAATATATTGCGCGCACACATTTTTGGTGAGAAAACGCATAAGTTGCATAGTGAGAATAAGAGTATGATATTTTTTGACAACGCCGCAACTTCGAGATTTAAGCCCAAAAGCGTGTACAACGCGCTTATTTTCGATATTGCGCACTCCGCAAACGCGGGACGAGGCGGACACAGCGAGTCCGTAAGCAAAACTCTTCAAATAGAAAAATGCCGTCAGTATCTGCTCTCAAAGCTCGGCGCGAGCCAAAATTATAGTCTTATATTCACCAAAAATTGTACGGAAGCGTTGAACATTGCGCTTCTCGGCGGAATAAAAAAAGGCGCACGCGTTCTCACGTCTCAAAACGAGCATAATTCCGTACTTCGCCCTCTTTTCAAACTGAAAAACGACGGCGTTATAACTCTCAAAGTTTTAGCGCAAGACGAAAACAGACGCATTAGAATATCTGATATCGAGGCTTGTGCACACAATTTCGATTATTTCGTATTTGGCGGGGCGTGCAACGTAACGGGCGCGGTTTGCGATATAAAATCCATAGGAAAAATCGCAAAAGAACATGGTATAAAACTAATCGTCGACGGAGCGCAATCGGTGCCGTATATCCCAATCGATATGCAAGAGGATGACGTATGCGCGCTTGCTTGCCCCGGTCATAAAGGGCTTCACGGCGTGCAGGGCACGGGCTTTTTAATCGTGCGCAAGGATATACCGCTCACACCGCTTACATACGGCGGTACGGGCACGCAGTCTATCGAAGTGTTACCGACCGTGCAAATGCCCGACTCCTACGAGACGGGCACACAGTTTTCGGGCGGAATATCCGCTCTGTATCAAGGCGCGAAATGGTCGTTTGACAATATCGAAAAAACTAGGAAAAACATCGTTAGATTATCGAAAAATCTTATAGACGGACTAAATACGCTCGGTGCGACTATATACACGCACGATATCGATACGGGCATTGTGGCGTTCAATTTCGGAGATATCGACAGCACGCTTATTGCCGACAAACTCAACGACTACGATATATGCGTGAGAGGCGGACTTCACTGCGCGCCCCTCGTGCATAAGTATCTTGGCACGACGTATAGAGGTGCAGTGCGCGTAAGCTTCGGTTGCGACAACAACCAAAGCGAGGTGGCGTATTTTTTGTCCGTTCTCGAAAAAATTTTGCGAGAAATCACAAATTAATATACAGCCTTAACTAAAACACATCTTTGCAAGACGTTTACGTCAAATTCTGAATATGCGCGTCCCATCTACGATTGACGAGTGATATAACACCGCTTGCTTGGCTTGATACGGCGTTATGTTTTTATATTTTTCGCAAAGAAGACAACACGCCCCCGCAACGTACGGAGCGGCAACGGACGTTCCGCTCATATAGGTATAACTTCCGCCCGCCTTAATTCCCTTGACTTTTATTCCGTCCGCATACACGTCGGGACGTTTTGCGCCTTGATACACTCCGCGAGAGGAAAATTCCGCAATTCTATCCTTCTTATCCACTGCGCCGACGGCAATTATCTCGTTGCTTATAGCGGGTGATTTGAGAGAGTTTTCACCGCTATTTCCTGCCGCCGCAACCACGATAAGTCCGCTTCGCGAAAGCATTTCGACGCCAATTTTGAGAGGATCGGCATAAGACAGCGGTTCTGCGCCGAAGCTCATACACACCACCTTTACGCCGTACTGCCTAAAATTGTCAAACAGCCACTGCATACCGTCCAAAATCTTGAACGTACCGCTCTCACCCTTGTCCCCTATGACCTTTATACCGAGAACGTTTGCCTTTGGCGCAACGCCCACCACCTCTCTTGCGGATGTGAGTCCGTCACCGCACGCAACGCCCGCGACGAAAGTCCCGTGGCCGTTGTCGTCGTACGGCTTATCCTCACCGCCCACCATATCTTCAAAATGCACGATACGATTTCTCGGCACGGACAAGTCGCAATGCGGATTTATCCCCGTATCCATAACGCAAAGCGTAACGCCCTCACCCGTGAGTTCCTTTGAGAATTTTGCAACCGGCGGTGAAAACATAGCGTTAGAATACGCTTTTTCGTCGTTTTTCTCGTCAAAGTCGGAAAGTGCGAACACCGTGCTTTGTGCCGACACGTATTCAACCTCTTGCATTCTTTCAAGGCGTATTGCCTCGTTAAGTCCGCACTTTATCCCAACCGAGCGTATAAACGGATAACTCTTTATTACGTCGAAATTGCGCTCCAATAGCCCTAATTGCAAGGGATTGCGCACGCGCACGAGCGCGTCTATCTTTTCTTCCTTATTTTGCAACACACCCACCAAGCCCTTATCGATTTTAGCGTTTTGGCGCAATGCGGTTATTATTTTCGCGTCGATTTTGTCCATATTCAACCTTTCAGAGCGTCGATTATACTGCGCATACGCTCCCTTTGCATTTGGTTGAGCATAGGTGACGCGGTGTTATACAAGTTTTCAAGCATATTCACGTCAAAAGAGCCTTCCGCCCTCATTTTCTGCGCCACTTTGGAGAGTTCGTCCATAAGTTCGCTTTCGCTTTTTGAGGCGTATTTGTCAAACTTATCCTTGAAATCTCCGCTATTATCGCAGTTTCCGCCACGCATT
Source organism: Eshraghiella crossota (assembly GCA_963590075.1). GTDB lineage: Bacteria > Bacillota > Clostridia > Christensenellales > CAG-917 > CAG-475. Next base: position 141,847 of record CAVANK010000001.1, read on the forward strand.
CCGTTAAAATCGTAAAAATTCATAACTCCTCCGTCACATTCAGTATATGACGGCATATTATGGTTGTGACAAGGTGGACTATGAATTTTGACGCAAACACTATCGCAACGCTTATGCAACTGCTAAACGCCGACAAACAAGTCGGTAATGCCGAAAATAACGCACATAACGCCCCAAAAACCGCTTCGACGCAATCCGTCGATAAATCGAACGTGCAAAACGCGTTTTACGCTCAAAACGGAATTGGCGAACAAGTGCGCATAGACTTTTCCCAAAGCAAGCCAAAATCTCCCCTCGATATGCTCGACGCGGGGCAAAACCCTATGTTGTCCTTGCTAAAATCGCTCGGCGGGGGCAAAAACGATATGTCGTCTATGCTTCCTATGCTTATGTCGCTTATGAGCAAACCCTCTCAAAAGAACGCAAAGCCTTGCGACGATAACTCTCAAAGCGCGCCGACTTCGCAAAACGGCAATAAAAACGATACCGCCCCGCCGTCGAACTCTCAAAACTCGACGGACGGCAATCAAAACGCCAAACAAGATGCTTGCAACGATAAAAAAACGCAACGAGACGTTTTTGAACCCGTTGCGTTTGCAGGATATGAAGTTATATCGACGCTTGCCGCTCTTCTTACAGCAGTACGGCGTCCTTGTAGATAGGATACTCGTCGCAAAGCGCGATAACCTCGTTTTTTACGCCCTCGATTGCGCTTTCGCCTTTTTCGACTATATCGACAATCATATCGGCAATTTGCACCATTTGCGCTTCTTTCATACCTCTCGTGGTCACTGCGGGCGTGCCGATACGCACACCGCTCGTAACGAACGGACTCAACGGCTCGTTGGGAACGCTGTTTTTGTTGACAGTGATATGCGCCTCGTCAAGCCACGTTTCGAGTTGCTTGCCCGTAACACCCGTGCCTACGAGATTGACAAGCATCAAGTGATTGTCAGTGCCACCGCTTACGAGTTTCAAACCTCTTTCCATAAGACGATTTGCCATTGCTTGCGCATTTTTGACCACTTGGATTTGATATTCCTTAAACTCGGGAGAAAGTGCCTCTTTGAACGCAACCGCTTTTGCAGCGATTATGTGCATAAGAGGTCCGCCTTGCGAGCCGGGGAAAACGGCTTTGTCAATCTTTTTGGCAAGTTCGTCGTCATCGCAAAGGATAAGCCCTCCGCGAGGTCCGCGAAGAGTCTTGTGAGTTGTCGAAGTGATGACGTGTGCGTAGCCGACGGGACTCGGATGCACTCCCGCCACGATAAGTCCCGCAACGTGTGCGATATCCACGACGAGATACGCGCCCACCTCGTCCGCAATCTCTCTAAAACGAGCGTAATCTATCACTCTCGGATACGCGCTTGCGCCCGCCACGATAACTTTGGGTTTGTATTCGAGAGCAAGCTCTCTCACCTTGTCGTAGTCGATAAGTTCCGTATCGGGATCGAGACCGTATCCGACGCAATTGAAGAGCTTTCCGCTCATATTCACTTTTGCGCCGTGCGTGAGATGTCCGCCGTCTGCGAGAGTCATACCTAAAATGGTGTCACCGCTTTGCATAAGTGCGTAATATACGGCAAAATTGGCGTTTGAACCGCAATGAGTTTGCACGTTTGCGTGCTTTACGCCAAACATTTTTTTTGCACGCTCGATTGCAAGATTTTCAGCAACGTCAACGTACTGACAACCGCCGTAATATCTCTTTGACGGATAACCCTCGGCATACTTATTGGTATAAAAAGTACCCGCTGCGGCAAGCACCGCTTCGGACACGATATTTTCGCTTGCGATAAGTTCGAGATTGTGCCTTTGACGGTCAAGTTCTTTGACCATAGACTCGTACAATTCGGCGTCCGCTTCTCTTATACTTTTCAAATCAATCATCTTTCGTTCTCCATATCTTAAAGATTAAAGGTACTTGTTGAGCAGTTGTTCAAGTTCCGTTTTGAGTCTGTAACCGACGAGTTTTTCCACAACTTCACCATCTTTGAACAAGAAAAGCGTCGGGATTGACATTATACCGAAGCGTCTTGCGATAGCTTCGCTTTCGTCGACGTCAACCTTGCCTACGACCACTCTGTCCTTGTATTCGGTTGCGATGGCGTCGATGGTCGGTGCAAGCATTTTACAAGGACCGCACCAGGTTGCCCAAAAATCAACGAGAACAAGACCGTTTGCAACGGTATTATCAAAATTGTCTTCATTCAATACAACGTAATCTGACATATATATTTACTCCTTATTTTTCTAAATTATATTCTCGCTTTGCGAGAGTGGTATTGCACTGCGTGCAGTGATATTTGCGCGAAGCGCAAGTGATATTTTCGGCTTGCGCCAAAAGTGATATTCGCACTTCGTGCGAGTTGTGGAATATTCCATTCGGGTGTGGGTGTCCCACCCAATCGTCATTCCGAACGTAGCGTGGGAATCCAGCGTAACGCAAGCGGAATATTCCATTAGCGTGCAACGCACGCCTAACGTTGCTCGTAAACAGGCGGAGCCGTACTTTATAACTCCACGAAGAGTTGTTGTGAGCATCCACATACAATCTTCCTTACAAGCACGAAGTGCGCACACGCCAAGCAAGCGATATAGCGAAACTGTGGCAAGAGTTTTTATCCTTGCACGAACTGATAGCGTGTATCGGTTGCGCGGTTAGTAAGAGCAATAAATCTAGTGTGATTATTGACAATACGCACGAGTGCGTGTTGACCTAATCACTGCGACGATTTTTGCTCTCCGCAAATTGCTTTCATAGTTGGCACAAAACCCTTCTTTTTGCGGATAACGAGCTTGTCAAGCAATATCGCTATGACGAAGCCCACAACCAGTCCGCCGATGCCGAGGCAAATCTGCGCAATCTCGTTTATAAGCGTGCCGATTCCTATACCTATGCCCGTAAGGATAAGCGGAATAACGTATACTATCGTAGCGGCGGTAAGGACGTATTTCTCACCCATTTCCACTTCGACGTAATCACCCTCGTTTGCACCTAGCGTGTTCTCGATGACGATTTCCACTTTCATGCCGTCCTTGGTCACGGCGCACATATGGCACTTGTCGCACGCGCTTTGCCTCTCAAAACGCACGGTGGCTTTGTTGCCTTTGACTTTGGATACAACACCTCTTTCCGTCATTTTGTAAAATACCCCGCGAGATTTTCGATGGAATGACTTTGCGTTTCACCGTTTTGCATATTCTTGATATTTACGACGCCGTTTTGAAGCTCTTCGTCACCTATTACGACGACGTATTTTGCACCAACGCGGTCGGCGTATTTCATTTGCGCCTTTATGCCTCTGTCCATAATATCCGTTTCGGCTTTGACGCCCTCGGAGCGCAATTGTGCGACGATTTTGCGCGCTTGATTTTGCGCCTCTTCACCGAGGGACGCCACGTAAACGTCGATAGTCTCGGGCTTTGCTTTGAGGTTGTCGGTATTTTCAAGCACGAGAAGCAATCTTTCAAGCCCCATACCGAAGCCAACGGCGGGAGTCGGCTTTCCTCCCACTTCCTCAACGAGATTGTTGTATCTTCCGCCGCCGCAAACCGTGCCTTGCGCGCCGATGTCCGTTGATACAAACTCGAATACCGTGCGCGTGTAGTAATCAAGACCTCTCACGATACCGGGATTGACCTTGAACGGAATACCCAAAGACGTAAGAATTGCTTGCACCTTTTCAAAGTGCGCCTTGCAATCGTCGCAGAGATAGTCAAGGATTTTTGGTGCGTTAGCGGTGATCGCTTTGCACTTTTCCTCTTTGCAGTCGAGGATACGCAAGGGATTCTTCTCAAATCTCTCTTGGCACTGTCCGCACATAAGGTGCAAGTTTGCGCCTATGTACTCTTTGAGAGCCTTGTTGTATTTGGCACGGCACTCGGGACAACCTATGCTGTTGATGTTGAGCTCGATTTGCGTAAGTCCTACCTTTTTGAGAAGCGTCGATGCAAGCGCGATAACCTCCGCATCCGCGCTCGGACTGTCGCTACCATAGCACTCCACACCGAATTGGTGATGTTCGCGAAGTCTGCCGTTTTGCGGTTTCTCGTAGCGGAATACGCTTGCGATATAGTACGCCTTCATAGGCATAACGCCTTGTTGCAGTCCGTTTTCGATAAAGCAACGAGCAACGCCCGCAGTGCCTTCGGGGCGCAAGGTCATACTTCTTCCGCCCTTGTCGTCAAAGGTGTACATTTCCTTCGTAACGATATCCGTAGTCTCACCGACACCGCGCAAGAAAAGTTCGGTATGTTCGAACATAGGCGTGCGTATTTCCTTAAAGCCGAATTCCGCCGCCGTCTCTCTTGCGATGTTCTCGACGTAGTGCCACTTGTATGCCTCTTGCGGCAACATATCTTTTGTGCCTTTGGGGATATTAATCATATTATTGCCTTTGTTTTAGATTATATAGCGACGCAAGTTTCTTTCTTTGAGATTTCCGCTGATGTGCGTCTCTACGTATTGTTTGTCTATATTGATTTGTTTCGTAACGTTGTCGTCCGCCTCGTAGAGTACGTCTTTGAGGAGTGCTTCGAGCACCGCGTGCAAGCGACGAGCACCGAGGTTTTCGCTGTTTTCGTTCTCTTCAAACGCAACTCTCGCAATCTCGTCGATAGCGTCGTCCGTGAAGTTGAGTTCCACACCGTCGACGCCGAGCAATTCCTTGTATTGTTTGAGTACTGCGTTGTCGGGTTCGGTCAAAATCTTGACGAAATCGTCTTTCGTGAGATTGTCGAGCTCCACTCTTATCGGGAATCTGCCCTGAAGCTCGGGAATCAAGTCCTCCATACGCGAGATATGGAATGCGCCTGCCGCTATAAAGAGAATAAAGTCCGTGCGGATAGAGCCGTATTTGGTTTGTACGGTGCTTCCCTCTACTATCGGCAAAATATCTCTCTGCACGCCCTCTCTGGATACGTCGTGACCTTGTTGAGACGCGTTCGCGCCCGTTGCGATTTTGTCGATTTCGTCAAGGAACACTACGCCGTCTTGCTCCGCTCTTTGCAAAGCTTCTTGCGTGATTGCGTCCTCGTCCACCATCTTTTCAGCCTCTTGATTGACGATAAAGTCCATCGCTTGTTTGACGGTGAGTTTTCTCTTCTTTACGGGCATTTTCCCCATCATACCGCCGAATATGCTTCCGAGGTCGATTTCGTTGCCGGGAGCGTTGCCCGGTTGAAGTTGTATGGGCTTGGGCTGTTGACGGATTTCCATCTCGATTGTGATTCCGTCAAGATGTCCCGCGCGTATCTCTTGAAGCAATTCTTCTTTGAATTGTGCGTCGCTCTTCTCGGTTGCACCCGCGGCGTTTTTGCGGATAGGAAGGAGAATATCGCAAAGTTTGTTCTCGGCAATCTCGGTTGCCCTCGGCATAACTTCTTTGAATTTCTCGTCTCTAACAAGGCGGATTGACACTTCCACAAGGTCACGGATAATGCTTTCTACGTCTCTACCGACGTAACCTACTTCCGTAAATTTGGTCGCTTCCACCTTTACGAACGGTGCTTTTACGACTTTTGCAAGACGACGTGCGATTTCCGTTTTACCGACGCCCGTCGGTCCTTTCATAATGATATTTTTCGGCGTGATTTCTTCGCGCATTTCCTCGGGAAGTTTGCTTCTGCGATAGCGGTTGCGAAGTGCGATTGCCACTGCCACTTTTGCATCGTGTTGACCGATGATGTATCTATCCAGTTCCGCGACGATTTGTTTCGGAGTCATAACATTGTTGTCCATAGTTCACCTCTCAAACGGTCTCGACCGTTATATGGTCGTTGGTGTATACGCAAATTTCGCTTGCGATTTTAAGAGCCTTATAAGCAATGTCTTTTGCGCTCAAATCCGTTGCGTCGACGAGTGCGCGAGCCGCGGCAAGCGCATAGTTTCCACCGCTTCCGATTGCGCAAATTCCGTTTTCGGGTTCGATAACTTCACCGGTGCCCGATATCACGTAAATTGCGGTGCTGTCCGCTGCGATTAGCAACGCTTCGAGCTTTCTACCGCCCTTGTCGCTACGCCAAAGTTCGGCAAGTTCCACTGCGGCTCTCATAAGATTTCCGCTATATTTTTGGAGCATTGCCTCAAATTTTTCAGACAATGCAAAAGCGTCCGCGACCGAGCCTGCAAACCCGACCACCACTTTATCGTTGTAAATACGTTTGACTTTGACGGCATTGCCTTTCATAATGACGCTTTCGCCCATTGTGACCTGCCCGTCACCTGCCACCGCGGTTTGTCCGTTGCGCCTAACCGCGCAAATAGTAGTTCCGCGAAATTCAACCATAGTTTATACCTCCTAGTTGGATAATTTAAGTGATATTTTTAGCCTCCGGCTAAAAGTGATATTGCGACTTCTTCGCAGTGATATTTGTGCTACGCACAAGTGATATTTGCGCCAAAGGCGCAAGTTGTGGAATACTCCATTAGCGTGCAACGCACGCCTAACGACGCTCGTAGACAGGCGGAGCCGTAGTTTATAACTCCACGAAGAGTTGTTGTGAGCATCAACTTTCTATCCGAGCAACCGCCGAGCCGTCTCAAGGTTGCGAGACCTTACGCACAAAAGCAATGCTCCGATTGCTTTTGTGTAGGACGTTTGCGCCTAAATATGTGTCAAGTTATCTCATAGAGATAAGTGACACGTGTTTAGCATTCGGCGCAATTCGCTTATCGCCCTATCGTGATACGCTTGTTTTCTCTTTGACTTATCTCGTATTCCCGTTATGGACGGCAAAATTCCGAGATTGGCGTTCATAGGTTTGAAGTCGAGGCTCATTTGCGATACGTATCTGCAAAGCGCGCCGATTATGGTGTATTCGGACGGGATTTGATATTCTTCACCGCAAAGTTCACACGCCATAGCTTGCCCCGCGATAAGTCCGCTCATTATGCTTTCAACGTAGCCTTCCACGCCCGAAAGTTGCCCCGCGATATACAGGGTTTTGTCGCCTTTGAGCCTAAACGTGCCGTCTATAACGTCGGGCGCGTTTATGTACGTGTTGCGGTGCATAATGCCGTATCTGACGAATTCCGCATTTTTGAGCGCGGGAATGAGGCGGAATACTCTCTTTTGCTCTCCGTACGTGAGATTGGTCTGAAATCCCACCAGATTGTAGCAATCTCCCGCAACGTTTTCCTTGCGCAATTGCACCACGGCGTACGCCTTTTCACCCGTTTGCGGATTGCGAAGTCCCACGGGTTTGAGAGGACCGAAGCGGATAGTATCACTGCCTCTTTTTGCCATCTCTTCGATGGGCATACACCCGTCAAAAAGTTCTTTTTTCTCAAAATCGTGCAGTACGACGGTTTGCGCGTTGACGAGTTCGTTATAAAAAATCTCGTATTCGTCCTTTTGCATCGGAAGATTGAGATAATCTTCTCCGCCCTTGCCGTATCTGCCTCCAAAATACGCTTTTGACATATCTATGCTGTCAAATTCCACGATAGGCGCGATAGCGTCGTAAAAATACAATCTATCCTTGCCCGTGAGTTTGCCCACTTGCTCTGCAAGCGTGTCGCTCGTAAGCGGTCCGGTAGCAACGATGGTTGGTCTATCTTCGTCAAGCGTCTTGACTTCCTCTCTTACGAGCGTAAAGTTTTCGTACGCAAACAACGCCTTTTCCACCGCCTCGGAAAACTTTTGTCTATCCACCGCAAGCGCGCTTCCCGACGGAACGGCACACTCTCTTGCGATTTGAAGCAATTTGCAACCGAGCAAATCCAGTTCTTCTTTCAAAAGTCCCGACGCAGTACACGGTTCGCACGATTTGAGCGAATTGGAACACACAAGCTCCGCTAGATTATCCGTTTTATGCGCACCCGTAGTTTTTTGAGGGCGCATTTCGTACATTTCGACCTTGAAGCCTCTTTCGAGCAATTGCAACGCACTTTCGCACCCCGCAAGCCCTCCGCCAATGATTTTGATCGTGTGTTCCGCCATTTTTTCGTCTTTTAATTTTTAGTTTTTTTTCCTCAACCACACGAAGTGTGATATCACTTGCGCTTTGCGCAAATATCACTGCGCCTACGGCGCAATATCACTCTCGCGTAGCGAGAATATCACCGTTCGTTGCCGTCGCAACGAACGATTAATTTTCGGAAGTCGTATCTTCGTCCTTCACCAATTCTCTGTGCTTGCACTTATGGTCGGTGCAAACATAGTACGTCTTATCGTCGCGCTTGACAACTTTCATCGTGTTTCCGCATTCGGGGCAAAAGTACGGCGCGGGGATATCCCAGCTTATAAAATCGCACTTTGGATAGTTGGTGCAACCGTAGAACGTCTTTCCCGCCTTGGAAACGCGTTTGCTCACGTCGCTGCCGCACTTGGGGCATTTGCCCACCACTTCCACGATTTTTTTGATATTCTTGCACTTTGGATAGTTGGGACAAGCAAGGAACGGACCGTATTTGCCGTGGCGCACAATCATTTTTGCACCGCACTTATCGCAAATCACGTCGCTTTCCTCATCGGGCATATAATTTCCGCCGCCTTGCTTTGCAGCGCGCTCCACAAACTTCATAAGTCTCGGGTAGAACGCACCGATAAGCTCTTGCCATTGTTGATTGCCGTCCGCAACCTTATCCAGCGCGCCTTCGAGACGAGCCGTGAAGTTGAGGTTCATTATATCGGGGAAATTCTTCTCCATATACTCGCAAACTGCCTCGCCGAGTTGCGTCGGCGCAATTGCCTTTTGCACTTTTTGGGTATATTCCCTCTTTGCAAGGACGGAAATTATGCTTGCGTACGTACTCGGACGTCCGATACCGTTTTCTTCAAGGGCCTTGACGAGCGTTGCGTCGTTGTATCTCGCCGGCGGTTTGGTGAATTTTTGCTCGCAAGCTACGTCGTCGAGATTGAGGTGCTCACCCTCGTTGAGGTCGGGCATGGTATCGAGTTCTTTATCCTCGTCGTCCTCTTCCACCGTCTGCGAATACACGGCGGTGTAACCCTTGAATTTGACGCTCTTGCCTCTCACCACGAAGCCGAGTTTGTCACCGTCTTTTTCACCGACGATATGCACTCTCATCGTGTTGTATTGCGCGGGCGTCATTTGCGACGCCATAAAGCGTTCGTACACGAGTTTATAGAGCCTAAACGCATCTCTGTCCATCTTGCCTTCGAGAGACTTTGGCGTGCGGTTGAGATCGATAGGTCTTATAGCCTCGTGCGCGTCCTGTGCGTTCTCGCTCGTCTTGTAAATATTTTGCGTTTTGGGCGCATATTCGCTTCCGTAGTTTTTGGCGATGAACGCAAGTGCTATTCTTGCAAAATCGGGTGAAATACGCACGCTGTCGGTACGGATATACGTGATGAGCGCATGTTGCCCCTCGCCCTCGATGTTTACGCCTTCGTAGAGTTGTTGCGCCACTCTCGACGTCCTTTCGGCAGTCATATTGAGCTTGTGGCTTGCCTCTTGTTGCATCGTACTCGTGGTAAACGGCGGTGCGGGTTTTGACGTAGAAACGCTCTTTTTCACCTCGTCTACTCTAAAATCGCTTGCCTTCATTTGGTCTGCGATTGCGTACGCCTCGTCAGCGGAGGTCGGCTTGATTTTTTCGCCGTTTCTATCGTTGAGCGCTGCGTTGAAGAGGTTTGCTTTTATCTTTTTTGCGCCGTCTTTAAGCAAAAGCGCATTTATCGTCCAATACTCTTCGGGCTTGAAATCGCGTATCTCTTTTTCTCTGTCCACTATCATCTTGAGAGCGGCGGATTGTACACGTCCCGCAGACAAACTCGGCTTGAGTTTGCGCGAAAGTATGGGAGAAATTTTGTAACCCACAAGTCTGTCAAGCACACGTCTTGCTTGTTGGCTGTTGACGAGATCCATATTGATCTCACGCGGATTTTCCATAGCGGCACGCACCGCTTTCGGAGAAATCTCGTTGAACTCTATACGCACCTTATCGCCCTTTACGCCGAGCGTGTTTTTCAAGTGCCAAGATATGGCTTCGCCTTCGCGATCGGGGTCGGTTGCGAGGTACACTTTGTCGTACTTCTTTACTGCTTGTGAAAGTTGTTTTATGGTTGATTCTTTGTCCGGCGTGACGATGTATTGCGGTTTGAACCCATTGTCAACGTCGATACCCAAAGAGCGCGCGGGCAAGTCGCACACGTGACCTTTGGACGCAAGCACCGCCGCGTCATTGCCCAGATACTTTTGTATCGTCTTGGCTTTGTGCGGTGACTCGACTATTATGAGTTGTTTCATTATGTCTCCTCGGGGCATTGCCCCCTACAAAAATTTCTTTATCGCTTACGCAAGTGCGTAATAGTTGCCCGCCGTCTTGACGATAAGCCCCTCTATTTCGAGGTCGAAAAGCACGGACGTAAGTTCGCTCACGTTGAGACCGGTAAGTTCTATAAGATCTTCCACGTGGCGTTCCTCATCTTTGAGGTATTCGAGAATTTGATTTTGCGTGAAATCGAGTTCTATCGTCTTTTTCTCCACAACTTCTCTCGATATATGCATAGCGTCAAGCACGTCTTCGGGCTTGATGACGAGCGCGTGTGGCATCTCTCTCAAAAGTTCGTTATTGCCCGCGCTTTCCTCATCGTAAATATTGCTCGGCACGACAAATACGTCCTTGCCTTGCTCTATTGCAAGCCTTATCGTAATGAGCGATCCGCTCTTGATTGCCGCTTGTGGCAAAAACACCGCTTCGCAAAGTCCGCTCACGATACGATTTCGCTCGGGAAAATGATACTGAAGAGGCTTTGTTCCGAGCGGATATTCGCTGACTATCGCACCGCCGTTTGCAAGCACGCTGTCCATAAGCCCTCTATGTTCGGCGGGATAAACGACGTCAAGTCCGCACGCAAACACCGCCACGGTTTCAGAGCCGTTTTCCACGCACGCTTTGTGCGCTATGGAGTCTATTCCTCTTGCAAAACCCGACACTATACAAAGCCCCGCTTTTGCAAATTCTCTTGAAAACTCTTCCGCCACCTTTGCGCCGTATCTCGATGGACGGCGTGTGCCTACCACGGATATGCTTCTCTTTTTTAGTGCGGATACGTTGCCTTTTACAAACAACAGCAGCGGTCTGTCATAGACTTCGGAAAGTTGCTCGGGATACTCGTCGTCATAGCAAGTGATATAGTGTATGTTCCTTTTTTGAAGGTCGTCGACTATGCCGTCCACGCTTTGCAATTTCTTATAAAAATCCGTTGCGTGTTCGTCACCGAGAATTTTGAAAACGATATCCTTTGCCTCCTCCGTGCCGATTTCGTCAACGTCGATTTCGTCGAGCAATGCGATTTTCTTTTTTAAAGAAAGTTCTTCGACGCACGATAGCGCAAGCAAAGTTTTGCTCGTATGGTCTTGTCCGTCCATCAACTATACTTCCTATCCAGTCCTCTATACTGAATTGCCTCCGCAATGTGTGCGGGCAATATGTTTTCTTCACCTTCGATATCGGCAATCGTCCTTGCCACTTTGAGTATGCGAGTCGTGCCTCTTGCGCTCAAATTGAGCTTGTCGAATGCCTTTTGCAAAAGTCTTTCGCAATCTTTGTCTATTTGGCAATACTTCGCAAGTTCGCGCGAGCCCATCTCGGCGTTGGTCATAATTCCGTCGTTTGCAAATCTTTCTCTTTGCAGTTTGCGCACTCTGTTTATGCGCTCTTTGATTTGCGCCGACGTCTCACCGCTTTGCTTTCCGCGAAGTTCGTCGTAAGTGATATTATCAACTTCGATTTGCAAATCTATTCTGTCCATAAGCGGACCGCTGAGTTTTGACACGTAATTGTGTATTTGCGAGGGCGTGCAACGGCAAATTTGATTTTTGGAGCCGTAATTTCCGCACGGACACGGGTTCATACTCGCAACCAGCATAAAGTTTGCGGGATATTCCGTGGTTTGTTGCACTCTCGATACGGTGACTTTTCTGTCTTCGAGCGGTTGACGCAACGTTTCCAGCGCATGACGCGTATACTCGGGCATTTCGTCAAGGAAAAGTACGCCGTGGTTGGCAAGGCTCACCTCACCCGGTTTTGCCTTTGCGCCTCCGCCGACGAGCGCGGGAACGGTGGTCGTATGATGCGGAGTCCTGAACGGGCGCGTCGTAACTATGCCGATATCGCTGTCGAGTATGCCCGCAACGCTGTGGATTTTGGTCACTTCGATTGCCTCTTCAAAGGTCATCTCGGGCATAATCGTGGGCACGCACTTTGCAAGCATCGTTTTGCCCGCACCGGGAGGTCCTATCATAAGCACGTTGTGTCCGCCCGCAACCGCGATTTCCATTGCGCGTTTTGCAACCGTTTGTCCTTTTACGTCGGCAAAGTCCACGCCGTAGCCGTGGCATACGCAAGCGGACTCGTAAGTGGAAGTCGGAACTTTCTCGTACACCACACCGCTCAACATCTCCACGACGTCGCGGAGAGTTGGCAAAGCGTACACCTCTATGCCCTCTATGAAACTCGCCTCTCTTGCATTCTCTTCGGGGATAATAAACTTCTTGTGTCCCTCTTGCATTGCCGAGATAAGAAGAGGCATAATTCCGTTGACGTGGCGCAGTTGTCCGTCAAGCGAAAGCTCTCCTATAATCACGTAGTTCTTGTAAGATTTGTTTTCGATTTGTCCCGTCGCCGCCATTATACCCAGAGCCACCGGCAAGTCGAACGTAGGACCTTCCTTCTTGGTGTCCGCGGGCGCAAGATTGACGATAATGCGCTTTGCGGGATATTGAAATCCGCTGTTCTTAATTGCCGAACGCACGCGTTCCTTGCTTTCCTTGGTCGCGGTGGATGCAAGTCCCACCATATCGTAACCGGGAAGCCCGCTGTTTATGTCGATTTCGACGTCAACGGCATAACCCGACAAACCGTCGAGAGCGTAACTTGTAAGTTTTGCTAGCATACACAATTCCCCATATATATTTATAAGTCTATTTATATTATCATAGGCACGCAAAAAACGCAATAGTATTTATCCCCTGCTTTTTTTGCAAAACGGCAATGTAATACGCATCCACGGCATTAGATACCGCAAAAAAATATTTTTGCAGTCCTTACCGCTTTCCCTCGATAAAAACGATAAATCTCAAACGTTAAACTACAATTAAATTATAATACGGAATATTCCGCAACTTGCGCCTACGGCTAGATTGCCACGCATACGCTCGCAATGACAATCGGTGGGACACCCACACCCGATTTACATTTCTCCTTATATCATTCCGAGAAGCATCGAATGTTGCGCCGTGGGAATCCAGCGTAGCGAATATGGAATATTCCACAACTCGCACAAAGTGCGAATATCACTTTTTGCGCAAGCAAAAAATATCACTCTCGCTACGCGAGAATATCACTGCAACAAAGTTGCAATATCACTTGCCGTAGGCAAATATCACTTAACTAAAAAAATAAGGCACGCTTCGTGCCTTATTTTTTATCTTCATCTTCATTGCTTAACAACTTTCTTTTCTCTTCTTCCGTCAAGTCGTCGAGTGAAACGCTTTTCTTCTCTTTTTCCGTTTCAAGCGCAACTCTATCTCGCACAAATCCCACCACTATAAGTCCAAAGACTATGCAAAGCGGTAGCACGATAAGCACCACGTATCCATACCAATGGGACAAGAACTGCCTCAATCCGCCCACGAAAACGCTCTTTTTGACGTATTTTGCCTTGACGTTTTCGGGCTTCAATTGCCACTCGTCCGTCTTGGTTTTTCCATCGTAGAGTTTGTCGCCGGCGGTTTTGATATAGTCTATCGTGCCGTCCTCGTTGCGTACGATTTCGACTATCCTATGCGTCTCGTTATATCCTTTGAGAGGTCCGCTCGGAGCGGTAAAAGTGATAATATCTCCCTCTTGCAAAGCGTTTACGTCGTCCACCTCTTTGCACAGGATAACTTCACCCTTTTCAATCGTTCCGCTCATACTGTCGGACAGCACGTCGTACATATAGTAGCCGAAGATCTTGCTTTCTCCGCCACTCTTTTGTTGCACGAGCATAACGGCAACCGTAACCACCAAAAAAACGAATATCAAAGCAACGACGACCGTTGATACGACGTTGTATATCTTCTTTGCTTTGCTTATATTCTTTTTTGTCTCGTTTTTGCTCGTTTTCATCGTAAAATTGTCCACGCCTCGTTTTTAGACCGATATAGGCGCGTTATTCCGTTTTATAGCGTTCGTGCTCACCATAAGTGCGCACGCTTTCTTACTCTTCGTCGTCGTGATTTTCGGGCTTTGCGCTTATGTCGAAAGTATCGCCGAACGGATCTATAATTCCGCTTCCCGGCTTAAATTTGATGCCACCGACGGAAACTTTGTCCTCGTCGATAGCGTCGAAACGACGTTCTTTTCCGCTCGGCAAAGTGTATTTTTGATTGAGAGTCGTAGCACTCAATTCCCACGGATCTTTCTTCTCTTTTTTCTTTCTCGGAGCTTTGGGTTTTTGCTCGGTTTCAACCTCTTTTCTTTCGACTTCGACGCTCGGTTTTACCTCGTTTTCCGCGTCGGTTTTCGCCCCGCTTGCGTCAGTCGTTTTTGACTCTTCAACGGCTTCGACTTTCGACTCTTCCGTCTTGGGTTTTCGAGTGTATTTTCTCTTCGGTTTTTGCTCGTTTTTCTCACCGTCGAGCTTGCCGAGATTGGCGTTTCCGCCCCACAAAACGGGCTTGGTTTCGCCCTTGAAACTTATTCCCATACCGTCGGTGTTTTCAATTCTACCGCCGATATTTATACGCATTTCGGACACAGGTTTCACCGTCTCTTCTTGCTCGATTTCTTGGTTGTTTTCAATGGAATTTTCACCGATATTTGCGATATCGGTTGCGGTGATTTTTCCACTGTTTACTGCAGTTCCAACTGCTTTTCCGTCGATTGTTTCACCCTCTTGCGCCTTTGCCTTACGAGTATATGTTCTCTTGGGTTTATGCTCGGTTTCGAGGTTGCCGAGGTCGGCGTTTCCGCCCCACAAAACGGGTTTGTCGTCGTCCTTGACGTGCACCTCACCCACTGCGACTTTGCTCTCGTCGACGGGCGTGAGATTTATGCGACGTTTTTTAATTCCGTCGTCACCCCACGGGTTGATTTTGGTATCTTTTGCAAGACGAATTTTGGGCTTTCTGTCCGCGTTTTGCGCGCTCGTATTGCCGTCTCGGACGTCGAAGTTTTCAGCCTCGTTTTGCGCCGAAATTTGCGCGATTTGAGCGGATTGTTTTGCGATGGAATAATCTCTCTTTTTGCGCACTCTCGACACGATAGGCACGTCGTTTTCAAGTGGCATAATCGCATCGATATTGTCAAGATGTTCGTCGATTTTGGCGTCTCTTTCCGCCTTCTTGGCGCGCGCTTGCTCCATCTCGTCGATTGCCTTGTTGATAGGCTCGGTGTTCTTGTCTTCGAGTTCGAGATTTTCCTTTTTATTGACTTTGATAGCCTCTTTGCGCTTTCTTGCTTCTTCTTCGTTCTTCTCTCTTGCGATTTTTGCTTTTTGATAGCTGAACGGGTCCATTCCGAGTGCGGAATCGTCGATATTCGCTCCGTTCTTTTCAAGCTCTTCGCGTTGCTTCTTGAACGCGGCGGCGCGCTTTTCGATATCCTCTCTGCGACGGCGTATACGCTCTTGTCTGTCTCTCTCTTCAAGCTCTTCTTGCTTGATACGGCGATAAGACGTAAGGCAACGGTCGATTGCGTCTTTGACCTTGATGATCTCTTCTTGCTTGATTTTGTCGTCGTCGGGACGCTTGAAAATCTTGCGCACTTCAAAGAGGTGTTGATCGAATTTTTCCGCATCGGGTTCGAGGTCGACCTCTTCTTGGTCGGCTTTTGGTGGCATTTCCTTGAAACGCTCCACTTCGACGGGGCGTTCAACGACCACTTCTTTTTCTATTTCTTGCGGTTTTTCAACCTCTTTTTCTATCTCTTCTTGCTGGATTTCCGGCTCTTTTTCTTCGGGTTCGGGCGGAATTTCCTTGTCGGCGTCCTCTTCTTCTTGGGGTTTCACCTCTTCGATATTCTCTTGCTCGTCCTCGTTTTCTTCCTTATTATCGAGCTTTTGAGCGTATTCGTCACGGTCGATTTCGTCTTTTTGGAAGTCCATTTGACCGACTCGCATAAAGTCGGCAAATTCCTTGTCTTCCATATCGAAATCCGTCTCGCATTGGTCGTACAAGCTCTCAAACAACATCGTGTTGAGCGTAATCATACTGCGAAGGCGTTTTACGCTGTCGTCCTCGATATCGTACTCTTCCACCTCGTCGGACGTCGAGAAACCCGCCGTTGCCTGATACGTCTCGACGAATTGCCAAAGCGTCAACGCTTTTTTGAAGTTTGGTTCTTTCAAAATAACGTTGGTACGCATAATCGGCGGTCTTACGGGCGCGGAATTGCGCATCGATTTTGCAAAAGACGATGACAAGAAGTCCGTTATAATGCGGTCGATTTTGGCAACGCGCTCGATCTTAGTGAGCGTATCGGGATCGAGGCGCATAACCTCGTCAAAGCTCAACTGTGCAAAATATTCCGTACGATAAGTAATCTTTTTGCTGGGCAAATTGAAACGAGACTCTATGTCGAGCTCCAAAACGTCTTGCGTTGCCGACGCCTTTTTGATCTTGTCGTAACGCATCGTAACGAAGTCTTTAAGCTTCAACAAAAGCGTGTAAATAAAGCGGTTTTCATAGATCTCGAAGGACTCCTCTTTGGTGATATTGAGGATTTTGGACGGCGTGACGTCACCCGTCTTTTCGTCCACCTTGGAGATCATATTGGTGTGCTGTGCAAGGTACTTGACGGACTCCGTCGAGATGCTTCTTGCAAGCGAAACGTCCACGATATCCTCTTCTTGAACAATGAATTTACGAGGATTACGGACGATGGTATCGAGGTTTGGCAAAATGCTCTCTATGGTGTCGATCCAGTCAATTGAGATGTCTTGAATGAGACGTTTTTTTGCCAATTTGAACATGGAAGAACCCTTCTCGACACGATTTTTGAATTGCTCATAAAAACCCTCCTTGTCGAGAACGGAAACAATCTTATCTGCGTACGCTTTGTACACTTCTCTTGTGATTTTGTTGTCTTCCATATTCGTTTTGTTATTTTTAGTTAATTATTGCCACGATAGAACTTGTTTAGGGACGCTAAAACACGTTCAGAGACGCTAAAACACGTTCAGAGACGCTAAAATGGGATAAACGGATGAAGAACAAGGAAGATGCGTTTGCACGGCAACCCTAATTTACTAATAGTAAATGAGTTGACGGGCAAATGCGTCTGACGCAGTTATTCGCCGTTTAGCACGTTTTAGACTAAAATGCAGTATCGAGATGAAGAGCAAGGAAGCGTGCATCCGATACAAAACCCAACATACTATGTGTACGTGATTTTGCAGCGGAGGCGCGCTGACACAGCTATTCGCTCGATAATGTATTTTAGAACAACTTCTTCAAGCGGTTGATGTATTCTTTACTCTCTTGCATATTCTCCTCCCCGAACAACTCGCTGAGGTAGAGGATAAGTCCGTCGATTTCGTCACGGATGTAGGAGAGGTTGAGGGACTCGAACTTACGGAATATCTTGTTGCAGAGAACGTAGTCGAGACCGTCGATTTCAGTACCGCCACAGCCGACGTAGGACGGAACGAACTCTTTGAGCTGTTTCACGATACGGTTACCAAACGCGAGGCGGAAGTGTTCGATGACGTAGTCGTCAAGTTTGTTGACCTTGTCAAGGATATCTTGCGAGACCTTGTATATCTCTTGCGACTCTTTGAACATAGCTTCGAGGTGTTTGTAGCTGATGAAGATGTTATCCGCCCACGGAGCGTCGAAAGGCACGCCCTTGCTGTTGATGTTGATAGGCATAGCACGGTCGTAAACCTTATCCGATATAGCGAAGGTCGAGTCGTCGTTGTTTGCCGTGCCGATAAACCACATATTTTGCGGGAGTCTGAAACGACCTTTGTCGATATGTTTGGGGTCGTTTGCCCAGCCCGACGGAACAAGGTCGACTATCCACTCGTCACGGGACGGCATTTCGAGAATTGACAACATTTCCGCGAAATAGTACTCGACACGCGCGATGTTCATTTCGTCGAGGACGGTGAGGTAAATCTGATCGTTCCACGTAGCCTCGTACATCTTCTTCAAAACCTCGGTCTCGTTGAAACGCTTGGTGAATTCGTTGAAGTATCCGAAAAGCTCGGTACGGTCACGCCAAGACGGTTGCACGGACGCGATCGTCGCGGGGTTGTTGAGGAAGATACCCATAGCGTGCGGAAGCGAAGTTTTACCCGTACCTGAAATACCTTGCAAAATCATAAGACGAGAGGTTGACATACCCGCGATAAACAGCCTTATGATACGCGGATTGTAATACAATCTCATACGCGAGCAAGCAAAGTTGCGGAAACGGTCGCAAAGCTCGGGCAACGTGATCTCGTCGTCGTAAACCGGCGGAACGTAGTTCTCGTAGATTTTGTCGATTTCGGTGAGTTTGTAAAAGCGCGATTCTCCCGTCGGGGACTGCTCTTCTTTCTTCTCGCCTTCGCCCTCTTCTTCACCCTCGTAATTGCCGATATCGCTGACGCGCATACCGAGGATTCTATCCTTTTCGGCGGACATTTTGATGATTTGCTTTTTGAGATTGGCACATTCTTCGACGAGGTCTTGCGGAAGCACTTTTGCCTTGCTTATACGCACGAGTTTGCGAATACCGAGCGCAAGCAAAACGATGACCGCCACGATTGCCGCCACTATGAGAATGATAAATATGATGGCAACCGCCCACTCACCCGCGCCGAAATACTCGGTGTAGTTCTTGAAAGCGTCGGCGTAGCCGTCGTTGTAAAAGATGTGAATTATACCCCAAAAAATACTTCCGATGCCCTTATCGTAGAAAGCACCCAAAAACGCTTTGAGAAATTCAAATACAAGATTTATGTTCATACTATTTGCTTATATGAGGTTCGGTTCAACCCGACTCCCTTCGGGCAACCGACTCCCGCCGAGCGAGAGATTTTGCACGATAGCGATTGCGCCCTGTCGCAAGCAATAACAACGAAGAAATTTGGGGGCGCGGGGGTATTCGATTTGCACTCGTCAGATCGGAATAACTCCCCTATTATCGCCACTTTATATCGTAGATATAAAATCGGCAAAAAAGTATATCGAGTCGCACGCGTGAAAAGCACACGCGTGCGAGAAATTTGCTTTATTCCTTATCTTCCGATGCGTCTTGCGTATCGTAGATTTCAATGTCTTGCGTATCGTCTGCAAGCGCGTCCTGTTGAGGCTCTTCTTTTGTATCTTCCTCATTGGGTGCGCCTTCGCCACCATCCTGCTCTTTTGCCAAAGACGCAAGATACTCTTGTGCAAGCCGACGTTTTTCTTCGTCCGAAAGGCTGTCAACCGTGACGACTTGCTCCGCTTGAACTTTGCGTTGATTTTCAAGTTTTGCAATGACGAGAGTGCGGATAAGCACAAATGCGTAAACCACAAACAAGAGTATCAACGGCAACACTACGATGCAGAAGAAACGCACGTCTTTGCTTGCGCCAAAGTGCTCGGTGTCTTGTATCCAGTTGGAGAAAGCACCGCAACCTTTGAGCAACTTTCCGCTCGTCTCACCGTCACCCCATGTTGCGACGATTGCGTCGATTGCAACGGTTTCGGTTTTGCCGTAAATCTCTCTATTCGGATTGTCTTTTGCCAATTCCTCGACGGCAACTTTCCAATCGGTATCTTGATGATCACCGCGAGTTACGACCGAGGTAAGGTTTCCGTCTTTGTCATAATTGAGTTTTACAATTCTGTGGGTATTGTAAATGGCGTATCTTGCGTTTTCGTACACGCTTGTCGTTGAGAAAGTCACAACTTGACCGACTTTGATCTTGTCAATGTTCGTGGCTTTGTCAAAAGTGTCCGCAATAAGTACGTCGTTGGGGGTAAACGTCGGAGACATTGAATCCGATGCGACGTTCATATAAATTTTGTCACCGAAGCGAGTGAGATGATCGTCGTTTGCACCGGCAATCGTAAATATTGCCACAACGAGTGCAAATATGATGACAACCACGCAAACGGCAGTGGCAATCCAATTGAGTATAGTGCGCACTTTCTGTTGCTTGGGGGTAAGTTCCTTCTTGCCGTTCTTGGCAGAAGCAAGTTTTTCCTTGATGTCCATAATAACCTTCCTTTGATGCTCCTCTGCCCTCAACCCAAGACTTATTGCCGTATGCCACGCCAAAGGCGCAACCGTGAAGAGAACAAATGCTATTGACGTCACCGAGCCATGCTTATTGCCCTTCAAAGAAGCGTTTCCGCTCCGCTTTGCTCGAATGATTTTGCTGTTGTGTATAGTTATAACTATACATATTGATTTTAACTTATATCGCACCCTATGTCAATAGCAATTTTCACAATCCCCCACCCAAATCTTTACAATCAGCCATAATTTTTCGACAAATTGACCTTTTGAGCAATTGTTTTGCCTCGCAAAACAATTGCTATGCTACCGAAC
>CAVANK010000002.1:0-88600 GCA_963590075.1 Eshraghiella crossota
TCGCGTCGCGTGTCCCCCTGCGGAGCAGTTCCGTGGGTTCCCTCAAACGAAGTGCAGAGGGGGAACGGAATATGGGCGCGACGCGTTAAGCAACACATTCGGTGAATGTGTTGTAGCCAAAGCGAACGAGGCGGATTGCGGTGCGCAAACGCCGAAGTCCAAACACCGTGAGGAAGGGGGGAAGTTGCATTAAAATAATGTGACAACACTTAAAAATAAATACGAGGTTAATTCTATGAAAAAAATCGGTGTAGTGGGTATCGTACTCAAAGGCGACAAGGCGGTTGCCGTCGAGATGCAAAAAGTTTTGAGCGATTTTGCAGATATTATAGTGGGGCGTATGGGAGTGCCGAGAGAAGAGGCAAATGCAATCGCGCTTATCGTCGAGGGCACGCAAGAGCGTATTTCCGCACTTACGGGCAAACTCGGCAGATTTGAAAGTTTGAGCGTGAAATCCGCAATAACGTCCTTTGAATTGTCCGAGGAATAAGGCACCTTCAAGACATTGGGAAATACGACCTTATAAATCCATACGAAAAACAACCGTTTGGGAGATATCCCAACGGAATTATAAATAGTAAATAAAATTTTTTAGAGGTATATATGAAAAACAACAAGTTTTTTGCTATCGTGGCAATAATCGTGATCGCAATGATTGCGTGCGTCTCGCTCGTTGCTTGCAACGACAATAAAGGCGAAAACGACGCAAATTATCGTGAAAGCGTGAGCGAACTCACGTTCAGCGCGCCCGAGGGAACTCCCGCACTTGCAATGCTCCGCCTCGTCACCGACAACGAGAAAATCGACGGAACGAAGGTCAACTACAAGGTGGTCAAACCCGCAAATATCGCGGTGGAAATGTCCTCCAAGAGCAGTGATTTGGTGATTATGCCCGTCAACGCGGGTGCAAACCTTATAAGACAAGGCGCGGACTACAAACTCGCGAGCGTGGCGGTCAACGGCAGTCTTTATATGATCGGCAACACCGACAGCGGAGTTATTACGCTTGACGATATCAAGGGCAAAGTGGTGGCTTGCATTGGTCAAACGGGCGTGCCGGGACTCGTGTTCAGATACGTTATGAATGCCAACGGTATTCAAATGGTAACGGACGAAAACGCGACTATCGGCGCAAATCAAGTCGGTGTGCGCTACGTCGCGGACGGTCCTGCGGCAAGAGTGTTGCTAGCAAGCGGTCAAGCGGACTTTGCAGTGGTGGGAGAGCCCGCCGCAACACAATTCAAAAACGCGCTTTCACTCTCTTCCGAGATGGATATGCAAGCGGAATACGCCAAAGTATCGGGCGCAAGCAACTATGCGCAAGCAGGCTTGTTTGTAAGAAGCGGACTTGCAAACGACACCGCTTTTATGAACGCACTCTTTGACGCGTTGAGCGCAAATAAGACTTGGATAACGGCAAATCCGAGCGACGTTACCTCTTTTGCGAAAGAACATCTTTACGAGAGCGCGACTTTCCCCGCACCGAGCATTCCCAGATGCGCAATCAACGCAACCAAACTCGACGAAACTCAAAAGAGCGAAATCTTGACGTTCCTTGCAAACGTTATGCCCAAAGACTCGCAAGGCAATGCAATAAATTGGCAAGACAGCAAGGACAAAATCTTTGCGTAAATCATCATAAATAGTTATGAAAAAAACGGTCAAAATCGACAAAAAACAAGCGTGGCGGATTGCGAGCAATATCGTATATCCGCTTATCGCGCTCGGAATAATGCTCGCAATATGGGCAATCGCGTCGGTGGCGGAAGACAACCCTTTGGTGCTTCCTATGCCCGACGTGGTGCTTGCGCGCTTTTTCGTGCTGGGCGGTGAAGAGGGCTTTTGGACGAGCGTCGGGTGGACGCTTTTGCGCACGCTTATATGCTTCGTCGTATCCTTCGTTTTGGCAATGATTTTTGCGGTTTTGGGCGGACTTTTCAATCCTATCCATAGAATTATGTCGCCTATCGTGTCCGTGCTTCGCAGTGCGCCGACGGTGGCGGTGATACTCATACTTTACGCATTTTTGAGCGGTAACGCAATGGCGATTGTCGTCGGGTTTTTGATTGCTTTCCCCATAATGTACTCCGCGTTCTACTCGGCAATAGTCAGTGTGGACAAGGACCTCGTAGAGATGGCAAAAGTCTACAAAGTGCGCCCCTTGGATATCGTTAAAAGCGTGTATATTCCGTCAATCACGCCGTGCCTTTTCGATACGAGCAAATCCACGCTTTCGCTCACTCTCAAAGTGGTGGTGGCGGCGGAAATTCTTGCCAACGTGCAAGGCAGTATAGGCGGAAAGATACAAGTGGCAAACGCCTCGTTTGAGATTGCGTACTTGCTTGCGTATACGCTGGTTGCAATCGTTTTCAGCTTCGTTTTGGAAGGCGTGGTGCTCGGCGCGAAGAAGATTTGGGAGGTGGCAAGATGAGCGATATAATCGTAAAAAACTTCACTTGCGGATACGGTGAAAAAGCAGTTTTTCAAGACTTCGACATAGTTTTCAAAGAGAACACGATCAACGTCGTTTTGGGTGGAAGCGGTGTTGGAAAAACCACACTTCTCAACGCAATCGCGGGCATAAAAGACTATTCGGGAGAGATAGACGGCGTAGAGAGCGGTGTAAGCTACATTTTTCAAAAAGATAGTTTAATCCCATCGATTTCGGTGTATAAAAACCTTGATTTGATATTACGTGCCGTTTACAAGGACAAAAACAACCGCAAAAAAATGATTGAAGAAATGGCAAAACTCGTTGAAATCGAGGACGTTCTTCACTCGCTTGCAAGCGAGATAAGCGGAGGTCAAGCGCAACGCGTGAGTATGGCAAGAGCATTCCTTTATCCAAGCAAAGTGTTGCTTCTCGACGAGCCGTTCAAAGCCCTCGACGTCGCGCTTAAATCGAGGCTCGTCGCAAAGCTCGTGCAACTCAACGACGTGGAAAAACGCACGGTTGTATTCGTCACTCACTCCATAGACGAGTGCTTGCTTTGCGCGGACAAATATTTCGTGTTTGCGGATAGCCCCGTGAAGGTGGTTTGTCAAGGTCAAATAGAGAGCGACAAACGTTATCGCACCCTTGCCGATAAGGACCTCGAAAAGGTGAGAGAGATATTGCTCGGCGCGCTTGCGTGAGCGTGAAATATAGCGTAAAAACGCCGTAAAAATCGCAAAAATTCTTACGCCGTTAAACGATAGTAAATCCGCGCGGTAAATAGGCAACGGATTGACGGGAAAATGTTGTGAAATTGCCTTGTCGATTGCTTGACTTTTTTATGCAATGAATATATAATAAAGAAACTTTATGTCATATACGCGTAACGAATTGGCGCGTGTGGGTATAAAAAAACGAGTTAGGAGAACCAAAATGAAAGAAGGAATCCATCCCCAATACCACGACGTAACGGTCGTGTGTGCGTGCGGAAACACATTCCAAACGGGTACGACCAAAAATGTCAACGAACTTAGAGTTGAAATTTGCTCCAAATGCCATCCGTATTTCACGGGCAAACAAAAACTTGTTGACACCGGCGGACGCGTTGACAAATTCAAGAAGAGATACAATCTCGACTAACACACACGAAGAAAATGCAGGCATTATGGGATAGTTGGTTATATATATCACCCATAGCCTGCGTTTTTTCTTTAATCGCACTATTTGGCGAATAGCTTTGTCAGTGCACGCCCGCCACAAAATCGCGTACGCATAGTACGCTGGGTTTTGTGTCGGACGCACACTTTCGCGCTCTTCATCCAAATATTGCGATTAAAACAAGCCGTGCGTTAATTTTTATAAGGAAAAACACACAAAATCACCATTTATAAATGAAAGAAAAATCCAAGAAAAATAAAGAACCGAAAGTCAAGAACGTTATCGACAAGACGTCAAAAGCGGTGAGGCGGACGAGTATCGGCGGGCAAGCCGTGCTCGAAGGCGTTATGATGAAGGGTGAACACTCTATTGCGACTGCCGTGCGTGCTGCGGACGGCAGTATTACCGTTGAAAGCAAGTATGTCAAAAGCCCCAAAGAGCGCAACGTGTTTTTCCGCTTGCCGTTTATAAGAGGCGTGGTCAATCTTTTCACGCAACTTTTCCAAGGTACGGGCATAATGATGCGCTCGGCGGAAGTGTACGGTGACTACGCAGAGCCGTCCAAGTTTGAAAAATGGATGGCGGACAAGCTCAAAATCAATCCGATGAACGTGCTTATGGCGTTTTCGGTGGTGCTGGGCGTGCTTCTTGCCGTGGGACTTTTCGTATTTTTGCCCAACGTTATTGCGGGCGCGATTTGCGACCATATCAATGCAATCGATATGTCCTCGCTCAAAAGCCTTTGGTACAGCCTTATCGAGGGTGGTGTTATGCTGGTGATTTTCATAAGTTATATCCTTTTGGTGACGCTTATGAAGGACGTGCGCAGAGTGTTTATGTATCACGGCGCGGAACACAAGGTCATCACTTGCTACGAGCACGGACTCGATCTCACTGTTGAAAACGCCAAGAAAATGCGCAGAGAGCACTCTCGTTGCGGAACGACGTTCCTCTTTTTCGTGGTTGCGGTGAGCATATTGGTGTTCGTACTCGTCAACTATATGATTAAGGCGTGCAATCTCGTTGTTCCCGACAGTGTTTCGGGCGCGAAAGTGCTCAACGCGCTTATAAAACTCGGTTTCAAGCTCTTGTTCTTGCCCGTGGTTGCGGGTATCTCCTATGAACTTTTGAAACTTCTTGCAAAGAGCGATTGCCTCTTGGCGCGTATATTGCGTGCACCGGGCATGCTCCTTCAAAAACTCACTACCAAAGAGCCTACCGACGATATGCTCGAAGTGTCTATAACCGCGTTCAAAACGGTTATGGAAATGGACGCAAATCCCAATCTCGAAGAGAAAAAATTCGATATCCGCGTGCCGTACGGCGTTGCGAGAGATCGTGTAAAGAATATAGCAAAGGGTGCGGACGAAGCGGATATAGACTGGTTGCTCGTTGAAGTTACGGGCGTCAAGAGAAGCGAACTTCCCGCGCTCAAAACGCTCACCAAGGCGCAATACGACGCAGCGGAAGCCATAGCAAACAAGATGAAAGACGGCACGCCGTTGCAATACGCGCTCGGTTATTGTGACTTTTACGGCATCAAGATTTCCGTCAATCAAAACGTGCTCATACCTCGTCCCGAAACGGAAGAGCTTGTAGAAAAAGCCTTAGCCGAGGTTAAATCGAGAAGCGAAAGCGTCGGCGTAGACGTGCTCGACTTGTGCACTGGAAGCGGTGCAATCGCGGTGGCAATCGCAAAGAATACGAGCGCACGCGTGTCGGCAACCGATATAAGCGCAGGCGCAATCGACGTTGCAAAAGCAAACGCGCTCAATACCGGCGTGAAAATAAATTTTGCGTGCGGTGATATGTGGAACGCGGTCGAGAATAAGCAATTTGACGTAATCGTGTCCAATCCGCCGTATATCCCAAGCGAAGACGTGAAAAAACTCGACGAAAAAGTCAAAAATTTCGAGCCTCAACTTGCCCTTGACGGTGACGCGGACGGCTTGAAGTATTATAGAATTATAGAAAAAGGTCTTGACGCTCACCTCAAAGACGGCGGTGTGCTTTTGATGGAATTCGGCATAGGTCAAGCCGAGAGTATCAAAGAGATTTTTGCCGCTTACGACGTGACTATCGACAAGGACATCGAGGGCGTCGAGCGTATGGCAACGGTGAGAAGAAAATGAAGATAAGCGACGGTTTGATACAACGACTTAATAAAATTCAGGCGCGATACGAGGAAGTTGGCAATCTTTTGTCAAAGCCGGAAGTGATTGCTGACCAAACGCAATTCAAGGCACTTTCCAAGGAACATTCCGACCTTATGCCCATCGTCGAAAACTACGCGACGTACCTTAAACACAAGAGTGATTTTGAGGATTGCGAGCAGATGGTTGCAATGGAGAGCGACGCGGATATGAAAGCACTTGCAAAGCAAGAGCTCGACGAGCTTCGCGATATGCTCGACAAGGACGCGGAAGATATCAAAATCTCGCTTTTGCCCAAAGACCCCAACGAGGACAACAACGTCATTATGGAAATACGCGCGGGCGCGGGCGGTGACGAGGCTGCGCTTTTCGGCACGGAACTTATGCGTATGTATCGTCATTACGCCGAAAACAATCGTTGGAAAATCGAAGAAGTCAATATGAATTACACCGAGCTCGGCGGTGCGAAGGAACTCGTGTTTATGATCACGGGCAAAGGCGTTTGGGGCAAGCTCAAATTCGAGAGCGGTGTGCATAGAGTCCAGCGCGTTCCCGAGACGGAGTCGCAAGGCAGAGTGCATACCTCAACGGTTACGGTGGCGGTGCTTCCCGAGGCGCAAGACGTCGAGGTTACGCTCAACGAAAACGACATCAAAGTGGACACTTACCGCAGCGGCGGCGCGGGCGGACAGCACGTCAATAAGACGGAAAGCGCGATAAGAATGACGCATATTCCCACGGGTATAGTGGTTGAGTGTCAAGACGAGCGCAGTCAGATAAAAAATCGCGAAAAGGCACTTAAAGTGCTCAAATCGAGAGTTTACGACTATTATCAGTCGCAAGCGCAAAAGGAATACGCCGAAAATCGTCGTGCGCAAGTAGGCACGGGAGACAGAAGCGAGCGTATAAGAACGTACAACTTTCCGCAAGGCAGAGTCACCGATCACCGCATAGGTCTTACCCTTTATTCGCTTGACAAATTTTTGCTCGGTGATATGGACGAAATGATATCCGCACTTCAAATCGCGGTGCAAAATAAGATGCTCGAAAACATCGAGTGACGGAGGCAAAAGATGATTGTCGAATACAACAAGCGCAACCATTTGCTCGAAGAACACAACTACAAGCCGTCTCTTCAAGACGTGGAAAATCCCAATCTTCACAGGCAGGTTTTCACGTACGGCAAAATTCCCAAAACGGCGTTCAATATGCGTCACGTGCCTATGGAATGCCCCAAGGATTTGTACATAAGCGATACGACGTTCAGAGACGGACAACAAGCAATGCAACCGTTCGAGGTCAAGGACATAGTGGAACTTTACAAGAAGCTTCACAGGCTCGGCGGAAAGAACGGTATGATACGCCAAAGCGAGTTTTTCCTTTACAGCGACAAGGACAAAGAAGCGGTCAAAAAGTGCCTCGACCTCGGATACGAATTTCCCGAAGTCACGAGCTGGATACGCGCGAGCGAAAAGGACTTCGAGCTCGTCAAAGAATTCGGCATAAGAGAGACGGGTATTTTGGTAAGTTGCTCGGACTATCATATCTTCAAAAAGATGAATATGACTCGTAAGCAAGCGATGGACAAGTATCTCGGCATCGTCAAGATGGCGCTCGACAGAGGCATAGTGCCTCGTTGCCACTTCGAGGACATCACGAGAGCGGATTATTTCGGCTTCGTCGTCCCGTTTGCAATCGAGCTTATGAAATTGAGCAGAGAGAGCGGTATTCCCATCAAAATTCGCGCGTGCGATACTATGGGCTACGGCGTAACTTACCCCGGTACATCGCTCCCGCGAAGCGTACAAGGCATAATCTACGGCTTCCGTTACTATGCGGAAGTGCCCAGTGAACAACTCGAATGGCACGGTCACAACGACTTTTACAAGGCGGTCACCAACAGCGCGACGGCGTGGCTTTACGGTTGCTCGACGGTCAACACCACGCTTCTCGGCATAGGCGAGCGCACGGGCAATACTCCGCTCGAAGCAATGGCAATCGAATACACGTCGCTTCGAGGCACGTCCAACGGTATGAACCTTGAAGTCATCAGCGAGATTGCGGACTATTTCGAGGACGAAATGGGATATCGTATTCCGCCTCAAACGCCGTTTGTGGGCAAAAACTTCAACGTTACCAAGGCGGGTATTCATGCCGACGGTATGCTCAAAGACCAAGAAATCTACAACATTTTCGACACCCAAAAGATTTTGGGAAGAGCGCCGAGAGTGGTGGTGGACGCGTTCAGCGGGCTTGCGGGCATTGCGTACTGGATCGATACTTTCTACGAGCTTCCCACCGAGGCAAAAGTGGACAAGAAGGACGAGCTCGTCGCAAGGATGAAGGAACTTGTGGACAAGCAATACGCCGACGGTCGCACCACGTCGATAAGCGATAGGGAACTCGACGCAATGGTCAACCTCATCTCACCCGTCAGACACGCCGAACTTACCTCGTATATCGAGTAAACAGAGGCGATTCGTAGCGCATTTTCGGACAATTTGCAAAAAACGCCAAATTTTGAAAATTGGATATTGAAATCGCGCGATATATTATATATAATATAAGCGGAGGTGCTTATGATTAAATTTATTACCGGAGCAAAAGGCACAGGCAAAACCAAAAACATCATCGATATGGCAAACGACAACATCGATACCGCAAAAGGCGACATCGTGTTTGTGACCGATACGGACAGATATATGTATTCGTTGCGCTATCAAGTGCGCGTGGTCAACGCCAAACAACTCAAAAGAGACGACAATCCCGTCAGCGAAGAGGCACTTATCGGCTTTATCAAAGGCTTGCTTGCGGGCAACCACGATATCGAGACTCTTTACATCGACGGCGCACATAGAATGCTCGGCAAGACCGTGCACGAGATGAAAGACTTTTTCAACGACATTCGCGAAGTGGCAAAGGACACGAATACGCAATTTGTCATTACGGTAAGCGAGGACGAGAACAACCTTCCGGACTTCGTGCGCTAAAAGGAGTTTTATGAAATACACCTGCACCAGAAATTCCAAAATCGAAATTTCTGCAAGCGAGGCTATCGTAAAAGGAATATCGGATGACGGCGGACTTTTCGTTCCGTCGTCATTCCCGATTTTTAGCCTTGACGATATAGGCGCGCTTATAGACCTCGATTATGCGGAGCGTTCCGCAAAAATATTGTCGAAATACCTCGACGATTTTTCTTACGAGGAAATTTTGGATTATGCACGCAAGGCGTATTCTCGTTTTGACGAGGACGTATGTCCCGTCGTAAAAGTCGAAGACGGGCTCTATATGCTGGAATTGTGGCACGGACCAACCGCGTCGTTTAATGATATATCCCTTTCTCTGTTGCCGTATCTTCTTGGCGCAAGCAAGAAAAAACTCGGCATTGCCGACGATGCCTTATTGCTCGTCGCGACGAGCGGAGATACGGGAAAATCCGCCTTGGAAGCGTTCAAGGACGTAGAAGGGACGCACGTCGCCGTGTTTTATCCCGCAAAAGGCGTGAGCGAATTGCAACGTCTTCAAATGGTCACGCAAGAGGGCGTAAACATGTCGGTTTTCGGCGTCAAGGGCAACTTTGACGACGCTCAATCCGCAATCAAGCGTATCCTCAACGACGAGGAAGTAGCGGACGAACTCAAAAATCTCGGTGTCTCCTTGTCGGTGGCAAATTCTATCAACTGGGGCAGGCTCGCCCCGCAAATAACGTATTATTTTTCCGCATACTGCGACCTCGTCGCAAGTGAGGAAATCGAATTGGGTGAAAAAATAAACTTCGTCGTTCCCACGGGCAGTTTCGGTAACGTCGTTGCCGGATATTATGCCTATCGTATGGGGCTTCCCGTAAACAAGTTTATAATTGCGACCAACGCCAACAACGCACTCGTGGACTTGTTCAACGACGGCGAATACAACATAAAGCGCGACTTTTTCAGAACGATGTCTCCGTCAATGGATGTGCTTGTTGCGAGCAATCTCGAAAGACTCGTATACGAGGCTCTCGGAAGAGACGACGAGGCAGTCAAGCAAGCCTACGACAGTTTGAAACAAACGTGCAAATTCGAGCTCGATCCCGAAGATATCCGTATGGACTTGTTTGAAGCGGGCTGGGCGGACGAAGAAGATACGAAGAACGCCATAGAGACGTTTTTCGACCTCGACGATTACATTATGGACACGCACACCGCAGTGGCGGCAAGCGTCTATAACGACTATTCGTGCGAGACGGAAGACGAAACTCCCACCGTCATCGTGTCCACGGCAAGCCCGTACAAAGTCGCTTCCGACGTTCTCGGCGCGCTCGGCGCAAAGGAAAGAAATGCCTACAAAGCCGTCGTGAAACTTTATAATCTCACCGCACTCGATTGCCCCGAAAGCATTGCGGAACTTGAAGGTAAAGAAGAAATTTACAAAGACGTCATAGAGCGCGCGGATATAAAACAAGCCGTGCTCGACGTGGCAAAACGAACCGGAAAACAATAAGGAAAGTCGTGTCGCGAATTGCGCAAAACGGCGTTTATCGTGACAAAACGACTGCATAAAGTGTGTATTATGGAAGAACAAAAACAAAAAATCGTATATAGCGCATTGAAGCCGACGGGTGATTTGCAACTGGGCAACTACATCGGCGCGCTCAAAAATATGGTAAAACTGCAAGACGAGTATAAGTGCATTTACACGGTTGCCGATATGCACGCAATCACGGTGGACAACGTCCCTGCGGACTTGCGCCGTCGCACTTACGACTTTATGGCAATATTCCTTGCGATAGGGCTCGATCCCGAGAAGACGACGTTGTTTGTGCAATCGCAAGTGCCCGAGCACGCGGAACTTGCTTGGGTGCTCAACTGCAACACCCAATTCGGTGAAGCAAGCAGGATGACGCAGTTCAAGGAAAAGAGCCAAAAAGCACCCGAAAACGTCAACCTCGGTTTGTTCACTTATCCCACGCTTATGGCAGCGGACATCTTGCTTTATCAAGCGGACTACGTTCCCATCGGCAAGGACCAAAAGCAGCATCTCGAACTTGCAAGAGATATCGCTCAACGCTTCAACTCCAAGTATTCGCCGACGTTTGTCATTCCCGACGGTATATTCCCGACGATTGGCGCAAAGATATTCAATCTTCTCGATCCCACCACCAAAATGGGCAAGACTGACGACAACACCAACGGAGTTATCCACCTTCTCGACGATCCGGACACCGTTATGCGCAAGTTCAAGAGAGCGGTCACGGATTGCGGAGACGCAATCGTTATGGCGGAGGATAAGCCCGGCATAAGCAACCTTATCACGATATATTCCGTCATCACGGATACGCCTATCGACAAGGTGCAAGATATCTTTTCGGGCACGTCTTACGCGGACTTCAAGACCAAGGTCGGTGAGGCGGTAGTCGAATATTTGCGCCCCATTCAAGAGAAGCACGCCTACTATATGCAACACAAGGATTACCTTGAAGAGATTATGCGAAGCGGCGCGCAAGAGGCACAAAGAATTGCAAGAAAGACGCTTTCCAAAGTGTATAGAAAAGTCGGTTTCGTGCAAGCATAATTTTAAGGTACGTTTAATCTAAATAGTGTAGATTATTAGACAATAAGACAAAGAGGCAAGCAAAATGTTCGGATACGTCATACCCGATAAACAGAATATGTATATCAAGGATTTCAACGTATTCCAAGCGTTTTATTGCGGACTTTGCAAGACGCTCGGCAAGACGGGCTCGCAAATCACGAGGCTTTGCACCAACTACGACGTCACTTTTTACAGCGTGCTTTTGCACTCGCTCACGGACACCAAAGTGCAGTTCGAGCGCAAACTTTGCGCCTACAACGGCAAGAAAAAGGTGATCGTAAGCGCGGACGAATTGTCGAGAAAAATGGCGGATTTGTCCGTTATGCTTGTCTATTACAACGCCGAAGACGATGTGACCGACGGCAAAAAATCGCGTATTCTTATCAAGTGGAGGCTTGCTCCGCGCAAGGCAAAAGCGTCCAAACGCTTGCCCGAAATCGATAAGATGATGAAAAACAGTTTTGCATCGCTCAACGCTTTGGAAAAAGCCAAGTGCGACAGCATAGACAGGGTGGCGGATTGTTTTGCGTCGCTTATGCGCGACATAACGCGCGCCCTTATCAAAACCGACGACGTCATCGACACGTTCACCTACAATCTCGGTAGGCTCGTGTATTTGCTCGACGCGGTTGACGATGTCGAAAAAGACACCAAAAAGAAGAGGTACAATCCTCTGTTGCTCAATTACGGTGAGTGTACGAATAAGGCGGATTATCTTGCGAAAAACGCCGATGAACTGTCGTTTTTGCTCAATTCCACTTACAACAAGATGGTTGCAAGCTACAACGATATGGACATAAAACTCTACGAGGGCGTACTGTCCAACACCGTATATCTGGGCTTGAAGATGCAGATAGAGCAATTGCTCAAAGGAGAAGATAAATGCCGACTAACCCGTTTGTAATTCTCGGTATAGACCAAAACGCGTCGCAAAACGAAATCCTCGAGGCGTACAAAACCAAGCGTGCCCAATATCAGGAGCACGTCTTTGACGAGGGAGAAGCGGGCGCGCAAGCGGCTCGTATGCTCGAACAACTCGACAACGCCTACCAACAAGCAATGGAATCCGCTCAAGAAGCAGCCACCGTCACAGGTGAGGGTGAGTCCGCTTTCGAGACGGTCAAACAAGCCATTCGCGACAAGGATGTGGAAACCGCTCAACGCGAACTTGACAAAATGTCCACCCGCGGTGCGGAATGGCACTATTATCAGTCCATCGTCTTTTACGAGAAAAACTGGCTCAACGACAGCAAAAAGCAGTTGGAACTTGCCATTGAAATGGATTCTTCCAACCCCAAGTATTCTCGCGCGCTCGAAAACCTCAAGAAGAAGATAGACGGCTCGCGCCCCTACGACAAAGAAGGTTCAAAGGGCGTTTACGGCAAGAGTGATACCGCTCACACCTCTCGCACATATTCTCAACGCGACTCCGACGTAGCCGACGGAATGTGTGCCGCTTGTCAAGCGCTTTGGTGTGCGGATTGTTGTTGCGAGTGTATGGGTGGCGACCTCATCAGATGTTGCTGATTTGCGCCGAATGCTAAACACGTGTCACTTATCTCTACGAGATAACTTGACACATATTTAGGCGCAAACGTCCTACACAAAAGCAATCGGAGCATTGCTTTTGTGCGTAAGGTCTCACAACCTTGAGACGGCTCGACGGTTGCTCGGATAGAAAGTTGATGCTCACAATTACTCTTCGTCGAGTTATAAACTACGGCTCCGCCTGTCTACGAGCAACGTTAGGCGCAATATAAAATTGCGCTGATGGAACATTCCAAAACTTGCCGTAGGCAAATATCACTGCACCATAGGTGCAATATCACTGTTGCGTAGCAACAATATCACTTGCGCAAAGCGCAAATATCACTGCGACAAGGTCGCTTAATGAAGCACAAAATTTCCAGACAAGAAACCATATATGCAGTTGCACTCGCAGGCATCAGCGCTGCGGTGGCTTTGCTTATGGTTTGGCTCGGCGTCGTCGTGCGTTTTAGCACGGTGGCGTTTTTTATTGCCGCAAGCATTGCGGTGATGATCCCCGCTTCTCAAAAGTATTACGTTTCTTCTGTATTGGCGTTTCTCGTGTCCGCGGGGCTATCGTTTTTGGTGGCGGGGGACGTTTTCTCGGTTATGGGTTACGTCGTGTATTTCGGACCTATGGCAATAATCACCGCCACGTTCTTCAATCACAAGGACAAAGTGAAGTGGTGGATTGCCTTGATAGTCAAAATCGTATATATCAACGGCGCGCTTGCCATACTCTATTTTTTGTGTCACAACATCGTGCTTGACGAGTCAATAATCGACAAAGTGCAGTATTGGATGATTGCGCTTTTCGGCACGGTTATTCTCGTTGCCGTCGATTATCTATTGCAATTCATATACATGCGCGCAGGCATATTGCTCTCTCGCGTATTGCGCAAAAAAGGCGCAAAAACCGGCGATACCGACGTCTTTGAAAATGACGACGAGGACGCTCCGACGGGCAAAAGTCCCTTTGAAGAATGGGGTGCCGAGGCGGACGATAACTTTGACTACGACAGCGATGACGACGGTGAGGGCGAAAACGGCAAAAACGGCAACGACTTTGACAATGGCAAAGACGACTATTCCGACGATACGTCGGATAATGCCGACGATAAAAGCGACGAAAACTCGGACGGGAACGATAGCGACAATTAAACGATATCGTCGACAAAGGTCTTTGTAAAAAAACGAAAAATTATCTAACAATGCAACGAGCGCGCCTATATAGGCGAGCTCGTTGCATAAAGGAAGGAATTGTACAAAAAAAGAGGATTAACAAAGCATTTCGTTGGGATAAAATGCATGTTTTGCAATTATGGTTTTTGAATATCATCGTTTGATCCGGTTGGTTTTCTTGAGTAAAAATGGTATTTTACAATCATAAGTACAAGAACATTACTTTATTGTTTCGGACGATTTCATCGGTTGTGATTGGGATTATAAGTCCAGAAAGTCAACGCCCGCAAGAAGCACGTTTTCTATCTTTTTGTTTTTGAGCGAGTAATAGATTACCTTGCCGTCGCGACGTTGTTTTACGATGTCGGCGGCGCGGAGCAGTCGCAATTGGTGGGAGCAAGTGGTTTGATTTATGCATAGTATTCGCGACAAATCGCTCACGCACATTTCGCTTATGCAAAGAGCGCAAATTATCTTTGCGCGGGTTGCGTCACTGCACGCCGAGAAAAATTCCGCAAGTGAGTGGAGCGTTGCGTTGCGAGGGATATAGTCTATTACGGTTTGTTCCGTTTCATAATCTATCAAGTTGTCCATACCGCAAGTATAAAACGATTATGAATGAAAAAAACGAGTAACTTTGGCGTATCGTGGCGCATATTGTGGTAAAAAGTCAAAGAGGTGTAATATGTTTGACGACAATTGGTTTTTGTTTTTGCTTATCATAATGGCAGTGTTCGTATCCGACGGCGATTTTTCGCAGAGGGAAATATTTGTTATGCTTGCAATTCTTGCGGCGCTTGCGTTTACCGACTCTTCGTCCACAACCGCGACGTCTTCTACGGATACGAATTGTTTCTGCAACAAAACGATATAAAGTAAAAAGCGAAATCTTTACTTAACGCGAGTGCAATTAGACCGACACGAGGCTATTCGATAAAATAAAGCGCAATCGCGGTGCAAAATAGCGCAATAAAAAGCGTCGATATCGGCGTTTGGCATTGATTTTATCTCATATAACTGCTAAAATATCCTTATATCGACACCGAGGTGGTTATATGAGCAAAAAAGCGAAAATCGCGATTATCACGATCGTGAGCGTAGTTCTTGCAATAGGCGTGGTGGCGGGCGCAATGGCAGGCTCGGCGCAAAGAGCAATCGACGACGGCGCGCGCACGACGTTTTTGTCAAATTGGATGAGTTTTGCAAAGGACGAAACGCTTTTGACTCAAACGGTCATACCCGGTGCGCACGACGCCGGCACTGTCGGTATGATGTGGGCTGCCGAAACGCAAGACAAGAGCGTCGGCGATATGCTTGCGTGCGGTGCAAGATATTTCGATATCCGTGTCAAAAAAGACGGCGACAAGCTCGTCATATTCCACGGCCCTATAAAAGGTGTCGAATTTGCGCCTATCGCGGACGATATCGTCGCTTTTTTGAGTGCAAATCCGAGCGAGGTTTTGCTTCTCGATTTCCAACACTTCGAGGGTGAAGGCGTTATGGAAGCGGTTGACGCTATTCTTTGCGACAAACTCGGTGAAAAAATAATAAAAAATGACACGGAAAACGACGATTTGACTTTCGTCAAGTCCTTGACGCTCGGGAGCGCGAGGGGCAAGGCGCTCGTGTTTTGGGGCAACTACTCCGATCAAAGCTCGACTTGCTCTTATGCAAGCGAGCGCAATTATTTGTTTCAACGCAACAACGACGGCGGTTCGAGAGAGGGAAGCGTGCTTCAATCCTTTTACGCGCGCAAACTCAACACAAAATCGTCTTCGAAATATATATCCGAGGCTATCCCCGAATACGTAAAACTGTATAAGGCAAGCGACGGCGGATTTTTTGTTATGCAATGCCAACTCACCGATCCGATTTTTATCGTAGGTCCGAAGTTTTTGGAAGGCACGCACAATAAGAACGCGTCGAATTTTGTCAAAAATCTTGCAAACGAGGATTATTTCGATTGCGTCAACATAATTATGCGCGACTACGTCGGCGCGGACAAGTGCAAAGAGATAATTGCGCTCAACCTTGCAAAAGGCAATATTAAGGAAGAAAATATCGCAATTTTCACGCAAGAAACGGCATAATAAAAATATGAAAAACCTCAAAAATTTATAGAAAAATGGTTGATTTTAAGGCAAAAATAAAAGACGTTCCCGACAATCCAGGCGTGTATATGATGCTGGACGATAGGGGCGAAATAATTTACGTCGGCAAAGCGAAAAACCTCAAAAACAGGCTTCGCTCTTATTTCTTCAACCTTTCGGGGCGTCCGAAGAAAGTGTCCGCTATGCTCGAACACGTGGCGGATTTCCGCTACATTATTTGCGCAAGCGAAGTAGACGCGTTGCTCACGGAAAACAACCTCATCAAAAAGCATACTCCGAGATACAACATTCTTCTCAAAGACGACAAGGCGTACCCGTTTTTGCGTATCGATATGCACGAAAAGTATCCCACGATACAACTTGTGCGCAAGCTCAAAAACGACGGCGCAAAGTATTTCGGACCTTATATGCAATCGGTCAACATCAGAGATATATTCGATTTGATACACACGGCTTTTAGCGTCAGAGACTGCAACCGCGATATGTCCAAGCCGTCGCGCCCGTGCCTAAATATGCACCTCGGCAGATGTCTTGCGCCTTGCACGCAAAAGGTGAGCGAGGAAGAATACAAAGCCGAAATGCAAAAAGTCATAGACTTTTTGAGGGGCAACGACAGAGAGGTAGAGAGAGTTCTCACGCAAAAAATGCAAAAATTTGCGGAAGAAGAAAACTACGAAGTTGCGCTCAATTATCGCAACAAACTCAAACTTCTCGACAAACTCGTGCGCAAGCAAGTGAGCGCGCTTCCCAAAGACTTCAACCTCGATATATTTGCGTTTGAGAGCAACGGCATAGTGTCGGCAATCAATATGCTCGTGGTGCGCGCGGGCAAACTCGTGGGCGGTGAAAACGTCGTAACGGACGGCGCGGACGAGGATATCGCAAGTTATATTTATCAATATTACAAAAACAATCCGCCTCTTTGCGACGAAATCGTCACCGATTGCGTTGCGGATACGGACAGTTTGGAAAGCGCAATCGCACCGCTTTGCGCGCATACCGTCAAGGTGGTAGTGCCCAAACAAGGCGCAAGAAAGCAGTTGCTCGAACTTGCCCACTCCAACGCCTACGACGCGATGACCAAGCACGGAAGCCAAGAAGAGCGCAGAATTTTGCGCACGCAAGGCGCGGTGAGACAACTTGCGGATTTGCTTAACTTGCACACGCTTCCCAACCGTATGGAGTGCTACGATATATCGCACATCTCGGGCACGGACAAGGTGGCAAGTATGGTGGTATTCGAGCACGGTGAGCCGAAAAAGGCACATTATCGCAAATTCAAAATCAAGACCGTCGAGGGCAACAACGACTTTGCGTGTATGAAGGAAGTGCTTATCCGCAGATTTAACGAGCTCAAAACCAGCGAAGACGTCAGCTTTTCCTCTCGTCCCGACTTGCTCGTGATAGACGGCGGAAAAGGACAACTCGGTTACGCTATGGAAGCACAGCGCGAAACGGGTTGCGAAGACATAGAGATACTCTCGCTTGCGAAGAGGGAAGAAGAAGTGTTTCTCGGCAGTGCGCCAACGACATCGATTATGCTTCCCAAGGACAGCGTAGCGCTTCAATTGTTGCAAAGGATAAGAGACGAAGCGCACAGATTTGCAATCACGTTCCATAGAAATTTGCGTAGCAAACACCTCAGCGAAAGCGTGCTTCTCGGCATAGACGGCGTGGGAGAAAAGACTTGCGCAAGGCTCATAAAAGAGTTCGGTTCTGTGGAAGAAATCAAGAGAAAAAGCGTTGAGGACTTGTCCAAGGTTGAGGGAATATCCGCAAACTTTGCACAAAAAATTCTCGATGCGTTAAATAAGGAAGAATAATATTCTCGCTACGCGAGAGTGATATTGCAACTCGGTTGCAGTGATATTTGCGCTTTGCGCAAGTGATATTTTTTGCTTACGCAAAAAGTGATATTTGCCTACGGCAAGTTTTGGAAAGTTTTGAATTTTGATATATCGTTTGCTTGGTGAGTGCGTTTTGTCGCATTTATTAGCGGATATTTCATTTTTCCTTATGTCATTGCGAGAAGCAACGAAAGTTGCGCCGTGGCAATCAAGCCGAAGGCGCATTTCGCTATCGCTGGATTCCCACGCTACGCTCGGAATGACAAATGGAATGTTCCACAATTATTAATTATTAATTATTAACTATTAATTTTTCAAAAAGTTATCGTTGGTTACAATCGCATATATTGTTATATGGACTTAAAAAAATATATAGCAATACAAACAGATTGCAAATTTTATCTTGCGGACGCAAAGCAAATATCGACGTTTAGGGGCGGGGGAAAAGCGTGGATTTTCGAGCCTGAAAGTGTAGAAAAATTGATTGAAATCGTGCTAGTTTTAAGCGATGAAAATATAGACTTTTTTATGCTCGGAAAAGGCTCGAATACGCTTATATCCGACGGAATATGCGATAGTGTTTTGATAAGCACGAGGGCACTTGACGGAGTGAAAATAGACGGCAATTTTGCCGTTTGCGAGTGCGGTGCTCCTATAAACGAAGTGATAAGCGAGGGACGAAAAAGAGGTGTCGGAGGACTTGAATTTTTGAGCGGTGTGCCTTGCTCTGTAGGCGGTGCAGTCAAGATGAACGCAGGCGCGTTCGGAGCACAAATAAGTGATTATATATACAAAATGCGCGTGTTAAACCTCGATTGTGCTGGTAAAATCAAAATCGAGGTGCAAGAAATAAACGCCGAAGATTTGCATTTTGGATATAGACGAGGAGCTAGCGGAATAGTGCTTGACGCGGAGTTGAAACTCGACGAAAAGTCCGCGGAAAAGTCTATAAGCGAAGCGAAGAGACATATATCGTTTAGGCGCAAGAAACAGCCGAGTTTGCCGTCATTGGGAAGCGTGTTCAAAAACGGCAAAGAAGCAAGCGGAAAACTCATTGAAAACTGCGCTCTCAAAGGTGAAAAAAGAGGCGGTGCGCGCATAAGCGAAAAGCACGCCAATTTCATAGTCAACGAGGGCGGTGCAAGCGCGGAAGATTATCTATATCTCGTCGAGCTTTGCAAAAAGAGAGTGTATGAAAAAGCGGGCGTTTTGCTCGAAGAGGAATTCGTCCTAATTAAATGACATTTTGTAAATTTTACACCGTTTTGAAATTGTGTGAGGAAAATAGCGAGTATGTGTTGAAAAATTTTATAATTTAATATACAATAATTCAGTATAGCGTGGGTGTGCGCGCCTATGCGTACGTGAGTGAGTTATGAAATTTTGTTGCGACTATCATCTTCATACTTTTGCAAGCGACGGGCGATGCTCTATTCTTTCGCACGCCAAAAAAGCGGACGAGATGGGGCTTGAACAAATCGCAATAACAGACCACAGTTTTTCAAGCACGATATTCCATTTGACAAAGCGCAAGTGGCAAAAGCAAAAAGAGCAAATAAACCGCCTCGATTGCAAAGTCAAAGTGTTGCACGGCGTTGAAGCTAATCTCGTAAACACGAGCGGTGATATAGACGTTCCCGACGAGGTGATAAAAGACGCGGACGTGCTTATCGTGGGCTTCCATCGTTATATCGGTTTTTGCGGTGAAAAGCGTGGCGGATATGCAAGGCGTTGGCTGTTCGAGAACGGATTTTGCTCAAAGAAGACGAGGCAAAAACTCGTAAAGCTCAACACCGAGGCGTATCTTGCGGTTATGGACAAATTCCCAATCGATACGATTGCGCACCTCAATCATCGCGCGCTCGTTGACGTAAAGAGAGTTTGCGACAAGGCAAGAGAGAAGGGCGTGTATATCGAGCTCAACGAAAAGCACCTCGACGCGTTGGAAGAGTGGGCGGACGCCTTAAAAGATAGCGGCGTAAACTTCATCGTCGGAAGCGACGCACACGATACGAAAAATATAGGAAAATTTGAAAAAACCGCCGAATTTATCAAGGCGCACGACATACCGACGGACAGAGTTTTCGGAATAGACGGAAGGGTTGCCGTCTTCAAAGACAAGAGAGATTGGAAAGGATAAAGATATGAGTTTCAAAGACGACGCACATAGCGAATTGCTTGGGGTATTGCCCGTATCGCGCGACGAGATAACCGCGTTTTTGAGCGCGCTTTCAAAGGCGTGCGGAAGCATAGAAATAGTGAAAAAAAGGCTCAATTTATGCTTGCAATTGGACAGCTACGAAGAGGGCGTGAAGATAGTGGATTTGTTCAAACAAATCTATCCCGCCGAGTTCGAGCTTTCCTTGGACAAGGCAAAAAGCGGTGTCAGACAAGGCGCGCAAGTGTGCGTGCTTCAAGTGCCGAGCGGTTTTAGCAAACAAGCGTTGCAAGACTTCGGACTTATGCAAGTCAACGCCGACGAATATATGAGTTTTATCGAGGGCGTTCCGCAAGACTTGGTGCGCACGGAGAAGTGCAAACTTGCCTATTTCAAGGGCTTGTTCTTGGGTTGCGGAAGCGTATACGTGCCGTCGGGCGCAAATCAAGCGGAAAAGAGAGACGGATATCACTTCGAGTTGCAACTCGACGACGACCTCTTTGCCGACGACGTTATGGAACTTTTGAGCGACCTTCGCATAAACACGCGTATGAGCGAGAGAGGCGAGCACAAACTGCTCTATGTCAAGGATAAGGACGAAATCGTCAAAATCCTTGCCAAACTCGACCTCGCGGACAGCGTGCTCAAACTCCAATCAATCATCGACGAGAGGGAGACGGCAAACAGTCTCAATCGCGCGATAATCTGCGAGACGGCAAATCTTGACAAGACTTTCGCCGCCGCAAGCAAGCACTTGCTTGCCATCGGGGAACTGAAAAACCGAGACGAATTTGACAGTCTTGCCCCGTCGCTCAAAGAGACGGCGGAAGCACGTGCGGAGCACCCCGAAGCGACGCTTCAAGAACTTGCCGATATCCTCGGCGTGAGCAAAAGTTGCCTCAATCACCGACTTAGAAAGATTGTGGAATTGGCAGGCTTTGAGAATTGAATTAATAATTAATAATTATTAATTAATAATTGCGGGTGAGCTTTGCCCACACCCGAACGAGCACTTATTCGAAGCGCACTTATTAACGGTATGTGCCTATTCGAAGCTTCGAGTCGCAAGGCGACGAGCGGTTGAGCGCCGAACTTGACGATTAGTACCGTCCGACTGTGACGTGTTGTTGCGTAGCAGTCACACAAAGGACGGTGGCATAACAAGTGAAATATCCCTATCTATGTGAGTGCCGAATGTCGCCCCCACGAGCGATGTTTACTTTTGTAGAGAATTGCCCTTATACGAGTGGTGGGAGAAATACCGGCGTGTCCGGAAAGAGGGGGTATTGTATTTAGGGGAGTTACGACGGCACTCTATTAGGATAGCAATAGGGGAATGGGATATGTTGCATTTATTGTAACACGCACCAAGACATATAAAAACAACAAAAAAAGGAACACTAATGACAGATTTCGTACATCTTCATCTACACACCGAATACAGCCTTTTGGACGGCGCGGTTAGACTTGTGCAAGTAATGCCCGATCCGTCCGATCCAAAAAAGACTATAAAAACGCACCCTCTTTGCGACGCGCTCAAAGCAAGAGGTATGGACGCCGTTGCAATCACCGACCACGGCAATATGTACGGCGTGCACACGTTCGTATCCGTGCTCCGCGCGGACGGAATAAAGCCGATTATCGGTGAGGAATTTTACGTTGCGGACGATATGTACGCAAAGACGGCGGACGTGCTCAAACAACGCTATCACCTCATCTTGCTTGCAAAGAATATGACGGGATATAAGAACCTTATGAAACTCTCGTCAATGGCGTTTGTGGACGGTTTTTATATGAAACCGCGTATCGACTTGAAGCACCTCAAAGAGCATAGCGAAGGGCTTATCTGCCTTTCGGCGTGTCTTGCGGGACAAATTCCGAGGCTAATTCTTGCGGGTGAGTACGAAAAGGCAAAAAATCTTGCAATCGAGATGCGAGATATGTTCGCCCCCGGTGACTTTTATATCGAACTTCAAGACCATCATCTTGCGGAAGATAAGATAGTTATGAATCCGCTTTGCCAAATCGCGCGCGAAATCGGCGTAAAAGTGGTGGCTACCAACGACGTCCACTACATCGAAAAAGAGGACGCCGATATGCAAGATACGATGATGTGCATTACGCTCGGTTGCAAAAAGAGCGAGATAAACAACGCGCGTTTCGAGACGGACGAATTCTATCTCAAAACGGGTGACGAAATGGCGGAATTGTTCAGTTGGTGTCCCGAGGCTATCGCGTCTACGAGGGAGATTGCCGACAAGGTGGACGGCGACTATTTCATCACCAAACACGCCTCTATTATCCCTAAATACACCAACGATGAGATGGGGGACAGAGACGAGGCGCAATACCTTCGCGACCTCGCGTACGAGGGCGTAAAGCGCAAATACGGATATATCGACGACACCATTCAAAAGCGTCTGGAATACGAACTGGGCGTCATTCACAAATGCGGATTTGACGGTTACTTCCTCATAGTGTGGGACTATGTGCACGCCGCCCAAC
Organism: Eshraghiella crossota; assembly: GCA_963590075.1. Taxonomy (GTDB): domain Bacteria; phylum Bacillota; class Clostridia; order Christensenellales; family CAG-917; genus CAG-475. The sequence continues at coordinate 22,653 of CAVANK010000002.1, forward strand.
AAATGGGCATACCGGTAGGCCCGGGAAGAGGTAGCGGTTGCGGTTCTATCGTCGCGTACGGCATAGGCATAACGGACATCGATCCTCTCAAATACAACTTGCTTTTTGAAAGATTTTTGAGCGAAGAGCGTGTATCGATGCCGGACTTTGACGTGGACTTCTGCTTCGTGCGCCGTTCCGAAATCATCGATTATTGCATAAAGAAATACGGCAAAGACAACGTATCGCAAATCATTGCGTATTCCACGATGAGTGCAAAGGCAGTCGTCAAGGACGTTGCGCGCGTATTCGACGTGCCGTACGGTGAGTCTGCCAACTGGGTTAAAGAAATACCCGCAATGGGCAAACCGCTTCTCCCGCAAGTTTTGACGGAAGGAAGCGACTTTTACAGCGAAGACTTCAAGAAACTTTACGACAACAATCCGTCGGCAAAGATGGTCATCGACGTCGCAATGAGGCTCGAGGGTATGCCGAGGCAGACCTCGATGCACGCCGCTGGCGTCGTTATCTGCGCAGATCCTATCGTAGAGCACTGCGCACTGTCACGAAACGGCGATTTCGTTACCACTCAATTCGACAAGGTTATCGTTGAGGAACTCGGGCTTCTCAAAATGGACTTTTTGGGGCTCAAGACGCTCACCGATATAGACGAAGCACTCAAACTTATCAAAGCGGACAAGGGCATAGACCTCGACTTCCACAAGCTCGGCTACGAGGACCACAAAGTGTACGAACTTATTGCTTCGGGTGACTGCGAAGCGGTGTTCCAGCTTGAAAGCGGAGGTATGAAAAAGTTTATGGCGCAACTGCAACCCGACTGTCTCGAAGACGTCGTTGCAGGTATATCGATGTACCGTCCAGGTCCTATGCAGTTTATCGACTTGTTCTTGGAGGGCAAGCGCAATCCCGACAAGGTGCAATACGCGCACCCGCTTCTCAAAGAGATACTCGAAAACACCTACGGGTGCATAGTGTATCAAGAGCAGGTTATGCAAATCGCGCAAAAGATCGCGGGATTCAGCTTCGGCGGTGCGGACATTATGAGACGTGCTATCGCAAAGAAGAAATTGACCGTACTCGAACAACAACGCGACATCTTCCTCCACGGCGGTAAACTTGACGGAGACAAGACGGGCAAGTATGTCCCGGGCGCGGTTGCAAACGGCGTAAGCGAAGAGATTGCAAACCACCTCTTTGACCAAATCTTGAAATTTGCAAGTTACGCGTTCAACAAGTCGCACGCCGCCGCTTACACCTTCCTCACGTACCAAACGGCGTACCTCAAATGCTATTATCCCACTCACTTTATCGTGGCTGTGGTCAACAACCGCATAACCAACGCCGACGAAGTGAAGCACTATATGAACTACTTGAAGCGCACGGGCGTAAAGACGCTTTCACCCGATATCAACCGCTCGCAAAAGAACTTCTCCATCGAGGGCGAAAACGTGCGATACGGGCTTATGGGCATCAAGAACGTGGGCGAGCAGGCAATGGAATACGTGCTTACCGAAAGAGCGCAAAACGGTGAGTTTAAGGATATACGCGACTTCCTCGACAGATGTGCGGGACAAGTGAACAAGCGTATGATAGAAAGCCTTATCAAGGGCGGAGCGATGGACTGCTTCGGCAAGACGCGCGCAACGCTTATGTCGTCTTACGAGCGCATTATGGACACCGTGCTTGCGGACAAAAAGAGCAAGATTTCGGGACAAATGTCGTTGTTTGACGAACTTATCGAGGATACGGAAATAAAATATACGGAAACGCCCGAATATCCCCAGTCCGAGATTCTCAAATACGAGAAGGAAGTGCTGGGGATGTACCTCTCGGGGCACCCGCTCGACGACTATCGCGACGACAAGCACGAGTTTGACTTTGACACGGCGCAACTTTACGTCGAGCAAGCGGACGAGGACGGCAACGTCGAAATGGCGGTTGACCAAAACCTTGCAAACAAGAGCGTCAAATTCGGTTGTATCGTGTCCTCTTTCGAGAAAAAAGCCACGTCAAAACAACAAAAATTCGCAGTGGGCAGAGTTGAGGACAGGATGGGTTCTATCGCGTTCTCGATGTACCCGCGCGCATACGAAAAATACGGTGAATTGCTTGGTGTGGACGCTCCTCTCAAAGTGTACGGCAAGATAGATTTGCGCGACGAGAGCGAACCGAAAATCAGCATTGAAAAAGCGGAACTTTGGCACAACGAAAAGGCGGAAGCAATAAACAACGCGCCTCAAACGCCAAAGTCAAAGGGCATACTTTACGTTCTCTTGCAAAACGGCGTTGAAAAGGATATGGTTGCGGACGTGCTTGCATTGCACCCCGGCGACACGCCTTGCCAAGCGCAAGTGCGCCAAAACGGCACGAACAAACTTATGCAATTCTCCCAAAAAGTGGACGTGTGCGAAGACTTGCTGACGAGGCTTCAAGACGTGTTAGGCTCTCAACGAGTAAAGTACGTTGTGAAGTAATAAAGGCTTTGCCTTCCAAAATTATTAATTATTAATTAATAATTATTAATTAAGGGTGGGCTCTGCTCACACCCAAAAAAATAAATATGGAATATTCCATATACGTCATTCCGAGGGAACGAAGTGACCGTGGGAATCCAGCGTAGCGAAATGCGCCTACGGCTAGATTGCCGCGTTGCAACTATCGTTGTTCCTCGCAATGACATAAGGAAGAATAGAATAATCAAAAACCGCGCCAAAGGCGCACACACCAAGCAAGCGATATAGCGAAACTGGGGTATGAGATTTTATCCTTGCTTGAACTGATAGCGTGTATCGGTTGCGCGGTTAGTAGAGCAATAAGGCTAGCGTGGCAGTAGACAATGAACTTGTGAGTTGTCTTTGCCACAGCGACGACTTTTGCGGATAATCCACAACTCGCACGCAGTGCGAATATCACTTTTGGCGCAAGCCAAAAATACCACTTGCGCATAGCGCAAATATCACTGCGCCAAAGGCGCAATATCACTCTCGCAACGCGAGAATAAAAAAGAAAAAACTTTTTATAAGAGGTTATCAATATGGCAAAAAACAATTCCGGCATCAAAAAAGTTGCCGTCCTTACGAGTGGCGGTGACGCCAGCGGTATGAACGCTTGCGTGCGTGCTTGCGTGCGTTACGCTTTGAGTCAAGGTTACGAGGTCTACGGCGTAAAACACGGCTACAAAGGCCTTGTCAACGACGAAATTTTCAAGATGGAATACTCCTCCGTGTCCAACTGCGTGCATGCGGGCGGTACGATTTTGCGCTCGTCGAGATGCCCCGAGTTCAAGGACAAAGACGTTATGCTCAAAGCGGTTGACAATCTCCTTGACAAGGGCATAAACAACCTTATCGTCATCGGCGGCGACGGCTCGTTCAGAGGTATGGAAGCAATCCACGAAAACACTCCTCTCAACGTCATCGGCATTCCCGGCACTATTGACAACGATATGGGATATACCGACTCCACGATAGGCTTCGACACGGCGTGCAACACTGTCGTTGAAGCGATTCTCAAATTGCGCGATACCATCACTTCTCACGACAGAATTATGATTTTGGAAGTTATGGGCAGAGAGTGCGGAAACATCGCTCTCAACAGTGCGGTTGCGGGCGGTGCGGAATACGTAATCGTGCCCGAGGTCCCCACCGACGTTGACGAAGTGGCTCAAACCATCAAGCAGGGCTTTGACAAGGGCAAATCTTCATCAATCATCGTACTTGCCGAGGGCAAGACGGAACTTACCGACGAGCTTACCCAAAAGATTAGCGACGCAACGGGCAGACGCGTCAACCATATGGCTCTCAAATGGATGCAAAGAGGCGGTATCCCGACGGTTGAAGACAGAGTGCTTGCGGCAAAAATGGCGTGCAGAGCGGTGGAACTCGTCGAGTGCGGTCAAAGCGGTAGAGTTATCGGCATAAAGGGCGGTGAAATCTTCGATACGACGGTCATCGAGGCACTTGCTTGCAAGAAAGGCTTTGACGAAAAACTCTATCAACTTGCCCAAATCATCAGCAGATAAAAACAAAAACATATATATCCGCTCAAAGCGGAATCGCAAAAGCGAAAAGGAGATAATATGAAAAACTTGAAAGGCGCATGTATGTTCGGACAAAGCGGTGGTCCTACGTCCGTTATCAACAGCAGTGCGGCGGGCGTATTTACAGAGGCGCTCAAACAAGACAACATCACGGCGGTTTACGGTCTCGAACACGGCATCGTGGGGCTTCTCAACGAAAAATTCTTCGATATGTCCAAAGAGGACGAGAGAGAGCTCGAATTGCTCAAATATACGCCGTCCTCGGCACTCGGCTCGGTGCGATACAAACTCAAAGACGCGTCCGTTGACGACACCGACTATAAGCGCATTTTGGAAGTGTTCAAAAAGTACAACGTGCGCTACTTCTTCTACAACGGCGGTAACGACAGTATGGATACCTGCAACAAAATCAGCAAGTATTTGCAATCCGTAGGTTACGAGTGCAACGTCGTCGGCGTTCCCAAAACCATAGACAACGACCTTTACGGCACGGACCATTGCCCCGGCTACGCAAGCGCGGCAAAATACATAGCAACCACAACAATGGAAGTCAATCTCGATGCCAAAGTGTACGACACGCCGATGGTGTGCGTCATCGAGGCTATGGGCAGACACGCGGGTTGGCTTACGGCGGCGGCGGCTTTGGCGGGCGTAAACGGACTCGGCGCAGACCTCATTTATTTGCCGGAAATCGATTTTGACGTGGACAAATTCGTCGAAGACGTCAAGGCGGTGTGCGCAAGAAACAACAACAAGTGCATCGCGGTAGTTTCCGAGGGTATTCACGACAAGAACGGCACGCTTATTTGCGAAAGCGTAGGCGCGGCGGCGGCAAGAGACAGTTTCGGTCACGCACAACTCGGCGGTGTCGCTTCTATCCTTGCAAACCTCATCAAAGAGAAGACGGGCTTTAAGACCAGAGGTATCGAACTCAGCCTTATGCAAAGATGCGGTGCTCACCTTGCTTCCGAAAACGACGTGGAAGAGGCGTTCAATGCGGGTGCGTTTGCAGTCAAGAGTGCGTGCGATGGTGAAACGGACAAGATGGTCATCTTCAAGCGTGAAAAGGACGAGAACGGCAACTACGTTTGCAAAAACGTGCTTATGCCTCTCGAACTTGCGGCAAATACCGAGAAGAAAGTCCCGCTCGAATGGATTGTCAACGACGGCACTTACGTAAGCGACGAATTTATAGAGTACGCGCTTCCGCTCATTCAAGGCGACGCAAAAGCACCGCTTGAAAACGGACTTCCCAGATTTGCAAGACTCAAAAAAGTCTACGCAGGCAAATAATTTGGATTAAAACATAATGATTTTATGGCGTTTGGCACGGCTTTGCGAGGCATTGCCGTGCCGAAGGCTCGTTTTTCGCGCATAAGGAGGGAATATTATGGCGGAACAAAAGGACTTTTTTTCCGTATGGTACAAAAGAGATAAGAAGACGCTCAAAAGAGAGTTCGTCAACAAGGTCGTAGAGGCTGGCGACGACGAAAATTTGAGTATGAGCGACTATCGCTCCAAGGTGCGTGACCTCAAAGCCGAATACAAGGCAAACAAACACGCAATGAAAGCGCTCGACAAGAGGCTTGAAAAGAAATTTAGAAAAGAATACGGTATGATGCGCCGTCCGTTTATGGCGGACGTTTTCGACGTCGTGGAAGAGTCGAGAGCAATCCCCAACGGAAGGACGCCGTTCAACGACGAAATCAAGATAATCAAAGACGTCGTATATAAGAGCGTGGACGGAAAAGATTTGCTTATGGATATCTATCTTCCGTCACACCCCGTTCAAGAAAAATCACCGCTCGTCATGGATATCCCGGGCGGCGGATGGATGATACACAACCGCTTACGTCGCGACGGATACGCAAGATGTTTTGCCGTTATGGGTGCGGTCGTAGCGGTTATAGACCATAGACTTTGCCCCGAAGTGTTTTTCCCAAAGGACCTCGAAGATTGCGCAGACGCGTACAACTTCCTTTGCGAGCACGCCGACGAATACGGCATCGATAAAAATAATATTACGATTACGGGCGACTCGTCGGGCGGGCATTTGTCCGCTTGCCTCGGTTGCTTGGCATCAGTGCCCGAGTATAGACAAAATCTCGATTTGCCCGCGCTTCAAACAAAGCCCGTGGCAATCATCGCGATAAGCGGTGCGTTCAGCTTCGAGGTGATGTATCGCATCCCTTTTACGCACTTGTTTATGGTGCGCTACTTTTCGGGGCAAAAATCGCGTAAGGCATTTAGAAATTGGAAGTTCTATAAGGAGAGCGATCCGTACAATTGGCTCAATCCCGATTTTCCGCCAATGTACAACAACGGCGGTATGACCGATCCGCTTTGCTTCGGCGAGGCAAAACGAATGGCAAAAGCACTTGACAAAGCGGGAGTGGAAAACGAGTATCGAGTAGGCAAAAATCTCTTCCAATCCGCGCACTGCTACGTGCTTCGCTTTCCGTTCTCGCCCGCAAGAAAGGATATGCTTGCCCTCTACGGTTGGTACGCCAAGAAAGAGGCGGAAAAGGGCGTGGATATGAGAGAGGGCTACGAGAGAGTAGTAAAGTTTATGGACAACTACAAAAAGGCTTTGAAAGGTAAGATAGAGTGTTAAGAGTATACGAGGGCGACGTTATAGAGGGCGAAGTCGTGGACTTTGCAAGCGACGGTGAAGGGATAGTCAAAATAGATTCCTATGCCGTTTTCGTGCCGTTCGCAATCAAAGGCGAAATCGTCCGCGCAAGAGTGCGCCACGCAAAGAAAGATTATGCCTTTGCCGACCTAATCGAGGTTTTATCCGTCTCAAAAGATAGGATAAAACCCAAATGCACGTATTTCGGGCGTTGCGGTGGTTGTGATTTACAACACCTTTCGAGAGATTGTCAACTCTATATCAAGAAGCAATCCGTACAAAACGCAATCAAGAAAATCGCAAATCTCGATATAGCGGTCGACGACGTGGTACGCCTCAACGACTGGGAATATCGCAACAAGATATCTCTTCCTTTCGGCTACAAGAGCAAGAGCGGAAGAGTGACGCTCGGCTTCTTTGAAAAACGCTCGCACAGCGTAGTGCCTATGAAATGGTGTCCGCTTCACGGAGAGTGGGCGTCAACGCTTATGGCGGACGTGTCGGACTGGGCAAACGGCAATTCTATATCCGTATACGACGAGATATCGCGCAAAGGACTTTTGAGACACCTTGTCGCAAGAATGCTCGACACGCTCACGGTGACGCTCGTAATCAACGGAAGCCGTGTTCCGCACCTCGACGCGCTTTGCCAAAAACTCGAAGAGGACTTTCCTAACGTTGCGGTTTATATAAGCGAAAACACCAAGAACACCAACGCTATTTTCGGTGACGAGGCAAGGCTTGTTTACGGCAAGGAAAGAAAGCAAAATCTCGGCACTTTCGAGGCAGTTGTATCACCGCTCAGTTTTTTGCAAGTGAACAACGACGTGCGCGACGCAATATACGACGACGTATGTCGCGTGCTCGAAGACTTTGACGGCGATATAGTCGAACTATATTCCGGTGTGGGGCTTTTGACCGCGCAAATCGCAACAAGGCTAAAAAACGGCAAAATCACCGCAGTGGAAATCGTCCCCGACGCAACGAGAAACGCCGACGCGCTTATGAAATCGCTCTCGCTTGACGGGAGAGTGACCAACGTGTGCGCCGACGCGCTCGACTTTATGCGCAAGATGAGCGAAAAAGCGGATAAAAACGCATCGCAATCGGACGAGGAATTGCCCGATGAAATCACTTCCTCACCGTATTATCTCGGCGAAAAGAAGGTGATATCCAAGCCGTCCGCGCTCATTCTCGATCCACCGAGAAAAGGGTGTGACAAAGACGTTTTGGAAGGCGCGAAAAAGGCAAATTTTGCCAAAATCGTGTACGTCAGTTGCAATCCGCAAACGCTTGCAAGGGACTTGAAAATCTTGTCCGACAAATATACCGTAGAGCGCGTTACGCCGTACGATATGTTCCCGCAAACGAGCAACGTCGAGGTGCTTTGCGTCCTTAAAAGAAAATAAGCGCAAAAAATGTCAAAAACTGTCGAAAATCGCAAGAACGATTTATTATATTTCATTGCGAAAATAGCAAAAACACTGCGTTTTTTGACATAATTTTTGATTAAAAAACGGCTAAAAAATAGCGATTTTTTGCACATTTTTGCGCAATAAAATCGCAGAAAAAACGCTAAAATCGACAACATTCGACAACAATCGACAATAAAATCAACGGATACAGAGGTGAAAATATGAAAGCATTTTTCGTCGACAAAACGCCGAGCGGTATTGAAAAATACGCCATAGAAAACGACAACGGAATGAGAGCGGAACTCATCACTTTCGGCGCGCGCATATTCAAATTGTTGACAAAAGACAAGAACGGCAATCTCGTTGACGTGGTGGCGGGCTTCGATACTCCCGACGGATTTAGAGAAGAAAATCCCTATTTCAACGCGGTTATCGGCAGAGTGGGCAACCGCATCGGCGGTGCAAAATTCTCACTAAACAGTAGAGAATATCACCTTTTTAAGAATGACGGCAACAACCATTTGCACGGCGGAAAAGTCGGCTTCGATTCGAGAACATGGACGGCGCAAATAGTCGGAAACGACAGCGTAAAAATGTCCAGATTATCACCTGACGGCGAGGAAGGATACCCCGGCAATTTGCAAGTTAGCATAACTTATACACTCACGAACGACAACGCGCTCGAACTCAAATACGAGGCGGTTTGCGATCAAAATACCCTCTGTTCACTTACAAATCACGCCTATTTCAATCTTGACGGAACCTTTGAAACCGTGCTCGATCACGAGGTTTTTATAGATGCCGACAAAGTGACCGTTGTCGACGACGAGCTTATTCCTCACGGTGAACTTAAAGACGTAAAAGACACCGCTTTTGACTTCACTACGGCAAAGAAAATCGGCAGAGATATCAAGGCAAACGAGCGTATGCTCCAAATAGCGAGAGGGTACGATTTCAACTACGTTTTGAGAGGTGAGGGCGTGAGAAAAGTCGCCTCGGCGTATTCGCAAAACAGCGGTATAGAGATGAGCGTGTACACGGACAGAAAGTGTATGCAGTTCTACACGGGCAATTTTTTGGACGGTATCAAAGGCAAAAAAACGTACGGATATCAAAGCGCGTTTTGTATGGAAACGCAAGGCTATCCCAACGCTTGCAACGTGCCCGAGTTTGATAGTATGACGCTTGAAAAAGGCGCAAAGTATACGGCGTACACCAAGTATGCTTTTAACGTTAAATGATGTAAAAATTGCTTAATCGTAATAAAAAAATTAAGGTTTATAAATCGCTTAAAAACGATAAAAACAATGACGCGAAAGACGTTGTGTAAAATCGAACAATATGACGAAAAAACCGTTTTATAATAGTAAAACGAAAGGATAAAATACGGATATGGACGTAATTCAAAACAAACTTAACGCTTTTCAAAAACTCGCGGACGAGGGAATGGACGCCAAAAACACCGTCCTTGCTCTCAAAATTATAGGCATAGACGGCTACGACGAAGACACTATAAAGTCCTTCAAACTTTGGGGCGACTATATGCCGATGTCGGACACAAATCCCTACACCGAAGCACAGCGCAATTTGCATATTTTGTGGGAGAGCATAGACAGAGTTCCACTCGGCGTAAACTGCGCTTTTGCAGTGCCGTTCAGACAAATCATCGCAAAGAAACTTTTCAAAAAATGCGGTGAGGGGTTTGTTGCAAACGAGGGTTGCAGATTCAACTACGCCAACCAAATCGAAATCGGCGACAACGTGTCCTGGAACGCGGGTTGTTATATAGATTCAAAGGGCGGTGTGAAGTTTGGCGACTTTGCGATGCTCACTGAATACGTCAAGATTTTCTCGCATTCGCACAGCGAGCATGACCATATGACAAGAGAGTACAACGGTGTGGAAATCGGACCTTACGCCAAAGTGTACACCAACGCAACCATACTCCCCGGAGTCAAACTCGGCACGGGCGCAGTAGTGGCTACGGGCGCAATCGTGACGAAGAGCGTGGACGATTTTACTCTCGTGTCGGGTATCCCCGCAAGAGTGCAACGTATGCGCAAATTCGACGGAAAAGACCTCAAAGAAATGAACCAATATATGATGAAAGACAGGCTTTTCCAAGTTTACGACGAAGACTAATTTGCAAGCCAAAAATATCACTTGTGCATAGCACAAATATCACTCTCGCGAAGCGAGAATATCACTATAATTAATAATTACGGAATATTCCGTAGATACATGAATGCTGATATGAGATATAAACTATACATATTTGACCTTGACGGGACGATACTCGATACGCTGACGGATTTGTGGAGTGCGGTCAATTATACTATGCGCCAATTCGGCTATCCCACGCTTACGAAAGAGCAAGTGGCGGATAGGACGGGCAACGGCATTGCCAGGCTTGTAAAACTCAGTTTGCCCGAGGGAGTGGACGAAGATACGCAAAAGTGTGCGCTTGCGATATTCAAGCAATATTACGTTGAGCATTGCGCCGATAATGCCAAGCCGTACGAGCGTATAAAAGACGTGATTGCCACTCTCAAAGAGAGTGGGGCAAAGTGTGCCGTGATATCCAACAAGGCGGACGAGGCGGTGCAAAAACTTGCAAAGGACTATTTTGACGGCTCGTTTGACGTCGTTATTGGACAAAAAGACGGTGTGCGCCAAAAGCCTTATCCCGACGAAGTGGAAAGCGTGCTTAAAGAACTCGGAGTCAAAAAGCAAGACGCGGTTTATATAGGCGACAGCGAAGTGGACGTGCAAACCGCAAAAAACGCAAATCTCGACCTCATTGCGGTAAGTTGGGGCTTCCGCGGAAAAGCACGACTAATAGAGTGCGGTGCAAAGGTGATTATAGACACGCCGGAGCAGATACTCGAATATTGAGCACTCGGAAACAAAAAGCATAAATCGCAATAAAATTGCGACATATTAAAAACGAGCGAAGTTGATTTCGCTCGTTTTTGGTTGTGTTTTTATTTAATTTCCTACTGTTTTCCGTCGATACGGAAGTATGGGCTTACAATCGATTGATTTTATTCTTTTTCGGTTTCCGTGGCTTCCGCTTGGATATCCGTAGCGGTTGTCGTAATCGGTGTGGTTTGAACGTCGGCGGCTACGAATTGAACGCATTGAGCGTCGGTATCTGCGTCAACTTGGGAAGGGAAGTCGTTGTCGTGGATATGCTCGGACGGAATAAAGTCGGACATGTCGATTTGATCCACTTCGTTTTTCTTCAAAAGTCTACCGCCCGCAAAACCTTTGCCTGCGACTTCCGCCGCTTGGGTGACGTACATGAACGCTTGCGGATCGCATGCTTTGACGATGTCTTTGACGCGGTTGATTTGCTTCTTGGAGGTGACGCAAATTATTACGTTGTGCTCGTTGCCGGTGTAGTAACCGACGGATTTGGATATGGTTACGCCTCTGTGAAGTTGGATGGAAAGTTCGTGCGCAATGGCATCCGCTTTGTCCGTGATGATTGTGAACACGAGCGATGACATCAAGCCCGATTCCACTATATCGCAGACCTTGGATTGGGTGTAGAGCGATATAAACGAGAAGAGAACGGGCGAAAGCAAAGCCACCATAATTTGTGACGGAGATGGATCTGCCATTGCTTTGACTTTGGAGATGCTCAAAAATCCCGAAATGATTGCAACTACGCAGTCGCAAGCGGTTATCCACCATTGAGTGTGTGCGGCGGGGTTGCGGACGTTCATGATTTTGCCGATGATATCCGTGCCGCCTATGCTGAGGTCTTGTCTGAACATAAAGCCCATGGATACGCCTGCGCAAGCACCGCCTGCAAGCGCCGCGATAAGCATAAGACCGTAATTGTCGCCGACTATAAATTGCGGACATCCGACTGCCGCAAACATATACATCAAACCCGAGAATATGAGCACGCAAATTGCGGTGGTGACGGCAAACTTCTTGTCGAGCATCTTGAACGCTACGATGAAGAGGGGTATATTGAGTATAATGGTGAAAATACCCGGATCAAAAAGGTTGTTTGACAACATACGAATCGTGGCATTGGGACTGGCCGCCGCGGCAAGGTGAATGAGTGCCGAAAGTCCGCCGACTCCGCCCGGCGCAAATCCGTTGGGGTTGATAAAAATATATGCCGAAAACGATCTCAAAAACGAGAGCGAAACCATCAAGGCAAACATTTTGAGCCAGTACGTCGTTTGATTTTTGTCCAAAGCAAGTTTTTTCATATTCCCACCCGCGCGGAAACTATGTTTCCGTGATGTATAAACAAGATTAAGAATTTCTATGATAAAAGTCAAGCGTTTTGACAATTTGTCGATTTGTTAAAAAATATCATACATTTGTGCGGTATTTTAATGTAGTTTTAATACACATCTGACTATTATTGAGTAAGAAGTACCGAGAAGTGCAATTGACATATAATCAATTATATGTAATAATATTATAGAGTTGGGGAGTAACTTCTCTAAATACAATACCCCCTCTTTCCGGACACGCCGGCATGTCCACTTCGGCGTTTGCGCACCGCAATCCGCCTCGTTCGCTTTGGCTACAACACATTCACCGAATGTGTTGCTTAACGCGTCGCGCCCACCACTCGGTTAGGGACATTTCTCTACAAGAGTAACCATCGCTCGCGGGGGAGACATTTGGCACTCACATAGAAAGGTATCGTCCCCTTGTTATGCCACTCGTTCACCAACGAAAAAAACAACACTCGTTGGCTCACTTGTACAACCGTCAAGTTCGGCGCAAAAACGCTCGTCGCCTTGCGACTCGAAGTTCCGTCTTCGAATAGGCACATACCGTGTATAAGAGGTCTTCGAACGAGTGCGAACGAAATACATTCTTTGGGAAATAAAAACATATTTGTACTATAAAAACTATGAAGAAAGACGAATTGACCATCACCAATCAACAAGCCGAAAACGCGGGTGAAAAACTCGCGAATTTTGACGTGCAAAACGGCGCGGTCGATGCGTCTTGCGCCACTTTCTGCGAAGTCGATTTGAAAGCGGACGAAAAAGAGACGGAGACGCTCGGCACGCAAACGGATATCGCGTCTTGCGACGATACGACAAAAGACGGTGTAAAAGCGAGCGACGAGAAAACTTTGTCGAAAGAGGAAAAGGCGCAGGAAAGAGCGAGAAAGAGAGAAGAGGCGCGCGCACATATCGCAAAGGACCTAATTCAGCAAAAGTCGCTTGCAAAAAATGTGGGACTTAACTCGCTTGCAAAACTCAAAGAGTCGCTGTTTTCCGTTTTGCCGGTTATGGTGATAGTGCTTATTTTTGCGTTTACGCCTGTTACCGATTTTTCAAAGAAAGAAATTGTAACGTTCGTGGTGTCGGCAATATTCCTTATTTTGGGTATTGCGCTTTTCAACGTCGGCGCGGATATGGCTATGACGCCTATGGGCGAATACGTCGGCGCGGGCTTGACAAAGTCCAAAAAACTTCCGCTTTTGCTCGGAGTCGGCTTCATTATGGGCTTGCTTATCACCGTTGCCGAACCAGATTTGTCCGTGCTTGCAGAGCAAGTGAGCGCGGTTATGAACAACGTCGTGCTTATCGCGACGGTGGGCGTGGGCGTGGGTATATTCCTCGTCATCTCCATTGCGAAAATCGTATTCAGAAAGGATTTGTCCTCGCTACTGTTGTTCTTCTATATGGTGCTTTTTGCGCTTTGCGCGATAATGATGGAAAACGGCAAGAGTGTTTTCGTACCGCTTGCGTTTGACTCGGGCGGTGTTACGACCGGTCCTATCACCGTGCCGTTTATAATGGCTCTCGGCGTGGGCGTCGCATTCAATACGGGCGGTAGAAACGCAAAAGAAAACAGCTTTGGCTTGATTGCGCTTTGCTCGATAGGTCCTATGCTTGCGGTTATGGCACTCTCGCTTGCTTCCAAGGGTGATTTGTCCTATACGTTGCCCGACTATTCCGTTGACGCAAACTTGGGCGCAAACTTCGGCTCGGCACTCGGCGGAGTGGCTCTGGAAGTGCTTATCGCACTCGGACTTATAGTGGTGTTCTTCGTCATTTTGCAATGCACCGTTTTGAAATTGCCTAAACAAAAGATATTGCAAATCGCAATAGGCATCGTGTTTACGTACGTCGGTCTTGTGGTGTTCCTCACCTCGGTTACCGTCGGATTTATGCCTATCGGATTCAAGCTCGGACAAGAAATCGCCTCGTTCAGCAAACCGCTTCTTATAGTGTTTGCGTTCGTTATCGGTTTTGTCGTAGTCCTTGCAGAGCCTGCGGTGCACGTCCTGAATAAACAAGTTGAGGAAATCACCAACGGCGCGGTGAGCAAGCGTTCTATGCTCGTTGCGCTTACAATCGGCGTTGGCTTGTCTATCGGATTGAGCGCGATAAGGATAATCTACGGATTTTCGCTTCTTTACTATTTGATACCGGGTTATCTCATATCGTTGGGGCTTTCCTTCTTCGTACCAAAGATTTACACCGCAATCGCGTTCGACTCGGGCGGAGTTGCGTCCGGTCCGCTTACGTCAAGTTTTATTTTGCCTCTCGCAATAGGAGCGTGCAGTGCGCTTTGGGAGAACGCAAGTCAAGTGCTCAATCTCGCATTCGGTATCGTGGCAATGGTTGCTATGACTCCGCTTATCACGATACAATTGCTCGGTTTCAGAGCAATCACGAGCGCAAAAGTCAAAGAAAAAATCGTTATGAAGCGTATTCTCGACGCCGACGACGAGCAAATCATAGATTTTATGTGAGGGAGGGCGTATGGCTGAAAAGAAAATCGCAAAAACCGTCAAAAAAACGGTCAAAAAAGCAGAGGCTCGCGCACAAGAAGTCAAAGGCAAAATCTCCCCCGCAAGGGCAAAGGTCAACGCCAATAAACTTGAAATGCTTGTAACTATCGTGCCGAGCAACAAGGCGGAGTTTTATACCGACCTTTTGCAATCTATGTTCGAGGTCAACTTCCAATGCACGTCGAGGGCAAGAGGCACGGCAAGCGCGCAAATGCTCTCGCTTGCGGGATTTACCGACCAAAACAAAACCGTCATTTTCAGCGTTATAAAAGAGGATAAGGTCAAGGACGCTATGGCAACGCTGGAAGATAAATTCAACACTATAAAAAAGGGCAAAGGCGTGGCGTTTACCGTTCCGCTTTCAAGCGTGATAGGAGTTGCGGTATTCGGGTTTTTGAGCAACGACCTCAGAACCGTCAAGGAGGACAAACAATGAACAAATTTGAACATCAAGTGGTTATTTGCATAGTCAACAACGGTTTTGCGGACGAGGCAATGGACGCGGCAAGAGACGTAGGCGCAAGAGGCGGTACGGTGCTTTCGGCGCGCGGTACGGCAAATCTCGAAGCGGAAAAAGCGTTCCGAATCCAAATCCAACCCGAAAAGGAAATGGTTATGATTTTGGTGACGAACGAGATAAAGGACGCCGTTCTTCACGCGCTTTATAAGAGCGTCGGTACGCATACTCCCGCACACGGAATTGCCTTTGCAATGCCCGTGGATAACGTCGTGGGCATAGGCGCAAATCAAGACAAGAACGAAGATAAATAATTGTAGATAGTAAATTATAGTAAATGATAGTAAAAGAAAAGTCCCGCTGGCGGGACTTTTTTAATATGCTTTTATGCTTGTACTTTAATGCAACTTTCCCCTTTCCTCAAGGTGTTTGGACTTCGGCGTTTGCGCACCGCAATCCGCCTCGTTCGCTTTGGCTACAACACATTCACCGAATGTGTTGCTTAACGCGTCGCGCCCATATTCCGTTCCCCCTCTGCGCTTTGCTTGAGGGAACCCACGACGACCGCGTAGCGGGGGACACGCGACGCGATTGACTTCGTAACAATCGCTATTCCGTCGCTTCGCTCCTTACGGCACGCGCATAGAAAAGTATCGTTCACTCGTTATGTCACTCGTTCGCCAACGAAAAGAACAACACTCGTTGGCTCACTTGTACTAATCGTCAAGCTTGGCGCTCGATGCGCTCGTCGCCTTGCGACTCGAAGTTCCGTCTCCGAAGTTAGGTCATTAATTATCTATCGTAATCGTTCCTATCGTCGTAGGGACGGTCGGGGGAGTAGGAACGGGAAGAGTCGTAATCGAATTCGTCCTTTCTGCGGGAGCGTCTCAATTGATTTTTGCCACCCGAAACGTCGTGTTTGGAGGGCTTGAAAAGCAATATCACGATAATCACCGCGGGGACTGCAATGCCGATGATAAGCACTATGCGAAGTGCAAGCGAGGTGTTGGGGACGATGTCGCCGCTTTTCGGTTCGGTGGGCTTTTTGCCGTCGAGTATGCGGCTGCGCTCGGCTTGCGCTATGGGGTGATAGGGCACGACGAATGCGGAAAACGCGTCTTTTTGTGCGAAGCCGAATACGGTCTCGCCGTTGTAGGTTGCCATAACGTAAATTTGCGTTGCGTCGGTGAGGTGATATCCCAAAAACTTGATAGTATAATCGTTGGTGACGGTGTTTCCGCTCAAATCTATGCTTTCACCGGCAATCGTAAGAGTGACGTCGGGATAGGGCGATACTCCGTCTTCGAAAGTGACTTTGGAGGCGGACGGAAGCGCTCCCTCTTGACATAAAAACTCTTGTCCGCAATATAGCACGGTATAATAAATATAGTCAATTCTTTGCTGTTGTTCGACGTCGGTTACGTAGTAACTTTCCGGAATATAGAAACCGTCAGTTCCTTTGTAAAGAATGATGGTTGAAGCGACGGGATACTCGTTGCCTTCGAGGTTGGAAACCGCTGCGAGAACGGCGTCTTTTTCACTCGCCGCGTACGCAATCGTGCACGGCAAAAGCACGCCCGCCAAAACGGTGAGCGCAAGCGCGACGCACAAAACGATGGATGAAATTATCAACGTGACTTTTTTCATATTTTTTATAATACTATATTTGTTGCCAAAATAAAAGTCTTTAATTGCAATTTTGAGAGATTTTTTGGCAAAAGTGAAATTTCGGTAGTCATAATTTTTTGCATTTTTGCATTTTGCGGTCTTATCCTTTGGCTATGAAAGACAACGAAACTTTGCTGAAACTAATCCAAATAGACAACGAAATAAATATGCGAAAACGCGACGCGCTTGCAAATTACAACAAGGAAATCGTGCATAAAAAGCAGATGGCTTTTCACCAGTGCCCCAAAAGAAACCGATGGGTTTTCGGAGGAAACCGCTCGGGAAAAACGGAGTGCGGAGCGGTGGAAAGCGTGTGGATGGCAAGAGGTATTCACCCGTTTAGACAAAACAGAAAAGACGTGTTCGGGTGGGTAGTGAGCTTGTCGCAACAAGTGCAACGAGATGTGGCGCAAGCAAAAATCCTCAAATATCTGTCGCCGAGATTTATTGAAGATATCGTGATGCAAGAGGGCAAACGCTCCTCTCCCGAATACGGAATTATCGACTATATCGTGGTGAAGAATGTGCTCGGCGGAACGAGCAAAATCGGCTTCAAGTCCTGCGACCAAGGCAGAGAAAAATTTCAAGGCGCGTCGTTGGATTTCGTGTGGTTTGACGAAGAACCGCCCAAGGACATCTACGAGGAGTGCCGTATGCGAGTGTTTGATAAATGCGGGGATATTTTCGGGACGATGACGCCTCTTAAAGGCTTGACGTGGGTGTACGACGAGATAGAGCTCAACGAAAAAGACGATCCGCAAGTGTGGTGCGAGTATATGCAGTGGGAGGACAATCCTTACCTCGACAAAGGGGAAATCGAGGCTATGTGCAAGTCGGTGTCCAAAAGCGACCAATTGTCGAGGCGGTACGGAAAATTCTCGACGGGAGAGGGGCTGGTTTATCCTGAGTTCGACCAAAGCGTGCACGTGATAGATCCCTTCGATATTCCAAAAGAGTGGCAAGAGAATATATCCATCGATCCGGGGCTTAACAACCCTACTTGCGCACTGTTTTTTGCAGTGGATTACGACGGGGTGATATACGTCGCGGACGAGCACTTCGAGGCGGGCGCGAGCATAGATACGCACGTGAAGAAAATCTTTGCGATTGCGGATAAACTCGGTTGGAAAAGGGACGATAAAGGACGCCTTTGCGCACTTATAGACAGCGCGGCAAATCAGCATACGCTCAACAGTCAAAAGAGCGTGGCGGAACTGTTTTCGGGAAAGGGAATTTTGGTCAATACCAACGTAAACAAGGATTTATATAGCGGTATTCAACGGATAAAGTGCTTGTTTGAGCAAAGACCACCGAGAATTTGCATCTTTAAAACTTGCACTAATCTTATACGAGAGATAAAGGGATATTGGTGGGGAACAAACGACAGACCGAAGAAAGAGGACGACCACGCGCTGGACGCTTTGCGATACTTCGTGATGACTCGTCCTGGGCCGCCTAAATACGTCGCTCCGCCAAAGACGCCTATACAATTGGATAAAGAAAAGATTATGCGTGGAATTGTGAGGGAAAGATTATGGACGAAGAACTGAAAAAGACTCTGTTGAGGAGGGCAAAAGGGTACAAGTATAACGAGGTGCAGGAAGAGTACAGCGTGGGCGAGGACGGTGAAATGTCGCTGACCAAAAAGAAGATTGTCAAAAAATACTGTCCGCCCGATACGACCGCCGTTAAGGCATATATGGATATGTGCTGGGAGGCGGACGACGTTGCGCAGTATAGCGACGAAAAACTGAAAGAGGAGAAAAACAGGCTTCTCAAACAACTTTATGAAGAAGAAAAAGAAGAAGAGCGCGCTCAAAACGAGCGCGCTCTCGCTTGCGAGAAAAAACGCAAAAAATAAGGAGATATGAAAATGACCGATATCGAAGAAAAAATCGTTGCGGAAGTTACCGCGGATTTTAAGAAACGACAGGACGCAAGACGCCCCGTCGAACTCAATTGGCGACTCAATATGAATTTTGTGGTGGGAAACCAATTTGCGCAAATATCGTCAAAGGGCGATATAGAAGAGAGCGGAAGAGAGTATTTTTGGCAAGAAAGAGAGGTGTACAACCACATCGCGCCTATACTCGAAACTCGTCTTGCAAAACTCGGAAGAGTAAAGGCTAGAGCGCAAGTGCGCCCCGCAACCAACGATGACGACGACGTGGCTTCGGCATCGCTTGCAACAAAACTTATCGACGCGGTGTGCAAAGAAAACGACTTTTCACAACAACTTGCGCTTGCAAATACCTGGAGCGAAATTACCGGAAGCGCGTTTTTCAAAATCACGTGGGATAGCGAAAAGGGACATACGCTCGACGCGGAGGGGCTTATCAAAGAGGGGGACGTAACTATCGATTTGTGTCCGCCGTTTGAGATATTCCCCGAAGATATCGCAATCACCGACATTGACAAGCAATCGTCCATTATCCACGCAAAAGTGCTCACGACAAAAGAGGTCAAGCGCATTTGGGACAAGGACGTAAAGGGCGGTGAGGTGAACGTGTTCTCGTTTGACAACGTGCAAGCGGGCGGTGGATTCGGGTACGTCGCGTCTATGCCCAGAGTGGTCAAGGAAACGAGAGAGGACAGCGTAACCGTCATCGAAAAATACGAGAAACCCACCAGAGAGTATCCCAACGGACGATTGATTATCGTTGCGGGAGATACTCTTCTTTATATGGGGGATATGCCCTATCTCAACGGCGAGGACGGGACGCGCGGATATCCGTTTTCAAAGCAAGTGTGCATTGACAACCTCTCGAACTTCTTCGGAACGTCCGTCGTAGAGAGAATTATACCCGTGCAAAGAGCGTACAACACCGTCAAAAACAGAAAGCACGAGTATATGAACCGTATGGCGGTGGGCGTGTACGCGGTTGAGGACGGCTCGGTGGATACCGACGCTCTCGAAGAAGAGGGATTGCCCCCGGGAAAAGTGGTGGTGTATAGACAAGGAAGCAATCCGCCTATCGCACTCTCTCCCACGCAAGTGCCGAGCGAATTCTCTCGCGAAGAGGAAAAACTGCTCAACGAATTCGTGATGATAAGCGGTGTGAGTGAGGTTACCACCTACTCGCAAGTGCCCGCAAACGTGGCGTCGGGTACTGCTATCTCCTTGCTTTTGGAACAAGACGATACGCGTATCGCACTCACGGCGGACAGCCTCCGAGAGAGCGTAAAGCGCATAAGCAAGCATGTTTTGAGACTGTATCGTCAATTTGCAAAAGTGCCGAGAGTGAAGCGCATAACGGGTGATAACGGTGAGGTGGAACTTGCCTCTTTCTCGGCGGGAAACATCGATAGCGAAGATATCGTATTCGATACGATAAGCGATATCGAGGACACGCTCTCGGCAAGACGCGCTATGGTGTACGACCTTCTCAAACTCGGTCTTTTCGAGGACGAAAACGGAAAACTCTCGTCGGTTACCAAAACCAAACTCTTTGAAATTCTCGGCTTCGGCAACTGGGAATACGGACGCAACGACGACGAGGTGCACCGCAAGAAAGCACTCAAAGAAAATATGGATCTCGAAGTAAAAGACGTGGCGGTGGACGTATACGACGATCACGCAATGCACATCGCCGAACACGTGAGAGAGATAGTGTCGTCCAAGTGCTCCAAGAACAAGGCAATGCGCGACAGAGTGGCAAACCATATAGCAAAACACAACGAGTTGCTTTCGCTCGCAAAGGGCGTCGAGCAAATGCAAAAACAATTTGACGAGGAAAAGACATTATGAACGAAAAGGATATCAAGGACGCTATAAAGCAAAGAATCGCGGACAAAATCCAAACCGCTTGCGACGGTGAGAATATTGCCGACGCAATTATGAACAATGAACAAAATCAAGACTTCATAGATGCAAACGAGCAAGATAAAGTGCAAGATATGCAAAACGAAGTACAAAACGAAAAAGACGTGAAAGACGTAAAAGAAGATAAGGAAACGACAAATAGAGAAATAGGAAAATTCAAAAACCCCGAGGAACTGTTGCGAGCTTACGGTCTGCTCGAAAAAGAGTTTACCAAGAAATCGCAAAGGCTTAAGGAACTCGAAAACTCAATCGCGACGCCGTTTAAGACGGAAGAGGATTGGAAGGTGGCGGTGGATAAGTTCTTTGAAAGAACCCCGTCCGCAAAACCTTTTGCGAAGGATATCGCAAAAATTCTCATTGACAATCCCGACCTCAGACAAGACAAAAACTGTCTGGACGTTGCGCTCGTGAGCGTGCTTTCGGAAAAGTTCAAGACACCCGAACAACTGCTTTCCGACGGACAATTTTTGAACGATTACGTGCTTTGCTCGGACACGGTGAAACAGGCGGTTATCAAAAAATATCTCGGTGAAATGCGCAAGGGTATGCCTCCGACGATTTTGTCGAGAGGCGGGCTTCAATGCGTTGCACCCGATACCAAGCCCAAAACCATCGAGGAAGCAGGTGCTCTGTTTCTCAAAAATAATAAATGAAGGAGAATACTATGGTAACAATTTCAAACGCCGATAAGGCACTCAAAACTTTCTATCTCGGCGTACTCGCAGATCAACTCAACTTGGGCATCAACCCGTTGCTTGCAAAAATCGGTCAAACATCTTCCGACGTTTGGGGCAAGGAAATAAAGAAACTTGCGCCTTACGGCATTAACGGCGGTATCGGAAGCGGTGAGGAAACGGACACTCTTCCCGTAAGCGGTGGAAACAACTACGCTCAATTTACGCTCACTCTCAAAAACCTCTTCGGCAAAATCGAACTTTCCGATAAGGCTATCCGCGCGTCTCAAAACAGTGCGGGCGCATTCGTCAACTTGCTCAACGCGGAAATGGACGGTCTTTTGAAGGCAAGCAAATTCAACTTCGGCCGTATGCTCTACGGCGACGGCAACGGTCGTATCGCAAAAACCGTGGAAAACACTACGGGCGCAAAGAACAAGGTAGTAGTCGAAAGCACGAGAAACATTATGGAAGGTATGACGATTGACTTCTTTACTTCCGTCGGCGCAAAGGACACCACGTTGTCGGGAACGAGAATCGTGTCTATCGACAGAGAAAACAATATCGTAACTTTCAGCAAAAACGCACCCAGCGTATACGGCGCGGGTTGCTATTTCTACGTGCAAGGCTCGAAGGGCAACGAAATCACCGGTCTCGAAGCAATCTTCGGAAGCAGTACCACGCTTTACGGTTTGAACAGAAGCGAATATTCCTTCCTCAATCCCTACGTCAAAACCATTGACGCGGCGGTGAGCACGGGCGCAATCCAAGACGCAATCGACGCGGTGGAATCTGTTTCCGGCGGTAACATCGACTTTATCGTGGCTTCTTACAAGATGAGAAAACAATACGTCGATTATCTCTGCAAGAACCGCACCAACATCGACTATCTCAACCTCGACGGCGGTTATAAGGCGTTGTCTTATTCGGGCATTCCGTTTGTTGCGGACAGATTTGTGGAAGACGACAGTATGTATATCCTCAACAGCAAGGACTTCAAACTCCATCAACTTTGCGATTGGCGTTGGCTCGAAGGCGAGGGCGGTACCGTTTTGCATCAAGTCGCAGACAAGGCGTGTTACAGCGCAACGTTGGTGAAATACGCAGATTTGCTTTGCGAACGCCCGATGGGACAAGCAAAACTCACCTTCAAAGGCACGTCTTCGGATAGAGATTTCTATATGGTGGCTTTCGACTCCAACGGCGGTAGTGCGGTTTCCGGCCAAATCGTGCTTCCCGGCGGATATGCGGTGCAACCCGTCGCTCCCACTATGACGGGCAAGACCTTTGCGGGATGGAAGAGAAACGGCGAGGCGTTTAGTTTCTCTACGCCGATTATGGCGGACACGACGCTCGTTGCGTCTTGGACGTGATATGGAACTCGTTAAAGTCGCGGACGATTTGTTCCACATCGCGCGAAGGTTGAAAGAAATCGATAGAAATTACGAGCTGTTTTTCAACCGCAAACGCGGTCGCTTCGAGATTTACGCGAAAGGGGCAATGCAAATTGCGTTGCCCTTTGACCGCCTCGACGCAAGGTGTCTCGATTACGCGCGCAAAACGAGGATTGAAAACTTGTCCGCTCTTATGGACGAGATCGAGAAAAACAACCGCGCTATCGACATTAAAAACGAGAAAACGGCTCGTGAAAAAACTTTTGCTTTAACGGAGGGGCTTTTATGATTATCAAAAAAGTTGTCGGTGAGTGCTTGCGCAGAATGGGCGAAAAGGACTTCACGTCGGCTACGCAACTCACCGACGAACAAAAAGAGTTGCAAGATAAATTGATCGGCGCGTGCAATATTGTGTATAGAGAGATCGTGTCGAGATATATACCCGTTTACTACTCGCAAAAGGTGACGTTCGAGGACGGCAAAACTCCGCTTTCGTCCTTGCTAAAAAAACCGCTGTATATCGTAAGCGTAAAGGTGGGGGATACGTCCGTGCCCTTCTTCGTGCAATCACCGTCTATCGTCGCGGAAATAGAAGGTACGGCTACCGTAAAATACGTGTGTTTGCCCTCCGAATACGACTTGACCTTGACGAGCGAGATAACCGACTTAAAAGTGACGCAAGGTGCGTTTTGTTGCGGTGTGCTTGCGGAATATTATTTCCAAAACAAGGTGTTTGACCTCGCAAAAAGTTTCGACACCGAGTTTAGAGCGCAGATGAACGAGCTCAAATACAAAGGCAAAAGCATCGTCATCAAAGCGAGGAGGTGGAAGCAGTGAACAATATTTCCGTGAAGAAAAGAAAAATAC
This sequence comes from Eshraghiella crossota, assembly GCA_963590075.1. GTDB lineage: Bacteria > Bacillota > Clostridia > Christensenellales > CAG-917 > CAG-475. The sequence goes on from CAVANK010000002.1 coordinate 46,412, forward strand.
GCGTTGGGTTTCAAGGTCTTGTAAGTTCGCTCGACGAGGGCGTTACGGATATGGCGCACGCAAAACAGTGCTATAATTTCGCATTCGATAAAGGCGTATTGTCGGGAAAAATCGGCATTGACACCGCCACGGGGTATTATAAATATCCAAGCACTTTGCGACACGCTTATCCGACCTTTCCGACGGACAAGGGCATAAAGAAAGTGTTTTTGTATAGAAAAATTACGGACGGACAACACGACGACAGACTCGTGGCGCATATTTCGGACGGCTCGATATGGTATACGTCGGTATTCAACGAAGATACGTGGCATCAAGTCAAAAATCTTATTATGGACGGGGACGTCGACGTGACCAATTACAACTACAACGGCAAGGATATGTTGTTCCTCTCTTCCGAGGTCGATCCTCTGTTCGTGATAGACGACGGAACGCCTTCCGTGCTTACAACCGCACCGAAGTTTTCGTCTATAACAATTCACAACGAAAGAGTGTTCGGAAGCGTCAACGGAAACAAAAGTCAGGTGTGGTTTTCAGACGACTTCAAACCCACCTCGTGGAAGGTGAGTCCCGACGAGGCGGGCTTTATAAATTTTTCCGACGAGTGCGGGGACGTGATAAAAGTCGTGTCGTTTTCAAACTACCTCTACGTGTTTAGAGAATACGGGATTTTCAGGTTGACGGCGTACGGCGATCAAAACGATTTTTTGCTGAAAAAGATCTTTACCGATACGGGACGTATATATAAAAACTCGATTGTGCTATGCGGAGATAAAATAATGTACTGCGCGGAGAACGGCGTTTTTGCCTTTGACGGCTACGATTCCGTGAGGGTTGGTAAGGAAATTCCCGACATTACCAACAAGAACACGCTGTGCGCGAGTTTTATCGACGACTGCTATTATATCGCTTGCAATCTGTCGGGAGACGCCTCAAACGGCAACGACGCAATCGTCGTTTACAATGTCAAAAACGGGAGCGTTTCGGTGCTTCACGGTATGAACTGCGTATGGCTTTCTCCCGTCAAAGCGCACAACGGCTCGGATATGTTGTGCGTATTCGCAGACGACAACAAGTACCGCTTGGGGATGATTTCCGAGAGCGGAAAGTTGTTTGAAACCGCGCTCAAAAAGACGTATAAAAGCCCGACGGACACGGCGGAATATCCCTACCAAATCACGGTGCGAGATATTACGCTTCTTTGCAAATATCCCGCCGTTATACGCATAATTTTGGACGGAAAAACGTACGAGCGCACTGTTAAGGGAAGCGAAAAACTGCAAAACGTCGTCGTCGAAAGAAGCGGATCGGTGCTGGAATTCGAAATAGAGAGCACGGAAGAAAACGCGTATATCGCTCCGCTTTGCGTAAACGTCGATTTGAGCAAGAGGTGAGTATGAATATAGGCGAAATTGTATCTACGCTCGAAGAGTTGGTCGTGAGAGTTGCGGTGCTCGAAAAGGCGGTTGCCACGCTCAAAAGTCAAGTGCAACAACTGTCGAGCACGTCGACTGCGACCGAACAAACGGGCGCGTAAGGAGGTTTTATGGCATCAACAATATGGGACGAATTCAAGGATTTGTTCAAGACCGATCAACAACTCGAAGAGGAAAGACAAAAGAAAATCAACGAGGCGTTGAATAAGGAAAACTCGGTGGTGGACAAGCTCAAAGAACTCGAAAAACAATACAACGATTCTTTGCCGAAAGAGGAAGAACCCGATCTCGATTCGCTCTTTCCAAAAGAGTCCGGACTTAAGGAAATCGAATACACTCCGCGCACGGACGACGATATAATCAAAGAGGCTCAAGGGCGTATCGATTTGGATAAAAAACAAGCGGTCAATAATCTTGACGACAAGTATCAAAACGCAGTGGACGCTCTTGCGGAAAATAAGAAGACGGCGGGGGAAACTCTCAAACAAAGCTACGAGAACCTCGATAAACTCTATAAGCAATTGAGGGAAAACGCCAACGACAATATGCTCAAAAGAGGTATCGCAAGAAGCAGTATCGCAACGGGAAATATGGACGCGTTGGACGCCGCGCATCTTAAATCCGCTTCGGACGCCGAAAGCGCGTACGCAAAGGCGGTTGCCAATATCAACGACGGCATCGCAAAACTCGAAAGAGAGAAAGATACCGCGCTCGGGGAACTCGATTTGAAATACGCCGTCGAGCTCGAAGAAAAAATCAACGAGCTTAAAGCCGAAAGAGATAAGACGGTGGAAAAGTACGAGAAATACAACAACGATATTCGCCAAAAAAACGAGGCGTACGAGGAAAATCGTCAAAAGAAGATATCAGATTATCTCAAACAATCCGAAAAGGAAAAGCTCGAAAAGGAAAAACAACAGCGCGAATACGAGAGCCAATACGGGTATAGCGGGGATAAGTTGAAAAACTATTCCGAAAGATACAAGGTGGCGTACGATTTTTATAGTTCGCTCTCACCCGATATCGCGGCGGACGCGCTCAAAGCTTCTCCGAATATGAAATATTATCTCGGCGAATATTACGACAAACTCTTGTCGTCGCTCAATAGCAACAATACTTCTCAAAAGAAGTATTTCTGATAATTTTGCCGTTTGCGGTAGTAAAAAGCCTACGTAATATGCGTAGGCTTTTTGCGTTTTATAAATAGGATTTCGCCTATTTTTACGGTATCTATGCGCGTTGTTTGGCGATTGTCGATACGTTTCGTCTACCGGTTTTTACGCCACGATATCAGAAGTTGACCTTCTCGATCAAATCTCTGTATGCGGTGTGATAGACGTCGAATATTGCCTCGATTGCCGCAAGCGAGATGCGCTCGTTGGGTTGGTGAATTATCATTTCTCCGTAGCCTTTCATCTCCGGACCGAACGCCACGCAGTTGGTGAATTCTCTTGCGTAAGTTCCGCCCGCACTGCATATCGGTTGGCTTTGAGTGTCTCCCGTAACCTTGCGATACGCCGAAAGCAAAAGCCTGATCATATCCGAGTCGGGATCGATTTTGAAACCTTGCGAGGAAGAAAGAAGCGTGACTTGCGCGTTTTCGTCTTTGAGGGTGTCCTTGATCTCGGCAACCATTTTGTCCGTGTCCGTGTTGAAGGGGAGACGAGAGTTGATTTTGATGCAATACTCGTCGTTTTCAAACTTGCAAAGACCTACGTTTACCGCGATTTTGCCGTATTCGTCCTCTGCGAAACAACCGAGTTTTTCACCGTGTACGCAAGTGGAGATATACTTGTTGTAAAGCGTGACGAATTCGTCGTCCGCGACGCCGTTCAATGCGTTTATGGCATAGGATACCGCGTTTACGCCGAGGTGCGGAACCGAACCGTGCGCCGCTTTGCCGTATACCGTGAAAGAGACAAGGTCGCCGTCTTGGGCGTGAGTGTATTTTATGCCGTTGTCGTCAAGCGAAGCGCATACCGCCTTTATCGTGCAGTCCGCGCAAACGTCTGTGCAATCAAGCGTGAAAGTGCAGATGTCCGGCACTGCGTTGATTACGATACCGCCGTCCAAAGTTACGAGTTTCGCTCCGCCGAAATGACGGGATTTGCCTTTGATTTGAATGTTGTTGATGGATTTTTCCGCAAAGATAACGGGGAAGTCCGAGTCGGGCGTTACGCCGTAGGTTATCGGCTCTTCCACTTTGAGATAATGCTCCATACAATAGGAATTGGTCTCCTCGTTGCAACCGAATATCACGCGCACGCGCTTGTTGAACTCGAAGCCCTCGTCCATAAGCGCCTTGATTGCGTACATAGAGATGATGATAGGGCCTTTGTCGTCAATCGTTCCGCGTCCCCAAATCTCGTCGTCTACGAGTTCACCCGAATAGGCGGGATGCTTCCAGCCGTCACCCTCGGGAACTACGTCCAAGTGCCCGATGATGCCCACGATGTCTTTGCCTTCGCCGATTTCCGCATATCCGCAGTATCCGTCAAGATTCACCGTGCGGAAACCGAGATTTTTTGCCACGTTCAACACGTATTCCAAACAATCCTTGTTGCCTTGTCCGAAAGGTCCTCTCGGAACGGGTGCGTCCTCAACCGTCTTTATGCGCACGGTGTTTTGTATGGTGTCTATGATGCTCGGCATATATTTTTTTATATCCATATTTGCCTCCGTTGATGTCGTTGATATTATTATAAATCCTTGTCGCGATATTTGCAAACGGTGAATGGCAAATAGTTTATATCCACTCATTATATAGTAACGTTAGTTGCAAGTTGTGGAGAGTATAGTAATGCACGTCTTGCGACGTGCTTCCGTTGCGCTCCGTTTGCGCTCAACGCAAACCCGCTGTCGCGTGACTTTTTTCTTATACTCGCCACTCTTTTCGTGCAAGCACGCAGTTGTTGCTATAGTAATGCACGTCTTGCGACGTGCTTCCGTTGCGCTCCGTTTGCGCTCAACGCAAACCCGCTGTCGCGTGACTTTTTTCTTATACTCGCCACTCTTTTCGTGCAAGCACGCAGTTGTTGCTATAGTAATGCACGTCTTGCGACGTGCTTCCGTTGCGCTCCGTTTGCGCTCAACGCAAACCCGCTGTCGCGTGACTTTTTTCTTATACTCGCCACTCTTTTCGTGCAAGCACGCAGTTGTTGCTATAGTAATGCACGTCTTGCGACGTGCTTCCGTTGCGCTCCGTTTGCGCTCAACGCAAACCCGCTGTCGCGTGACTTTTTTCTTATACTCGCCACTCTTTTCGTGCAAGCACGCAGAGTGGCGAGTATAAGAAAACACCCTCTCTGGCAAGAGGGTGTTTGCGTTGGCAGGAGCTATAGGAATCGAACCTACACAGTGGGAGTCAGAGGCCCAAGTGCTACCACTACACCAAGCTCCATCGCAATGATAATTATATATCACGCTACGCGCATTTTGCAAACGATTTAGCCCACTTCCGCAAAAAAAGCAATCTAAATATAATTTTTTAGATAGTTGGCGCAATTTTGTTGCAAAAATTTGCAAATTGATGTATATTGCATAAGCAATCAAATTTACCAATCGGGGTGTAGCGCAGTTTGGTTTGCGATAAGAATTGACCGCAAACAAAAACATTTGATGTCTAACCTATGTTGATTGCCACCTTTTATCGAAAACGCAAGACCTGACGGAAAGCGCGCGCTACCAAACATAAAGATAGCGCATCGAATAAAGGATAGTGAAAAACAAGCCAATAATATTTAACGGGGTGTAGCGCAGTTTGGTAGCGCGTACGGTTCGGGACCGTAAGGCCGCGAGTTCAAGTCTCGCCACTCCGACCAGACAAAAGACACGGACAGTTTGTCCGTGTCTTTTCGTCTCACGAAGTGGCTCGCCTATAACTATCAGTGACGCGATTGGCAATCAAATCCGATATCCGATTGCGTTTTTGCGCTTGCGACATAGGGGCAGACGTGGTATTATTGGAAAAGAGGTATATATGAACGCATTGACACTTGTACATAACGTCATTTCTTCAAAGGTTAAGAAGGGTGACTTTTGCATTGACGCGACGGCGGGGCGCGGTTTTGACACGGCGTTTTTGTGCGAAACGGTGGGAAAAGAGGGCAAAGTGATTTCCTTCGATATTCAACAAAGTGCGATAGATAGCACAAAAGCGTTGCTTGAAAGCAAAAATCTTCAAGCGGACGTTATTCTTGCCTCTCACGCGGATATGGATAAGTACGCCGAGAAGGAAAGCGCGGATTGCATCGTGTTCAACCTCGGATATTTGCCCAAGGGCGATCACAGCATTTATACACATTTCGAGTCCACCAAAGAGGCAATCGAAAAGGGGCTTGATTTGCTAAAAAGAGGCGGTTTGATGTGCGTTTCCGTGTATTACGGCGGGGATAGCGGATATGAGGAAAAAGACGCGCTTTTGCCCTTTTTGAAATCGCTTGACGACGAGAAATATCAAGTGCTTGCGACTTTCTTTTACAACTGGAAGAAAGATCCGCCCATACCGATTTTTATTATCAAAAATTAAGGAAGGCAGAGTATGAACGTTTTATTCGTGTGTTCTTCAAACGTGTGTCGCAGTCCGTACTGTGAGTTTTTGTTGCGCCGTCTCGTAGACAACGACGAGCAACTGAAGGGAAAAGTGAACGTATGCTCTTCCGCGGTGTTCAATCGCAGTAAACAAATATTTCCCAAAGCGGTGGATATCCTCGTGAGAGAGGGCTTTGACAGAGAAGAAGTGCTTGCGCACAAACCGTCTTTTAAGGACGATAAGGAGAGATTTGAAAAGGCGGACGTAATCATCGGCATGTCCAAAATGCACGGATTGATGACGCCAAAAAAGTATAGGGAAAAATACCGCACGCTCTCGGAAATCGCGACGGGAAAATACTCTCCGATCCCCGATCCGTTCCTTGCCGTGTCGCAAGAGTCCTACGACAAAACGATGGCGGTGCTCAAAGACTACGTGCAAAAGTATTACCAAAAGTTGAAAGAAACGATTTGATCGGTTAGAATGCCGATAAAACACTTACGAAAAAATGTATCGTTACTATACGTTTGTCCGTAACTTTATGAAATTTTAAGAAAAGATTTTTATAAATTATTTGACGATATGTCTTGCATATGTTTAATATAAAAATATCCGACAAATCGTTGGGAGAGTCCTTTCACAAACTTTGCCTTGAAAGCATATCAAGGTTTATAAATATATCGGCAGGTTGAGTCAATGAAAAAATTTGTTTGCATATTTGCGGTGATAATCGTGCTTTGCTCTTGCACGCTGTTTTTCGTTGCGTGCGATAAGGAAAAAGTTATCGAGCCTACGGGTGATTTTCTCGCCGACGTGGCAAAGATAAGCACGCGCCCCGATTACGAGAGTATATTCAGCGAGACGGACGCTACGCTTATACGAAAGGCGGTTGACGGCAATGCGACCGCGGACGAGATGAAAGACGCCGTTATGGCTCTTTACAACACTGCAAACAGAAGCCGAATAAGCGAAAACAAGGGCTTGTCGCTTATGGTGCAAGATTCGCTCGGCGGAAACAAAATGGGCAAAGTTTATATGCACGGTTTCACGCTCCAAAAGGGTGACAAATGGTATTATCAACTTGCCTCGCAAGCGGCGGAAGGAGACGTTGCCGGTTTTGAGGGATTTGCAGAACTTTTGAGTCCCATCGCGGGCAATTTGCAAGTGGCGTACACAAACGGTGACGGTAAATATCATTACGCTTATATTATGGGCTCGGACACGCAACTCGATTGTTCTCCCGCAACATTCCCGTATGCGACGTACATCATTCCCGAAGGCGACGAACCCGTGGTTTACGACAGTTTCGAGGAATATTAAGCGGAAAGAAACTGCCGTGACAGTCAACTGGAACTCAACAATATGCGTATATACAAATCTTTGCTCAACGACGACGGATTGAGCATAGAATACGACGCAAGTCAAAGATTTTACACGTTGAAATTTTCTATCAATTGCACCGACCAAACGAGCGCGGAGTTTTTGGATTTTCAAGAGATGTCAAGGCGCGACCTCGACACGGGTACTTTCCTCAAAATCAACAATACGATAGTAGGTTGGCGCGCGGAAGTAGAGGTGTGGGACAACGGCTACGTCAAGGCGTTCCGCTCCTACGAGAACTGGGTTATGAAAGTTCTCGGACAAAATATCGATTCAAACCCGCAAAACGAATTCGTGTATTTGTGGAAAGCGGACGAAATCGTGGAAGTCATCGGTCAAGACGAGAGAATTCAGTCTATTATGGAAACCTATCTCGGTGATTCCGATGAGGAAATCATAGAACGTGCAATCGAATATTATAGCGATCCGCAAAGCGTGTACGTTTTTGATTGGTTTACGTTTTGGATTGCATTCGGTGCGTCGATTTTCGGCGCAATTATCGCAATAATCATTATACTTGCGATACTTGTCAAAGTCGGCAAAGCGCCCAAACTCGAGGCCGCTCTCAAACGTATGGCTCAAAGGGACAGAGAACGTCGTCAAGCCATCAAAGACCAGGACGCAAAGGATAAAGAAGAGAAAAAAGAACGTAAAATCGAAAAGAAAGAGGCAAAAGCGGAAAGGCGTGAAGAGAAGCGCGAAGCAAGAGCCGAAAGGCACGGCGAAAGCGTTCAAAACGACGAATCCGCCTCGATAGACGACTGTTTTTTCGAAGGTATGACCAATAGCGACGATACGTCGAATAATCGATAACATCAAGCACGCCCTTTGGAAATCGGGGCGTGTTTTTGATAAAAGAGATATTGACACATCGTTTTATTCAATGTAAAATAATAAATATCGTGCATATAACGCACAAATACGGGATAAAGGGAATTTTATGCAAAAGAAAATTGTCGGTTTGACGCTTTGCGTCGTGATATGTCTTGCTTGCGTTCTCGGTTTGGTCGCTTGCAACAAGGACGAAGGTGACCTCGAAGAAGTGGAGTTTGCGCTTCCGATAGGATCTCGTCCGTCTTACGATTCGCTTTTTTCGGCGGAAGATAAGGCTTTGCTCGACAAGGCGGTCGCCGGTAACGCCACCGACGAGGAAATGAAAGAAGCGGTTATGGTGCTTTACAACACCGCAAATTATAGCCGTATCAACACCGCAAAGTCGCTCGTTGTGCAAGATAGTTCTGTAAATCCTACAAATCCGATTGCCGCACTTGCGACAATCAAAATGCACGCGGTCAATCTCCGCGACGGCGATAATTGGTATTATCAACTTGCAACCAACGTCGATGCGGGTGAACTCAGCGCATTGTTCGCGAATTGGTCGGGATATCTCAAAGTCGGCTACTGCAAAGGCACGGACGACAACGGCGACGGGGAACTGGACTATTATTATTTCGGTGAAGTGGGCGAGGACTACAACTGCTACATTTCACTCGGCACTTTTCCGTATGCGACAATCGCTTTCCCAAAAGGTACAAAGCCTTTCCAAGAGTCTATGACGCTCGCTGAATTTAACGACGAACTCAATGTCCTCAAAGAAATCCACGAAATATGCAATATGGATTTTTGCAAAGAGATTATCGCGGACGGCGCAAAAATCACGTTTGAAAACAACGTATATAAAGTAGATTTTTCCGTTGACACCAACGCCGATGCGGAATTGATTGCAAAATGGTTTGCGATGCCAAAAAAAGATATGGCTGTCGGCGGACAAACTCTTGAAAAATATTACTACTACAATGCGACTTTGGAAGTGTGGGACAACGGATATGCCAAGTATTTTGAGGCAAGCGCTCACAAAGAGGCCGGCAAGATGGCAAGTTGTAAACCCGTCGATAAATACGCTTACGTTTGGAACGAGGACGAGATAGTAGACATCGTTTGCACGGACACGTCTATTGCGGAATACAACGAAAACAGCGAAGATAACAAGGTAGACGGCATTGCCGAGTGTATAGAGTTTTACACCGATCACGATCACTTCAAATTTGTTGAAAAAAAGCTCAACGTGTTTGAAATCGCGGGCATTGTCATCGGTTGCATCGCCGGGGTGATTATCGCAATTGTCGTAACTATCGAAGTGCTTGTCAAGAAAGGCAAGCTTCCCAAGCTCGCCAAGCGCAGAGCGGACGCCAAGGCAAAACGCCTTGCCAAGAAGAGAGCCAAAAACGGCGTGAGCGAAGATACGCAAGATACGGAAAACTCAATAGACGCCGTGGTTGCGGACGAGAATAACGTCGAAAACAGCGACTTACAAGAAGACGAAGCGGAGAAGAGCGTTGCCGCCGACGCAGTCGTGACAGATTATTCCGCCGAGCTAGGCGACGAGGCGGTTTTCTCTGGTGACGAAGAGGACGTCGCAAGAAACGAAGAGCCGATGGACGAGGATTTCGGATATCCGTCGCTCGACGCAAAAACCGACGACGACAACGAAAACAAGTAATCTAACGAGATAAAAAACAAATATCGATACGATTTTGAAATAATTGCACTCAACGAGTGCAATTATTTTAATATTAGGTCTTTTTTTCTTGGGAAAAGTGTAGTATAATATCATAGCAAAAATAATGCGCGCACGTGTCGCGTACGATAAAAGGGGAAAATTTTATGAGAATGTACGACATTATCCGCAAAAAACGTGACGGCGGAGAACTTACGACGCAAGAAATCGATTTCTTCATCAAAGGCTACACGGACGGGAGTATCCCCGACTATCAAGCGTCGGCGTTGCTTATGGCGATTTTCTTTAAGGGAATGAGTTTTAGAGAGACGGCGGATTTGACTTTTGCCGTGCGCGATTCGGGACAAAAACTCGATTTTTCCGCCATTGACGGCATAAGAGTTGACAAACACTCCACGGGCGGTGTCGGCGACAAGACGAGCCTCGTCGTTGCGCCTCTCGTTGCGTCCCTAGGTGTAAAAGTGGCAAAAATGAGCGGTAGAGGGCTCGGGCATACGGGCGGAACTATCGACAAGTTGGAAGCCATTCCGGGATTTAGGACGGATTTGAGCGAACAAGAGTTTCTTGACAACGTCAACAAAATCGGCGTCTGTATAGTCGGTCAAAACCGCGATCTCGCGCCCGCCGACAAGAAGTTGTACGCACTTCGCGACGTTACGGCAACCGTCGATTCCTTGCCACTCGTCGTGTCCAGTATTATGGGCAAAAAACTTGCCGCCGACGACGATTGCATAGTGCTCGACGTCAAGACGGGAAGCGGAGCTTTTGCAAAGACGCTGGAAGATAGCAGAGAACTTGCGTCCGTTATGGTGGAGATAGGCAAGCGCGCGGGCAAAAAGATGCTTGCGCTTATCACGGATATGGACAGACCTTTGGGCAACGCAATCGGCAACACGCTCGAAGTGAAAGAGGCAATCGACACCCTCAACGGTCACGGTCCGCAAGACTTTACGGAGATTTGTATGATACTTGCCGCAAATATGCTCTATCTTGCGGGCAAAGGCAGTATGGACGAGTGCGAAAACGCCGTAAAATGGGCAATCGAGGATAAAACCGCGCTTGAAACGTTCAAGCAAATGGTTACGGCGCAAGGCGGTGACGTGGAGTGCATCGACAATCCCGACAAATTTGCCAAAGCACCGTTTGAAAAGGTTGTCAAAGCGCAAAAGAGCGGATATATTCACCACGTGGACACCGAGGGTTACGGCATTGCGAGTTTGCTTCTCGGCGCTGGCAGAAACACCAAAGAGGAAAGCATAGACTTCTCGGCGGGTATCGTACTCTATAAGAAGACGGGCGACTACGTAAGAGAGGGCGAGCCTATCGCGATTATGTACACGTCCGACGAAAACCGCTTTGAAAACGCGGAGCGCAAGTTTATAGAGTCCACGACTATTTGCGAGCAAAAGCCCGAGGACAGACCTATCGTGCTTGACAGAGTTGAATAATAGATAGCAATCAAATTTACCAAAGATATAAGGAAACGCAAATGGCAAAACTGTATTTTAAGTTCGGAGCAATGGGGTGCTCGAAAACCGCGCAGGCACTCATAACCAAGTTCAATTACGAAGAACGCGGTATGAAAGTCATGCTTATGAAGCCTGCGGTGGACAGTCGCGACGGCGAGAGTATCACTCGTTCGAGAATAGGGCTCAGCGCACCAACGCTTGCGGTGGCGCAAACGGAGGATTTGTACGCGCTGTACAAGAGAGATTATTCCTCTTGCAACGTCATCATCGTGGACGAGTGCCAGTTCTTGACGCCCGAGCAAGTGGATCAACTCGGACAAATCGTCATTGACTTCAATATCCCCGTGCTTTGCTTCGGACTTGCTACGGATTTTACCACGCATATGTTCCCGGGAAGCAAACGCTTGTTTGAAATTGCGGAGTCTATAAGTGAAATCAAGTCCGTGTGCAAATGCGGTGCAAAAGCCACCGTCAACGCGCGTATGGACGACCACGGCAATATCGTGTTCAAGGGCGAGCAAGTTTGCCTTGGCGGGAATGACCGCTACGTCGCGATGTGTCGCAAGTGCTGGCTTAAAAAGAAAGCCGAACAAGAAGCCAAAGGGCTTTATCTGTGAGGTGAGTATGAACAATATCGTTATAGGCATAGCGGGCGGTACGGGAAGCGGAAAGACCACTCTTGCAAGGCGCATACACAAGGCGTTCGGAGACGACTCGGCAATGCTCGGTATGGACTGTTATTATAAGTCCAACGACAATCTCACCTTCGAAGAGCGTTGCAAGATCAACTATGACCATCCCGATTCTTTGGACGTGGATTTGCTCATAGAGCATCTTTCAAAGCTCAAAAACGGTGAGACGGTGTTCCATCCGACTTATGACTTTTCTCATCATTGCCGTACGGACGAGTGGATTGAGACCAAGAGCGCAAGAGTTATAATCCTCGAAGGCATTATGGCTTTCCAAAATCCGCAAATCGTGGATATGCTTGACATCAAGATATACGTCGACACCGACGCCGACGTGCGCATAATAAGAAGAATAACGCGCGACGTCAACGAAAGAGGCAGAAGTCTTGAATCCGTCGTCAAGCAATATCTCACTACGGTCAAGCCGATGCACGAGCATTTTATAGAGCCGTCCAAACGCCTTGCGGACATCATAGTGCCCGAAGGCGGACACAACAACGTCGCATACGAGATGATCGTCAACGCGATTTTGAAAAGAATAAGTGAATAAGCCGTAAAACACGAAAAGTGTTGTAAAATGCCAAAAACGCGTCAAAATCGGCGTAAAAGTCGAAACAATAGATGTTCAAAAACACGAAATGTGTTGTGAAATACGAATTTTTGACAAAACACGAAAAGTGTTATATGAGTAAAAATAGAGCAAACGCGTATATGCAAGGTGACAAAATGAATATACAATTGAAAATATCCGACGAAGTGAAAAAAGCACTCGAAGAGGGCAAACCCGTAGTTGCGTTGGAGTCAACGATTATATCTCACGGTATGCCTTATCCCAAGAATGTGCAAACCGCACTCACCGTCGAGCAAACCGTAAGAGACAACGGCGCAGTGCCCGCGACTATCGCGATTATCAAAGGCGTGTGCACGGTGGGTTGTTCCGAAGAAGAAATAGAGCATCTCGGCAAGGCGGGACTTTCCGTCACCAAGACTAGCAGACGAGATATCCCCGTCGTCGTCGCAAAAGGACTTGACGGAGCGACTACGGTTGCTTCCACTATGATACTTGCCTCTATGGCGGGCATCAAAGTGTTTGCAACGGGCGGTATCGGAGGCGTGCATAGAGGCGCGCAAGAGACTATGGATATATCCGCCGATCTCGAAGAGCTTGCTCGCACGCCCGTCAACGTCGTATGCGCGGGAGCAAAGAGTATACTCGATTTGGGGCTTACACTCGAATATCTCGAAACCAAGGGAGTTGCCGTCATAGGTTATCAAACGGACGAACTCCCCGCGTTCTTTACCCGCAGAAGCGGTTTCAAAGTGCCTATGCGTATGGACAAGCCCTACGAAATCGCAAGCGCGATATACGCCAAGGATGCCCTCGATTTGGGTGGCGGTATGCTTATATGCAATCCTATCCCCGAGCAGTATTCGATGGACGCGGACTATATCGAGAGCGTAATAAAAGAGGCTGTGAGCGAGGGTAACGCTCTCGGCGTAAAGGGCAAAGACATAACGCCGTTTTTGCTTGACAAAATACAAAAAATCACGGGCGGAGAGAGCCTTGAAAGTAATATAAAACTCGTGCTTAACAACGCTGTGCTTGCATCGCAAGTCGCGACAGAACTCTCCCGTCTTGAAAATAATAAGTGAGGAATACTATGGATATCAAAGATATTTTGAGCAAATGCGATCACACTCTTCTTTCCCAAACGGCAACGTGGGAAGATATCAAAGCAATATGCGACGACGGTATGAAATACCACACGGCGTCCGTTTGCATACCCCCGTGCTACGTGAAAGAAGCAAAAGAGTACGTCGGTAATCGCCTTGCGATATGCACGGTTATCGGTTTCCCCAACGGCTATAATACTACGGCAGTCAAGAATTTTGAAACCGCCGACGCACTCAAAAACGGTGCGGACGAAATAGATATGGTCATCAATATCGGCGCACTCAAAGCGGGCAATTATCAATACGTCGAGGACGAAATCAAAACGCTCAAACAAACTTGCGGAGACAAAATTCTCAAAGTCATCATCGAGACTTGCTTGCTCACGGACGAGGAAAAAATCAAGATGTGCGAAATCGTTACGCGCGCGGGCGCAGACTTTATAAAGACGTCCACGGGCTTTTCAAAGGCTGGCGCAACGTTTGACGATATCAAACTTTTCTCCGAGCATATCGGCAAAAACGTACGTATGAAAGCGGCGGGCGGTATATCGTCGATAGAAGACGCGGAAGAGTTTGTAAGACTCGGCGCGGAAAGACTCGGTACGAGCCGTATCGTCAAAATCGTCAAAAAGCAAGAAACCGACGGTCAATATTAAGGTATGAATATATGAGGCTTCGCACATACGAGGTCTTGCTATATATGCGCATAGATAAATATGCGCAAATCGCACGAAAAGGCGTTTATCTACGTATTTACATACGTTAAAATGTGTATTCGTGCAACTAAATACAAATTAACGGAGGGAAAAATATGTCAGTTCCAACCCCACACATTACGGCAAAACTCGGTGATTTTGCAGATACCGTTCTTATGCCGGGCGATCCGCTTCGCTCCAAATTTATTGCGGAAAATTTTCTTGAAAACGCCACGCTCGTCAACAACGTAAGAGGCGTCAACGGCTACACAGGCTACTACAAAGGCAAGAGAGTGTCCGTTATGGCTTCCGGTATGGGACAGCCCGCAATCGGCATTTATTCGTATGAATTGTACAATTTTTACGATGTCAAAAACATTATCCGCATAGGCTCTTGCGGTTCGTTCGACAAGGACTTGCACGCAAAGGATATCATTATTGCAATGGGCGCTTGCACCAACGGCAACTACGCAATGCAATACAATCTCCCCGGAACGTTCTGTCCGATAGCCGACTTTGACCTCGTGCGCAGAGCGGCGGAAATTTGCGAGAGAGAAGGCGTCAACTACAAGGTGGGCAACATCTTCTCGTCGGATACTTTCTACGACGACGCAAACAGCGGTATGCAATGGGCAAAGATGGGCGTTCTCGGCGTCGAAATGGAATCTGCGGCACTTTATTGCAACGCGGCGCGTGCGGGCAAAAAGGCACTTTGCATTTGTACCGTTTCGGACAGTTTCATTTATCCCGAAGAAAACACCACGGCGGAAGAAAGACAAAATTCTTTCACCAAAATGATGGAAATCGCGCTCGAACTTGCATAATTCGAGCGTGCAAGGCAACGATATTTACGTTGATAAGAGGTGAATATGAGCAAAAGAGTATTTATTATCGTTCTGGACAGTTGCGGTTGCGGTGAAATGCCCGACTCGTACCTTTGGCACGACGAGGGAAGCAACACTCTCGGCGCAATAAGAAAGGACGAGCATTTTGATTGTCCCAATCTTGTAAACCTCGGTCTTTTCAACATCGAGGGCGTGGGCGGAGGCGTATCCGATCCGCAAGCGAGTTTTGCAAGAATGAAAGAAACGTCTATGGGCAAAGATACCACCATAGGACACTGGGAAATTGCGGGTATAATCTCTCCCAAACCGCTTCCGACCTATCCGAACGGTTTTCCCGACGACGTCATCGAGGAATTCGAGAAGCGCACGGGCAGAAAAGTGCTTTGCAACAAGCCGTATTCCGGCACGGAAGTCATCAAAGATTATGGCGAAGAGCATATCAAGACGGGCGCGCTCATTGTTTATACGTCGGCGGACAGCGTTTTCCAAATCGCGGCGCACGAGGACGTCGTTCCCGTGCCCGAACTTTATCGTTATTGCCAAATCGCAAGAGATATGCTCCAAGGAGAGCATTGCGTAGGAAGAGTCATCGCTCGTCCGTTCACGGGAGAGTGGCCGTTTACGCGCACTGCCAACAGACACGATTATTCCTTGGTACCTCCGCACACCACTATGCTTGACGTGCTCAAAAAGCACAATCTTGCCACTATATCCGTCGGCAAAATCTACGATATTTTCGCAGGCAAGAGCGTAAGCGAGTCCAACCGCACGACCTCCAACGCCAACGGTATGGAAGTGACTCTCGATATCCAAAAACGCGATTTCGAGGGATTGTGCTTCGTCAATTTGGTGGACTTCGATATGAAATACGGTCATCGCAACGATATCGTAGGTTACGCAAGCGCAATGACGGAATTTGACCGTTATCTCGGTGAATTTATGAAGAATATGCGCAAGGAAGACGTGCTTATCATCACGGCGGACCACGGTTGCGATCCGTCCACACCGTCCACCGACCATTCGCGCGAATACGTGCCTATGATCGTCTGCGGAGACGGCATCAAAGCGGGTGTCGATCTCGGCACGAGAAGCACGTTTGCGGATATCTCTGCAACGGTGCTCGACTATCTCGGTGTAGACAAAGAGGACACTGCGGGTGAAAGTTTCCTCTCAAAAGTCGCAAAATGATTTTTGAGATCGGCTAAATAAGAGGTGAATTATGACAGATTATAAAAGACTTATGACGCATGCCAACGAAATGCGAACATTCTCGCACGTGCCTTATTCGCACTATCGCGTGGGTGCGGTGCTCGTTGGCAAAAGCGGAAAAGAATACACCGGATGCAATCTCGAAAACGCCGCCTATTCTCCGTCGATATGCGCCGAGCGCACGGCGTTTTCAAAAGCGGTGAGCGAGGGCGAGAAAGAGTTCAAGTGCATAGCGATAGTGGGCGGAAGGGAAGGTGAAATATCTCCCGACTGTTCCCCCTGCGGGGTATGCCGTCAAGTTATGGCGGAGTTTTGCGATGCGGATTTTGAGGTTATACTCGGCACTCCCGACAACTTCAAAGTGTACAAATTCAGCGATATTTTGCCCTTGACTTTTACGAGCAAAGAACTGTAAAAGTGACATAATTTTTGTTCAAAAATCGCATAAAAATACGCATTTTTTAATCAAAAAAACAGCAAAAAAACACGCAAAATTGCAATAAAAGCCGATTGAAAACGGTATAAAAAAGTGCAAAAAAACACGCAAAAATGCGTGTTTTTTATGTCAATATCCAAATAGTTTTCACGCAAAATCATAGTATATTAAACAGCCAAAATTCGTCAAAACGAAAGACGATTGCGTTTCGCGCAATCGCCCATTATCGTGTTATTAATTGGATTTTTACAAAAAACTAAAACTTTTACGACGTTTTGATTATTGCTTGTTGAGCATTGCAAAGTTTTGTTTGTTTTGCTTGTAGAGGTTTTTGAACACCTCGAAGCCTTTGTCGTAAACTTTCTCTTTCAGCTCAAAGTTGGGGTTAAACGTCTTTTTTGCGGGGATAAACTTCTTGATTTCGTCAAAAGAGGGGATAATGCCCATTCCGACGCCCACGCAAGCGGCAGCACCCACGGCACCTACGTTTTGAGGACTGTCAACGGTCTCGATGACGTGTCCCGTGATATCTGCAAGCACTTGGCAAGTGAAGTCGGAAAGTGCACCGCCACCGACAAATCTAATGACGTCGGAGGGTTTGACTTTCTTTGCCGACGCTTCGAGCATCCAACGCTTGTGATAGCAGATACCTTCGAGCACCGCACGGATAAGTTCCGTCTTGCCGGTCTCTAAGCTTATGTTGAAGAACATACCTCTTGCGTTGGGATCTTCAAACGGACAACGGTTGCCGTGTAGCCACGGTGTGAAGATAACTCCGCCACATCCCGCGGGGATATCGTCGACGATTTCCGTCATATAAGAGAAGAGGCTGAGGTATTTGCTTTCAAAGTCTTCGGCAATGTGTTTCTTTTGTACGTAAATTCCGCACTCGTCCAAAGCGATGTGGTCCTTTACCCATTCAAAGCATTTGCCGGACGTTTCGAGTTCGGCAAAATAATTGTATTTTTGAGGTTGCGCCGCAACGACTGCCGCAATCATCGACGTTACGTCAACGGCGGGCTTGTCCGTAATCGTGCCGACCCAGCCCGACGTACCGCTGTAAATATGCGTATCGCCTACTGCCGTCGAACCTGCGCCGACGCCGATGAGGTTTGCGTCCATACCACCGCCGTAGACTTTGATGCCTTTTACGACGCCGAGTTCCTCCGCGGCTTTTTCGGTAAGCTCACCCGCGCACTCCGTGGATTCGATAAGGCGGGGAAGATGTGCCATATTTATGCCGAACATCTTGCACATTGCCTTGCTGAAACATTTGTGTTTGAGGTCGTAAAGCATAGTGCCGAACGCAGAGTCGTGAGTCATAACGAACTCACCCGTCATACGAGCAATCAAATACTCCTTGACATCGAGCCATTTGTATACGCGAGCGAAGTTGTCCGGTTCGTTGTTTTTGAGCCAGTTGTATTTCCAAAGCGGATCTTTAACACTGAGCGGTGCCGCGCCCGTGATCGCCAAAGATTTGAGCAAGCGACAAAGGTTTGCGCCTTCGATTTGCAAGCCGAATTTGAGACCGTCCTTGATTTCTTTGGTGGCGCGTTGGTCCATATAGCTGAACGCGCGGTGAACGGGAACGCCGTCTTTGTCAACAAGAACCAATCCTTGCGCTTGCGAGCAGAAAGATATACCTTCCACTTGATCGGGGCGTACGTCGCAGTCCTCGAAAACGCGACGAGTGGTTTGCGCCATAGCGTCCCACCATTCTTGCGGTTCTTGCTCCGCTCCGCCACCTTCAAGCACGTAAAGATTGTAACCTTGCGACGCCGCTTTGATTATGTTGATGCTTTGATCGATTTCGATAAGACAAGTTTTGATACCGGTTGTGCCTACGTCGTAGGCGAGAACAAATTTTCCCATAAACCACCTTATTTTTAGGATATGAATATTATAACACAAGCAAAAAATCGTGTAAATAGTCAATTTGTATAATAGGATAATTGATTATACAACTATGGAAATTTGTATTACTTTCTCTATTATTTTACGAGTTTGGAAGCGCGCAAAGCAAGCACGATAGGGGGCACGATAAGGGAAAACGCCACCACTTCGATTGCAAAATTGAGCCCGAACCACGCAAGAACGTACTCCACCGTAACCACGGTGTTTTGCGCAATGGACGTGTTGTTGAAAAATACGAGAGTGAATATCGCAACGAACAGAGTGTTGGTGACTACGCCTATTGCCGTCGATACGGCGTATATAATTTGGTGAAGGGCGGTGTCCGTCGTTTGGTATTTCTTTTGAGATTTGGAAGCGATTATGGTTTGCTCGGTGTGAGCGATATCCGATTGAAAATCGTCGTTTGACGGTGAATTATCCTCTTGCAAAGGCGCGTCCGATACGTCGTTTTTGCCGTTTGCGTCGCCTATAATTCTTTGATATTCGTATGGATGACGGCGTGCGAACGCACTTTTGAATATTGCCTTTTCAAGACCTATTCTTGAAAGATACGTTGCGACAGCAATCAAAAAACGAGGCAAAATGCAAACGAGCGGATTTTGAAAAATAGGTGCGACGGGGGACGCGGCTTTCGTCGTAAACCACGCAATATAATTGATGAGTCCCATCGCAAGTCCCATAATTGCGGACGTCTTGAAATCGCAACAACAAGCGACGATGAGAGTGGGCAAAATCATCAACGCAAGAGTTATCGTGCCGAATTGTACCGGCACGAAACAGAAAATCGTCGTCAACGCAAGCATAAGCGCGAGAAGACAAATACGCTTGATTTTTTCAAGTCTCGAAGACTTATTTACCTTTCTCATCAATGCAAGATTATACCTTTTGTCGGCTATTTTGTCAAATCGTTTTCGTATAACGCGGATTTTTGCAAATCGTAAGAAATCGAAGTTTAATCGTGTCAAAATCGACGATAAACCGTCGTTTTCGACAAAGAATAGTTTTGACGACTTTCGACGACAAAAACGGATTTTTGACTTTTTGCGCCACGCAAAGCAAATTTTTCGCGGAGCGTAAGAGGTATAATGCGAGTATGAGAACAAGGACTTTGAACGCTCGAAAAAGAAGTTTTGACTTTGCCGATTTCAAACCGTCGGTCAAGACCGCAATAATCGTATCGGCGCAATGGCTTGCCATATTTTTGTTTGCGTCGGTGGACAAATTCGGCTACGCGCTATCGCTTGCGTTCGTATGCGGACTGGTGTTTGCAAGACAAAACGTGCTTGTGCTTGCGCCGTGTTTTATCATTGCCAACTGCACGTTTACGCTGTCGTGGTTTATGCTACTTTACACTTGCGCGCCCGTACTTTTGTTATTCGGGCTTTACGCACTTTTCTTCAAACTCAAAAAGAACGTCCCGCTATGGTCGGTTGCGCTCGTCGCGCTTGCGGGTATGATACCGTACGCGGTGTGTTCGTGCTTGTTTGAAAGAGATTATCTGCTCATCGGCATAAGCCTAATTATTACGGTGGTGTTCACTTTTTGTCAAGGTATAAGCGCGTACGCGGTGTTCGTAAGAGGCGCGTTCCACAAGGCAACTAGCGACGAGAAGATATGCTCGGCAGTGGTACTTTGCGCAACGGGATATGCGCTTGCGGGCGTGGGCGGATACGGTTTTTACGCCTATCACGCGGTGCTTGCGTTCGGAATTTTGGCGTGTTCGACGTGCTTCAAGCCGAGCGTTACGCTTCTTTACGGCGTGCTTATGGGGCTTGGCTCAACTATAAAATTCGGCAGTGCGGAGTGGATGGGCGTTGCTGTCGCGACTGCTGCAATTGCGGTGGCGTTTTCGCCGTTTACAAAATGGTCGTCCGCTCTTGCGATGCTTGCAATCGAGGGTATATGGTGGTTGACTAGGGCGTACTCCGGAGCGGGGTGGCAATCGCTTATAACGGTGGCGGTGGGCGTAATCGCTTGCTTGTGTATTCCAAAGAGTGCGATTGCAAAAGTAAAAAGTCACACGGCTTCGGACAATCGGCACGCTTATGCGGGCGTGGTTAATAGGCGAAGCCGAGAGATTGCGTTTAGACTGTCGTCGGCAAGCGACGTGTTTTACGACATGTCCAAAAATCTCGAAAAAATCGCACAATCCGCATCCGATTGCTCGCCCGAAAAACTTGCAAAAGAGGTGGCAAGAAACTTTTGCGGAAAGTGTAGAGATAGGGAAAGTTGCTTTGGCGCGCTCGGTTCGGACACTTCGAGCGTAATACAACCTATGGCGGACGCGGCACTCAATCGCGGTAGGGTTACGATACTGGATATGCCACCCTTCGTTACGGGACGTTGCGCCAATATGCACTCGCTCGCATCCGTCATCAACAGCACGGCGCAAGCGTACAAACAGCGTGTGAGCGAGGCGCAAAATCTTGCGTTGTGCAAGAGTATGATGGCGGAGCAATTTGCGGGCGTTTCGCTCGTTCTCGATTCGCTTGCTACGGAGAGCGCGGGACAGATCAATTTTGCAAATGAGGGGGTTGAAATGCTCAAAAGCGACCTATTAAAGCACAATATCGTCGCAAGCGAGGTTGTGATAAGCGGAAGCGGGAACGACACGAAGGTCACTATGACGGTGCGTGCAAGCGACGCACAAAAGGCGGTTTTGCCTCGCATAGTGTCGCGCAATCTTCACGCAAATATAGAAGTGGAAAACGTCGTGGAAAGAGGCGACGGACGTCTTGTGTATCTTGCGGTTGCGCCGTGCTTCGAGGTGGCGTACGGCATAGCGCAAAAGAGATACGAAGACGATGCGTGCGGTGATACGATAAGCGTTCTTTGCCCCTCTCGCAACAGTCGACTTTTTGCAATTTGCGACGGTATGGGGCACGGCAAAGAGGCAAGTGAGGCAAGCGGGAACGCCGTGAGTATGATTGAGAGTTTTTATAGGGCGGGCATTGAAAGTTCCATCGCTTTGAGCCTTGTCAATAAACTGCTTAAATTGAGCTTCGGCGACGTGTTTTCCACGCTCGATATCGCGGTGGTGGATATGCAGTCGGGCGGTCTTGACGTCGTAAAACTCGGCTCGGTTTCAAGCTTCATTATCCGCAAAGAGAATATCGAGATGCTGTCTTGCGCTTGCGCGCCTATGGGAATACTCGACAACGTGGAAAGCATCACGTCGAGATACCAACTCTACGACGGAGATATGCTTCTTATGATGAGCGACGGAGTTTTCGACGTTCTCGAAGCAAAAGGCATTGCGGAATTAATTGACAATATTTCAACTCAAAATCCGCAGACGCTTGCCGACGAAATTTTGAAGAAGGCACTCGAAAACGGCGCAAACGACGATTGCACGGTGCTTGCTTTGCGATTGTTTGCGGTATAAGTTGTTGTGTTTTGAAGTTTTTTGCTGTATAATCGAAATATGGCAAAGGATATTCAAATATATTTGAATAATTTTTTTGACGATTACGGTTTTTCGGATAAGAAAATCGGTGTCGCTTTGAGCGGCGGAAGGGATTCCGTCGCGCTTGCTTATGCACTGAAAAAGGGCGGTTACGACGTCGTTGCAATCAACGTCGAGCACGGCATACGCGGTGAAAACAGCCTTAAAGACAGTGCTTTCGTGCGTGATTTTTGCCAAAAATACGATATTTTGCTTTATCAAGAGAGCGTTGACTCTTTGTCTTTTGCGCGCGACAACGGTTACACCGTCGAGCAATCGGCAAGGATACTGCGCTACCAAGTTTTTGAAAACGCGCTCGAAAAGGGCGTGTGCGACGTGGTTGCGCTTGCACATCATCAAGACGACCAAGCGGAAACGCTTCTTATGCGCATAATTCGCGGTACGGGCATAAACGGGCTTTGCGGTATGAGAGCGGTGAGAGGAAAATATATCCGTCCGCTTTTGGATTGTCCGAGGGAAGACATCGACGAATACGTGGCGCAAAACGGCGTAGAATACGTGGACGACGAGACCAATTTTTGCACGGATTTCACCCGCAATTATTTGCGTGCGGAACTCGTGGAGCTCAAAAAACGCTTTCCGTCAATTTGCAAAAACGTATCGAGACTCTCTCAAAACGCAGTGGAAGAAGAGGATTTCGTAAACGAATTTATCCCGAGCGTAGAGGCAAAAGGCGGTGAAGTGCGCCTAAATATTTGCGATCTCGAAAACGAATTTATCGCAAAAAGGCTTATCGTCAAGGCGGTCAACGCACTGGGCGTTACGCAAGATATAGAAAGCAGACATTTTCCGCTCGTGCTTGCGCTGAAAGGCGCGCAAAACGGAAAAATGATTGAACTTACGCACGGAATTTGCGTGCACAAGGACGGAGATACGCTCGTTTTTACGAAAGACGAGAACTCGGATAAAATATCTCAAACTCCGTTTGAGGTGCGCGACTTCGACGACTTCGGCGCGAGCGTGCAACGCTGCGATAGGGAAGAATACGAGGCGCAAAAGGGCAAAGGCGTGCTTTTTATAGACGGAGACAAAGTGCCGGAAAAAGCCGTGTTGAGGTATAGAAAAGACGGTGATTTTATCGAAAAATTCGGTGGCGGAAGGAAGAGCCTCGGGGACTTTTTAACGGACAAGAAAATTCCGCTACGCAAAAGAGATACGCTCACGTTGCTTGCGGACGGCGACGAAGTTTTGGCGGTTTTCGGAGTGGAAATCTCAAAAAAGGTCGCAATCGACGAAAATACGAAAAATATATTGAAACTTACAAAAAAATAAGCGTGTGTACCGAAAATGCACCGCAACAAATATTATACTTATCGCAAGAGGTCAAAATGTACGGAAAAGAAATCAAGAAAGTGCTTATCACAAAAGACGAAATCGCAAAACGCGTTGCCGAACTCGGTGAGCAAATCAACCGCGATTATGCAGGTGAGGCGGTCACTCTCGTGTGCACGTTGAGGGGCGCAAGCATATTCTTTGCGGACTTGGTGAGAGAACTCACGGGGGACGTCGAGATCGATTTTATCGCGGTGTCGAGTTACGGCGCGGGCACGAAATCGAGCGGTGAAGTGAAGATGATAAAGGACTTGTCCGAGCCTATAAAAGACAAAAACGTGATAATCGTCGAGGACATTATCGACACGGGCATTACGCTTTGCTATCTCAAAAGATTGCTCGAAGCGCGCGCTCCCAAATCGCTCAAAGTGTGCGCACTTTTGGACAAACCTTCCCGTCGCAAAGCCGACTTCAAGGGTGACTATATCGGCTTTGAGATTGAGAACGAATTCGTGGTCGGCTACGGTCTCGACTACAACGAAAAAATGAGAAATTTCAAAGACGTGTGCGTGCTTGCACCGGAGGTTTATGGCGGTTGAAACAACTGCAAAACTAAATAAACTCGCAACGCTATTTGCGCCGTACGCCACGCTGTATCTCGTGGGCGGTTGCGTGCGCGATAAATTGCTCGGCACGGCGTGCTTCGATATCGATATTTGCTCCAAACTGACGGTTGACGAGGTCAAAACGATATTGTTAAATACCGATTTCGTCGTTTCGGACAAATGTTTGCGTATGGGCACGGTGCATATTTCAAGCGACGATTTCGTTGCGGAATACACCACTTTCCGCACTGATAGCTACGATAGAGACAGCGGAAAACATCACCCAGACATAGTCAAATTCACCGACGATATTTTGCTTGACGCAAGGCGTAGAGACTTTAAGTGCAACGCGCTTTACGAGGATGTTTTGACGGGGCAAATCGTGGACGTTACCGGCGGTTTGCAAGATATAAAAAACAAGGTTATATCAACTGCGGACGACGCTCAAAACGTGTTCGAGGCGGACGGATTGCGCATACTGCGTATGGTGAGATTTGCAAGCGAACTCGGCTTCGAGATAGACGCGCATACATTTGAGGTTGCAAAGCAAAACGCATGGCGCGTCAAGGACCTAACGGTGGAGCGCATAAGAGAAGAACTTTGCAAAATCTTCGTTGCGGACACCAAGCATAAAGAACTGAATTTGCCCACCGCGCACGTGAAGGGATTTAGGCTATTAGACGAGCTCGGACTCGTAGATACGCTACTTCCCGAACTATCCGCGCTCAAAGGATTGGAACAACCCCAAAAGTACCACTTGTACGACGCGTACGAACATAGCGTCAAGGCGTACGAGGTTGCTCCGCCGAATATTAGGTTTTGCGCGCTAATGCACGATATAGGCAAAGCCGAGGCGGTGAGAAGATACGGAAATATGCACGGACACGACGTTATCGGCGCGGAGATGATGCAAGGCGTGTGCGATAGGTTGAAATTTTCCACCGCGTATACCAAGCGTGCGGTTAGGCTGGTAAGGTGGCATATGGTTGACCTTGCGGGGGATACGTCCGTAAACAAACTGCGTAGGTTCGTCGCAAAGAATATGGATATCGTCGACGATTTGTGCGCGCTTATGCGTGCGGACGCAATTGCGTCGTGCGGGCGCGACGATAAAGAGAATAGGATTGCGCTCGTGGCAAAAAGTCTCAAAGAGGACGGAACTCCGCTTTGCATAAAGGACCTCAAAGTGAGCGGTGAAGACCTCGTGAGGCTCGGCGTAGAGGAAAAGGAACGTGGAAAAGTGCTTAACGCGCTTTGGGAAGATACCGTGATGAACCCCGCGCTTAACGATAGAAATAAGGCTCTCGATTATATCGAAAGAATGAATAAAAAACTCAAAGAAGGGAAGGAAATATGACAGGAATTTACGTGTTGCTTGCAATATGCGCCGTGTTGTCGCTTGCGTCGCTGGTGACGTCCGCTCTTCCGCTCAAAAAGCGCGATAACGGTGAAAAAGGCGTGACTATCGAGGAATATCGTGACGAAAACGCGCGCCTCAAAAACGATATCGATATGGATATCAAGATGGGCAATTCTATGCTCACGGGCGCGATAAACGCTCAAAACGACAACGTCAAAGCGATGGGAGAGCGTATTGACAGATTTATGTACAATACGCAAAAGGGACTTGAAGACGTCAAGACTACCACCGCGCAAAGCATTGCCGATTTGCGCCTCGCAAACGAGCAAAGCATAAAGGAAATGAAAGAGGACAACGCAAAGCAACTTGACAAAATGCGCGAGACCGTCGACGAAAAATTGAGCGCGACGCTTGAACAACGCTTCAATCAATCTTTCAAAATCGTCAACGACAGACTTGAAGAAATCAATCGCACTTTCGGAGAATTGCAAAACTTGCAAACGGGAGTGAGCGACCTCAATCGCATTTTCAAAAACGTCAAAACGCGCGGTACGTGGGGTGAAGTCGCGCTTGAAAACTTGCTTGCGCAAATACTCGCGCCCGAGCAATATCAAAAGCAAGTGCGCATAAAACGCGGAAGCGAGGATATGGTGGACTTCGTCATCAAAATGCCCGGCAAGGGTGACGAAGAAGTTATGTTGCCGATCGACGCAAAATTCCCCGTAGAGGACTACGCAAGGCTCGTCGAAGCGTCCGAAAAGGGCGACGCGGACGGCGTGGAAAGCGCAAGCAAGGCGTTGGCGGCAAGAGTGAAGAGCGAAGCTATGAGCATTAGAGACAAATACGTCGTTCCGCCTCGCACAACCGATTTTGCAATTATGTACTTGCCCACCGAAGGTCTTTACGCCGAGGTCATCAGACGCGAAGGACTGGTGGAAGATATCCAAAACAAATTCCGTATCGTAGTGTGCGGTCCGACTACGATTGCCGCGCTTCTCAACAGCTTGCAAATGGGTTTCAGAAGCGTTGCGATAGAGAAGAGAAGCACGGAAATAGGCAAACTTTTGCAAAGCTTTATGAGCGATTTTGCAATGTTCACCAAGTACTTGCGCCAAACGGGAGACAGACTCGACAGTGTCAAAAAGTCGCTTGAAAACGCGGAAGAGCGCACGCGCATTATCGGCAAAAAACTCAACAAAGTCAATAGCCTTTCCGACGACAAAGGTCCTGATATGCAAGCACTTATAGACAGTGCCCCCGAGGGTGAAATTACGTTTGAGGAAGATTACGACAATGAAGGCTGATTTGCACATTCATACGACGAAAAGCGACGGCTCGAAGACGCCTATCGAAGTGGTGCGTTGGGCAAAAAGCAAAGGGCTTGACGTGATGGCAATCACCGACCACGATAGCGTGGACGGGCTTGACGAAGGCAGAAAAGAGGCGGAAAAACTGGGTATAAAATTTGTCGGCGGAATTGAACTCAGTACGTTCTCAACTTGCGAAATACACATTTTAGGATACAATATCGACTACAAAAACCCCGATTTCGTGCAAGAATTGCGTGCAGTCAAGGATATGCGCAAGGATAGAAACAAACGCATTGCGCAAAAACTGCAAGCACTCGGTATAAATATCGATATCGACTTTGACAGCGACGGCGTGGGACGTATGAATATGGCGCGCGCAATGGTCAAGGCGGGGTATTGCAATGATACCAACGAGGCTTTTGACAAGTACCTCGGAGTAGGCGCAAAAGCGTACTGCGAGTGCAGACGATTGACTCCCGTTGAGGCCGTCAAACTCATAAAGAAGTACGGCGGATTTGCCTCCGTCGCGCACCCCAAAAAGTACCTTCTCGACAAACGACTCGAACTGCTTTTGGGCGGACTGAAACAATTCGGTCTTGACGGCATAGAGCTCAATTATCCGTCGCATACTGAGCAAGACAAAATCGCGTTTGGCAAACTTGCCGAAAGATATCGTCTTTTGCCAACGGGCGGAAGCGACTATCACGGAGACGAGGACAAGAATTTCGTCTATGACCTTGACATGAGAACCGCAAAACGATTGGTTAGGTAAAGTTATATTTGCGCAAAGCGCAAGTGATATTGTTGCTATCGCAACAGTGATATTCTCGCTTTGCGAGAGTGATATTTTTGGCTTGCGCCAAAAGTGATATTCGCACTGCGTGCGAGTTGTGGAATATTAGAAGTGCGGTTAACGCCTTGATTCCCACGGCGCAACATTTGTTGCTTCTCGGAATGACATAATGAGAAAAGAAAAATGCGCCAAAGGCGCATACACCAAACAGACAATCTTGCGAAACTGTGGAAAGATTATTTATCCTTGCTTGAACTGATAGCAAAGATTGGCTGTGCGGTAGTAGAGCAAAAATCTAGCGTGGCTCTCGACAATACGCACGAGTGCGTGTTGCCGTTGCCACAGTGACGATTTTTGCTCGATTGAGCTATTTTTCGTTGTGATTGAAAGTTTTGCTATCAGTCGATAGATATTACGTCGTAGCCGGCGTCTTTTACGGCGGAAGTCAAAACGGCGTTGTCAACGGGGGCGGAGAGGGTGACGACGGCGGATTTGTCGTCAAGAGAAACGTCTGCGCTATTGACGCCCTCAACACCTTCGAGTGCTTTCTTTACGTGTGCTACGCAGTGCGAACACATCATTCCTTCGATTTTCAAAGTTTTGGTCATATTATTATCTCCTTTATCGGTATCGCAAGCGTTGTGCGTTGCGACCGTATTCGTATCGTTTTGTGCGGATATTTGGTCTTTTTCACCGTCCGCAAGTGCGTTTTGCGCCTTTGCCTTTTTATTGTCTTGCAAACGCGACAAAATATTAGACGTGTCAAGCGTTACGGGGTGCTTGCGGCGCATAGTGTGGCGGTCGAGTTTGACGAGGTTGAGACGAAGTGCGTTGAGCACTACGCATACGCTCGAAAGGCTCATTGCCGCCGCGCCTATCATCGGTGTGAGCGTGATATTGACGGGATCGAACGAGAGCGCGCCCGCCGCAATCGGTATGCAAATCACGTTGTAGATAAACGCCCAGAACAAGTTTTCTTTGATGTTGAGAAGAGTGCGCCTCGATAGCGTGATTGCCTTTGCGACGTCCGCAAGAGAGGAGTGCATAAGCACAACGTCCGCGCTGTCTATCGCAATGTCCGTGCCCGCGCCGATAGCGATACCCACGTCCGCACGAGTGAGGGCGGGAGCGTCGTTGATGCCGTCACCGACCATAATGACTTTGCCTTGCTCTTTGAGCACGGAAAGCACGAAATCTTTGTCTTCGGGGAGCACGTCGGAAATAACCGCGTCCACACCGCACTCGTTTGCGACGGATTGCGCGGAGAGTGCGTTGTCACCCGTGAGCATAACCACTTTTACGCCGAGCTTGTGCATAGCCTCGATAGCCGATACGCTGTCTTCTTTAAGTTGGTCGCGCACGGCAACTATGCCTACGATTTTGCCGTCGAGAGCGAGGAAGAGCGGTGTTTTGCCTTGTTGCGAAAGGGAGTTGAAATCGTCCTTGAAAACGGATACGTCAATGTCCTCGTCCGTCATAAGAGAGGCGTTCCCGAGTAGCGCGACTTTGCCGTCGAGCGTGCCTTTTATGCCGTGTCCGGACAAGTTTTGGAAGTCGTCGGCGGGGACGATTGTATCGGAAGAAATAGATTGCGCCTTGTTCAAAATTGCCGAAGCAATGGGGTGCGAACTGCCTTGTTCGAGGCGTGCGGAAGAGAGGATAACCTCTTCTTGCGTAAGTCCTTCAAACGCCAAAATATCGGTGACTTCGGGCGTGCCTTTGGTGATAGTTCCCGTCTTGTCAAGCACCACGATATCCGTTTTGCCTGCCTCTTCGAGGGCGGTTGCGGTCTTGAAAAGTATGCCGTTTTTCGCGCCTTTTCCGTTGCCTACCATAATAGCCACGGGCGTTGCCAAACCGAGCGCGCAAGGGCAACTTATGACCAAAACGCTGATGGCGTGTTTGAGTGAAGTTTCAAGATTTTTGGTGACCGCAATCCATATTATGAAAACGACCAAAGCAACCAAAATGACACTTGGTACGAATATTCCTGATACTTTATCTGCCGTTTTTGCGATTGGCGCTTTGGAAGACGACGCGTCCTCGACGAGCTTTACGATGCCCGCAAGGGTGGTGTCTTCGCCCACTTTGAGAGCTTTGACTGTGATGAAACCGTCTATGTCGGTAGTGCCCGAAACGACGTTTGAACCCACCGTTTTGTCGACGGGCATACTCTCACCTGTGACGGACGCTTCGTTGACAGAGCCCGAACCCGAGACGACCACGCCGTCCGCCGCAAAGTTTTCACCCGGGCGCACTATGAACAAGTCGCCCTCTTTGAGGTCGGAAAGGGGAATTTCCACTTCTTGCTCGTCTTTGAGCACGCGCACGGTTTGGGGCGCAAGGTTCATAAGACCTTTGATTGCGGAAGTGGTCTTGCCCTTGCTGTACGATTCGAGCGTTTTGCCGAGCGTGATAAGCGCAAGGATCATAGCCGCGGACTCGAAATAGAGATTGTGCGCGAGGTGGTGCAAATGCTCGGGGTGGACGCCCGCTTGGATCATAAGCGCGACGCTGTATATAAACGAGATACCGCTACCCATAGACACGAGCGTGTCCATATTGGGCGCTTTGTGGAAGATTGCTTTCGTTCCGCTCACGAAGAATTTGCCGTTGATGACCATTATCACGAGCGACAAAGCAAGTTCGTATCCCGCAATTGCCATCGGGTTGGACTTGAAGCCTTCCGAGAGTGGCCAATCCCACATAACCACGCCCATTGACACGTACATAAGCGGGATAAGCAACACGATCGATACGATTAGGCGTATGAGCATTGCAAGGGTGGGGTTGATCTTTTCTTTCTTTTCCGACTTATCGGAAGCAAGCGTAGCCTTGTAGCCCGCGTCCGAAACGGCTTTGGATATGTCCTTGGCGGTGACGGTGTCGTCGGTGGTGACTACCATAGAATTGGTCAATAGGCTGACGCTGACTTCCTTTACGCCGTCAAGCGCACCCACGACCTTTTCCACGCGCGCACTGCACGCCGAGCAAGACATTCCCGATACGTTGAATTTCGTTTTTTCCATAGTTTTAGTATTGTCCTAAACGGTTTGAGTTATTTTGATTTGTTTGAAATATTCCGCAACTCGCACAAAGTGCGAATATCACTTTTGGCGCGAGCCAAAAATATCACTCTCGCAAAGCGAGAATATCACTGCGCCAAAGGCGCAATATCACCCCGCGAGCGTAGGTCGCGTTATTTCAATTTTTTTACAAGGTCGACGGTTTCGTCGAGAATGGCAAGATTGCCTTCACGGACGTTTTCCACGACACAAGTTTTGAGATGGTCGGATAGCACCATATATCCGAAGCTTTGCAACGCGCTTTCCACAGCCGATAACTGTATGAGAATATCACCGCAATATCGATTGTCGGCAAGCATATTTTTGATGCCTCCCAGTTGCCCGATTATGCGATTGAGCCTATCGTTGAGTGCTTTTTGCTCGCTTTCGGGACGCGGAGTGTGTTTGTGATGTTGACAACAACTGCAAGTATTTTCCATATTCACCTCTATACCCCCACGGGGTATGTTAAGTATAAAACCGATGCGCAACGCTTGTCAATAGATTTTGAAAAAATATATTGCGTTGCGCAGTGATATTTGCGCTTTGCGCAAGTGATATTTTTTGCTAATGCAAAAAGTGATATTGCGACTTTGTCGCAGTGATATTCGCACTTAGTGCGAGTTGTGGAGTATTCCAATTCGGGTGTGGGTGGGACACCCACACCCGATTTTCAATAAAAATATCAATCAAACGTACGACAAATCGGGGCAAAAGCGGGGCGTGAAAAATTTTTCAAAAAATTTGACAAATTATCCAATAAAGTTCTTGCGTGCTTTGTATATATATTATAAAATATATAAATCACGCGTGTATAGGCGAGAACAAAAGTCGTCGCTGTGGCAAAGACAACTCACCAGTTCATTGTCTAACGCCACGCTAGACTTATTGCTCTACTACCGCGCAACCGATACACGCTATCAGTTCGTGTACGGATAAAAACTCCTACCGCAGTTTCGCTATATCGCTTGCTTGGTGTTTATGTGGAATATTCCATATGAACTCGCACACGGTGCGAATATCACTTGCCGACAGGCAAATATCACCGCACCAAAGGTGCAATATCACTTTTGGCGCAAGACAAAAATATCACTGCGCTTACAAGCGCAATATCACTTGTGCATAGCACAAATAACAAATACGGAGAGACACATTATGAAAAGTACAAGGACAGGACAGAAAACGATACGAAAATTGCTGAAAGGCGCGGGCAGTGCGATATTGCTTGCGACGTTGTTTGTCCTTGTCTTTGCCGGCACACTCTCCGGTGCTTTCGGCATAGAAGAAAATCTCCAACAAAACGGCATAATCGAGAGCAACGTTGCCAGAGCTGCAACAGATGTTTACACGTGGGGCAACTATTCTAATGACGGGTCAAATACAGACAGCATAAGTGCAACCTATACAAAATCAACATACACACAAAATTCATCGGATCACGATTTTTGGGTTTACTATGATACGGGGACTGCTTTGTTGAAAACTAACAGCAACCGTAACGGCGGAATCTGGACTGACTGGAGAATTTATTTCAGTGGCAATGTTTATCAGGCAATAAAAAACGGCGCTATCTCAACATTGGATTTCAAATTGAAGCGCGGTGGGAATGACGATTCCAATAACAAGATCGAACTATACAAGGACGACATGACAGGTATCAAAACGGATGCGTCTACGAAAGATGCAACGGATGCTGTATTGTCTGTATCTATTGGAGCAACTACTGGTACAGATAATGGTTCTGCATATGTTTATGTCGTAAGGTGGGTTGCAAGTAGAGGTTGGCGTCCTTTGGGATCTTGGGCTACTATCAACACCAAGATGGCAAGTGCGTGGGTTGATATTTATCGTAGTGATAACACTGCCCCTCGTTGTACCAGTTTTGATCTGTATAATTACAATTTCAGTTTTGCGGATTATGCCGATAACGGTACTCAAACGGGTGCAGCGGGTATTTCAAAAATAGAAGAGAGTATTAACGGCGGAGCGTATGTCGATATTACAAGTAGTACAAATATAACGAACAACACAAAAAATGCTACCTATACAACAAACGTTGAAGGGCTACACAAGTTTAGATTGACGGATAACGTTGCCAATGTATCGGAAGTTGAATATTACATATTTAAGGGCGCCGGCACAAGCGATGATCCGTACCTTTTGAGAAACAGAACAGAATTTGATTGGCTTTCCGTTTATGCAAAAAACGGATATGATTTTAGCGGAAGATACTTTAAGGTTCAACCAGACAACAGTAATAGTCAAAATACCGCCAAATATGGTCTTGCGGCAAATACGTATATCAATATGCTCGGCACGGCTTTCACGCCGATTGCGGACTACGGAACGAGCACAAGTTTGACATTCAAAGGGACAATCAACGGCAACGGATGCACGTTGGTTGATTTTGTCGTTAATGCCACGAGTGCGCGAAGTGCGCTTATCGGCACTCTTGGCGGTAGCGGTAAAATATACGATTTGAATATCGGCTGTGCAAATACGAGTGAAAAATCTTCGGTTACTTCAACGGGGAACGACAGCGCGTCGTTTGTGGGATTTTTGAACAGTTCAAGTGCGTCTGTCGAGAACTGCGCGAGTTATGCAACGATTGGCGGTGCGGGGCAAAACGGCGGTATAGTTGCAAATATCGGTGGCAATGGCGGAAGTATAAGCAATTGCCATAACTACGGCGCTGTAAACGGAACGTACGCTATCGGCGGTATCGTCGGTATAGTGCAAGGTTCGAGTGCGGTTATAGAGAATTGTATCAACGACGGCGCGGTGACGGGCAGTGGTGATAACGTTGGCGGTATCGTTGGCAATATGCAAGCGGGTACGTTGAAGGGGACTATCTCGAACAACGGCGCGGTGACTTCCAATCGCACTGCGTCTTATAGCGACGTGGCGTATTCGATAATTTCTTCAAGATCGGGTGATTATTCGGGAAGCCAAGGTCTTGCAAAAATCAACGACGATAATACGGGTTCAAAATATTACAGTTCACCGACAAAGATTAGTTTCGTGCTTGACGTAACGTCTGCAAAGAGAATAAACGGTTTCGCAATCACGAACGGTGACGACAACAACAGTACAAATGCAAATCAACAAAACAGAACGGTTAAAGGCGTATATATCTGGGGTAGCAATTCCAACGACTCCGGTACGAGCAATTCTACGGGAGTTAACGGCACGAAGCCCGCGACGGCAAGTTGGAATTTGATTTATTCAACCGACAATCTTTCCGGTATGGGCACTGCCAACAAAACCAGATACGATTTCTCGTTCAGCAACTTTACGCAATATAGATATTATTGGGTGTACCTCGAATCAAGAGGTGAAGGCGTCCAATTGTCCGAATTTGATTTGAGATCGAACGATTTGCAAAGCAGTACGGGCGGTATAGCGGGCTACTTCAACGGCAGTACCACAGACGGTGCGACTCTTACGACTGCGGGCACGGTTACGTCGAGCGGTTATAACGTGGGCGGAATTTTCGGTTATCTCAATACAAGCGTCAACGCTACTTTCAATGTTACAACAAATGCGTCGGACGCAGTCAGCGGTCTTGCCGTTGTGGGCGGTGCTTTCGGCTATGTAAATTCCGGTGCAAACGTAAATGGCACGATTGTCGTAAACGCTTCCGAAATTGACAAAGAGACGGGCGGAAATTATTGCTTTGGCGGTGCGATTGGTTACAATGCGGGCACGATTGAGGCAAGTATTACCGTTACGTCGAGAGTTATCGTAAGATCGTCGGGGAAAATCAACGGCTATAGCGGTGCGTTTGCGGGCGGTATCGTAGGTTACAACGCGGGCACGATTTCGAGTGCTACCGAGAAGACGGGCAGAGACGTTTTGGACGTTTCCAAAGCGGGTTTTGTCGGCGGTCTTGCGGGCTTCAATAGCGGAACGCTGTCAGGCAATTTCACCACAATAGTTACATCGCCACTAGATAGCAATTTCAAGGTTATCGACGGCGGTCAATATGTCGGTGGAGCGGTCGGATACAATATAGGAAACGTATCGGGTACTTCCGTAATTAATACATTGATAAAAGGCACAGACTATGTCGGCGGGTTTATAGGTTACAACGCTTACGTCGACAGTGACGGTAACGGACTTACTATCAGCGGTTATACCAACGTTTCCGAAGTGTCGGGCAACAATTACGTCGGCGGTGTTATAGGTGGTACCGGTGCAACGCTTACTATAAAAAATAGTAGCAATAATGCAACTATTATCGGTTACGGCTACGTCGGCGGTATTGTCGGCGGAGTTGTAAATGCGACTGTTGCGATAACCAATTGCCACAACTCGGGTGAAGTGAACGTTACGGGCGGAAACGTCGGTGGTATTCTCGGATATACCGACGGCAATTGCAAGATAGATATCGAAAATTGCTATAACGACGCACTTGTCAAGAGTACGGGCACGGCGGGAAACGTCGGTGGCATCGTCGGCCGTGCGTACACTTCAAATACGGACGCTTTGGCAATCAAAATTTTCAATTGTTACAACGTCGGTGAAATTTCAAATGCAGATTCCGACAATGCAGGCGGTATCGTAGGTTTCGCACGTTCGGATAGCGCAGGTGCATTGGTCGTCAAATACTGCTACAACAAAGCAAAAATATCGGGTGAAACTTATATAGGCGGTATCGTAGGCTCTATATATACCGGTAAATATGCGACTATCGAGAATTGTTATACGACGGTCGACGGCACGAATACGATAACGGCAACGGGTACTAACGTTACGACGATTGGCGCAATCGTAGGCGGAGCGTTCGGAAGCCCGTATTCAACGAGCAATTTCAACGTTATCAATTCTTGGGGATTTTACAGTGACGCAACGGTTTTGAGCGGTCACAACACAGGCACGGATAGATTTGGCGCATACGTGCTCGTGGAAGGCTTCGGCAAACAAGTTTATCCCGTCATCGACGATGCGACAACAAGCACCGATTGGACAAGAATAATAGAGAAAAATATTACTGCTTTCTATATCGAAAGCGGTATCTCCGTGCGCAACGGATATTATCTCGCACTTTTGAAAGAGAATAAGGGCGAGGAAGCGACGGTTGCAAAGAGTTTTGCCACTCCGAGCAATATCGACGATTTGACAATCACCGCAAATGCGGACGGAAGCACTGTGTTTGGCATTATCACGTATTCCGCGGTCGTTGCGGTAAGTGCAAATCAAAGAAATATACATATTTACGAAGAGAAAATCGAATATACCGCACCCGATACGGAGTATACGGGCCCGAATAATTCCGAGTTCGACAAGCAAGGCAAGGCGGGGAAATATATCTGGAATTTGCAAAATTCGCAAACTACACTTCGTAGCGGATATCTTGCGACTTTCGTGCTTGACAACGGTGACGACGTCAACGTTACGGAGGCCGGTTATACTTTCGACGCCAAAATCACGGCGGACGGAGTATCTCCCGAGAAGATTTTCGGGCAACTCCTCGACGAACCAGGCGCAAAAATCGTCGCTCGCAAGCTTACGATTGACTTCAAGTTGCTTTACGAGACGATACTCGGCAACAATATTTATAGAAACGACGCTTTCGGCCTCGAATGGTTGACTATTTCGCGCGTGCTCGATTACGGCAGTTTCGGCAACGTCATTACGCTCAACGCAAATAACGCTATGAGCGGATTTAGTTATTCCTATCAAGAGGAGCAAGTGTTTACCGCCGTCGGCACGTTCTCGGCAACCAATATAGGTGAGTACAATTATACGATTACAATAAATTCCTCCAACTATGAGTTTGAATACCCCGCAGGTGAGGGGACTTTCGTCAACTCGATGAGTTGGTCTTATAGTATTGTTCCGTACGATCTTGCTTCGCATTATAGCCAAGGCAAGGTGTGGTTTGGCGCAAATACTCAAATGGTGGTCACCAACAACGCGCTTGAATATGTTATGCTCAACGACGGCAATATCGTCTCGTATTATCCGCTCAATAGGACGCAAGGCGCAACTCCGCAAGCGTTGGTTTATGAAAAGGTAAATTATTCCAAAGAAAACTTTATTATATATGTACAATATAGCAACGGCAACGTTGAGGCAATCACGTTGGGCACAAATTACACCTTGTCCGACCTCGAAACGGCGGGTACGCAACACGTCAATACGGGCGCAAGCGTGACGGCAAGCGGTCTGGGCAATTTTACGAGCACCGTCACCAAGTATTACGTCGTGCTTGACAGCGACTTCGGGTGGACGTCTACCGACAATGATGCAAAATGGGGTACGATAGACAATCCGTACGTCATATCCACGCAAGCGCAACTTATGCGTTTGAGCCAAATCCTCAACGGTGACAAGGCTTGGAACTCTATCAACAGCGACAACACAAATATCGTTTTGGCAAAAGAAGAACGCGCGGTGGCAACGGACAAGACGTATGAAGGTGCGTATTTCGTCGTAACGGCGGACATTCACCTTGACGAAACGTTCAAGCCAATCGGCAATGCGGACAATCCCTTCAAAGCGACATCTTTTGCAAGCAATACGGACGGGACGCTCGTCACGATAAGCTACTACTACAACGATACCGATACGGTTGACAGCGAGTATGAATATAGAGAGTACGTCGGTTTGTTCGGCAACGTAGAAGGCACGCATTTCAAAGATTTGTTGGTGTGGGGCGGTTCGTACAACGGCGGAACTTCGTACACGGGCAAGCAAATTATCGGTCAAAACTACGTGGGCGGTCTCGTCGGCAAGATGGTTGGCGGTATCGTGGAAAACTGCACCTTTACGAGCAATGTCAGCGGTGCGTCTATCATAGGTGAAGACTACGTTGGCGGGCTTATCGGTTGCGCCGACGGCACGCAAGTGCTTTACGATACGTCCGCCGATACTATGGGCAGCGGGGACAATCTCGTAAGCGCAAGAGTCACCGGCGTCAACTACGTGGGCGGTATTATCGGTCAATGGAAGATTACGA
Source organism: Eshraghiella crossota (assembly GCA_963590075.1). GTDB lineage: Bacteria > Bacillota > Clostridia > Christensenellales > CAG-917 > CAG-475. The sequence goes on from CAVANK010000002.1 coordinate 84,046, forward strand.
ATGCGTCGCAGTTCAACAACGGCAACGCCAACGGGTTGTACTTCGCCACGACGGCAAACGTCATCGTTACGTCCACGGGCTCGTACGCGGGCGCAATCGCTGGCGCACTTGACGCGTCGGGTTGTGCGGATAATCTCGAAATCGGAGCAAGGCTCAACGTTGTTGCAAAAATCGCAACGAGAACTACCGTCAACGGCGTAAACTACGTAGGCGCGCTTTACGGCTCGTTTGTCGGCAACGGCACGGACACCACCACCGTCACGTACAATGACAAGGACGTGTGGGCAACGATCGCGTTTGGCACAAACGGTAGAGTAGTGGGCGGATTTATCGGATATCTGCAAGACGCAACTTTCAAATTCAATCAATCTTACGACATCGACAACAAGAGCATAGTGTTCGAGGCTTCGTCGGGCAAAACACCGTCCTTCTTCGGCGGTGTGATCGGCGTGCTCGGCAAAGGCGCAAATATCGCGGGTACGGCTCTTGACGACAACAACAAGACTTTCCGTACTATCAGCAACACAGTCAATTTCGGCAAAGATTACAAATACGGCGACTTCGTGGGCGGTGTCGTCGGCTACGTGTCTTCGGGCGCGGGCAGAGCCAATATGGGCAGTACCATATTCGGTGACGACTTCATTTTCATCGGTAAAGGCGAGATCCACGCAACCAATTATGTCGGCGGAATTTTCGGCGCAATCGGCATTATAGACAATTACGTCATCGGCGACGATTTGCACGACAACGGTTGCCTTGAAAACAATCTCAAATACGGCTCGAACACGACTACGGCAAACGCCAATATTGTCACTTTCAAGCCCTCTTCGGCAAAGAACCTCACCGGCATTTACGGCACGGACAACGTGGGCGGTCTCGTCGGCGGTGTGTTCAAAAAGGCGTTGATTTACCTTGAAAACCCCGTCACCGACGCTGACAATCCGACTTTCGTCGTGTCCAACGAAGCAAAAGTCGAGGGCAGTACGTACGTCGGCGGTATCGTCGGTTATCTCGAACAAGAATCGCACGTTCTCAACCGCGTAGTCAACACGGGCGTTATCGGCAAAGCGGACGCGTCGTACGTGGGCGGTCTTGTCGGCTATATGATCGGCGGTACGATTTCAAACAGCGTTTCCGCTTCCAAGACCGCGCTCACAAACACAACCGATCTCTATCTCGGAAGCAAATACGTCGGCGGTCTCGTAGGCTTTATGCAAGGCGGATCGCTTGAAAACAGTTTGTCTACGGGCTTCAAGTTTGACGGCAACAATACATCCCTCACCAAAGGCGGTGTGGTGGGCGACAAACTCAACCCGGCCATGGAAGGCAGTTGGACGATTTATATCGCCACCAACCCGACGTTCGCCACAATCAGCCCCAACAAAAACGGCAAATACGTCCTGATTGACAGCAACATCAAGAGCGAAGTGGGCACATTTGCATATGTGCTTGCGATGGCGGGTATATGTGCTCAAACCACATACAACAATTACACCTTCCAACAAGGCGAATTGCTCATTGGTGTGAACTATCCCACCAAAACCAACTTTGGTGACGTAAGCGACACGACGGAGCAACCCAAACAACTTGCGTTCTACGACGTGAGCGGAAGCGACTCGGTTATGACCACGCACACTACGGTATTTGCAAGCGCAAACAGCGTGGTGCGTATCGGCGTATCTATGACGGACGGCGAAAGCTATTCCGTGTGCGAATGTGACGTAGTGTTCAAAGATATAGCTAAATTCACAAAAGAAATAACGGATCAAGACCAACTCGAACAAGAGCAATGCGAAAACGCTCAAAAAGGTTATAAAGCACCGTCAGGCGCAAGCGACAATTATCGTGCGGAAGTCACGACTGCACTTTACGACAGTGGCGGAAATATAACACGTATTATCGCAAACATCTATTACAAAGATGTGATTATAGGCGCTGTCGAGGAAGTCCCCGAGGGTGTTGTCGGTGAATATGACAGCGGTACGCTTACACCGGGCTCTGAACAAAATCCATATACAATCAGCTCTCAAGAGGAGTGGAACGACTTCGCTTGGCAAATATACACAAGTCAAAACGACTATAAAGGCAAGTATGTCAAACTGCTTAAAGATATCACTATTGAAAGAAAAACCACGCATACAGGCACAAATAACGTTAGCTACAACTTTGACAGCGAATGCGATTGGAACTCAAAAACAACCGATAGAGGCTCGAATGTTAAAAACGCAGTATCCAACAAAGGCTACAACTTTGCGGGCAACATAACGCAAGGCGCAAATGGAGTAGAGATTGTAACGGTTGCGGATGTCGAATATACAAATGTCACAAAAGTCACTCCGTCGTTCAAAGGACACTTTGATGGCAACGGACACACGATAACTATAAATTATGACGGCATCGCAAGTGGCATAACAGACACTAATCCTAAATATCAAAACCGTATAAGCACATTCCCGAATGCAGGCAATTCAGGCATTAATACGTCATTTAAGAACTTGACTGTGGAAGGAAGTATTCTTGCGGCGACGATTTCAGGTAGCCTCAATTCTGGCACGTTCACTTGCACGAACGGTGCTTACGATATTGCAGGTTTTGTCGGCAAACCGTTTGGCGCTATCAAATTTGAGAACTGCACAAACGCAGCAAATGTGACGGGGCTTCGTGTTATATCGGGTATTGCAGGTTGCAGTACGGATACTGCTCCTCTTGAACTTATCAGTTGCGTAAATAAGGGCAATATCACTTCTTATGAGATGTCGAGTTGGAAACCGAACTCTGGGGCACAAGAACTCGGTAACCAATACGATTATCAATATGGTACGGGCGGTATTATTGCATATGCAACGAGTAGTGTTACTATTGAGAGTTGCCTTAACACGGGCGATATTACCGGCGGTGCAAAAATCGGCGGACTTGTCGGAAGAGTTACCAACAATAACAACGGCTTGACTACACTTGTTATTAACAATAGCGCAAATACGGGTAGCATTTGGTCGTTTGAATACAATCCAAACACCCCGAACGACGATGCAAAACGCGGCGCAAACGTTTGGTCTCGTGCAGGTGGTTTGGTCGGTGAAGTGGATTACTACACTCAAGCATATATATATGCAAGTTATAATACAGGCAGCGTATCCGCAGTCGGAAATCTGGCAGGCGGTATCGTAGGTATTATAGGTACGATTCCCGGTGCGGACAGCGGAAAAGACAAACCGGGATATACGCAGACCAAATATGCCTCGACAATTGCGTATTGTTACAATACGGGCAAAATTACGGTCGGTTACAAAGATTATCAAGGCATACCTTTTAAAGGTTTGAGCGGTAACAACTTCAACGGAAGTAACGCAGGTGGCATTGTCGGCACAACCGGTGGTGTCAATATATCGTATTGTTATAATACCGGAACTATCCACGCAAAAGGCGGTGTCGGTGGTACTCTTGCTTGGCATACGAGAAACGGAGGTATAGTCGGTGAAGTTACAACGCACAATACCAACGGCAATATAAGAACGGCAAATATATCCAATTGCTACAATATAGGGTTGTTGCATTTCACAGAGTCAAAAAGTACCGAAGCTCGCTACGGCGCAGACATCATAGGATATCTTGAGACAACAGATGGTACTATCAATGTTACAAACTGCTATGGCGTAAAGAATAGCATTTTGCTCGGTGAGAGCAATTATAAGAGCGGATGGAACGATACGAGAGGCAGTATATGGACTCTATCGCCCAGTATAAACTATGTTCGTACAGGTACAACACTTGATTCGTTCGCATCGCTTACTGCTGTTATGAAGAGTAACGCGTCAGTCGGCACGATACAGGGTTTGGCAGATAAATGGAGCGCAAGCACAAGCACTATAGGCGCACAAGATAATGCAAATTATCAAACAGGTTCACTCAACGGTTATATTTATATGCCGGGATGTTTGCCACAACTTGCAGTATTCGCAGTCGATACGTACAACGGCTTGAGTATGAACTCTCAAAACTATGGTTATGACGACAACTACGGCGGATATAGGTCGCAAGACGCAGGCGATGAGTACAGCCCGTACGTCATAAGAGACGGCATCGATTTGCTCGGCTTGCAAGCGCTTGTCGATTTGGGCTACACGTTCAGTGGCAAGTACGTTGAGTTCGCGGACGGCACAAACAATATCACTCTTGACAAAAATATGAGCTCGGATACGGCAAGAGTGATAAATATGCCAACGGACGGCTCATCATCCAGACCTTCCACAACAGCGGCGTACAAGTTCTCGTCCGAAGCATCTCCGTCTTTATCTACGGCAAGCGATTGGAAAACGGGCAAGAGTTATCACTTGTATTCATTGGGTGGCGTGTGTGCGCAAGATCGCAACACCAATACCGACACCGACACTTATAATATTTGGCAAGCGGCAAACTACGCATACAATACAGGTGGAACGTTGGTCGCAAGCGTTGCGTTCAATACGCAAAACTTCCTGTCTATCGGCAGAAATGGCGGAGACAACGTCTTCAAAGGACATATAAGCGGTGCGCAAACGGACGGAAGCGTTACTGA
>CAVANK010000003.1:0-88244 GCA_963590075.1 Eshraghiella crossota
ACGCCGAAGTGGACATGCCGGCGTGTCCGGAAAGAGGGGGTTATTGTATTTAAGGAGTTACGACGATACTTTATTGGAGTGTTTGTTAATAACGCTGGAAAATATATTGTAATTTGAACTAGCAAGTGAATATTTAATAAAATTATCGAGGTGTCGAGCAAAAACGCTTGACACCTTTGTTTTGGAAGAGTATTATTGTGTCAAGCAATGGAGATTGACACTCGATTATGGATAGATTTGAAATTTCGGTTTTGAGAGGGTACTACGGTGCGCTCCTCACTCAAAGACAAAACGATATGCTCGTTATGCACTATGACGAAGATTTGTCTTTCGGAGAAATCGCAAACATAGTCGGCATATCTCGTCAGGCTGTGCTTGACGGCATCAACAAGGGTGAAAAACACCTTTGCGAGTACGAGGAAGCGTTGGGACTTGCCAAAAAGGACAAGCAAATCAACCTTCTTTTGGACGAAGTATCTCTGCATTGCGACGACGAAGGCAAAGCCGTCGTCGAAAAAATCAAAAAGTTATTGGAGGACTAAATGGCTCTTTTCGGAAGTTTGGCGGACAGAATGAATCACATATTCTCAAAACTTCGCAACAAAGGTAAGTTGACCGAACTTGAGATAAAACAAGCTATGCGCGAAATTCGCGTTGCTCTCCTTGAAGCCGACGTCAATTACAACGTCGTCAAAGATTTCACCAACAGAGTGAGTGAGAAGGCTCTCGGGGAAGATATCCTCAAATCCCTCACACCCGCACAACAAATAGTCAAAATCGTCAACGAGGAACTTTGCGCTTTGATGGGAAGCACTCATCAAAAACTTGCCGTCAGCGACAAACAACCCACCATCTATATGATGTGCGGTTTGCAAGGCGCGGGCAAGACCACGATGTGCGGAAAACTTGCTCAATACCTCAAAAAACAAAGCAAAAAGACGCTTCTTATCGCTTGCGACATTTATAGACCGGCGGCAATACAACAACTCAAAGTCGTTGCCAAAAAGGCGGGGACGGAGTGCTTCGAGATGGGACAAATCGATCCCGTCAAGATTGCCAAAGCGGGCATCGTGTATGCTCTCAAAAACGGCTATGACACGGTGATTATCGATACTGCGGGACGTTTGCACATTGACGAAAACTTGATGCAAGAGCTTATCAACATCAAGACCGCAGTCAAGCCCACCGAGATTTTGCTCGTCGTTGACAGTATGACGGGACAAGACGCGGTTACGGTTGCCGATACGTTCAATCAAAAGCTCGACATCACTGGCGTTATTATGACCAAACTCGACGGTGACACGAGAGGCGGTGCCGCGCTTTCAATCAAAGCGGTTACGGGCAAGCCGATCAAATTCAGCGGTACGGGTGAGAAGATGGAAGATATCGAGCCGTTCCACCCCGAGCGTATGGCGTCTCGTATCCTCGGTATGGGTGACGTGCTTACGCTCATCGAAAAGGCGGAGCAAGCGATATCCCAAGAAGAAGCACTCAAACTTCAAAAGAAACTCAAAGAAAACTCTTTCAATCTCGAAGATTATCTCGCTCAACTCGACAGTATGAAAAAGATGGGCAATCTTCAAGATATGATGGCAATGATTCCGGGGCTTTCGGGCAAGATGAAAGGCAATCCGCAAATCGACGAAAATCAGATTGCAAGGACGAAAGCGATTATCCAATCGATGACTCCAAAAGAGCGTCGCAATCCCGAGATTATCAAAGCGTCCCAACGCAAGCGCATCGCAAAGGGTAGCGGAACGTCCATTCAAGAGGTCAATCAACTTCTCAAACAGTTCGAGGCGACTAAAGATTTGATGGCGCGTATGCAAAAGGGCGGAATGAAAGGACTTCGCGGTCTCAAAGGCTTGCCTTTCTAATCCGTAAAAATATCGATTATATTAACAACAAAAATATAAAATAAATTATCACAAATGGAGGCTAACTGTTATGGTTAAACTTAGACTCACCAGAATGGGCTCAACAAAAGCACCTTTCTATCGTATCGTTGCAATGGATTCTCGCAAAGCGCGTGACGGCAAGTACATCGATCAAATCGGTTACTACAATCCCGTTTCCGAACCCAAGCAAATCGTCATCGACGCCGACAAAGCAAAACAATGGCTTGCAAACGGCGCTCAACCGACTGATACGGTTATGGGTTTGCTCGTTCAACAAGGTATCGTTGAAAAGAAGTAAATTGGTGGCTTTAGATGATTGAATTGGTCGAATATCTTGTTGCGTCCCTCGTTCCCGACGGTGACTATACCGTGGAACAAAGAGACGGCAACGGTGCAAACGACATCGTCGTTACTATCGCAAAAAAGGATATCGGCAAAGTGATTGGCAAGCAAGGCAGAATTGCAAAAGCAATCCGCACACTTGTCAAATCCGCAAGTGCCAAATCCGGTGCTAAGTACAACGTTGTCATCGAAGAGAAAGATGAAATCTGAACTCACGATAGGCAAGGTCTTAAAACCGCGCGGTTTGAAAGGGGAACTCAAAATCGAGACTTATTCCTCTGATTCCGCACGGTTTTCTCACCTTAAACAACTCAAAATCGACACAAAAGAGTATAGCGTTAAAAGTATCTCGCTCGAAGGCGCAATCGGATACGTTGTGCTCGATGGTATCGACGACGTAGACAAGGCGGAAGCGTTGCGAGGCAAGTTTATCACCGCAAAAAGGGACGATTTGCCCAAACTTCCCGACGGAAAGTATTATATCGTCGATATGATAGGTCTTGACGTGTTTGCAAACGGAGAATGCGTTGGTGAAATCACGGACGTTTTGCAATACGGCTCTGCCGACGTATACGTCGTAAGAAACGGTGACGCGAGTTTGAGTTTCCCCGCAATCAACGGTCTTATCAAAGAAGTTGACTTGCAAGGCGGAAAAATGATGCTCGACGGGACGATTTTCAATCGTGTAGTGGTGTTCAATTGATATGAAATTTGACGTTTTGACGATATTTCCGCAATATTTCGACGTCCTCAACGAAAGCCTTTTGGGAAAGGCAATCGAGGGGGGCAAACTTTGCGTTGACGTAGTCAATATCCGTGATTTTTCAAAAGACAAACACCTCAAAACAGACGATACGCCTTACGGAGGCGGTGCGGGTATGGTTATGACGCCCGATCCCATCGTAAGCGCGATAGAAGCGGTCGATCCACACCACGATGCGTGGCGCGTGTATATGTCCCCGAGAGGCACTGTTCTCAATCAAGCCAAAGTCGAAAGTCTTGCAAAAGAAAAGCGTATATTGATACTTTGCGGTGATTACGAGGGCGTTGACCAGCGTGCAATCGACATTTGCATCGATGAGGAATTGTCGATAGGCGATTACGTGCTTACGGGCGGTGAATTGCCCGCTCTCGTGACCATAAACTGCGTTGCAAGGTATATCGACGGTGTTCTCGGCTCGGAGGAAAGCACCAAAGAAGAGAGTTTTTCCAACGGACTTTTGGAATATCCGCAATACACCCGTCCCGAAGTTTATCGAGGCTATGCCGTTCCCGAGGTTTTGCTTGGTGGCAATCACAACGACATACAAAAGTGGCGTCTTGAAAAGTCGCTCGAAGTGACGATGAAACGTCGTCCCGACTTGTTCAGACATCTCGATTTAGGCAAATTCTTGCCAACCAAGAAAAGAAAACGCAATCGTTAAACGATATCGGAATTTTCCGCAACTGCGCCCACAGCTAGATTGCCACGCTTCGCTCGCAATGACGATATGGTGGGACACCCACACTCGAATGGAATTTTCCGCAACTCGCACGAAGTGCGAATATCACTTTTAGCCAAAGGCTGAAAATATCACTGTTGCGAAGCAACAATATCACTGCACCATAGGTGCAATATCACTTGCGCTTTGCGCAAATGTCATTTGTGCGTAGCACAAAGGAATTTGTTTTGAACATACAATGGTTTCCCGGTCATATGACCAAAGCGATACGAATGATGGAGGACAATCTCCGTCTCGTCGACGCGCTCATATACGTAATTGACGCAAGGGCGGTATACTCTTGCGATAACCCTCTTTTCAACAAACTTTTGCAAGGTAAGAGGGTGCTTTACGTTTTCAATAAGTGCGATTTGGTGGAAAAATCCGACCTTGACGCTTGGTGCGAGCTTTTCAAAAAGCAAGGCAAACCGTACGTCAAAGCAATCGGCACGAGCGGTGATTGCTCGCAAATCGTTGCGGGACTCAAACAAGTCGTGTCCGACAAAATCGAAAAATACGCCTCAAAAGGCGCAAATATATCCGTAAGAGCAATGGTCGTAGGCGTTCCCAATAGCGGAAAGTCCACGATTATCAACTCAATGGTCAAGAAGGCAAAAGCGGTTACGGGTGACCGTCCCGGCGTCACGAGAGGCAAACAATGGCTTTCAATCGATAACGTGGACTTTTTGGATACCCCCGGTACGCTTTGGGGCAAGTTCGAGGATCAAAAAGTGGCGCATCACCTTGCGTATATCGGCTCTATTAGGGACGATATCCTCGACGAAAGCGAGCTTGCGTACGATTTTCTCGATGAAATGAAGACGCTTTATCCGCAAAATTTGCAACAAAGATACAACTTGCCCGAACTCAAAGAACAAACGATAGACGTTTTTGAAGATATCGCAACGGCGCGCGGTTTCAAAGTGAAGGGCAATCAACCCGATTACGATCGCACGGCAAAAATGATTATCGACGAGTTCCGCAAAGGCAAACTGGGTAAAATAATGTTAGAACGTCCCGCTGTTGCTCAAACGGCATTGCGGTGATGGCAACAAAAACATTTATTGCCATAAACCGCATTTGTTCTCGCAACTGCTACCGCGCAACCGATATACGCTATCAGTTCAAGCAAGGATAAAACCTCATATCACAGTTTCGCGATATCGCTTGCTTGGTGTGTGCACCTTCGGCTTGATTCCCACGCTATCGCTCGGAATGACAATAGGGTGGGACACCCACACCCGAATATAACTGCTCCACAACTTGCGCAAAGCGCAAATATCACTTTTTGCGTAAGCAAAAAATATCACTTGTGCATAGCACAAATATCACTGCATCTTTGATGCAATATCATTTCACTTATGGTAAAACCCGAAGAACTAATGACATACGAGAGACAACTTCTCGACAAAGGTTACCGCTATATTTGCGGAGTTGACGAAGTCGGTAGAGGACCGCTTGCGGGCCCCGTTACTTGCACGGCGGTGATTATGGATTTATCCGATTTGATTGACGGCGTCAACGACAGCAAAAAGGTGAGCAAAAAGAAGAGAGAAAAGCTTTTCGATATCATCAAATCCAAGGCAATCGCCGTATCTACGGTGTCTTACGACAATCACAAAATCGACGAAATGAACATTCTCAATGCCACCAAAGCGTGTATGGCGGAAGCGATTATGACGCTTGACGTCAAGCCCGATATCGTCATAGTGGACGCTTTGCAACTGGATATTCCTTATAAAACGTTTGGAATAATCCACGGTGACGCGCTCTCGTATTCCATTGCGTCGGCATCTATAATCGCAAAAGTTACGAGAGATGCTTATATGGAGCAAATGGCTCTTGAATATCCTCAATACGACTTCGAGCACAATATGGGCTACGGCACGGCAAAGCATATCGCGGCACTCAAAGAGTTCGGCGCAACGCCCATACACAGAAAGAGTTTTATAGGAAATTTCGTCAAATGAACACAAAAATAATCGGGGATATAGGCGAGAGAATAGCGCGTGAAGTTTATGAGGAAAAGGGATATAAAATCCTTGAAACCAACGCAAAATATTCCGATTGCGAAGTGGATTTGATTTGCGAGTGTTTCGTTGACGAAAACGGCAATCTAATCCGCTCAAAAGGCAAAAACCGTATATCTAAATTCTTTGAAAAACTCGGAATAAAGCGCAAAAAATCCGAGAAAAATCAAGGAGAAAGAACGATAGTTTTTTGTGAGGTTAAGACGAGATACGGCGAGGATATGGGCGCGCCCGAAGAGGCGGTAACACCGTACAAAGTCGGAAGATACGTCACCGCCGCAAAAGCGTATGTATCATGGCACAGACTTGCCAACGCGAACGTGCGCTTCGATATATTTACGGTGGGTGAAAACGGGTACAATCTCATAGAAAACGCATTCACGGAAAACGACGCAAAATACAAAAGAAGATGAAAATTGCATAAAATTTGAAAAAAATCATTAAAATGCTCATTTTTATTGTATTTTTGCTTGTTTATATATTTATTTTATGTTAATATAACACGCGTGACTCGGATGTTCCGCTGGCAAGAGAGACTTGTGTAAGAACATTTGGTAAAATTAGGAGGTCAGTATGAACATTATCGACACAATCGAAAGAGAGGGCATGAAACAAAACTTGCCTGTAATCGCAATCGGTGACCAAGTCAAAGTGAACGTCAAGGTCATTGAAGGAACGAGAGAACGTATTCAAACTTACGAAGGCGTTGTCATTGCAAAGAAGAACGGCGGTATCCGTGAAACCATCGTCGTACGTCGCGTTACGTTCGGCGTAGGCGTTGAAAGAACGTTCCCCATCCATTCACCCAAGATCGACAGCATCCAAGTTGTCCGTCACGGCAAAGTAAGACGCGCAAAACTTTATTACTTGAAAGAAAGAACCGGTAAAGCCGCAAAACTTAAAGAAGTCTAATCGGCAACCGTTTTTCGAGAGGAATAAAATGAAGAAAAAGTTAGTTATTATAAGTGCAATGGTGCTAGTCGTTATGCTAGCACTTTTCGCATTTACCGCTTGCAACAACGATACGAGCGACGTCGGTGAGGAACTCATCGTCAACGGCAACTTCTCGGCATTCAAAGACAAGAAGTTTGACGGTTGGACAACGTCGTCTTCGAGCACGATATTCGGCGCGGCAAACGAGTCCGACGACAGCGACAATCAAACGCTTTACATCGACAACTCTTCCGCCGGATACAACTATCTCAAACAAACGGTCAAAGTTTCCACCGGCAAGATTTACAAAGTCACCGTCGATTTCAAAATCAATTCGGAATTGTCCAACAAGACGGGCGCATACGTGACTTTCCTTGAAAACGTGGAATACAAATTCGTTTCTCACAGCGAAAAGACCAAGGGCTTCGTCACCAGCACTTTCTACGTAAAACCCAAAAACACCGACTATCTCACGATCGCGCTTTGCGTAGGTTCTGAAGATAACAACTGCAAAGGAAGGGTGTATTTTGACAACGTTTCTATGCAAAGAGTGGAAGAAGCGGCAGAAGGTTACACCGTCTACGACTTCAAGAAAGCAAAGACCGTCAACACCAACACCAACGCAAGCGGTATCACGTTCGTAGTGATGCTCACGGTGTTCGGCGTGGCTGCACTTGCACTTGCATATATCTTTGTCAGACGCACATACGCAAGAAAGGACGCATTTGTCGATTTCGGCACGACGTCCGTTTACAATAAGAAAGCAAAGACGACGGTGAAGTGGTATCAAAACAGTTGGTTCATCGTGGCAATGATTATGCTCGGCGCGTTCCTTACACGACTTGCATTCTTGCTTTCGATGTACGGTATGGGTAGCAGTATGACGAGCGTCATCACGCTTGCAAAGAACACGCTCGTCGCAAAGAACGGCTTGTTTAACTACTATGCAAACAACGCAAGTTCCGCATACGCACCCGGCACGCTATATATCCTCACGATTTTGGGCTATGCAAGCAAGAATCTCGACGTTGCGTCAACTTCCGTTTTGCTCCGCTTCATCAACGTGATTGCGGATATGGCAGTGGTGGCAATGATCTTCTTCTACGGCAAGAAATACGTCGGCAACAAGCTTGCAACCATTTATGCGGGACTTTACGTGCTCCTTCCGTTCGCGCTCCTTTCAAGCAGTATCAGCGCAACGTTTGAAAGCGTGCTTATCGCTCTCGTTATCGGCTCGCTCATTTTGATGATAGAGAAGAAGTACATCTCGACTTACTTTGTTATGACGCTAGCGGCAGTCCTCGATATAAGAGCGCTTGCCGTCGCGCCTATCATAGTCGGTTACTTCACGTATATGTACATCAAGGACAACGATAACAAGAAGAAATTCACTCCCAACAGAGCGAAAATCGTCTTCGGTCTCGTGGCAACAATCGTTTTGGCATACTTGCTCACGCTTCCCGTGGCTATCAACCAAGTCAAAGCGGGAGACGCGTTCTTCGGATTCAAGGTTATGGTCAACGAGATGACCAACACGTTGTACTTCGTAAAAGACGCGTTCAACCTCTACGGTATGGTTGCGATGAACAACAAGTATTCACAACAAAGCGTCAACATCCTCAACCTTATCTTCTTGCTCGTTCTCGAAGCGTACGTTATCTCGCTTTACTTCAAGAACCGCAACAAACAAGAACTCTTGTTGCTTGCGTCCTTCACGCTTGCGGTTATCGCAGTGTTTACAATCAAAGTGACGTACACGTACCTCTATTTGTCCCTCGCTCTCGCGCTTATGTACACGATGGTCAGCGGTGACAAGAGAATGTTCCTCGTCTCCGGCGGTATCGCGACGCTCGGCTTCATCAACTACGGTCAACTTATGAACCAAAGCGGTTTCGTCAAAGCCGGTCAAGTTACGAGTGCGGTTATGAGTTTTGAGACGACCAGCCCGTTCTATATCGTGTTCTGCGTGGCGGCAGTGCTCCTCATCGGCTACTATGCTTACGTGACATACTCCATCACCAACAACACCAAGATCGTGGACATCAAGGCAATGCCTCAATCTCTCGGAACGACTTTGAAGAACTTCTTCAAAAACGTTTCTTTGAAACTCAAAAAAGACGAAGAGTAATCTTTGCAAAACTCTTAAAAACGACGCTCGTTCGAGCGTCGTTTTTGTATATCGGGGAATATGTTTATCAACAAAGTCTTAACAGAGAAATGCGATTTTATTGCAGTTTTTATGTATAGAGTATTATTTGTTTTTAGGCAAATTCTTTTCAAGGCACTTGAACGGCATAAACTTGCCGGCGAGGGAACTGACGTATTCGGCGTCCAAGTTCTCGAAAATAATATTGTTTGCGTATTTGGTTGCGTCTTCGATACGCTCTTCGCTATTGATGGTCCACATCAAAATAGGCACTTTTTTGCCCCATTTGATTATATATTTGTTTTCGGGAAGTCTACGGTCAACCGCGCGCACGTCGTATGCGATAAAGTCGGGCTTGGTGATCTTGTTTATCCAAAGTTTGCCCATAAAGTCGGTTGTCCACCATCTGTATCGTTTCCCGTCGGGGGAGCACCAAGTGCAAAGTTCGCCAACGGCGTATTTACTGTGGCGTTTTGCATACAAAACCGCGCCGAAATCAAAGGATTGAAGTGCAATGTTGCCTTTGTAGCCGACTTCGTTAAGCACTTTGATGGTTTCGCGCACGATAGTGTGGTCAAATGGATTTATGCCTTTTATCTCGCACAAAATCCCGACTTGACCGTTGACGAGAGCCAAAAACTCTTTGAAAGTGGGCATAACGTATTCGGTGTTGGCAAGGGAGTAGGTCTTTAATTCCGCAAGAGTGCAATTTTTGATAACTTTGTCCACACCGCACACGCGTTTCAAATTGTCGTCATGGAAAACAACCACTTCGCCGTCTTTGGTGACGTGTACGTCGATCTCGATGTTGAACCCTTTGTCGATCGCCGCTTTGTATGCGGGCATACTGTTTTCGGGGTATCTATCGTCGTGAAGCCCGCGGTGCGCTATCGGTCTATCAAAAAGCCATTGAAAATCCATAAGAAACTCCCTTAATATTATTTCATTCTTGTTGATAAAATTCTATATTTCATTTATAATAAAGTCAATAGTTTTGAAAATTTTATCAAAAATTTTGCTTAATCGCAAAGTTTTGATGAGTGAGGACGCTTTGAGCAAAAAACACATACGCAATTTTTCCATAATCGCGCACATCGATCACGGCAAGAGTACGCTTGCCGATCGTCTCATTGAAAAAACGGGCACTGTGTCCGAGCGTGATATGTCCGAGCAACTTCTCGACAATATGGAGATTGAAAAAGAGCGTGGCATCACCATCAAACTGCAAACTTGCAGACTCTATTACAAATACAACGGTGAGGAGTATATTCTCAACCTTATAGACACTCCCGGTCACGTCGATTTCACCTACGAGGTATCGCGTTCACTTGCCGCTTGCGAGGGTGCGCTTTTGGTGGTTGACGCCACGCAAGGCGTGGAGGCACAAACTCTATCCAACGTGTATCTTGCGCTCGAAAACGATTTGACCATTTTGCCCGTCATCAACAAAATCGACCTTGCTTCCGCCGATGTGGATGCCGTAAAACTCGAAATAGAGGATATAATCGGTCTCGATACCGAGGGTTGTCCGCTCGTTTCGGCAAAAGAGGGCATCGGCATCGACGATTTGATCTCTCAAATCATCGAAAAACTTCCCGCGCCCACGGGTGACGACGACGCACCGCTCAAAGCACTCATTTTCGACAGTTTTTACGACAATTACCGTGGCGCAATCTCTATGGTTCGCATTGTGGACGGAAGCGTCAAAGTGGGTGACAAAATCAAGATGATGGCTACGGGTAAGAGTTTCGATGTTGTTGAAGTCGGCTATTTCTCACCGGGGATGCGTCCTTGCGACAAACTCGTAAGCGGTGAAGTCGGCTATATTGCGGCTAGTATCAAAAACGTGAGCGATACCGCCGTCGGTGATACCGTTACCAATGCGGAAAATCCCGCGAAAGAGGCACTTCCCGGTTATAAAAAGGCAACGCCGATGGTTTACACGGGTGTATTCCCCGCGGACGGAGCAAGATACGACGATTTGAAAGAGGCTCTTTTGAAACTTCAACTCAACGACGCTTCTTTGAGCTTCGATCCCGAAGTATCAACTGCTCTCGGCTTTGGTTTCAGATGCGGTTTCCTCGGGCTTTTGCATATGGAGATTATCGAGGAAAGGCTTGAAAGAGAGTTCGACCTCGACCTTATCACCACTGCGCCGAGCGTGTCGTATATCGTTACAAAGACCAACGGTGAGAAACTCACCATAGACAATCCCACCGCTTTGCCCAATCCCAGTGAAATTGCGTATATCGAAGAGCCCATCGTCAAAGCAACGCTTTACACTCCGCCGGAATACGTCGGTCCGATTATGGAATTGTGCCAAGGCAAGAGGGGCGTGTTTATCGATATGTCGTATATCGATCCTACGCGCGTGCAAATCATATATCGTATGCCCCTCAACGAGATTATTTACGACTTTTTCGACAGTCTCAAATCACGCACGAGAGGTTACGCCTCACTCGATTACGAGATGGACGGCTACGAAAAGAGCGACCTCGTGCGCCTCGATATGATGATCAACGGCGAGATGTGCGACGCACTCTCTATCATCGTGCACAAAGACAACGCTTACTCCCGTGGCAGAGGCATTGCCGAGAAACTGAAAGACGTTATCCCCAGACAACTTTTCGAAGTGCCTATTCAAGCCACCGTCGGTGGTAAAATCATCGCGCGCGAAACGGTAAAAGCAATGCGCAAAGACGTCTTGGCAAAGTGCTACGGCGGTGACATCACGCGCAAAAAGAAGCTTCTCGAAAAGCAAAAAGAGGGCAAAAAACGTATGCGCAAAGTGGGCAGTGTAGAAGTGCCGAGCGAAGCGTTTATATCCATACTCAAAGTAGATCCCAACAAGTAAAACATACCCCGAAAACCGTCGCGTTCTTCGGGGTATATATATAGAAAAATGCAACTGTACGTCCATATTCCGTTCTGCAAATCGAAGTGTCGCTATTGCGATTTCAATTCGTACGCCTGTTTTGACGATGCGACGATTTTGCGGTATCTAAACGCTCTAAATCGCGAGATTACACTTGCGGGGGACAAATATTGTAACTCAAAAATCGACACGATTTATATAGGCGGTGGCACGCCGAGCGTGCTTTGCGAAATGGACGTAAAACGCGTTGCCGATACGATAAAAAATCACTTCGATTTGTCGGCGCTGAAAGAGTGGACGATTGAGTGCAATCCCGAGAGCATTACCGAGAGCAAACTCAAAGCGTATAAGGATATGGGGATCAACCGCATAAGCATAGGCGTACAAAGTCTTTGCGATGCGAATTTGAAGGCAATCGGGCGTATACATTCAAGCAAAGTCGCTCTTGACAAAATCGCGCTTGCAAATAAATATTTTGACAACGTATCTTGCGATTTGATTATAGGATTGCCCTTTGATGACGAAAATAGCGTTAGAGACGAGGTATCGACGCTTGCACCGCTTGTCAAACATATCTCTATGTACGAGCTTATCGTCGAGGACGGAACTCCGCTCAAAGGTATGGTTGAGAGAGGAGAGATAAAAATTCCTTGCGACGACGATACTCAATCGCTGTTTGAAACGGCTATGGACGAGGCTAAAAAGTGGGGGCTCGAAAGATACGAGGTGTCCAATTTCGCAAAAGACGGACTTATATCGAGGCATAATTTCGGCTATTGGACGAGAGAGGAGTATCTCGGTTTGGGCGCGGGCGCATACTCGCTCGTAAAAACCGCGGACGGAAGCAAACCGCTAGACAAAGAAACGAGATTTGCCGACGTAAAAAACGTAAATCAATATATAAAATATATTGAAAACGCGCAAAAATTTGACGATATTCATAGAGTGGACGTCGAATATCTTTGCGAAAAAGACGTGCGCAACGAGAGAATTATGCTCTCTCTTCGCACGACGAAGGGCGTTGAAAGCAACCTTTTGACGATTCCCGATAACTTGAAAAACTTTTTTGAAGAGGCAGACGGGTTTGTACGGCTAAAAGCAAGGGGGATGGCTGTGATGAATTCCGTGCTCACCGAAATATTGGATATATAATTTTGCGACACAATGCTTTGCTTTTGTGCACGTACAAGTTTTATATTTATATTTAGGCAAATATGATTGTCAATTCGAAAATTGTTTGATATACTTTTATTATCTCGGAGGACACAAATGACACCGGACTTTTCTGTTTACGGGGAAACCCCCAGCGCACCCATTGCTCTTATCGCAACCCCGGGTGCGGAAGAACTTGCAACCCTCATAGACAAAAGACTAATCACGCTGTTTAGCGAATCACATCTCGGCAAAAAACTACACAAAGACACGTTTATCTTGAAGTCGGATTGTCCTCGTTTCACCAACGGTGACGCAAAGGGCATCATCTATGAGACTGTAAGAGGAAAAGATTTGTATATCATTTGCGATCCGGGCAATCACGGAGTGACCTATCCGTTTTTCGGAAAAGAAATTCCGCTCACGCCCGACGAGCATTTTGAGAACTTGAAACGCATAATATGTGCATGTAACGGCAAGCCCCAACGTATAACCGTGGTTATGCCGATGCTTTACGGCGGACGCCAACATCGCAGAAGCGCAAGAGAGTCGCTTGACTGCGCTCAAATGCTTCAAGAGCTTCAAAATATGGGCGTAAGCGACATCATAACGTTTGACGCACACGATCCGAGAGTGCAAAACGCCGTTCCGCTTATGGGATTTGACAACTACTTCGTACATTATCAAATCCTCAAATGCCTTACGAGGAAATTCCCCGACGTGCGTCTCAACAAAAACAGCCTTATGGTCATATCTCCCGACGAGGGCGCAATTCCCAGAAACGTGTATTACGCCTCCGTGCTCGGTCTCGACCTCGGTATGTTCTACAAACGTCGCGACTATTCCACGATAATCAACGGGCGCAATCCCATTATCGCGCACGAGTATATCGGTTCTTCCGTTGAGGGTATGAACGTGTTTGTCGCAGACGATATGATTGCAACGGGCGATTCCATTCTTCACCTTGCCAAAGAAATCAAGCAAAAGGGCGCAAAAAAAGTGTTTCTTGCCGCAACTTTCTCGCTTTTCACGGAAGGCATCGACAAATTCAACAAAGCGTATCAAGAAGGCGTATTCGACGCGGTTCTTTCGACAAACCTCACATATCGCATTCCGGAACTTAAAGACTGCAAATGGTTTATCGAAGCGGACTTATCCAAATACATCTCGTATATAATTGCTGCCGCCAACGTCAACGAATCGGTGTCCAACTTGCTCGATCCGTCTCAAAAGATAAGAGAGCTTGTTGCCCGCCTCGGTGAATAAGGCGCAAGAAGGAGTAAAAAATGAAAATCACTTGGCTCGGCCATTCCTCGTTCAAACTTGAAGAAAGCACGGGAACGACGATTGTTACCGATCCTTATCACTCGTACGTGGGCTATGAGATGCCCAAAGTCGACGCGGATATCGTGACCGTGTCCCACGCGCACAACGACCACTGCTACGTTTCAAACGTAAGCGGTGATCCCACCGTGCTCAACAGGGCGGGCGCATACGAAATCGGCGGTGTGCATATCCTTGCTCAACGCAGTTACCACGACGACAAGAAAGGCGCGTTGCGCGGAGATAACATAATTTTCAAATATCGTATGGACGGCGTGGACGTATGCCATATGGGAGATATCGGTGAAGAGTGCAATGCCATTTTGGTTGAGTCGCTTATGCCCGTCAACGTTTTGCTTATCCCCGTTGGCGGAAACTATACGATTGATGCCGTGCAAGCAAAGGAATACGTTGACCGCATTATGCCCGACGTGGTTATCCCGATGCACTACAAGACCAAAGATTGCGAATTCGACATTGACAAAGTCAATGAATTTCTCGACCTTTTCGAGGACGAAAACGTTATTTACGCCGATGGCTCTACGGTTGAATTTGACAGAGCCGATTTCGACGGTGAAGAAACCAAAGTTTTGGTTTTGGAAAGATTTACCAACAACTAAATTTTTTAATCGTGCTCACCGATTGAGGTGAGCACGGTAAAAACACTTTTAGATAAAAATACCAATTTATAACCAAATCTCACGACTATTTCCGCAAGGTGGAAAGTCATTAACACAGGAGTTTTTATGCAAAAATTTACTAAACAAGAACTTGACGCAAAGAGCATTTTTGAGATGCGCTCGCTCGCAAAAGACGTCGGTGTAAGCGCACCTACGAAACTTAATAAGGCGGAACTTGTAGACTTAGTCTACAAAATCACCAACGGCGAAATGCAACCGCCCACGGCACCTCGCAGAGGCCGTCCAAAGAAATCGGATGAGGGCGCAGCGGCTACGACCAATACCGCCACGGAAACCCAAAAAGTTGAAGAAAAGACTCAAAAATCCGCTTCCGAAAACAATAGCGAACAAGTATATCAAAAGCCCAAATTTCAACCCGTCGTGTTCCGTCCGACCAACAGTCAATATCAAAAACCGCAAAACAATCGTCAAAACTACAAAGAGAACGTTCTCAACGAGCGCAAAGAGTCAATCGACGAGGGTTCGGAGCAAGAAAGAGAAGGATATCTCGAAATCAATCCCGACGGCTACGGATTTTTGCGCGTTAAGAACGGAGAATTCAACGAGATGGACGCATACGTGTCCGCTATGAAGATAAAACAATACGGATTGCGTAGAGGCGATTACGTCAAGTCCCTTTGCAAAAAGATACAAGAGGGCAGACCGTCGGCAGTCGTAAGCGTAACGACTATCAACGGTATAGACGCCGACAAAATCGGCAAACGCCCCAACTTTGACGATTTAGTGCCTATTTATCCCGACGAGCGTATCAGACTCGAAGTTTCGCCGAGAGAATACGCAACTCGTTGTATCGACCTCGTTTCGCCTATCGGCAAAGGTCAAAGAGGTATAATCGTATCACCTCCGAAAGCCGGCAAAACGACGCTTTTGAAGATGATTGCAAGCTCGATTGCAAAGAATTATCCCGAAATCGAGCTCAAAGTTTTGCTCATCGACGAGCGTCCCGAGGAAGTTACGGATATGCAACGCTCGATTAAGGGCGAAGTGGTATATTCCACGTTCGACGAGCTTCCCGAGCACCACACCAAAACGGCGGAAATGCTTCTCGACAGAGCAAAACGCCTCGTGGAAATGGGCAAAGACGTCGTGATTTTGCTTGACTCGCTCACAAGGCTTGCAAGAGCGTACAACCTCACCATTCCGCCTACGGGCAGAACGTTGTCCGGCGGTATCGATCCCGGTGCGTTGCATAGTCCCAAACGCTTCTTCGGCTCTGCAAGAAACATCGAAAACGGCGGATCGCTCACCATCATTGCAACCGCACTTATCGATACGGGCAGTCGTATGGACGACGTCATTTTCGAAGAGTTCAAAGGCACGGGCAATATGGAAATTCACCTTGACCGCAGACTCAGCGAAAAGCGCATTTTCCCCGCAATCGACCTTGCAAAGAGCGGTACGAGAAAGGAAGAATTGTTGCTCACGCCTAGCGAATTGGAAGGCACTTGGGGTATTCGCAAAATGCTCTCGAATGCGGATAATACCGAGGCTACGGAAAACCTCATAAATATGATTGTCAAGACAACCTCCAACAAGGAATTTATCGAACAACTCAATTTGAATTTGAGAATGTACCAAAAAGAAGGGTATACTATCCGTTCTTTGAAGTAAAAATTATAAGAAAGATATAAAGAGGTGGATATATGAGTGAATTTAAGGATTTGCGTATCGTTGACAACTTTTATCAGACTTCGTCCTTTTTCCCGATGCCCGTTGTGCTTGCAAGCACCGTGTCGGAAAGCGGACAAACCAATATCGGCTCGTATTCGCTTTGTTTTCCGTACTACATTGCTGGTAAAGACTATTATGCAATGATTTTGGAAGTGCGAAACAGCTCCAATACCGCACAAAACATATTGCGCACGGGCAAAGTTACGCTCAACTTCATACCCGACGACAAAAAGTTTTTCAAAGAGGCCGTAAGGCTAGGTTTCCCCGGCGACACCACCGCCGAGAAGATGAAAAACTGTATTTTCACTCTCAAAAACAGCACTTTGGGAGAGGATAGACCGCAAATCGTTCAAGAGGCATTTCAAGTGTTTGAATGTACTTGGGACAGTTCGCTCGAAGACGCATATCTCGACAAAGCGGGTTGCTTGGAAGGTTACGAACCGCCGTATCGCAATTTCAACGGCATTACAAGCAAATTCGGCGCGCATTTCATACTCAAAATCGACAAAATTTGGATGAAAGAGGAGTATTACGACTCGATTATCAACGGCGTCGGCAGAAACAATTATCCGCGCGTCCCCGTCGATTACGGATATAGAGACAGCACCAATTTTTGGTGTTCGCGCTTCAAAAAGCCGTATCCAGAAAAGATACAAGCCAAAGAAGGCGACGTCAACTCCGTCAAGTACGCCGCAAGCCGTATCGATCCCGCCGTCAAATTCACAGACGAGGCGTGCGCAAAACTCACCAAAATTCCGCGCGTGTTCTTGAAAGCGGCGCTTACGCAAATGGTGGATATCGCAAAGCAAGAGGGTATCTCGCTCATCGACGAAAAAGCGCTTGCAATCATCAACGACAAACGCCGTCAAGAAAAGAAAAAGTAATCTTTTTTAGCAAATCAAATCGCAATTGCGCATTGCAATGCTTGCGCAATATTTCAAAAGATAGAGGGGAATATGAAGAAAAACAGCATTAGAATACTGGCAATAGCACTCGTTTTTGCGCTCGTATTGTCGCTCTCAATCGTATTCGTTGCGTGCAACGACAACGATAACGGCGGGAATAATAATCCGCCTCACGTAGAGCCGTCAATCTACGACGCACTAAAAGGCAGCAGCGATAGAGTAATTTTGTTTATCGGTGACGGTATGGGCGTAAACCACGTCAAAACGGGTGAAGCGTATTTTGAAAGAACGTTGTTTGAAGGCTTCGACCAAACGGGCTTGGTAAACACGTCGTGTAAAGCCGTAAATCAAGCGACCGACAGCGCTGCCGCCGCAAGCGCGATGGCAACGGGCGAGAAGTATTTCAGAGGTTACGTCTCGTATAAGGATAGCAAGAATTTTCAAACCGTATCAGAGTATGCAAAGAGCCTCGGCAAAGGCGTAGGCATCGTTACCACCGATACGCTTTCGGGTGCAACTCCCGCATCTTTTTCCGCTCACGCAAAAGATAGGGCAGACAAAGCAACCATTATCGATTGTCAAATCAATTCGGGCATCGATCTGTTCCTCGGCGCGGGTCTCACGACGTGGGACGGTGACGACGTCAACTACGATATGTATCGCACTCAATTTGAAGAGAAAGGTTACGCTTTTTGCGACGCATACAGCGAGCTTAATCATGACAGTTCAAAAGTTATCGGCACGTTTTCGGCAGTGGCAAATTACACGGCAACCGACGAGACTCCGACGCTTAAACAACTTGCCGAGTTTGCGGTTGACTTCCTCGAAGCAAAGTATCCCAACGGCTACTTCCTTATGATAGAAGGCGCGCATATCGACAAAATGAGCAGTAACAAAGATATGGACGGTATGCTTGCGTATCTTGACGAATTTGACAACGCCGTAGAAGCCGTGAAAGCACAAATGAGCGACAAAGACAATTATTCGTTGATACTCACGGCGGACCACGAATGTGGCGATTTGCAGTACAACGGTGAGACCAAGGAGCAAATCAACAGCTCTATGTTCCACGCAACGTATCACACCAAAGCCGACGTGTATTATTACACCGATTTTAAGCTCAAAGACGGTGCACGCTTCGATTTCGTCCAAAACATCGACAACACCGATATCTACAAAATGTGCTATGCGCTTATAAGCGACAAATAGGCTTGGTATTGTATCGGAGTATATATGAAAACGATTAACATTATGTCGCTACGCCTTTGTCGGCGTGCTTCAAAAAAATGACCTTACGATAAAAGGACTGTGAGAATATCGCAGTCCTTTTTGGTGCGGATTTAGGCTACAAAAAAAAGACAGCCGTTTGAACGGCTGTCCATGAAGAATGACATTTATGATTTTAAGTCGTCGGACCAATTGCATTGCAGAAGGGGCAGTGCATTCTCAGGATTTGAAGTTTTTTATAACAGAATATGTTTTACTCTCTTGAAGCATGCTTCGTCTGCGTGCGCTTAATCAGAATGTACAGTGCAATAGCAATTAAAGTCGCTCCAACGACGCTTCCTATCACAATTCCTGCAATTTCTCCGCCGGATAGCGTGTCTTTTTCAGGTTTGGCTTGCAATTGTCGGTTGTACTCTTGCTTGTTGTCCAGGAGTTTGCCGTAAGCGTTTTGTGTTTCCGCTTTGGTTTTTTCGTCAGTTGACAAGCAATTAAATATTGTCTCGGCGTATTCGATTGCGGTTTTCTTTTCCTCTATAGTGGTCGAGTTGTTTATTGCGTTGACCGCATCGACAAAATCTTGCGCGGTATATGTTTTGTTCGGATCGATATACGGGGTATCGTCCTTATCCGGAACGACGGAACTATCGCTTCCGCCGTAAAGAATTTCTATGCTTTCTATGTAACAAGCATTTGAACCGTTATAGTTGATTGTGAAATATCTGTCCGTTGTGTTGATATCAAGCGTTACACCGTTGGTATCGGCGGTGAGAGTGCCTCTCTTTGTGCCCGTAGTCGGGAAACTCGTTCCGGAAGAGTAGGGTGTGTTTGACGTGTAGATATCAAAACTTTTGTCACTTCCCTCGGCGAGAGTTATTTTTATCGATACAATTGAATTCGGTACAGGTGTTGTATTGTAAAAATAGCATGCAATACCGCTTTTTTTGTTCATTTGCATTGCGCTTTTATCTTTATTCGCATATATACAACATTGTCCGCTTAAATCATCGGCAGACCACGCATACCAATCGTACTTTCCGGATGCTGTTGTATCGTCAAGTGTAATCAATGTGCTTCCTCCGTTAACGATACTGCTTACGGTAATTCCGTTTATAGTGGATGAGAAAGTTTTCCCCTCTGAAATAAAGTTGCAAATGACACTTGTAGTTCCTGCCGAGAGTGAAGCGGTGCGAGTTGTCCCGTCAAGCCATTGACAAGAGCTGTTGCTTATGATTTTTGTAGAGTTGTCGGTGAAGTGCGCCGTAACGGTGATACCCGTTGTGTCAAAAGTTTCACCGCTGTTGTAAGTGGTTTTTTGAGGTTGACCGCTGACGGAAATACTGCTCACGCTCTTGACGGTTATTGTGGCGGATGCTTTTATTGTGGCGTCGGCTTTGCTTGATACGGTGATGGTTGCAGTTCCGTTGGCAATTGCTGTAACTTTGCCGTTTGCACTGACTGTTGCAACGCTTGGATTGCTTGATGTCCAATTGACTTCGCGAATTGCATTTGACGGAGTGTATATCGGGGAAAGAGTGGTTGTTTCGCCGACACAAAGCGACATCTCGGTATTTTTCAATGCCAGCGATGTGATCGATTCGCTTGTTCCGTATTGTGCAACAACGCTTTTAAGTTCGGTGTTATACGATTTGCCGTCGTAGCAATAAATTCTTTCTGCATACTCGGGGTGATCGATAAACGGATTGCGGTTGCCTTGGATTTTGTAAACGGCTTCGTTTCTCAAGATTTCAGCCTCGGTAACAGGCTCTTCGAGATGCCATTTCATAAGCGTAGCGATATCACCGATGGTTTTGCAATTTCCGTCACCAAGAACAAATTGAAGGTTGTATGCGTCCCCCCAACGCGTTTGCACGTACATCAAAATACGCGCCGTTGCGCCTCTGTATCCTACGCCCGGGTAGAAGTATTGACTTGTTCTGTAACAAAGATTGTCGTAAGTCGTACTACCGTATTCTTTTACGATATTGCCCGCCGTTTGAGAAACTTCGCCAAAGGACAAACTGCCTCTCGAAGAGTTGAGTTGTTGGTCGGTAGGTCTCAAATGGTGTGCGTCGGAACCTGTTTGAGATTCGGCAGGGAAAGCCTTTCCGCCGTCTTTCGGCCAGACGTGCTCGCGGTTTGTACCGGATTTTGCAACAGTTCCGGTATAGAACCAAAGCATTTCATTTTCGTTGTCGGGATTTGCGTCCGTATCGGGGAATACGTTTATTAAATTTTTATAAGTGGGTTGCGACTTGTGTGTGGACGTAATCAAACTTGCCAGCGAACTTCTAAACGATGCGCCGTCCGTTGTTAAATTCTCAACCGACGCATAATAGTCGTCTGCAGATGTCGATGCCTCGACGCTTGCAGCGGAGGCAATGTCGAGCGGTGCGAAGATATGTGCGTCGCAAAGTCCGAAAATCAAAGTGAATGTCGTTGCCAGCACGAGCAACAGCACCGTAAAGGTTGCAAACGTTCTAAATGTGGTTTTTCCCATTCTTTATATCCCTCATTTTTGTACGGTCAATCCATACGTAGATATAATAGCATATTTAACAATCTATTACAACATATGATGCCATATTTCCTTTTGAAAATTTTGGGCATAGTTCAAGAAGAAGACGTAAGTCATAGCTCTGCAATGAACATCTCTTTACTCCGCAGGTCTCCTACCGCCGAAATGCAATCTTACAATGCTTCGCATATTTGATTTTTTATATGTACGCAAACCCGTGCAAGCACAGTTGCGCACATATAAAAAATGCAACCCTACGGGTTACGTAAGATTGCATTTCGGTGGCGGAGAAGAAGAGATTCGAACTCTTGAACCGCTTTTGACGGTTACGCGATTTCCAGTCGCGCGCCCTCGACCAAACTAGGCGACTTCTCCATCAGTAATATTTAGACTTTACAATGGGTGGCAGTTGGAAGCCAATGGTCAACAAATCCATTTCCTCCAACTGTTCAAGCGAGAGATGTCTCTCATAACCCAACGCAAAAGATTATAACTTATCGATTGAGTTTTGACAAGCGGATATGACATTTTGTTTGTAATTATTTTGGTAAATTCAATTGTAATTGATATTTTTCGCTATTTGTGTTACAGTTTAAGCGTAAAATCGTAGCGCAAAAGGAAAATTAGTATGATCGACATAGACGCAAAAGTGGCAAAATATAAAAAACTTGCACTCAAAAAGCCGAAGTATTACGTTGCTATCGGTGATTTGTACTTAGACGAGGCTGATTTCAAAAACGCTATCGTCTATTACAAAAAAGCCGTTGACAACGGCGTTTTGGCATATACTGTTCTTGGCGACACTTGGGGCTATCGCAGCCAATACAAAAAAGCGTTCGACGCTTATACGGAGGGCGCAAACAAAGGCGAAGCGGAGTGTTTTGCCCGTCTCGGATTTTGCTATGAAAACGGATACGTAAAAATCGATATTCAAAAAGCGATCGAATGTTACGCCAAAGCCTCCGATTTGGGTGTGGCGGCAGCGGCAAGATCTCTCGGTGAATTGTATTATTTCAATACTCCGATTGAAGATTCCGAGATCGAAAACGTTAAAAATGCGTTGAAATATTACGAGCGTGCTTTTTACCTCGGAGATATAGAGGTTGCAAAAAAAATAGGCTTCATATACTTAAACAACGAGGGGCTGAAAGACGTTCCCAAAGCCATAGAGTGGTACGAAAAAGGATTGAGCCTCGGCGAATACTCGCTTAATTTCGATTTGGCGTACGTGTACCTCAACGACAGATTTGTTCCGCACGATTATGCAAAGGGGTTGAAATACCTTGCAGACGGCGTGGCGCACGACGATCCTGAAAGCCTATATTTGCAAGCGCGCATTTATGAAGTGGGTATGTACGGCGTTGAACCCGATGCAAAAGCGTATATCAAATATCTCAAAAAGGCGGCAAATCTTTGTCAAGACGACGCTTTGCTCGATTTGGGCTACTACTATTACGGCAAGGGCAAATACGACGAAGCACTCGATTGTTTTGCGCAGTGCGATTTGGATTACGTCGGCGTTTATTGGTGTATGGCGACGATTTACGAAACCAAGAAAGAGGACTATCAAAACGCGCTTTTCTATTATCAAATGGCAATGGAAATGGATTTTCCGGATGCAATCGAGAGAATGGCGGAAGCGTATCTCGGTGACGAACTCGGACTTGAAAGAGACGAGAAAACGGCACTTAAACTCTTCAAACGCGCCGCAAAACTCGGAAGTCACGACGCTCAATACAATCTCGGTATGGCTTACGCTTGCGGATATTACGGTTTGACCGCCGACAAGGATAAAGCACTTTATTGGCTCAGAAAGAGTGCGAACGGTGAAAATCCGATGGCGTGTCTGCAAATCGGTCTTTACGATTTCTACACCGTGCAAACGGACAAGGCGTATAAGCGTGCTTTTGAACTCTTTACCCAAGCGTACAACCTCGGTGAAGACCAAGCGATAATCAATATCGGGCTTTGCTATTTGCAAGGCAAAGGCGTGGAAGAAGATAGAAAAGAAGCCGTAAAATGTTTCAAAGAGGCGGTGAAGACGTCAAATTCCGCCGTTGCGTACTTCAATCTCGGTATATGTTACGAAAACGGTCTCGGTGTGAGAAAGGACTATAAGAAGGCAATTGAGGCGTACGGCAAGGCGGTTGAAAACGGCGAACGGGCGGGGCTCGCGTCAATCAAAAATATCTATCTCAAAATGGAAAAAGAGAACAAGGATAAAATTGAGGTAAATAAATGACGTTATATAAAATGCGTGAAGACGAATTTGAAAAAGTATTCGACTTGATGGTCGAGGCGTTTCCCGTTGACGAGAGACGCACTTTCGACGAGCAAAGAGAACTGCTTTCCAATCCTATCTTCGATATTTACGTGTTAAAAGACGAGGATGCGGGTGATATAAAGGGATTTATATCTATTTATCGTTTTGATAAATTTACTTACGTAGAGCATTTTGCGGTTAATCCGAAATATCGCAATTTGGGGCTCGGACACGAGGTTTTAAGCAATCTAACCGCTCTTTTTGGCAAATTGTTGCTTGAAGTGGAAGTGCCCGAAACCGAGCAGGCCAAACGTCGTATCGGCTTTTACGAGCGTAACGGCTTTTATCTCAACGATTATCCGTATATCCAACCGCCGATATCCAAAGGCACCAATCCTATTCCGCTTTTGCTTATGACTACGGGCGGGAAATTGTCTCAAAACGAGTATAACGAGGCAAAATCAACGCTATATAAAGGCGTTTACAAGGTTGCACCGGACGCATATTAATTGTTGTTATTGACAATTTTTATTGATATGGTATAATGTTATTATACAAAATGTCGGAGGGTTATGGCTTATGAACAGTTATTCCAAATCAAGACCATATCTTATCTCTGCAAGCGTGCTTGATTTTGTTTGCACAGCCGCATATTTTATTGTTGCCGTGATATTGATTTTGATGGGCGTAACGCTTCTTGCAACTGCGGGAACAGCTCCGGACAGTTCTACTACCGAAGAAATCATCGGCACAATGTTTTCTGCGCCGTTTGGCGCAATGGCAGGCGTGCTTTGCATAATTTTCGGCGCTCTTTGCTTTATTGCGGTTGCAGTCGCTTTGGCTAGTGCTATAACCGGCATTGTCAAAGTCAACAAGCCGGTTGCGGAACTGAAAAAGTCCACAAAAGTCATCAAAGCGTCATACATCCTCAACTTTATCGCAACAGGTGCATTCTTTTTCATTGCATTGCTTGCCATTATCGGCTCAATTGACGGAGGTTCTGACGGTAGTAGCGATGGCGGGGTGATAGCAGGCATTTCGATTATGTTTATCATTTCGGGCATTAGATGCGCTTGTGGTGTTCTTAAGATCAAGGCTATCAATATTATTTCCGCGGAAGACGATCAATCCTTGCAACCGCAAGCGGAAACGTGTATCGGTAGTGAAGAGAATTCCGACAACTGATAAATAATGCGATAGAAGCGCGAAAAACCTCGCTTTTGCGAGGTTTTTTCTTACGTCTATTATATCTATTTATGCAATTAAATTCTATTTGCAAAATAACATTTTATTAAATCATTTATTTTTATCTATATTTATTTCGATGGCATCCGTATCTTTTTGCTTTATTTCTTCGAGCGGAATTTTGCAAATTTTGGCGGTATTTGTTCGTCGGTGAGGTTTGCGTGCACGGCGCAAGTGCCCGCTTCGTTTGCAACGGTGTAATACCATTCTTTGTATTCGAGCATTTCGAGGGTATTATTTAGTGCCGATATCTCGTCCAAAACGGCTTGTTTTTGCCTTTTTATAAGTTCGAGACGCAAGGGGATAGTCGCGTCGCCTTGCCCGCACCATTCGATAAATTGCTTGATTTCCTTTATCGGCATTTGAGTCTTTTTGAGGCACTCGATAAGTTTGAGCCATTCGACGTCCTTTTGCGTATATGCGCGGATACCGCCTTCCGTGCGTTCGACGGATGGCAAAAGTCCCTCTTTTTCGTAATAGCGGAGAGTTGACGGCGCTATGTTCAATTTGCTTGCGATTTCACCTATCGTATACGACATATTAACCTCTTTTGCAAAACTTTTTGAAAAATCAAAATTTTTGCTTGACTTAAAGTTGACTTTAAGTTTTAGTATGTAAGTACATTGTAACACGATTTTGCAAAATTGCAAGAATAGCGTAGCAATTGTCAAATATTAAAAGTAGGAGAGAGGATATGAACGATTTTCCAGAGATTAAGAAAAATTTCGGGTTCGGTTGTATGCGTTTGCCGATGAAAGACGGTGAAGTTGATTATACCGAAACTTGCAAAATGTTTGACGAATTCCTTGCGCGCGGATTCAATTACGTCGACACCGCGCACGGATATCTTGACGGCAAGAGCGAAGTTGCCGTGCGTGAGTGCCTCGTAAAGCGTCACGACCGTAGCGAATATATCCTTACGGACAAGCTTACCGGATCGTTTTTCAACAAAGAAGAGGACGTGCGTCCGTTCTTTGAGAGCCAATTGAAGATTTTGGGCGTCGATTATCTCGATTTCTACCTTATGCACGCGCAAAATAAGGCTATCTTCCAAAAATTCAAGAGATGCAGAGCGTACGAGCAAGCGTTTGAACTGAAGGCGGAAGGCAAAATCAAGCACGTTGGACTTTCTTTCCACGACAAAGCGGAAGTTCTTGACGAGATGCTCACCGAGTATCCGCAAATCGAAGTGGTGCAAATTCAGCTCAACTACGTCGATTACGAAGACGTTGCGGTGCAATCGAGAAAGTGCTACGAAGTATGCGTCAAGCACGGCAAACCCGTTATAGTTATGGAACCCGTAAAGGGCGGAAACCTCGTCAATCTTCCCGAGGAAGCGGGCAAAGTTCTCGACGATTTGAAGGGCGGTTCGCACGCAAGTTACGCAATTCGTTTCGCGGCGGGCTTCTACAACGTCGTTATGGTACTTTCGGGGATGAGCAACTTCGAGCAAATGAGCGACAATCTCTCGTATATGAGCGATTTCAAACCGCTCAACGACGAAGAAAAAGAGGCAATCGGCAAAGTTCGCGACATATTCAAGGCGCAACACCTCATACCTTGCACGGCGTGCAGATACTGTACGGCGGGTTGTCCGAAACATATATCCGTTCCCGACCTTTTCTCTTGCCTCAACGCAAAGAAAATCTACAAGGATTGGAACTCGGATTTCTACTATCATCAGGTGTATACCAAGAACAACGGCAAAGCGTCCGACTGCATAGAATGCGGAAAATGCGAAAAAATTTGTCCGCAACACTTGCCCATACGTTCGCTTCTCAAAGAAGTCGCAAACGTTTACGACAAGCAAGAATAACAGTTTTGCACAAATTGCGTACTTAAAAACGAATATCGCTAAACAGTGTAAACAATGCAAAAAAGACGCACGTTATCGTGCAATAAAGAATTAGAGGTAGATTTATGATAGACGGTGTACTTTCAAATAAAAACGTATCAAAAGCTTTCAAAATCACGGTCAAATCGCTCATCGGTGCGTTCGTAGTGATACTTTCGGTTGCTCTTCCGCAATTCGTGCACTTGATTTGCAGTGCTTCGGGCGGTGTCGAGTGGCTTCCTATGTATTTGCCCGTACT
Source organism: Eshraghiella crossota (assembly GCA_963590075.1). Lineage (GTDB taxonomy): Bacteria > Bacillota > Clostridia > Christensenellales > CAG-917 > CAG-475. Next base: position 26,801 of record CAVANK010000003.1, read on the forward strand.
TATCGGCGGTTGCTTGCTCGGCGCGCCTTACGGTATGGCAATCGGTCTTCTTTCACCTGTTGCGAGCTTCCTCTTCACGTCGGCGTTTTTGAGCCCTATGCCCGCGCTTGCAAGACTTCCGTTTATGATGTGTGAGCTTGCGATTTTCGGTGCGGTCAGCGGACTTTTCTCAAAGAAAATTGCCGAGAACGGACTTTTCGCTTTCCCCGCCGTTTTGCTTGCTCAGGTGTGCGGAAGAGGCGTATTTATTGCGCTCGTCGCGATACTTCAAAACGTAACCACGCTTTCTCTTAATACGGTGCTTTCACAAGTGAGAACGGGACTCGTCGGTTTGTTTGCACAAGCGGTGCTCGTGCCCGTAATTGTTATGGCGTTGCGCTCGCTTTTGGTGAAGAGCAATGAGCAATAAATTGAATACGGCAAACCAAGATTTTAGCGTAGCTCAAAATGATTTGGACGTAGCAAAGTCCGTGCTTTCCGGGCACTCAATTGCGCTATGCAAGGGAAGTTCCGTAATAGTGGACGACAAGCACGGTATTCGCCCTATGCTCGATTATATCGCGCAAAACGTTGATTTGTCGGGATATTCCGTGGCGGATATCGTCGTCGGAAAAGCGGTTGCGACGTTGTTCGTATATAGCAAAATAACGGCAGTATACGCCCGCGTTTTGTCAAAATCTGCGTTCGATTATCTCACCGAGCACGGTGTCGTCGTTGAATATGATACGCTTGCCTTAAATATCTCCAATCGCTCGGGGGACGGAATTTGCCCTATGGAACTGTGCGTTGAGGATATCGACGACGCAAAAGAGGCGTATATCGCACTCAAAAATAAGGTCGAGCAAATGCAAAACCGAAAATAGAGGATAGACCACGAGGAACAACGTTATACGAAAAGCGTAATTAAAGCCATATACCACGATTGATACGCTCGCCGATATCATACGATTTGCAGTGGAATATTACACCGTTATCAGGTAGTTGAAGCGGAAAATCGTGCCGTTATCACACGTTCGGAAGTGTAATATTACGATGTTATCATACAGTCGAAGCGGAATATCACGACGTTATTATACAGTCGAAGCGGAATATATAGCGGTTATATGCTTTGCATATAAAAATTTAATTCGTACATAAAAAACAAAATGAGGTTATATTTATGAAATCTCTTATAGTTTATTATTCGTTTGGCGGTAACACGAGAAAAATCGCAGAAAGAATTCAAAGCAAAATCGGCGGAGACGTCGTCGAAATCAAAACCGTAAATCCGTACGTCGGCGACTACAACGAAATCGTAGAACAAGGACATAACGAGGTGAGAAGAGGGTATATGCCCCAAATTCAAGACATGAACGTCGATTTGAGCGCGTACGATACGATAATCCTCGGCACGCCCGTTTGGTGGTACACCTTTGCGCCCGCAGTCAAAACTTTTATAAATGACGCAGATTTGAGCGGAAAGAAAGTGTACGTTTTTGCAACCAACGGCGGTTGGATAGGGCATACGTTCGAGGACGTCAAGACCGCTTGTCCGTCGTCCGATGTGCAAAAGAGCATAAGCATCCGCTTTCACGGCGCACGCCTTTCCACGAGCGAAAAAGATATCGACAAGTGGATCGACAACATAAAATAACGTAAAAAACGGGGTGAAAATGACATAATTTTTATCAAAAAAACGATGATTTTTGCGCATTTTTTGCATGTTTTTTTGAGCGATTTTTATGTAAAAATCAGGAATAAACAAATTTCGCAGCACGCGCCTTTTCACGAGTGAAAAAGATATCGACAAGTGGATCGACAACATAAAATAACGTAAAAAACGGGGTGAAAATGACATAATTTTTATCAAAAAAACGATGATTTTTGCGCATTTTTTGCATGTTTTTTTGAGCGATTTTTATGTAAAAATCAGGAATAAACAAATTTCACGGCGCACGCCCTTCCACGAGCGAAAAAGATATCGACAAGTGAATTGACAGTATAAATAATCGCAAGAAACACGTTAAAATGACATAATAAAATAATCGCAAAAAACACGTTAAAATGACATAATAAAATAATCGCAAGAAACACGTTAAAATGGCATAATTTTATATCAAAAAGAACGCCGATTGGCGCTCTTTTTACGTGTTTTTACAAATAAATTTTCGTGCTGTCGCTATCGAATTCGTTAACTCAATTACCAGAGGTTGTCGTTTCTTACGATTGAGCAACCTTTGCTCGCTCTGCCGACTGCCGCAATGCCGTTCTTTGCACCGCTGATATCCGCGTAACCGTCGTTGGTGGTTGCGATAAGGCTTCCGTTGGTTGCGTAGAGGCGGAGACGATATTCGCCTTTCTTGTCAAGATAGATTTCCCATTTGGGGAATTTGAGCGTTTCGTAATTCTTCAAGGTTTGGTTTTCGATAGGCGCTTTTTCAGCGTTGTTGATGATGCTTTGGATACCGATCTTTGCCGCACCGAGAGTGGTGTAAGCTTGTGCGCCGATTGCCACGACTCTGAAATTGGCAGAGTAGAGCTTGAACACGAAGTTGCCTTTGTCCGTCTTTTTGATGACGTATTTGCCGTGCATTTTGCCTTCGCCCTCGACGATAACGGTTTCGTCGTTATCGGCTTTTGCGGACTTGGTCGCTTTGGTCTCTTTTGCGGGAGCTTCTTCCTTTACCGCTTTTGCCTTGGGAGCTTTTTCTTCTTTGGCGGGTGCTTTGGCTTTTGCGACTTTTTCTTCTTTGACTTCTTCTTTTACGGGTTCAGTCTTGGTTGCTTTGGTCGTCTTGGCCGTTTTTGCTTCTTTTGTGGTTTTGTCGGTTGCTTTTGCCACTTTCGTTTCCTCCGTAGAATGGTCTTGTGTATTTTCAACTGTTGTTGACTTTTTGGGTGCGGACTTCTTGGTCGCAGTCTTCTTGGGCTCGACTTCTTGCTTTGCCTCTTCCGCTTTGGCATCTTTCGGCGCAGTGGTCTTTGCGGGTTTTGCAACTACTGCAACCGCCCACAAATCTTCCGATTTTTCTTGTTTTTTCTTGGTGGAAACGACTTTGGTCTTTGCGGGTTGCTCGATTTCAAAACTCGTATCGAACAACGCCTCGTTTACGTTTTTGCCGTTTTTGAGGTTTATACTTGTGCTCGAAGTCGCAACGTGTGCGGTGTCCTTGGCGGATTCTTCTTTCTTGACCGCGTTCTTTCTCGGTTTCTTGGGTGTTGCGGGCTTGACATCTTCTTGCACCGCCTCTACGGAAGCGACTTCTTGATTTGCTTCCTCGACGGGTTGCTCGGCTTCTTCAACCGCTACTTGCTCTTGTTGAGGCTCTTGTTTGGCTTGCTCAATAGGCTCTTCGATCGCGACGTCTTGAACGGGAGTTTCTTCAACCGATTGAACGTCCTCGACCGCTTCGTCGTTTTCTTCCGCAACGTCTGCAACCTCTTGCTCGCTTACGGCGTCAACAGCGGTGATATCTTGCACGTCTTCTTGAACTTCGTCTTCCGCTTGGGGTTCTTCGACTGCTTCGACTGTTTGCGTCGGCTCGACCGCTTCGTCGACTGGTTCGTCGTTTTGTACGTCGTCGGTGGGTTCTTCCACGCTTTCAACGTCTTGTACCTCGTCTTGAACGTCCGTATCTTCGTCGTCGGCAACTTGTGCGGATACTTCGTCATCTTGTGCCGTTTCTTCCTCTAACGGCTCTTCGGGCTCTTGTGCAATAGGTTCGTCCGCCACGTCTTGTGCGGGAGCGTGGAACAATTCTTCAACTTTGCCGTCGTCCGAAATATGTACGAGAGTACCGACGGGCGCGTCGGGATCGTCGTCTACGATTTCGCCTTCCAGAAACTCGATTTCATCAAAATTTACCATAAAAATAAATTCCTCCGCGCGGAAAACAGAAGAATTTTTGCAATAAAAAACTCCTCTATAATCCAATATAAATATATGTTAACACATTTATTTTGTTAAATCAATATTTTTTTGCACGGAAATTGGGGTTTATTCGCCAAAAAATTGATAATTTGCACAATATGTGGTATAGTTGAGTCAAAGAGACGTTTTTGTCGCATAAGGCGGTGTATTATATAGTTATGAGCGAAATAAGACTTAATCCACAGCAACAAGATGCCGTAAACGCAGTTGACGGAGCAATACTCGTCATCGCCGGTGCGGGTAGCGGAAAGACGCGCGTTTTGACCGCGCGTATTTGCCATCTCATCGAGATCGGCGTCGATCCGTACAATATTCTTGCAATCACGTTTACCAACAAGGCGGCAAACGAGATGAAAGAGCGTATCGACAAGCAACTCGGCTATTCCAACGTATGGACGAGCACGTTCCATTCGATGTGCGCGCGCATACTACGTATGGATTGCGACCGTATCGGCTATTCCAAAGATTTTACCATTTACACCGACCTTGAAAGCGAAAGAGTGGTAAAACGCATTCTCACCGCCTATCCGCAAGCGGATCCCAAGAGAAAGGGTGATTATTTGTGGCATATTTCGCGTGCGAAAACGCTTGCGATGTCCCCAGAGGAATACTACCAAGCAATCGAAAAAGACGACAACGACGCGTACAATATTTTTGAAGTTTACAAGCGTTACGAGGCGGAACTCAAACAATGCAACTGCCTCGATTTTGACGATTTGCTTTTGAAAACGGTGGAACTTTTCAAGACTTGTCCCGATGTGTTGGAGCGCTATCAAAATCGTTTCAGATACATCAACGTGGACGAGTTCCAAGACACCAACAAACTTCAATATGACATCGTCAAAATGTTGTCCCAAAAGTACGGCAACTTGTTTGTCGTAGGCGACGAGGACCAATCCATTTACAGTTGGCGCGGTGCGGAAATTCGCAATATTTTGGATTTTCCGAAAGATTTTCCGGGCGCAAAAGTTTTCAAACTCGAACAAAACTACCGCAGTACCACGTCAATTCTCAAAGCCGCCAACAACGTCATCAAAAACAATGCCAATCGCAACGAAAAGACGCTTTGGAGCGAGATTAAGGATGATAACAGCATCGAGTATTACGAGGCGTACAACGACCGTGACGAGGCAACAAACGTCGCACGGGCGATAAATACATTGCATAGAAACGGCTCAACTTACTCGGAAATGGCAATTTTGGTGCGCGCAAACTCCGTCACTCGTCAGTTTGAAGAAGAACTCAATTTGCACGGAATACCTTATAAGGTATTCGGCGGTTTCCGCTTCTACGAGCGCAAGGAAATCAAGGACACGCTCGCTTACGTGCGTTTGGCGATCAATCCCGGCGACAACGACAGTATTTTGCGCGTCGTCAACTATCCGAAGCGCGGAATAGGCAACACCGCCGTGCAAGAGATGCAAGACGTTGCAAAGGCGCACGGCTTTACGTTCTTCCAAGTGTTGCTCAATCCCGATATGCTCACGCCTTCGACGGCTAAAAAACTTGCGCCGTTTACGGAAATAGCAATGGATTTAGTCAAGTTCTCAAAAGAGATGAAAGCAACCGAATTCGTGCAATACGTTATCCGTCGAAGCGGACTTGAAAACGCGCTTGCGACGAGCGGTGACGTCGAGGACGAAAACAGACTTGAAAATATCGAAGAACTTGTCAACGCGGTGCAACAATTCGAGCAAGACAACAAGGAGTCTAGTATATCAGACTTTATGCAGTCCGTCGCGCTCGTGTCCGACACCGACGAGATGTCAAACGAGGACTACGTTACAATTGCAACAATTCACGCCGTCAAGGGACTTGAATTCGATTACGTGTTTATCGTTGCGCTCGAAGACGGAATATTCCCGACGCAAAAGTCCATAACCGCGGGAGACGTCGAGGAAGAGCGCAGGCTTATGTACGTCGCAATAACGCGCGCGCGCAAGAAACTATTTATACTCAACGCACGCCAACGCTATCGTTTCGGCAAGACGGAATATTATCCCAAGAGCCGTTTTGTAGGCGAGATGAGCGGATTTAAGCAATCCGTGCGCTACGCCAACTCCGATTATTCGGCAAACTCGTTTTCAAGCGAAAATCGTATCAAGCTCGGCGCAAACAATCCGTCGTCGCAGTCCTTCAAGAAGAGTTTGTCCAACGGATTTGACAAATCGTCGCTCTCAACCTCTAAAAAGAAATCGCAATCGAGCGTCGATTATTCGCAATTTACAAAAGACGTCATCGTGGAACACTCCAAATTCGGTCGCGGTATAATCATACAAACCACGGGCGACGGTGAGGACAAGATTGCCGCAATCGCGTTCAAGGGGCTTGGCGTAAAACGTTTTGCGCTTGCGATAGCGGCGTCCAGTCTCAAAGTTATAGCAAAAAGGGATATTGACGATAACTAACGTATGAGTTATAATTTGGTCGGTGAATTTTATGGATAAACTTGCAAGAATGAAAGAACTTGTCGCAACTCTCAACGAGTGGGCAAGACTATATTACGAAGAGGACACTCCCGTCGTATCCGACGCCGAATACGACAAACTTTACGACGAATTGCGTAAACTTGAAAGCGAGGAAGGCTATTCGCTCAAAAACAGTCCCACTCACAGAGTCGGCGGTGCGCCCAAGGGCAAATTTGAGCAATCGGAGCATCTTTTGCGCCTTTACAGCCTCGATAAGTGTCAGTCTAAAGGGGAATTTGCCGATTGGTGCGGTCGTTTGGTAAAAACGGTGGGATATTTTCCCGACCTTACTTGCGAATATAAGTTTGACGGACTTACCCTCAATATTTTGTATGAAAACGGCGTTATCGTAAAGGCTACGACGCGCGGAAACGGCGTAGTCGGCGAGATAGTTACTGCGCAAGTCAACACCATCAAAAAACTGCCCAAAAACATTGAATATAAAGGTAAAATAGAGATACAGGGCGAAGGCATTTTGCGACTTAGTCAACTCAAACGATACAACGAAACGGCTTCCGATCCTCTCAAAAACGCAAGAAACGGCGCAGCGGGCGCAATCCGCAACCTCGATCCGAGCGTAACCGCTCAAAGAGGTTTGTCCTTTATGGCGTACAATATCGGATATAGCGAAAGACCGTTTGCTTCGCAATGCGAAATGCGCGAGTTTTTGAAAGAGCAAGGCTTCGAGGTCGAAGGTGATTTCGACGTCGTGCATACCGTCGAAGACGCTATGAAATATGCCGACAACACGGGTGAAAAGCGCGAAAGTCTCGATTATCTTATCGACGGCGTGGTGTACAAGGTAAACGACGTAAAACTGCGCGACGAGATAGGATTTACGGAAAAATTCCCCAAATGGGCGGTGGCGTACAAGTTCAAAGCCGACGAGATGACCACCACGCTCGACGACGTGATTTGGCAGGTGTCGAGAAGTGCGAAGCTTAATCCCATTGCCGTGCTAGAACCCGTCGATATAGGCGGTGTTACGGTGTCGAGAGCCACTCTCAACAACTACGGCGATATCCTCAAAAAGAAGGTTAGAATAGGGGATAAGGTGTTTGTAAGGCGCAGTAACGACGTAATTCCCGAGATTATGGGCGTCGCGGTGGAAGTTGAAGATGCAAAGGTCATAGAAAAGCCGACGGAGTGCCCGGTGTGCCACGCACCCGTGAAAGAAGTGGGCGCGTTCCTCTATTGCACGGGGGATAATTGCGCACCTCAAATTATATCCAAACTCGACCATTTCGCGTCAAAAGACGCAATGGACATCGACGGTTTCAGTGAAAAAACGGCGGAGCTTTTGTACAACGAAACGCACCTCGAAGACGCGGTGGACTTGATGAATTTGACCGCTCCCGACTTATTCGGATTGGACGGTTTCGGCGATAAAAAGATTGCAAATTTGCTCAATTCAATCGAAAAATCAAAGCGTACGACGCTTGATAGATTTATATTCGCACTCGGAATTGACGGAATAGGCAAAAAGACCGCAAAAGATTTGGTTAAGCGGTTTAGAACGCTTGAAAATCTTTCAAACGCTTCAAAAGCGGAACTTGGCGCGGTGGACGGCATAGGCGATATACTTGCCGACAACGTTTATGCATTTTTCCGTGATTCTAACAATGCCGATTTTATTGCAAGACTGCTTGCAAGCGGTATCGTCTTTGAAGAAAAGGAACAAAAGCAAGGCGCGTTCTCCGGTCTTAAAGTCGTGCTTACGGGCTCGCTTCCAACATACAAGAGAGGTGAGGCAACCAAACTTATCGAAGACAACGGCGGTGAGGTCGCTTCTTCCGTATCGAAAACCATAGATATAGTGCTTGCGGGTGAAGACGCCGGTTCTAAACTCGAAAAGGCACAAAAACTCGGCATCAAGATTATCGACGAAGCGGAGTTCAAGAGTATGCTTGGCATATAATATGAGTAGATACTCGTCAATATTTCGCAAAAGCGAATTTCAAAAAGGGCAGTTTTGCTCTTTTTTGTATATAGAAGTCCAAATGTTTTGCAAACACTTGTATTGACAGTAATTTTGTGTTATTATTATTAAAATTTATTTATAGGCGGACGTACGCGCATATGTATAGTATGACAGGTTACGGCAAGGGGATTGCCGAAAAAGACGGAAAATCCGTCGTCGTGGAACTCAAAACCGTAAATCATAGATTTTTGGACTGCAACTTCAAGTTGCCTCGCACGTTTTTGTTTGTCGAAGACGGCATAAAAAAACTTATTTCTTCCAATATTTCGAGAGGACACGTCGAACTTTATCTCACTTACGAGCAAAAGTCTGCCGACGACTCAGTTTACGACGTGGATATCGACGTTGCAAACAATTATCTTTTCGCGGTGAAGAAACTCGAAGAAGCAACCGGACTTAATAGCGACGTTACGCTTTCGACACTTCTCAAAGTGCCCGACATCGTGGTCAAAAAACAAGTTGTCGAGGACGAGGAACTGCTCGGTGAACTTACTATGAGCGCACTTGCCGTCGCGCTTGAAAACCTCAAAGCGATGAGAGCCAAAGAGGGATTGTCCCAAAAGGCGGATATTTCCTCAAAACTTGACAATATTCAAGCAAGTTTGGACAAAATCAAGGTATACGCTCCGCTCGTCGTGGAAGATTATCGCAAGCAACTTAACGCTCGCATTGCGGAAGTGGTTGAGCCGACGCTCGTTGACAAACAACGCCTTGCAACGGAAGTCGCGCTTTATGCGGACCGTTGCGCAATCGACGAGGAAATCACGCGCCTCGGCACTCATATCGTGAATATGCGCGCACTTCTTGAAAGCGACGAGCCGGTCGGAAGAAAAATGGACTTCCTCGTGCAAGAGTTCAATCGCGAGACCAACACTATCGGATCGAAGGCAAACGATATGCGTATCACTACGGAAGTGCTTGCAATCAAGAACGAAATCGAGAAGATGCGCGAGCAAGCGGCAAATATCGAATAATACGATTGTCGGGGCAAGCACTCGATATCGCTTTGTGGCAAAATATCGATAAGGGCATAAGGGAAAAGATACATTTTACATTCAAGGACGCGATTTGAGGTGAAAACTCTTGCAATCGCAGATTTGAGACGGAGAAGAATATTATGCAAAGAACGGGACTGCTTATCGTTATATCGGGATTTAGCGGTGTTGGCAAAAGTACGGTTATCGGAAATATGTTCGAGGCTATGCCGAATTTGAGATTTTCGGTGTCTTGCACGTCGAGAAAGCCGAGACCGGGTGAAAAAGACGGCGTAGATTACTATTTCGTCACCGAGGACGAGTTTGAAAAGAAAGTGGCAAACGACGAGTTTTTGGAACATACGCGCACTTTCACCAACTGCTACGGCACGCTCAAATGCGAAGTGGACAGACTGCTCAAAGACGGCTACGACATCTTGCTCGACATCAACAGCGTCGGCGCAATGAACGTTAAAAAGGTGTATCCCGATTGCGTGACGGTGTTTATCAATCCGCCGTCGCTCGACGAGCTCAAAAAACGCCTCGTCGGCAGAGGTACGGAAACGCCCGATAGCCTCAAAAAACGCCTTGACGAGATAGAGTTCGAGAGCAAAAGCATACCGTATTACGACTTCGTCGTGGTCAACGACGTTGCAAAGGACTGCTCGGACAAAATCGTGGCGTTCCTGGAAAATCGCAGAAAGGAACTTCAAGCCAAAAAGTCAAATTGACCGCTTTTGATAAAACTGATTTGCAAAACGCAAAATCGGATTATCGAGGGCAACACTTTGACGGGTGGCTGAAAATAGAAAAAATTAAACTTTGAATAAATCGGAGGAACAAACATTATGATGATCGATCCACCCATCGACAAACTCATCAAACACGCAGAGTGCAGATACGCACTCACCGTTGCAGTTGCAAAACGCACGCGCGAACTCGTCACCAGCGAGAGCGACTATCTTGCAAAGAGCGGAATGAAGCCCATTTCTCTTGCTTGCAAGGAAATCTACGAAGACAAAATCAAAATCGTACGCGACTAAAATGCTTTACGGAAAGAACGTTGTTTTGGGCGTAAGCGGTGGAATTGCCGTTTACAAATCTTGCGAAATCGTTTCAAGACTCAAAAAACTCGGTGCGAACGTGGACGTGATTATGACTGATCACGCCCAAGAGTTCGTTACGCCTTTGACCTTCCAAACGTTGTCCAAATCCGCGGTCGTTACCAATCCGTTCGAGCCCGTCAAAGAGTTCGATATCAACCACATATCGCTTGCAAACAAGGCGGATATTTTGGTAGTTGCGCCCGCAACGGCAAATATCATCGCAAAATTTGCGCAAGGCATTGCCGACGATATGCTTACGACTACGTATCTTGCGTCAAAGGCGCAAAAGCTTATTTGCCCTGCGATGAACTGCAATATGTACGAGGACGAAGCAACGCTTGAAAATATGCGTATACTCAAAGAGCGCGGAGCACTTTTCTGCGACGCAAACGTCGGACTTCTTGCTTGCGGAGTGGTCGGGAAGGGCAGAATGGCTGAACCCGTGGATATCGTAAACGCAATCGTCGATTATCTCACTCCCGTGCAAGACTTCAAGGACAAGCGAGTGCTTATCACCTCGGGCGGTACGGAAGAGTATATCGACGGCGTTAGGGTTATCACCAATCATTCAAGCGGAAAGATGGGCTGTGCGCTTGCCGAGGCAGTGGCGGATAGAGGCGGAAGCGTCGTTTTTGTATACGGCAATATGAGCGTTAAAGTGCCGACTTGCGTTGAAAAGGCAATTCACGTCACCTCGACTCTCGATATGCTCGACGCTTGCAAGGCGGAATTTGAGAGTTGCGATATCGCGATTATGGCGGCAGCACCAGCAGATTATAGACCGAAAGAGCGTTACGAAAACAAAATCAAAGCGGAAACTATCACTATGGAGTTTGTCAAAAACCCCGATATCGCGCGCACTTTGGGCGAGAAAAAAGGTGATAGAAAACTCGTCGTTTTCTCCGCCGAAACGGAAAATCTTATCGAGAACGCCAAAGGCAAACTCAAAAAGAAACACGCCGATTTGGTCGTGGCAAACGACGTTACGCAAAAGGGTGCGGGGTTCAACACGGACACCAATATCGCAACGATTATCGACAATGACGGAAAGTGCATAGAGAGCGGTGAGGTGCAAAAACGCGCGCTTGCCGATATCATTCTCGACAAGGTGATTTCGCTATGATTTTGGAAGTTATCGTCGATATATCCACCAACGATATAGACCGCACTTTTGACTACGAGGGCGACGACGTTCCTATCGGAAGTCGCGTCGTCGTGGAGTTCGGAAAAAAGCGCATTATCGGCTTTGTAATCGGCAAGAAAGAGAAGTCGGATTTTGCAAATCTCAAAAGAGCCACTTATATCGATTCACCCGTAAGTCCCGAGCAGTTGGGACTTATGAACTTTATGCGCAAAACATACAACTTGCGCTATATCGACGTGATTAGGCTCTTTATCCCTGCCAAACTTCGCGAGGAAAAAGATCCCGAGTATACTAGGAAATTCCTTACGGTTGACGACAGCAAATCTCTTGACGAGATAAAGCAAATCATCGGCAACCGAGCGCAAAAACAGCAAGAAGCCATTGACTATATTGCCTCAAACGGCGGTCAGTTTTTGAGCTTTTTGGTGGCAAAATTCGGCGTATCGGCAATAGGCGGACTTCGTGAAAAAGGCGTCGTGGTGGAAAGCGACGTGCACGAGCGTTCCACTCCGCTTCAAACTCTCAAACGCGACAATAAACGCGTTGTGTTGACGGACGCGCAACAGTCGGCAGTCGACGAGATTATGCACGGCAAAGGCACGTTTTTGATACACGGCGTTACGGGTAGCGGTAAGACGGAAGTGTACGAGACCGTTATAGAAAAAATGCGGGAGCAAGGCAAATGCGCGATTATGCTCGTGCCTGAAATCTCGCTCACGCCTCAAATGCTCGGGCTATTCCGTGCAAGGTTCGGTGACGACGTTGCGATATTACATAGCGGGCTCAATTCAAGCGAAAGATACGACGAGTGGAAGAGGCTCAAAACGGGCAAAGCGCATATCGCGATAGGCGCGCGCTCGGCAATATTTGCGCCACTCGGCAACATCGGCGCAATCATCATCGACGAGGAGCACGACACCAGTTATTTGTCCGAGTCCAATCCTCGATACGATACCAAGCGTGTTGCGGAGTTCAGGGCGCAAGCCAACGACGGCGTTTTGGTGCTCGGCTCGGCAACGCCCGATATGGAGACGTATCTCAAAGCCACCGAGGGCAAATATCACCTCATAACGCTCAAAAACCGTATATCTAAACACGCACTTCCCGAAATGGAAATCGTGGATATGACGCAAGAGTTTCGTATGGGCAATCGCTCGTTGTTCTCCATACCTTTGCAAGAGGCACTCAAAGAGACCATTGCAAGAGGGGAGCAAGCAATGCTTTTCCTCAATAGAAGAGGTTTTGCGTCGTTTATAAAATGCAAAGAGTGCGGATACATAGCCAAGTGCGAAGATTGCGATATATCGCTCACTTACCACAGAGAGGACAACGAACTCAAATGCCACTACTGCGGTAGAAGATATCACGCGCTCACCAAGTGCCCCAATTGCGGAAGCGACCAAATTAAACAAGGGCGTATCGGCACGGAAAAAGTGGTGGACGAGCTCAAAAAACTCATTCCCAACGTGCGCGTTTTGCGTATGGACAACGACACGACGGTGCGCAAGGACAGTTATTTCAAGATTTTGTCCGCATTCGGCAATAGAGAGTCGGACGTGCTTGTGGGCACTCAAATGATTGCAAAAGGGCACGATTTCGGCAACGTTACGTTGGTCGGAATATTGGAAGCGGACGCCGCACTGTATTTTAGCGATTATAGGTCGAGCGAGCGCACTTTCCAGCTTATCACGCAAGTTGCGGGAAGAGCCGGAAGAGCGGAAAAAGAGGGGCGCGTCATTTTGCAGACTTACGCTCCCAAACATTATGTTTTCCGCTTCGGAAAAAACTACGATTATATCGGTTTTTGGAAAAAGGAAATCAACACTCGTATGGTTACCAAGTTTCCGCCGTTTACAAAGGTGGTGCGCGTGCTTTGCACCGCCGTAAACGAGCAAGACGTCGTGGACACTACGAGGAATATATACAAGGCAATTCAACAAGTCGAAAAGGACAACGGCAAATTCGTGTATCTCGGCGCAAGCAAGTCTCCCGTGACCAAAATGAACGGGCTTTGCAGATACCAGATACTTATGCGCGTCCTTCCCGACGAGTTTGAAAGAATAATTGAAAAAATCTATGCGATTACCGACGAAAACCGCTCCAAAAAATGCAACGTTTTCGTCGAGATAAATCCGCAAAGTATGATTTGACGGAGGATATATGGCAACACGATTGATTGTGAAAGTTCCCGATCCCATTTTGAACAAGAAATGCAGAGCGGTGGATGCTTTTGACGAAAGACTTTGGACTCTTCTCGACGATATGAAAGAGACCGTAAAAGGCGCAAACGGCGCGGGACTTGCCGCTCCGCAAGTGGCGGTTTTGAAGCGTGTATGCGTGGTTGATACGGATGACGGATATTACGAACTCGTCAACCCCAAAATCACTTCTTGCAGCGGTGAGCAAACGGGGCTCGAAGGGTGCTTGTCCGTGCCTAAAAAGTACGGAAACGTATCACGCCCCATGAAAGTGAACGTTGTGGCGCAAGATAGATTCGGCAAAGAGCAAAAATATAAAGTTTCGGGCTTTACCGCTCGCGCGTTTTGTCACGAAATCGACCACCTCGACGGCATAATATATACGTCGAAGTGCAAGGAAATTCTCGACGAGGAAGAATGATGAAAATAGTGTTTATGGGCACGCCCGATTTTTCGGCAATCGTGCTTGAAAAACTCAATTCGGTATATCCCGTAAGCGCAGTGGTTACCGGTCTCGACAAACCCGTGGGGCGCGGATATCAGCTCAAACCCTCTCCGCTCAAAGTCAAGGCGCAAGAGCTCGGTATACCCGTTTTGCAATACGAAAAAGTGTCGCGCGAAGGTATCGAGGATATACAAAATCTCGCTCCCGACGTCGTTGTTACCGCGGCTTTCGGACAAATATTGAGCGAGAAGTTTTTGAGTATACCTAAATACGGTGTTCTCAACGTGCACGCTTCGCTTTTGCCGAAATACAGAGGTTCGTCACCAATTCAATGGTCGATAATCGACGACGAGGAAGAGACTGGCATAACCATTATGCGCACCGTAAAGGCTGTAGACGCGGGTGACGTTTTGCTTGAAATTCCCACCAAAATCGGTGAGAAAGAGAACGCGGGAGAGTTGTTTGACCGGCTTGCCGATATCGGCGGTGAGGCTATCGTCAAGGCAATCTCTATGCTTGAAGACGGCAGTGCAAAATTTATTCCGCAAGACGAAAGCAAGGCAACGCATTGCTCGATGATAAAGAAAGAAGACGGTCTTATCGACTTTTCAAAGACCGCAAGACAAATAGATTGCTTCGTTAGAGGTATGACGCCGTGGCCGTCTGCGTTTACGCGTTACGACGGCAAAACGCTCAAAGTTTTCGACGTTGAAAGAGTTGATTTTGACGGAGAAGCAAAATGCGGTGAAGTGCTCAAAGCAAGCGCAAAAGATGGTTTGATCGTAAAAGTTGCCGACGCTGCAATCAGAATTTGTCAGTTGCAACTCGAAGGCGGAAAACGTATGCGCGATACTGATTTTTTGCTCGGCAGACGAGTGGAAGTCGGTTATATTTTTGAATAATGAGAAAACACATCGGTTCGGCACTCAAGATACTCACCAAGGTCTTTTCCGAGGGGACGTATAGCAATATGGCGTTCTACGGTGAGGACGTGAGCGATATGACGACAAAACTCGTCTACGGAGTACTGGAAAACAATATACAAATCGAATATATTCTCTCATCGCTCGTACCGAAGAAACCGCAAAACGTCGTGTACGTCTTGCTCAAAATCGGCACGTACGCGCTTATGAATTTGACGGACGTTCCAAAATTCGCTATCGTCAGCGAGTGCGTGGAAGTTGCCAAAATGAACGGCAAAGGCGGTGCGAGCGGTTTCGTAAACGCTGTGCTTAAAAAGGTTGCGGACGGCAAATACACGCTTCCGAGCGAAAATGACGAGAATTATCTGTCAATCAAATATTCCAAACCGCAATGGTTCATCGACAAGACGGTTGAAAGATACGGCAAGGAAAGCGTAATCGCAATGCTTGAAGAGCCTTACGACGCACTGGAACATATCCGCGTCAATTCACGCCTTGCAACGTGTGGGGACGTTGAAAAATGCCTTGAAAAACGCAAGGAAAAATACCAAAAAACGGACGTTGGCGGATACAAAGTGCGCGCGACGGAGTGCGTAAAGCGTATGTTTGACAAAGGTCTCGTTACCTATCAATCGCCGTCGAGCATGCTTGCCGTGCAAGCGCTCGGAGCAAAGGACGGAGCGCAAATTTTGGATATATGCTCCGCACCGGGCGGTAAGGCGGTGTATCTGAGCGAACTTTGCCCGCACTCTACGATTACGGCGTGCGATTTGCACCCGCACAGAGTCTCGCTTATCCAAAAATACAAAAATCGTATGCACGTGCCCAACGTCAAAGCAGTGCAAGCGGACGCAACTATACTCAATAACGATTGGATAGGCAAATTCGATTTCGTACTTGCGGACGCACCGTGTTCTTGTTTGGGAACGTATAGAAAGCACCCGGACGTGTTTTTGACGAGAAAAGAGAGCGATATATCCGAGCTTGCACGCACGCAAAGCGCAATCGCGCAAAACGCTTTGGCGTATTTGAAAACGGGCGGTGTGATGATATATTCCACTTGCACGCTGTTTAAGGAAGAAAACGACGACGTTGTAGGCGCGCTCGTAAAGAGCGGAAAAGCCGTGCTCGAACGCATAGATTGCGACGGTATCGACGGCGGAAAATACGCGAATAACGAGGGCAAAATTCAAATTTTACCGCACGCGGAATACGACGGATTTTATATTGCGAAATTGAGGAAGATATGACGACGCAAAACGAAGGTAAAATCGTACTTTTGGGACTTGATAAGGCTCGCATCGCCGAGCTATTGCCCGATTGCCCCAAATTTACCGCGTCGCAAATATACGGCTTTTTGATGGACGGCAAGGACTTTGACGAGATGACGTCTCTCAAAAAGGAATTGCGCGAGGAGTTGAAAAAGCAATTTATCGCAAATCCCGTGCGCATTTTGCACGTTTACAAGGGTAAATCGGGCACGCAAAAGTTTTTGTTTAGACTTGAAGACGACAACCTCATAGAGGGCGTATATATGCCGCACGATTACGGCGATACGCTTTGCTTGTCGACGCAAGTCGGTTGCCGTATGGGTTGCACGTTTTGCGCCTCGTCGCTCGACGGGCTCGTGCGCAATCTCACCGATGCGGAAATGCTCGGACAAGTGATTGCGGTCAATCGCGAAGTCGGCGGAACGGCAAAAAACAGGAAAGTTACCAATCTTGTGCTTATGGGAAGCGGAGAACCGTTTGACAACTATGACAACGTGATTGCGTTTTTGGACGAAGTGAGCAAAGAGGGCGGTATCAATATAAGCGAACGCAATATTTCACTCTCGACGTCGGGACTTTGCGACAAACTCCGCAAGTTTGCCGATAGCGGTCACAAAGTCACGTTGTCGGTGAGTTTGCACGCCCCGTTTGACGAGTTGAGAAGCGCGCTTATGCCCGTAAACAAGGCTTTTCCCATTGCGGAACTCATATCGTCGGCAAAATATTACTTTGAAAAGACGGGAAGACGCGTTATTTTCGAGTACACGCTCATAAAGGACGAAAACGACTCCGACGCTTGCGCAAAGGAACTTGCACGGCTTACCAAAGGCTTTCCGTCGCACGTCAATCTTATCCGCCTAAACGAAGTCAAGGAACGCAATCACACCGCGCCCGACGTGGACGCAACGGAAGCGTTTTTGCACAAACTCGAAAAACTCGGCGTTTCCGCAACGATACGCAAGAGCCTCGGCAACGACATAGAAGGTGCGTGCGGACAACTCCGCAGAAGATATCTTCAAAACGAACTCAAAGACTGAAAACGCGCGACACGCGATTGAAAATTATATATACCTTATATAAGGCGATATAATCAGTTTTATCAATATATAAAACGATATAAAATACAAAGAAATAATCTTATAAACGAAAACTCGATATGAAAACTTACGACGGAAGAGTGATAAAAGCGGTTGCATCAAAATTTTTCGTTGACACCAAAGACGGCGTCAAGGTTTGTTTTGCGCGCAAACGCCTCAAAAACGACGGAATTATATTCGTCGGTGATTACGTCACCATCGTAAAAGACCGCGACAGTTTTGTCATCGAGGACGTAAAACCGCGCAAAAACCGCCTCATTAGACCGTACGTAAGCAATATCGACGTGTGTTTTATCGTCATTGCACCCGAGCCCGAACCCGATTTCGTGCTTGTTGACAAGGTTATTGTCAACTGCCTTGCGGAAGGCATAGAGCCTGTGCTCGTAAAGAACAAGTGCGATATAAAAGATATCGATACGAGCGAATACGACGGCGTAGTGGAGCAAATCGAGTGTTCGGCTTCGACTAGTCAAAACGTTGCAAAACTCATCGAATACGCAAAAGGCAAAACGGCGTGTTTTGCGGGACAGTCGGCGGTCGGAAAAAGCTCGCTTCTCAACGCAATTCTCGATAGCGACGAGCTGGAAGTCGGGGAGCTTACGCGAAAGATAAAACGAGGAAAAAACACAACTCGCAAGACGGAGATTTTTGCGGTCGGTAACGATACTTATTTTGTCGATACGTGCGGTTTTTCAATGCTCGAAGCGGCAAAAATCGAACCGGAGGATTTGAGATTGTACTTTGACGACCTTGAAAAATATCGTCCCGAGTGTCGTTTTAATATGTGCGTGCATATTGACGAACCCGATTGCGCGGTAAAAGAGCACGTCGGCAAAGAGATAGGCGCGGGAAGATACGAAAGATATAAAACCATATATAACGAACTCGTCCAAAGACGAGAAAACAAATACGATTGAGAGGTAGAATTATGTTGATTGCACCGTCGTTGTTATCTGCGGATTTCGGCAATATGGCTGAGGCTGTTAGAGATGTCAAAGCGTTGGGCGGAGACCTAGTCCATTGCGACGTAATGGACGGCGTTTACGTGCCAAATATAACTTTCGGTATGCCGATGATAAAGGCAATCAGAAAGAACACCGATTTGCCCGTTGACGTGCATCTTATGATAACCAAGCCCGAAAGGTATGTCGGCGCGTTTTGCGATGCGGGTGCGGACTTTGTAGCTTTTCACCCGGATGCGTCCGAAGACGTGCAAGGTGCGCTCGATATCATCAAATCCAAAGGCAAAAAGTGCGGTCTCGTGGTCAACGCGGACGTTGATTTCGATATAGCGGTGCCGTATCTCGACCAAATCGATTTGCTCGTGATTATGACCGTGCAAGCGGGTTTTGGCGGACAAAGTTTCAAACCCGAGTGCCTCGACAAGGTGAGAAAGGGTGATAAACTCCGCAAGGAGAACGGATACAAATATCTCATCGAAGCGGACGGCGGTGTGTTTGAGGACAATATCGCATCTTGCAAAGAAGCGGGCGTAGATATCTCCGTTGCGGGAAGTGCGGTGTTCAACTCGAAAGATCCGAAGCAGACTATTGCGACGATGCATAACTGCTAAAACGCATCGTGTCCGTAGAACTGCGTATATAACGATCTGTTTCAAACAATCGATATGCTTGCAACGTTATGAAACGCGTTGCAAAAAACTGCAAAATCAAGCGTTTTTGCGCAATAAATTATCGGCGTTTACCGTCGATTTTTTATTATCGTGTAACATAAACGAGGGCGTTTTCATAATTTGTACAAAAACGAGGAGTGAAGATATGAGTAAGATTATTTGCATCAATCCGCCAAAGTTTATAAAAGCGATACTTAGATTTTTTTCAAAGCGGAAAAACGCCGATAAGAAAGAATAAGATGATATCCGCTTACGTTTAGGCTTTGCGTAGCACGTATATGCAAGCGTCGGATAGGTAAGACCGATAATAATTTTGTGCGGTTATTAAGCGAAACAGTAAAAACTTACAACAAAAAAATGCCTTCCTTTCGGAAGGCTAACTTTGATTGCTACCTATTTAGAGACAATTACGCTCTGTCAACTTTGCCTGAACGAAGACAATGAGTGCAAACATATACGTCTTCAACACCGCCGGTCGGAGTGTTGACTTTGACTTTTTGGACGTTGGGAGCCCAACTGCGTCTTGTCTTTCTGTTGCTGTGGCTGACTGCGTTTCCGCTCATTCTGCCTTTTCCGCATACACTACAAACTCTGGACATAACTGTACCTCCTAATTTGAACGATTGATATTGTATCAAATACGTTTGGATTTTGCAACCGATTTGCACAAAATTTACGTTTTAGTTGCAAAAAATATTTATTTATAGTAGTATTTATAAAAAGGTTAGGATATGTCACTTACAACTTCAAACAAATTTGGCAAGATTTCCATCAGCGAAGAGGCTATGCAGACAGTTGCAAGCCATACCGCTCAGGACTGTTATGGCGTGGTAGATTTGGTATCGCGTCGTTTCAGCGATAACATCGGTCAACTTTGGGGCAAATCGCAACTCGGCAAAGGTGCGGTGGTTCAAACCGTCGACAACCTTATTTACGTCGAGTTGTTCGTCGTTTTGAAAGTGGGTGTAAATATAGAAGCAGTAAAAAAGTCCCTTGCGGATGCAGTCAAGTTCTCGCTTGAAACGTTTACTGGTATGCGCGTGAAGCGCGTCCACGTCAACGTCGTGGGTATCCGCGTGTAAGGTTATACGATAAAATGAATAGAATTGACGGATTAAAATTCAAAGAGATGCTTGCGGGCGGTGTCAAAGCGCTCGAAATGAATAGGACCATCGTTGACGAACTCAACGTGTTTCCCGTTCCCGACGGAGATACCGGCACGAATATGTCCTTGACGCTTGCATCGGCTATGCGTGAGGCAAACGCTTGCGGGTCTTTGCTCATCGACGAAATCGCAATGGCGTTTTCAAAAGGCGCGTTGAGAGGCGCAAGAGGCAACTCCGGTGTTATATCTTCGCAAATTTTCAGAGGATTCGCAGTCGCGCTCGAAGGCAAGGCGGATTTGTCGCCCAAGACTTTTGCCGAGTGTCTCAAAAAAGGTACGGAAATCGCTTATAGTGCAGTCACAAAGCCCAAGGAAGGCACTATTCTCACTGTTGTGAGAGTTATGGCGGAAGAGGCTGTGTCTGCAAGCAGAGGCAAGAAGGTGGAATTTGCCACATTCCTCAAGCGCGTTATCGATGCGGGCGAAGATATTCTTCAAAAGACGCCGGATATGTTGCCCGTCCTCAAAAAAGCGGGCGTCGTCGACGCGGGCGGTAGAGGGCTCGTGACGGTGTTTGACGGTATGTATCGCACGCTCGTGGGAGAGGAACTTGTCCTCATAAGCGGTGGCAAGGTCGAAGAAAAGAACTTTGCCGAGATCAAGAGCGTCGGAGAATTCGATCCTCTTGAAAACGACTACGAGCATATCACCTTCCAGTATTGCACGGAATACTTCATTACGCACCTCAAAAACGAGGTTACGGACGCTGCAATCGACAAATATCGCGATTATCTTACCACGATAGGCGATTGCGTGCTTGTCATCGGTGACACCGATCTCGTAAAAACGCACGTCCACACCAATCACCCCGACAGAGCGCTCAAAGCAGCTCTTAACCTCGGTGAGCTCGACGGCGTAAAAATCGAGAATATGCTTGAACAAAACCGCAAAATCCACGCCAATGACAAGCCTGAAGAGGAAGCGGAACTCAAAGATTACGCAATGGTGTCCATTTGCTCGGGCGACGGTATGGCAAACATATTCAAAGACTTGATGGTGGATATTATCGTCGAGGGCGGACAAACGATGAACCCTAGTGTTGACGATATCCTCAAAGCGGTCAACGAGGCAAACGCCAAAAACGTATTTATATTGCCCAACAACTCCAATATAATTCTTGCCGCAAATCAAACGAAAGACCTTGCAAAGGCACAAGTTTTCGTCATCCCGACCACAAATATGCCGCAAGGCATTTCCGCATCGTTGATGTTTGACGCGGATAGCACGCCGGAAGAGAACTACGAGAGTATGTGCGAGGCAATCAAGAGTGTTGAATGTGCCGAAGTCACTCACGCGGTGCGCTCTACGAGGATGAACCGTTTCTCCGTCAAAGAGGGCGATATAATCGGCATTTGCGACAAAAAGTTGGTCGCAAAAGGCTCGGATGTCGAACAAACGACGCTCGACACCATAGACAAACTTGCAAAAGGCAAAGATATGTTGTCCGTATACTTCGGTCAAGACGTGACGCAAGAAGAGGCGGACTCGCTTATGCAAAAAGTTGCCGATAAGTACGATTGGCTTGAAACGGCGTGTTATAGAGGCGGTCAACCGCATTATTATTACATACTTTCGGCTGAATGATATGTTGCAACTCAAAGATATAAAAGGCGTCGGTGACGCAACGGTGAAAAAACTTCACGACCTTGGCATCAACAGTGTGTTCGAGGTCTTTTCATTTTTGCCGAGAAAATATATTGATTTGCAAAGTCCCGTAAAAGTTCTCGACGCTCCGCAAAATCAACTTTGTTTGCTGGAAGGCAGAGTGGAAAAGGTCGGTGACGTATCACCGAGGGGCAAACACTCATTTTTCGTCACATTCAGTGACAATCTTTCAAACAACAAAACTTATTTTAAAGCAACGTTTTTCAATATGCCTTTTTTGCACGACGGATTTCAAACGGGGCAGAATTATAGAATGCTCACGAGATTGGCTTCTGACAGGGGCGCACTCAACGTTGTAAATCCGTCCCTTGAAAAGATTGAGAAAATATCAAAACTCGACGGTATTTACACCGTATATCCTCTCAAAAACGTGATGGGGCAGAACGCCTACAAGAATATAGTTTATTCCGCGCTCGACACTCTTCAAAACATAAAGTACGACGGAAGCCTTGCCAAAATCAACAAAGATATGGCAACTTGTTTTGAGCTTGCGCACCGTCCTCAAAGTCTCGATATTGCGGAAAGAGCGTTGAAATCGCTTGCTTCGCTCGATATTGCAATCGTGCTATCTATTTATAGAAAACTGCGCAATAATGGCAAAAAAGAGAGAAAAGTATTTTATAATTTAGCCGATTTTAGAATAGTTGACTATATTTCCGCGCTAAAATTCACTCCGACGCCCTCGCAAATGCAAGCGTTTGAAGATATATTGAGCGACGTAAAATCTTCCCGTACGATGTCGAGAATAATAAGCGGTGACGTAGGAAGCGGTAAGACGGCGGTTGCGTTTTTTGCGATGTATCTTGCATCGGTTTGCGGTAAGCAATGCGCGCTTATGACACCTACGGAAATTCTTGCAAAACAACATGCAGAAAAGTTGGCGCCTATTGCGCAAAAACTCGGAATAAAGTACGCGCTTCTTACAAGTTC
Source organism: Eshraghiella crossota (assembly GCA_963590075.1). Lineage (GTDB taxonomy): Bacteria > Bacillota > Clostridia > Christensenellales > CAG-917 > CAG-475. The sequence continues at coordinate 49,711 of CAVANK010000003.1, forward strand.
CACAACTTCCACGCAAAGAAAAGCTATTCTTGACGGGCTGAAAAGCGGAGAAATATCTTGCGTAATCGGCACTAACGCGCTCGTTAGCGACGACGTGATATATCGCAATCTTACGCTTGCGATTATCGACGAACAACATCGGTTCGGCGTAAACGTGAGAGGAAAACTCGAAAAGAAGGGCGCGTGCGACGTTTTGAGTATGACCGCAACGCCAATTCCTCGTTCCATGGCGTTGACTTTTTACGACGATATCGCAATATCCCGTATCGAAAAGCGCGAAGATGCAAAAACCAACGTTATCACCACCGTTTCAAACGACCTCGATGTGCTCGTATCTCGCGTATGCAGTGCGTTAGATGACGGAAAACAAGCGTTTATCGTCTGTCCGTCAATCATAGATGCCGAGGGTAACGATTTGACTTCGATTGAGAGTTTTACGCGCGATTATAAAGCGGTTATAGATAAATATTCCACATCGATTATTCACGGCAAATTGTCCAACGAAGAAAAAGAATGCGCGATGAACGATTTTTCGAGCGGAAAAACTCGACTTTTGGTCGCTACGACGGTTATCGAAGTGGGTATTGACACCAAAGCGACGGAAATTTTGGTTGTCAACGCCGATCGTTTCGGTCTTGCGTCGCTACATCAGTTGCGCGGACGCGTCGGAAGGGACGGCTCGGAAGCGCATTGCTATCTTCATTCTTCGTCGCAAAGCGAAAAATCGGCGGAAAGACTGGATATTCTTTGCAAGTGCAACGACGGACAGTATCTTGCCGAGGCGGATTTTGCTATGCGCGGAGCAGGCGATTTTATCGGCACGAGACAAAGCGGTCGTTCGACTACGCCTATTTTCGACTTGCAAATGAACGGTGAAGTGCTCAAAAACGCCAAATCTTATGCCGACGAGAATTTGTCAAATCTTCCGCTTTGCGATTTGCTTGCGCTAACGAGAAGAAGCAAGGCAAGAGTTGACGCGTTCCTCGAAGAACTTGACGAAGTTACGCTAAACAGTTGATTTTACACGATTTTTGCCTTACATGTGGTCTATTTTGCAGTATTTTGCAGTCTTGTTTGACATTTTTATTGTAATGTGTATAATATAATTAAATGGTGGTGCAGTATTCTAGTCAGATTCCACCGACTCGGAGGCGGGGGTAAAATATCGCCGAAGGGCATATCGATGAAGTTTCTGGTGACGGCTTCTTTTGCCCAAATTGGGGCTGTTGCTGGGAGTTAAGGTTTTTGGGCGGCTTGCAACGGCATGCAAACCCCGTACCAATTTCCGTGGAGACCCAACTCGGTGGGCAATGTAAAAACTGTCTACTGACTGGGGTGAAACCTGATATGCGGTGTAAAAATGCTGTGTACAGTGTAGCCTGCTTTGAGTGACGTATAGGGATTAGGGATCACGCCTTTTCGTATGGCCAATACGCGACGGTGATTGCCCGATGAAATGTACGTTGCAAAAAAAGATAAGGGCGGGCGGAATCTGTCAAGGAAATCTTCTAGACTGTTCTTTGAGGCAATCTGGGGATTATAGTGCGCTCTAAGTGGCGATTCGGTTTCTTCTTAAAGACGATGCGACGAGTAATAGGAAACTTCTCGGACGGCGACGACGAGTTTCGACGCAGGGAAATCCTACCGAACCTATGGCGCAAGGTTTACCCAAATTGTCACCACCATCAAAGCAAGAAAATTTGAGGTATTTCGTGGATAATCTCAATCAACAAGAAGCGGACGCTTCCAATATACCGTTGCCATCGAAAGAGCAGTCTTCCGATGGTATTTCTTTTTCGCAAAACGGTCAAAACGGTGCGGTAGATACTCAAAATGCCGTTACAATTGAAAAAATTTCAACCGACGTCGCAACTGCGCGCCAACCAAAAACAGAACATCCCGACAAGAAGAAAAAGCCCAAGAAAAAACGCAACCTTTGGTGGATAAAAGCCATTATAATTTCACTTGTTTTGTCCGCGTTTTTCTCATATATAAGCAACCTTGTAGAGAACGCCGACCAACTTGTCGTGGTTATCGTTTTGCTTGCGTTCCTCGTGCTTACGGGTATCTTGTTCGACGCAATCGGTGTGGCGGTGACTTCGTGTGACGTAACGCCTATCATATCGATGGCTTCGAGAAAGGTTTACGGCGCAAAAACTGCGTTAAACCTTGTCAAAAACAGCGATACCGTATCGAGTGTGTGCAACGATATAATCGGTGATATTTTCAGTATTATATCGGGTGCTTGCTCGGCGGCACTCGTCGTCAAAATCACCGTATCTCTTCAAGAAACGTGGCAAATCGTCGTATCTATTGCGGTGTCCGCTCTCGTCTCGGCAATGACGATAGGCGGTAAAGCGTTTATGAAGAAGATTGCAATCGACAATTCAAAAGACTTTGTAATGTTCGTAGCGCGCATACTTGCAATTTTCTCAAAGGAAGAGCGGAAGATCCGCAAGAAAAACAAAGCCGATAAGGCGGAAAATTCGGGTAAAACGGACAAATCAAGCAAATCATATAAAAACGAGAAAATCGAAAAATTTGATAAAAACGATAATAAAAACGTGGCAACTTCTGCAAAATCTAAGGATAAAAAAGCAAAATAATCAAAAAACGCAACGACGTTTGTACTTGAAATTATGCGACTTGACAAGTATATACAAGACAAATTCAATCTAAAATCTCGCACTTATGCCGAAAACCTTATAAAAACGGGCAACGTTTTCGTCGACGGAAAAGCGGTTACCAAAAGCGGTGAGGACGTTGACGACAGCAACGTCGTTGAGATTTTTGACAATCAAAATTTTGCCTCGCAAGGTGCGTATAAACTTGAAAAGGCGTTTGAAGAGTGGCATATCGACGTTACGAGCAAGTATTGCGCGGATATCGGATGCTCCAACGGCGGTTTTACCGATTGTCTTTTAAGGCACGGTGCAAACGAAGTGCTTGCGGTTGACGTCGGGGAGTGCGCTCTTGACAAAAGATTGTTAGATAGCGGAAAAGTCAAGTTTTTGCGTGCAAACGCAAGGGAGCTTCCGCCTCTTGAACAAGTTGATTTTTTGTGCAGTGATTTGAGTTTCATATCCTTAAAATACGTGCTCGGTTCTATGTTTTCGCTATTGAAAAACGGCGGTGAAGCGGTGGTGCTTGTCAAACCTCAATTTGAACTCGACAAGTCCGCACTCAACAAAAACGGCATAGTAAAGAGCGAAAAATTGCGAAAAATCGCCCTTGAAAACGTCAAAAATTATGTCAGAGATTGCGGTTTTGTCATAAAAGGCGAGACGATTTCACCCATACGCTACGAAAATAAAAACGTCGAGTATTTGCTATATTTGCAAAAGCCGTAATCGATTTATTGCGGTTAAATCAAACGATTTGAAAAAGTAAGAGTGGCACGTGCCACTCTTTTTAGTTTTTGATATTGCGCAATATCGATTTTTATATCGTGCGATATCGTCTTAAAAATTATCGATATTTGTCGTTGAAACAGATTATTTTTTTTCGATATCGGTGTTGGGCGTTGTTTCGGGTGTTTCCGTATCGGTAGCCGTTTGTGCGTTTGCGTTGTCGCTATTTTCGGGATCGGCGTCCTTACCTTTGGATTTTTTGGATTTCTTTTTCTTGCCGTCGTCGGCGGTTTGGTCTTGTTTGCCAACCTTGGTGTCGGGATAAGACGGTTTGGATTTTTTGTTGTTGACATAGAATACGCACACAACAATTATTATAGCAAAAATAAGTCCCGAGAGTCCCGCGACAAGTTTTGAGCCAAATCCGGATATACAAATCAAAGTTTCAAGCATATTTTTATTATACAACGAGTAGCGAAAAAGTCAAACACATTGATGCATAGTACAAAAATGCATAAAATTGCAAAATAGTATATAAAATATTCATTTTATACTTGTATTCAAAGGGGAAAAGTTGTATAATACGCATAAATGAAAGAAAAAGTTGCAATCGTTACAAAAGCGGGCTTGACCGATATAAAAGAGCGTATTGCCATCGTTGACGAGATAACAAACGACGGCGATTTTGACGTATACGAGCTTAAAGTCGGTGAGGAATACAAAGACGGCACTTCGATTGCGGTGGTTTTCGGCGGTGACGGAACTATGCTTGAAGCCGTTCGAGGGGCAAAAGGCACGGACATCGCCTTCTTTGGCGTAAATCTCGGCAATCTCGGTTTTTTGACGTCTTGTGAGAAAAACGAGAGCGCAAAAAATATCGTAAACGCCCTAAAAGAGCGCAAATGCGCGGAGCGGATGCTTCTTTGCGGAAGCGTGAACGGCAACGATTTTCAAGCGCTTAACGAGGTCGTGATAAAAAGCGCGACTTCGAGACCTATATACGTTGACTTGTTTATAGACGGCAACTTCGTCGATTGCTACCATAGCGACGGCGCAATCGTAGCGTCTCCGACGGGTTCGACGGCGTATTCGCTTTCGGCGGGAGGTCCTATCGTCGCTCCGAGCGTTGACGCGCTTACTGTCAATCCGATTTGCCCGCACTCGCTTCATTCTCGTCCGCTCGTAGTGGACGCAAACTCGAAGATTGTTCTTTCGCTTCACGGCAGTGAAACGGCAAGCGTTTTTGCGGACGGAAAGTTTATTTTGGGCGCAAAAGACGGAGACGAAATCGTCGTGAAAAAATCCGAAAACAAAGCAAAATTTATCATTGCAAACAGCGATGATTTTTATAAAAAACTACTTCAAAAGATGAACAGATGGGGAGTTACCTCACGGTAAATCCAAAGGATAAGGTGATAATTATGGCAAGAGCAAATCGTCAACTCAAAATTTTGGATATTATATCCAAACACGATATCGATACGCAAGAAGAACTTGTAGATTATTTGAGTCAAGAAGGTTTCAATGTTACGCAAGCGACTATATCTCGCGACATCAAAGATATGGGCATCATCAAGACGCTCGCAAGCGACGGCAGACATTATAAATACGCCGCTCAACAACAAAAAGAGACCAACGCCGCAGACAAATATCTCAATATGTTCAAGAATACGGTTATTTCCATACGCAGTTCAGGCAATCTTATCGTGTTGCGTACGGAAGTGGGTAGCGCAGGTCCTGCCGCAGAACTTATCGACAAACTCGCATACGACGAGGTTTTGGGCGTAGTTGCGGGTGATAATACCATATTCGTTGCAGTCGACGGAGTGGAACACGTTGACACGGTGCGCCGTAGACTCGAAGATTTGCTTGAAGCAAACAGACTTTTCAGCTAAAAGTTATTAAAGACCAAAATGCTCTCTCAATTATCAATTGAAAACATCGCACTAATCGACAAACTCGAATTGTCGCTTTCAAACGGGCTCAACGTTTTGAGCGGTGAAACGGGCGCGGGCAAGTCTATAATCATAGACTCGCTGAATTTTGTATTGGGCGAAAGAGCGGACAAATCGCTTATACGCTACGGCACGGATCAAGCGGTGGTGCAAGCGGTATTCGAGGACTATCTTACGCCAAACGTCAAGGATTATCTCGACGATTTGGGAATAGAAGCCGAAGACGTGCTTATTTTGCGCCGTAAAATGACGGTTGACGGCAAAAACGAGTGCCGTATAAACGGCAGAATTTCCACGCTTTCAATCCTAAAAGGATTGACGGAAATGCTGGTGGACATTCACGGACAGCACGAACACCAATCTTTGCTAAAAAGCTCCAACCATATCAAATTGCTTGACGATATGGGTGAAAGTGCGGTTGAAAAAGCAAAAGAAACCGTCTATAAATCACACAAAAAATACGTGTCGCTCAAAAACGAATTTGCCAAATTCGGTGACGCAAGCGAGAGAGAACGCAAGCTTGACGTGCTTACTTATCAAATAGAAGAAATCGAGAAAGCGGACGTCAAAGACGGTGAAGAAGAGGAACTTTTGGCGCAACGCAAGCGTATCCGCAATATGGAAAAAATACTTTCCGCATTGTCGGATGCAAAGCGCATACTTGACGGATACGACTCGTCGAGCGTGAGCGCGTCTATCAAAAATTGCTCGTCTTTGCTCAATTCCATATCAAGTTATGATGATCAAATCGCACCGCTCACCGATAGGTTGGACAGTGCAAAGGTCGAGATTGCCGATATAAGCGATACTCTGGAAGATATGCTTGAAAGATTGGACTTCGATGCGCGTTCCGCCGAAAAAATCGAAGAAAGGCTTGAACTCGTGCGCACGATATTGCATAAATACGGCGGAAATTGGGACGCTTTGCAAAAGTTTTATCAAAACGCAACCGAAGAAGCAAATATGCTTGCCAACGCTTCCGAAACGGTCGAAAAACTCGAAAAAGAGATAAAATCCGCTCAAAAAGATCTCGTGGATGACGCGCAAAAACTTACCGCGCTCCGCCAAAAAGTCGCAAAGAAATTCGAGAAGGATATCACCAAAGAACTTTGCGATTTGGGTATGAACGGATCTACTTTCAAAGTGGATATTGCAACTACCGACGTTCCCGACGAAATCGGTGCTAATGGTGCCGATAGCGTGGAATTTTTGATATCGCCTAACGTCGGTGAACCTCTAAAACCGCTTGCAAAAATCATTTCCGGTGGTGAAATGTCGAGATTTATGCTCGCTTTCAAAAATATCATTGCGGGCATAGACGGCATCGGAACGATGGTATTCGACGAGATAGATACCGGAATTTCCGGCAATATCTCCGCTGTTGTATCCGAGAAAATGTGCAATATATCGCGCAATAGACAAGTCATTGCCGTGACGCATATGCCTTCGATTGCCGCTATGGCGGACAGCCATTATCTCATTGCAAAGTCAACTCAAAACGGAAAAACGCTTACTCACATCGACTTGCTCGAAGACGATACGGACGAGGTGGCAAGACTTATCGGCGGAAACGATTATAGCAAATACGCCGTACCTCACGCGCACGAGATGAAAGCGTGGGCGCAAAGATACAAAGAGAGTATTGCAAAATAACCAAGTATCATATTTGGGAAATAAAAGCAATATCACAGGCAAACGAGAGCAAAATGCCCATTTCGTTTGCTTTTTTTATATAAATGTGCTTTAATCTATATGCGAGTTAGCCGGACGGTCGCATGAAATATTTGAGGAAAGTCCGAGCATCACAGGGCATGGGTGCCGGGTAACTCCCGGTGAAGGCGACTTCAAGGACAGTGCAACAGAAAAATACCGCCGATTTTTCGGTAAGGATGGAAAGGCGAGGTAAGAGCTCACCCGCAATTTGGCGACAATGCGCGATGTAAACCCCACTCGATGCAAGATCGGGAACGCGAAAAAGTGGCCCGCAAAGTTCCCCACATCGCTTGAAACGTGCAGAAATGTACGTTCTAGATAGATGACCGTCAAACACAGAACTCGGCTTACAGACTAATCTCGCTATGAAAGAAGAAGGTGCAAGAGCCTTCTTTTTTCTTTTGTAAAACGGTATTCTAACGACTTTAAATTGCATTTTTCCAATAAATATTGCGCCATTTTCTTACTAAAAAACGAAATATAGGCAATAAATAACGTATGGTTTATGCAATTACGATAGTTACGGTGGCGGTATTCTTCGTCATATACTTACTTACGCGTGAAAAACCGCGCGATAAATACGCAAAGAAGCTCGGTGAAACGGAGTATAATTCCGCTTGCAAGGAATTGGTGCGACTTATGCCGTTGCCCGAGGAGTGCGGAACGGTCAACGATAAATTTTATAAAAGGCATATAAAATTTGCGCTTTTTACCCTCAAAAACAAAAAGTATAAGGGGATATTTGACGATTTTCTTGAAAATAAGGAGCTTTTGCAACCGCTTTTGAAGGCGGATTATTCTCGTCTTGCGGATTTTGCAAGCGTAGATAGTGAGCCGAGATGCGTAAAACTTGCAAGATTTTGCCTTGAAAGTTCAGATTATATATTTATTGCCGATAGAGTGAAAACTCTATTTGACGAGCAAAATAAAATCAGGACGATAACTTTCGGCGAGATTTCGTATATGAAAGAGGCGTTTTTGTACGTGTTGCTTGAAAAGGCGTATTTAGTATTCGACGACTTAAAAACGTTGACAAAAGTTATGAAAATCGCTAAAAAGTACGTAAACGACGACGGAAACGCATTACTCAACAAAAAATATAAGGCGTATTCAAAGTCAAAACTGTTTTTGAGTTTGTGTGCGATAAGCGCGTGTTATAGCGGTGAAGCGCACCAAAAATCTTTTGTCGATACGATTGACAATATCTACACAAAGTACGTACATTTGCTCGACAGCGTGCAAAGTGTATTATATTACGATTTTTCCGTACATTATTCTCCGCTTGAAATATTCGATAAATTCGATAGTTTTGCAAACGCGACGGAAACGCAAAAAATCAATTTTCTTTCGTTGTTTTCAAAACTCTCGGATAAGGAAAATCTCGACGAGTTTATGTACGCGATAAGAGCGGAGAAGTATATGACAACGTCGTCCGCAGGGCACTCAAAAGTGTGGCGTAATTCGCTACTAAATAGAAAATACTGCGTCATATCTCAACGTCAAAATCTATCTATGCTCGCGTCGGCATTGCGTTCTGACATATTTATGAAGATATGCTTTGACGACGCAAAAGAGGCTAAAAAGAAGAAAAGTATTTCAAAAATCATTGATTTCGAGAATACATTTGAGCCGATATATAAGTTTTCAACGATAAATTTCGGTTTGTCGGTACAAAACGACGTTTTGCGATTGTCCCCGCATTTACCGCAAAACGTAGTGAGTGCGGACGTTGCATTCAAATCGAAAGATACCACGCATAGAGTGAAAATTCTAAAAGGCGTGGAAGAAAAGATATATCTCGGAAGTACGCAAATCAAGGGAACACACATTATAAAACTTGCCGACAAGCCTCTCGATATAACCGTCGTCGTGAAAGAATAACGTTTGTTTATTTCGACGAACAAATAAAAAGATTGAATGAGGACGCTTCGATTATGCCGAATTTTATAAAAATACGAGCGAAAAATGCGCTTAATTGAGGCGTTTTTTCATATTTTGTTGACTATTATATTTTGTTTTGTTATTATTTTTTAGTTATCACACGCACACGCAAGCGCTAGTGCAAGTTTTGTCAGGAGTATTTTATGAAAGAAAAGATGGACGGCATCAAAAATTCCGCTTTGCAAATGATTGCAGACGCAACCAATTCCGCGGAACTTAATAACGTCAGAGTCAAATATCTCGGCAAAAGCGGTGAAATATCCTTGCTTATGAGAGATATGGCAAACGTTCCCAAAGAAGAACGCCCCAATATGGGTAAACTCGTCAACGAGTTGAGAGGAGTCGTGGAAGGTGCGCTCAACGAAAAGAGTGCGAAAATCGTGCAAGAAGAGAAACTTGCAAGGCTCAAAGTCGAAGAAATCGACGTAACGTTGCCCTCAAACGGTTTGGGCGTCGGCACTTTGCACCCGCTCACGCTTATCAAAAACGAGCTTATAGATATATTTACGGGTATGGGATTTACCGTTGCGGAAGGTCCTGAAATCGAGAGCGATTTGTACAACTTCCAATTGCTCAACGTGCCCAAAGATCACCCCGCAAGAGATATGCAAGACACGTTCTACGTCAACGACAACGTCGTTTTGCGTACGCAAACATCTGCCGTTCAAGCAAGAATTATGCAAAGCCAACAACCGCCTATCCGCATCGTGTCGCCGGGAAAAGTATATAGAAGCGACGACGACGCATCGCATAGTCCCATTTTCAACCAATTTGAAGGTCTTGCGATTGACAAACATATCACGATGGGAGATTTGCAAGGTTGCTTGCAAACTTTTGCGGAAAAGATATTCTCAAAGGACACCAAGGTGCGTTTGCGCCCGTCGTATTTCCCGTTCACGGAGCCGTCGGTCGAGGTGGACGTAACTTGCTCTATGTGCCACGGCAAAGGTTGCCGTGTTTGCAAGGGCACTGGCTGGGTTGAAATCCTCGGCGCGGGCATCGTAAATCCCGCCGTTTTGGATATGTGCGGAATTGACAGCAGTGTATATAGCGGATTTGCATTCGGATTCGGAATCGACCGTATCGCTATGATAAAATACGGTATTCCCAACATCAAAATGCTCTATGAAAACGACGTGCGTTTTCTTAAACAATTCAATTAAGGGGGCAAAGGTATGTTAGTTCCTATTTCGTGGCTTAAAGATTACGTAGATATCGACGTCAAACCCGATGTGCTTGCAAAGAAACTCGTTGCAATCGGTTTTGAAGTGGAAGAAATCATATATCAAGAGAAACAAGCGACCAACGTCGTAGTCGGCAAAATCGTCAAAGTGGACAAGCATCCCAACGCCGACCGTTTGCGCGTTACGCAAATAGATATCGGAGACAAGACGATACAAGTTGTCACCAACGTTCCCGTCGAGGGCGGAGAGACTATCGCGGTTGCGCTTGACGGCGCACACCTTGCGGACGGTCACGACATCAAGAAGGGTGAACTTCGCGGAGTGGTCAGTGAAGGTATGCTTTGCGGACTCGAAGAAGTCGGCGTAACGGAAGACGACGTGCAAAATCAAAAGACGGGTGACATTATCCGCTTTGAAGAGGGCACGACTCTCGGACAAAACGCACTCAAAGCACTCGGACACGACGATATTATTCTCGACGTGAGCGTCACGGCAAACCGTCCCGACTGCAACAGCATTTACAAGATGGCAAAAGAAGTCGCGGTTGCTCTCAAAACCTCTTGCAGAGAACCCGAAATCGATTATAAGGTCAGCAATATCGACGCAAAAGTCACCGATATGGTGACCGTTGACGTGCAAAATCAAGAACTTTGCCCCAGATATATGGCGGCAGGCGTAAAGAATATCAAGATTTTCCCGTCCTCGCAAAAGATAAAATCGAGATTGCGCGCGGTGGGTATCCGTCCGATCAACAATATCGTAGATATCACCAACTACGTGCTTACCGAAATCGGTCAACCGATGCACTCCTTTGACAAGAGAGAACTCGAAGGCGACAAAATCGTCGTTCGCAACGCAAAGAACGGTGAGACTATCGAGACTCTCGACGGCAAGCAAAACACGTTGAACGACAGTATGCTCGTAATTTGCGACGCATACAAGCCCGTTGCGGTTGCCGGCATTATGGGCGGTGAAAACAGCGGTATTCAACAAGACACGACGGAAGTCGTTTTCGAGGCGGCAAAGTTTGCTCGCGACAACGTAAGACGCACTTCTCGCGCTCTCAACTTGCGCTCGGACAGCTCCGCAAGATTTGAAAAGGGTATCGACTTTGCATCGCAAGAGTACGGCTTGAAACGCGCTTTGACGCTCGTTTATCAAATGGGCGCGGGCGATATCGTCGAAGGAATAATCGACGTCAAGGTCGACTATCAAAAAGTGCGTGAAATCCAGTTCACCACGAGAAAACTTCAAGAAATCCTCGGTTGCAAAGTGCCCAAATCCGCTTTGGTATCAATACTCGAAAGACTCGGTATCGAAGTGGTTGACGGTGATAAGTGCCTTATCGCAAAGGTCAAAGAGGACAGAGAAGACATCGTCGGAGTAAACGATATTGCGGAAGAATTTATCCGTGTTTACGGCTACAATCATATCAAACCGACGTTGTTTGAATACGCGACGCTCACCAAGGGCGGTATTCCCGACAATTTGAAGTTTGTCAATATCATCAAAAACACGCTCTGCGCGTGCGGTTTGTCGGAAAGCGTAACGTACTCGTTTACGTCACCGAAATTCGTATCGCAACTCAATCTCGACGAGGACGATACCGCTCGCAAGGCAATCAAACTCGTCAATCCGCTCGGTGAGGCGTTGAGCGTTATGCGCACCACGCTTACGTACAGTATGATTGAAACGATGTGCTACAATATCACGCACTTCAACAAGGGCGCAAAACTCTTCGAGGTCGCAAACGTGTATTTGCCAAAAGAGCTTCCGCTCAAAGAATTGCCGTACGAAGAGAGCAGACTTTGCATCGGTATGTACGGTGAAGACGTCGATTTCTTCACGATTAAAGGCGCACTCGAAGAGACGTTCAAGGCGCTCCATATCAACGAAAAATACGTGCGCTCCACGAGACCGTATTTGCATACGGGCAGAGGCGCGGAGATTATTGTCGACGGTAACAGTGTAGGCTTCGTCGGTGAAGTTCATCCCGACGTTGCGGACAACTACGGCATCGACAATTTCAGATTGTACGTCGCGGAAATCTCTATTGACAAGATTTATGACGAGAAACGCCTCGAAAAGAGCAAGTTTGCTCCGTTCTCCAAGTTCCCGATCATCGAGCGCGACCTTGCCGTCGTAGTCGACGATAGCGTGCTTGCGGGAGATATGACGGACGCGGTTCTCGGCGCAAAAATCAAATATCTCACCGACGCAAAGGTATTCGATACCTACAAGAGCGACCAAATCGGTCAAGGCAAGAAGAGCGTCGCAATGAGCTTTGCATTCTCGTCGCTCGAACGCACTCTCACCGATGACGAAATCGCAACGGAAATGGCAAAGATACTTTCAGTCCTCAAACGCAAAGTCGGTGCAAAGATAAGATAAATCAAATAAAAATACAACTTTTAAGGGCAAATATTATGTTTGACGCAAAAAGTCTAAACACTCTCGAATATCCGCAAATACTTGCAAGATTGAGCGATTTTGCTCAATCGCAAGGCGGGAAGAAAAAGGCAAAAAGCCTCGTTCCCTTCGAGACCATAAGCGAAGCCGACGACGCACTCAACGAAACGGCGGAAGCGGATAAAGTGTTGTTTGAATACTCGCTTTCTCCCAATTTTGCAGTTGATGACGTTGCCGATATTCTTATAAAAGCCAAGAAGGGCGCGGTGCTTTCCATTGCGGATATTTTGAAGGTAGGAAGGTCGCTTCGCGTTGCGCACAAAATCAAAAAAACGTTGACCAACGTCAAAGATTGCCCTATTTTATACGATATCGCAAGCAGACTTTACGAGAACGAACCTCTCGAAAAGAGCATTTTCGAGGACTTTTTGAGCGAAACGGAAGTTGCGGACAACGCTACGGCAGAATTGAGACAAATACGTATTAGAATACGCAAACTCAACGACAACGTGCGCACCAAACTGCAACTTTTCATAACGTCACCGCAATATTCCAAATATTTGCAAGACAGCATCGTAACGATGCGCGGAGATAGATATGTTATTCCGCTCAAAAGCGACTTCAAAGGTTCGATTCCCGGACTCGTACACGATCAATCCGCTTCGGGTTCAACGCTTTTCGTAGAACCTATGCAAGTGGTGGAGCTCAACAACGAACTCAAAGTGGAACTCGTCAACGAGCAACTTGAGATCGAGCGTATTTTGCGCAATTTCTCGTCGACTATTATGGGAAGCGCAGACAACATATCGTGGTCGTATCAAAATATTGTCGATCTCGATATGATATTTGCAAAAGCGCAACTTGCAAGGGAGTATAAGGCGGTTAGGCCTACGCTCAACGACGAGGGCTACGTGCGCATTAGAGGCGGTAGACACCCGCTTATCGACGCGCACAAAGTCGTTCCCGTGTCCTTGCAACTCGAAAAAGACGACAAAATGTTGCTCATCACAGGTCCGAACACGGGCGGAAAAACCGTTACGCTCAAACTTGTCGGTCTTTGTACGATTATGGCAATGAGCGGACTTTACGTGCCGGCAAAACAAGCGGATATATCCGTATTCGACGGCGTTTACAGCGATATCGGAGACGAGCAGAGCATACAACAAAGTTTGTCAACGTTCTCGTCGCATATCAAAAATACCATCGGAATTTTGGATATTATCACGCCAAAGTCGCTCGTGCTTTTCGACGAGCTCGGCGCGGGTACCGATCCCGGTGAAGGCGCGGCGCTTGCCGTAAGTATCGCCGAACATTTGCTCAAAGTGGGGTGCAAATCGCTTATAACGTCGCACTTTAACAACCTCAAAGAGTTTGCGCTCGTAACGAACGGCGTCGTTGCCGCTTCTATGGAATTCAATTCCGAGACGTTTTCACCCACTTATAAGTTGGTTATGGGTGCAATCGGTGCGTCCAACGCTTTGGCAATCGCGCAAAAACTCGGCTTGAAAGAGGATATCATCAACAGCGCGAAGAGCAAAATATCCGCAGAAAAACGCCAATTCGACAACGTTTTGACCGCTGCCGAGCAGACGCGTATGAAAGCGGCGGAGCTCGTAAACGAGGCGTCTATCGATAGAGAAAACGCCGCAAAAGCACTCAAAGACGCGCAAATCGAGAAGAAACGTATTGAAGAAAAGCGCGAAAAACTCGACGAGAGTATTCGCAAGGAAACAAAACGCCTCATCGAAAACAGCGTCGAAGAAGCCAACGAAGTGCTCGACAAAATCAAAGAGATTTTGAACAAACCGCAAATCGAGGACAAAGATTTGTTCGAGGCAAGGAAACTTCGCAAGCAACTTGAAACTATGTCCGCAGACTACGAAAAAGAAGCGGTCGTCGATGACGTTCCCGACGATAGTCCGCTCAAAATCGGTGACAACGTTTTTGTGAAATCACTCCAAAAGAAGGGCAAACTCGTGGCAATCAATCAACGCGGAGAAGCGCAAGTGTCCTTCGGAAAACTCACGACTAAAGTCAAAAAAGACGACTACTACAAGGTGAAATAATGGTTGACAATTATTCGCAATCGGTTGAAGTTGACGTAAGCCATCACGCAAAGCGTTTGCAGTGGACGGGAATGTTCCTCGTGTTGTTTTCGCTCGGGTTCGTGGTGACGTCCATATTTTACAGTTGGTATTTTATGATTGCGTTCGGCGTGTTTTTCGCCGGGGGCATCGTTTGTATTCACGTATACAACCAAACCGCAAAGGAATATATATACGAAGTCAGTCCTACGCGCCTCGTTATCGTCAAAAAAGACGTCGTCAACAAACAATCCGTCGTGCTTTCGCTCTTGTTTAAGGACGTGACGAGTTTCGGCATTATGGACGATTTATATCACGACAAAGTCGAAGGTGAAGACGTCGTTTGTTGTAATAGTCAAGTCGACGTCATCGATTATAGCAAAACTTTCGATATCATGTTTTGCAATAAAGCGTACGATATGGGTGTGTATCAAATCGTGTTTTTACCCGAAGATACCGGCATAAGCCAAAAGGTGCTTTTTACTCCCGACGAGTATATGGTTGCACTCATAATGGAAAATATCAAGAATGCGAAAGTGCAAACCGAAGAAAAATAAAACTGTGAAATACAACGCAAATATGTGTTTAGATAATCTAAAAATGGAAAAATTGATTTATCTTGACAACGCCGCGACGACGAGAATATATCCCGAAACCGCGTCTATGATTATGAACGAGAGCATAGACGATTTTTTCAATCCGTCCGCGCTTTACAAACCGTCGGTTAAACTGTCAGTCAAAATCAAGAACGCAAGGGATAGCATAAAGAGTGCGCTCCATGTACCCGACGGAGAATTGTATTTTACCTCGGGCGGAACGGAGTCGGACAATACCGCGCTTTTTTGCACGAGAAAGGCAAAGGGAAGCAGGGTTATCGTCGGTCTCGGTGAGCACGACGCCATTATAAACGGTGCAAATCAACTTTCCGCGCAAGGTTACGAGGTGGTATTTGCACCTATCAAGACGGACGGTTCGGTCGACGTTGACGAATTTAAGAAATTACTCAACGAAAACGTGTCGCTCGTGTCGATTATGCACGTAAGCAACGAAACGGGCGCGATCAACGATATCGCAAGGCTCGTAAAACTCACCAAAAAAGTTGCGCCAAACGCCATATTCCATAGCGACGGCGTACAAGCGTTTGGAAAAATCAAAGTGAATTTGCGTGCGCTCGACGTCGATTTGTACTCGATTTCGTCTCACAAAATACACGGACCGAAGGGTATTGGCGGTTTGTTTGTAAAAAAAGGCACGTCTATTAAACCGCTTTTGTACGGCGGAGGACAAGAAAAAGGCTTCCGCTCGGGCACGGAAAACGCGCCGAATATTTTGGGCTTTGCCGACGCAGTAGAGCGTTGCACCGCATCTTTTGCGGACGATATCGCAAGAAAAACCGCTTTCAAACAAGCGTTGCTTGACAAACTTCAAGCTCAAATCGACGATATCGCGGTTATATCTCCGAGCGAAAACTGCGCTCCCAACATTCTCACCGTTGCGTTCAAAAACGTGCGCGGTGAAGTGCTTTTGCACGATATCGAAGACAAGGGAATATTGGTCGGCATAGGCTCGGCTTGCTCGTCTCATCACGAGAGTAGGTTCAAGTCCTTGCTCGGTCTTGACGACAGCCATAGGGACGGAATTATCCGTTTCAGCACTTCGTACGAAAACGATATCGAGGACGTGGACTATATCGTGTCTGCGATAAAATCAAGCCTCGAAAAACTTACTAATTACACAAGAATATAAAGGTAAATTATGGACAAAGTTGTAATAATCCGCTACGGCGAAATCTTTTTGAAAGGCAAAAATCGCGACTATTTCGAGAGTTTGCTCATAAAGAACATTAAGCACACACTTTACGGAATCGGGTGCGATTTTACGCGCTCGCAAGGCAGATATTTCGTTGAAAACTACGATTTGGACGACGAGGACGAGATTGTCGACAGACTCAAAAAAGTGTTCGGCATCTATTCGCTCTCCGTTGCATACAAGGTGGAAACAAAAGCGGATCAAGGCTTTTGCGATATCAAAGCGTGCCTCAAAGACGTTGCCGTGAGAGCAGAGGAAGAGTGCGTGCTTAAAAATGCCAAATTCCGCGTAACCGTCAAGCGCGCCGACAAGCGTATCCCCAAACCGTCCTACGAAATCGCGGCGGAACTCGGCGGTGTGGTGCTTGCCAACACTCACTTCAAAGTGGATTTGACCGCTTTTGACTACGACTTTATGGTCGATATAAGAGAAAACGGCTATTCTTTCGTATTTAGCGACGTCATAAGCGGTGCGGGCGGTCTTCCGGTAGGTTGTTCGAGCAAAGGTCTTATGTTGCTTTCGGGCGGTATAGATTCTCCGGTTGCGGCGTATATGATGGCAAAAAGAGGTATGAAACTCTGCGCAATACATTTTTGCTCACCGCCGTATACCTCGGAAAGAGCAAAGGAAAAAGTGGTCGAACTTCGCAATATTGTCAGCAAATACGCGACGGATATCAAGCTCTATATAGTGCCGTTCACCGAAATTCAAATGGAAATTCACAGAGTTTGCCCCGCGGAATTTATGATTACGATTATGCGTAGATTTATGATGCGCATCGCAACCATAGTTGCCAACAACACCGAGTGCAAGGCAATAATCACGGGTGAAAGCCTCGGACAAGTCGCTTCGCAAACGGTTGAGAGTATGACTTCAACCGAAGATTGCGCGGGACTTCCTATTTTCCGTCCGCTCGTTGCGTTCGACAAGGAAGAAACGATGGCTCTTGCAAGAAAAATCGGCACTTATGAGACGTCAATCGAGCCGTTTGAAGACTGCTGTACGATATTCTTGCCCAAGAACCCCGCAATTCACCCCAAACTCGACAGAGTAAGAGAAGCGGAAAAAGCAATTGACATCGACGCGCTCGTCAAAAAAGCAGTCGAGGGTATAGAAATTATGTAATCTTTACGATTGCTCGTCAATATTTTCATATTCTTCGTTTTGGTTATCGTCAAGATAGTCAAAATCTTCCTCCCGTTGATTTTCGTCTTGATTATCGAAATTATCGTTGTTATCGATATTATCAAACCCGTTATCGAATAGGTCGTCAACGTAAACGAGTTTCGTTGACGACTTTTTTATATCCGCATTTGAGGATATCTCACACTCGACAGTGTATGTTACGACGTCGAAAAACGCAAGAGGAGTGTCGTATATCGTCTTTTGCTCGCTGTTGCCTTGTACGATGCAAACGAGATTTTTGCCGTAAAAATCCTCACGATAAATCTTATAAGTGTAGATATCTTGCGTATCGAGGGTTATTTGCACTCTGTTTGCGTTGGCACAAAGCGAAAAATCAAAATCTTCCACTTCGTCGAAACAATGCGACGTCTCAACGTTTGCGTCTATGGGGAATATTTCGTTTTTTCTATATTCTATCGGGGTATTTTGACTTGCAAGCATAACTTGTTTATATTTTTTGCTTGCGTAGGTATCGACGTCTTTCCATTCGACTTCATTGCAATACGAGAGAGATTTCGGTTGCGATTGATAGGCGTTTATACTTTGCCATATCTTTTTGTTGTTCATTGCGGGATATCCTCCTCCACGCTCGCTCGTTCCGTCGTCCGAACCGTGCCAAACGCATACGGTGTAATTATCGTTGTATCCGATACACCAAGCGTCACTGTTCTTGCCGTCCGCGCGCTCGGCAGTACCCGTTTTTGCGGCAACTTCAAAGGGAAGTGCGGAAAGCGTGCGTGCCGTGCCGTCTTTTACCGTATCGGAAAGTGCACTCGTAATAATGCTTGCAGTCGACGATTTCACCACGGCGCGACTCGGAGTTTGACTGTCGATATATATTTTATTGCCGTTTGTTACTACGTATTTGACGAAAGAATTGTCTTTGTATATACCGTTATTTGCAAGTGCCGTATACGCCGAGCAAATCTCGATAGGGGACACACCGTTTGCCGTTGCACCCAGTGCAAGGGCGTAATTTTGGTCAAAGTATTCTAAATTTACGCCAAAATTGGAAATGTATTGGGCGCTTTTGGGCAATCCGACGTAACTTAACGTCTTTACGGCAACGCTATTCATTGACTTTTTGATTGAGTCTCTTACTGTCGTTTCTCCGTAATATTTGTCGTTAAAGTTTGACGGACAATAACCGCCGAAGTCGATTTTCTCGTCAATGACGGGAGTTGCAAGGGACACTAAATTCATATCGATTGCGGGTGCGTATACCGCAATAGGCTTCATAACCGAGCCCGCTTGTCGTTTTATATCGTAACCGAGAGAGGAATAACACGCAATAATGGCGTTTTGTTTGTTGTCTACCACGATTTGTACGCTTTGTACGTCTTCGCTCTCGAAAAATTGCGAATTATTGGCGTTGTCGAATAAGTTTTTTTGCAAATTTACGTCGAGATTGGTGTATATCTCGTATCCAGAATTGTTGAGCTGATATTTGGTTATGCCGAGCATATTACACACTTCGTCGGTGGCTTTTTTGATATAATAATCGCAATATTTCTTTTGCGATTTGTTTAATTTGCCTTCTTTTGCCTTATCGAGAGGGGAATTTGACGCCAAATCTCTACTTTCTTGCGAAATATATCCTTCATTTTGCATAACGGAAAGCACGAGATTGCGACGCGCTATGCAATCTTCCTCTTTGGCAAAAGGGGAGTATTTACGGGGGTTTTTCACGACACCCGCAAGCGTTGCACATTCTTTCAAAGATAAATCGGATATTTCCTTGTCAAAATACAATCTTGACGCTTGTTTTACGCCGTACGCGCCGTTTCCGAAGTATATGACGCTCAAATACATTGCCAAAATCTCGTCTTTTGAATATTCTTTTTCAATTTTTCGCGCAATTGCGATTTCTTTAAGTTTTCTATCCACGGTGCGTTCGTTGCTCAAATGCGTATTTTTTACGAGTTGTTGAGTTATCGTCGACGCACCTTCTTTGACGGAGCGAGACTTGATATTGCTTACGATTGCACCGCCGATACGTATAATATCGTAACCTTTGTGGGAGTAAAACCTCTTGTCTTCAAGTGCGACGAAGGCGTTTTTGAGGTCATCGGGAATTTGCTCGGGAAGCACATAATCATCGGTTAGATACTCGATTTTCTCACCGTTTATATCGTAAAAAACGGGTTTTGCACTTGCGGTTGGCAAGAGGTTTTTGTCAAGGCTCACACCGTTTGCCCAAATAGCGAAACCTGCCACCGCAAGCAACGTTCCGACAATTGGCAAAAGCACCAAAACAAGCAGTGCCGAAAGGATAATTTTCTTCTTTTTGGAGCGTTTTTGTTCCTTGTTCAAAAGATTTTTGATTTTTGGTCGTTTTTTCATCAAAATTATTATTGTTTTATGCGCTATTTTTATGTATAATAGTTTTTTGAAGAATTAACGCGCAACGCGCGCACGCATAGTAACGTAGCACAAAGGAAGAATTATGTTTTATAAAGTCAACACTTACGGCTGTCAAATGAACGTCCACGAAAGCGAGAAAATCGCGGGAATACTCGAAGATATGGGATATTCCGATTGTCCGGCAAACGGTAATCCCGACGTTATCGTATTCAATACTTGTTGTATTCGTGACACGGCAGAGAGAAGAGCGCTCGGCAACATCGGCGTAACAAAAGCCGAGAAAAAGCGCAATCCCAATCTCATTTTGGCGGTCGTTGGTTGTATGCCACAACAAGACGGCGTTGCAGAGAGCCTAAAAGAAAGATATCCGTACGTCGATATCGTGCTCGGCACTCGCAATATTGCCGAACTCAAAGACGAAATCGAAAAGGTGGTTGCTTCGCGCGCTCGCGTTAAGAAGAGAAGCGACAAAAAGTATCGTTGTTTCGACACCGAGCAACCCGCAAACTACCTCGAAATAGACGAAAAAACGCCCCAAACGAGGACAAGTTATCCCAACGCGTGGATAAACATTATCTACGGTTGCAACAATTTTTGCACTTATTGCATAGTGCCGTACGTGCGCGGAAGAGAGGTCTCGCGCGATATGAACAGCGTTCTCGACGAAGTGAAAAAGTGCGTCGACGAGGGCTACAAAGAGATAACTTTGCTTGGTCAAAACGTCAATTCCTACGGCAACGACGTAGACGATCCCAACGTGAATTTTGCCAATTTATTGAGAGAAATCGACAAAATCGAGGGTAAATTCCGCGTGCGTTTTATGACTTCGCATCCAAAGGATCTAAACGACGATATTATCGACGCAATGGCGCACTCTGACAAGATTTGCAACAATTTGCATCTTCCCATTCAAGCGGGCTCTGACAAAGTGCTTGCCAATATGAACAGACGCTACGACAGTGCAAAATATCTCCAAACGATAGAAAAACTCCGCAAAGCGATGCCCGATATCGGCATTACCACAGATATTATGGTAGGCTTCCCGACGGAGACGGAAGAGGACTTCCAAAAGACGCTCGAAATAGTGGAAAAAGTGCGTTATTCCAACGCGTTTACGTTTATCTACTCACCGAGAAAAGGCACTCCCGCCGCAAAGATGGATCAAATTCCGTACGCGGTGAAGCAAGAGCGTATTGCAAGACTTATCAAGCTTCAAAACAAGATAACCAAAGAGATATCCGACACGTACGTGGGCGGAGTTTTCGAGGTTCTATGCGAGGATATCGCGCCTAAACACGAAGGTATGGTGTGCGGAAGAACGGAAAGCGGAAGGCTCGTAACTTTCGAGGGAACGAGGGATGATATCGGCAAGTTCTTCAACGTCAAAATCTCGCAATCTAAGTCCGCTTCTCTTTTCGGACACAAGGAGGGTTAAGGTATGGAAATCGACCGAAACAAACTCACTCCTATGATGAAAAAGTATTTTCTCATCAAGGATAATTATCCCGATTGCTTGCTGTTTTTTAGACTCGGCGACTTTTACGAGATGTTTTTCGACGACGCCGTAACCGCTTCTCGCGTTCTCGACCTTACGCTTACGGGCAGAGACTGCGGTATGAGCGAGCGCGCGCCTATGTGCGGTGTGCCATATCACGCAGTGGACAACTATATCCGTAAACTCATAGAAAACGGCTATCGCGTGGCTATTTGCGAGCAATTGAGCGATCCCGCAAACACCGCAAAAGGTGAACTTGTGGAAAGAGACGTCGTGCGCGTGGTATCCAGCGGTACGGTTATGGAAGAGGATATCCTCGATGAGAGGTCGTCAAACTATCTTTGCTCCGTTTTCACCAATGCAAATGCGTTTGGCATCGCTTGGACGGACATTTCGACGGGCGAGTTCAACGTTTACGAGTACGAGGGAGAGAATTATCTCGACAAACTTTCCAACCTCTTGGGAAGCATCTCCCCGAGCGAAATCATTTGCAACGAAGATTTTCTTGCCAAATATCCCAAAATCGCATTCTTCAAAGCAAGCGAAAAGAGGGCGCATTGCTATCACGAGTTCGCTTACGGTTTGAGTGTCGCGACGAAGAAAATTTTGACGACGTTCAACGTGCAATCGCTTTCCGTATTCGAAATCGACAATCATCCGTATGCGGTTAGCGCGACGGGCGGACTTTTGGAATACTTGGCGCAAACGCAAAAACGCTCGCTTGCTCAACTCAATAAAATAGTATTCTTGCACGACAAATCCTTTATGATGCTTGACAATTCCACTCGCAGAAATTTGGAATTAACTCAACGCGCAAGGGACGGCAAGCGTCAAGGCTCGCTTTTGAGCGTGCTCGATAAAACGTATACGGCAATGGGCGCACGCACTTTGAAGAGATGGATAGAACAGCCTCTTCAAGACGGCAACGCCATAAACGCCAGACTCGACGCGGTGGAAGATCTTATCTCGTCAAAAGCCGTTCGTGAAAGATTGGGTGCTTCACTTGAACAAGCGCGCGATCTCGAACGCCTCAACGGTAGGCTTGCATACGGCAATTCCACGCCCAAAGATTTGCTCTCAATAAGCGACACTTTGGAAGTCTTGCCACAAATCAAACTCTCGCTCAAAGACACGTCCGCGAGTATGCTCAAAAAGATAAATGGCGATCTCAATCCGCTCAAATCAGTATGCGCGACGCTTCAAAGCGCGCTCGACAGAAACGGTGTAAACAGCTATAAAAACGGCGGTTTTATCGCAAAAGGTTACGACGAGACACTGGATCAGATGCGCGACATCAAGACTTCCGCGCGCGATTGGCTCTCCAATTTGGAAGCAAGAGAGAGGGAAGATACGGGTATTCGCACGCTCAAAGTGGGATATAACAAGGTATTCGGATACTATATCGAAGTGTCCAAATCATTCACCGATAAAGTGCCTTATCGCTACGAGCGCAAGCAAACGCTCGTCAACGGCGAGAGATATATCACGGCGGAACTCAAAGAGTTGGAAGAGAAGATCCTTTCCGCGGAAGCGAACGTGCAAATGCTCGAAGACAAGATTTTTACGGAACTCAAAACTTTGTGTATAGAGAATTTTGCATCCCTCCAAGCCGACGCGCAAGCACTCAGCACGCTCGATTGCCTCTTGTCCTTTGCCAATGTATCGGTTGCAAACAGATACATGAAACCGCTCATCAACAAGAAAGTGAAGAGCATCGATATTCAAGACGGCAGACACCCCGTAGTCGAAACGCTTCTCGACAAGGGCGCGTACGTGCCCAACGACACGCTTCTCGACGATGATGAGAACAGAACGATGATCATCACCGGTCCGAATATGGCGGGCAAGAGTACGTATATGCGCCAAGTTGCTATAATCACACTTATGGCGCACATAGGGTGCTTCGTTCCCGCAAAATCCGCGGAAATCTCGCTTACCGATCGCATTTTTACCAGAATAGGTGCAAGCGACGATTTGAGCGGTGGTCAAAGTACGTTTATGGTGGAAATGATCGAGGTTGCCACAATTCTCAACTACGCAACGTCGTCAAGTCTTCTCGTCCTCGACGAAATCGGCAGAGGAACGTCCACATTCGACGGACTTTCCATTGCGTGGTCGGTGCTTGAATACATAACCAAAAACATCAAAGCAAAGACTCTCTTTGCAACGCACTTCCACGAGCTTACCGAACTTGAAGACCTCGATGGCGTCAAGAATTATAGGGTGCTCGTCTCGCAAGTAAACGACACGATAGTATTCTTGCACAAAATCGTAAGAGGCGGTGCATCGCAAAGCTTCGGTATAGAAGTCGCGTCGCTTGCCGGCGTATCGAAACCCGTCAT
Source organism: Eshraghiella crossota (assembly GCA_963590075.1). Lineage (GTDB taxonomy): Bacteria > Bacillota > Clostridia > Christensenellales > CAG-917 > CAG-475. The sequence goes on from CAVANK010000003.1 coordinate 73,542, forward strand.
AGAACACGCAAAAAACATTATGCGTTCGCTCGAAGAGGACTCAAAAAACCGCGATACAAACGAAATGTTGCTCTCGTCCGCAAAGAAAAACGTGACTGCGCAAGTCAGTTTCTTTGACAGCGGTGAAAGCAAAATCGAAAAACAAATTCGCGATACGGACGTGAACAATCTCACACCGCTACAAGCACTCACCGTTTTGAGCGACCTCAAAAAACAACTTGAAGAATAAACCTTGAAATCTTTGATTGCGGAGAAGAATATGGGCAAAATTAATATTCTCGATTCAAACGTATTCAATATGATATCGGCAGGCGAAGTGGTCGAAAGGCCGTCGTCCGTCGTGAAGGAACTCGTTGAAAACTCTATTGACGCGGGCGCAACTCGCGTCGACGTTTACGTCGAAGAGGGAGGACTTGACAAAATTCAAGTCAGCGACAATGGCGTAGGCATCGAAAAAGAGGACTTGCGCAGTGCGTTTTTACCGCACGCAACGAGCAAACTTTGCAAAATCACCGACCTTGACAGTCTCTCGACGCTCGGTTTCAGAGGTGAGGCTTTGGCAAGCATATCCTCGGTTAGCAACGTAACCTTGATCACGGCGAGCAAAGCGCAAAAAACCTCGTCTCAAATTTCGTTGAGTGGCGGAACGGTGACTTTTGAGGGCGAGAGTAATAGGGCGGAAGGCACGCTTATAAGCGTAGAAAATTTGTTTTTCAATACGCCCGCGCGCCTCAAATTCCTCAAAAAAGCGTCAAGCGAGTTGCATTATATCCAAGACACGATAAAAGCGTTGATACTTGCCAATCCGCATATTTCCATCACGCTGTCCAGCGAAGAGGGCGTGATTTTTTCCAACGACGGAGGCAGTTTGCAAGACGCAATCTACTCGGTGTACGGTGCAAAAGTCGCTGACAATCTGCTTCCTATCGTCGACAACGAAAGAGGAAATATCCGCGTTAGCGGTTTCACGTCAAAGGTTGATTACACCAAGCCAAACCGCACGTATCAGTCCATTATCGTCAACGGAAGAGCAGTGCAAGACGCCACGATACAAACTGCGGTTGAACGTGCGTATTCCGAATATCTTATGAAGCGCACGTATCCTATGTTTATCGTGGACGTATTGATGCCGTTCGAGGACGTGGACGTCAACGTTCACCCGTCCAAAACAGAAGTGCGTTTTAGAGACAAACACGCAGTATTCAGTGCGGTTTATCACGCAATCGAAGATACGATTGCGCAGAGTATGAGCAATATAGCGTTTGGCTTCGATATCGAGCAAAACGGCAGTGAATTGAGCCAAAATAACCGTATTTTGCCTCAAAATCCGCCTATTTCGACTGATTTTGAAGAAAAACCAAGCCAAGAATACGTGCAAACGCACATCGATACCAGCAAGCTTTTCAGCGGTAAAACTCAACCCAAAAACTACGTCGGCATAGATTTATACGATACACAGCCGATTAAAAATTCTATGCTTGCCGAAGGCGGTATCAATTATTACGACAATAATTTTACGAATAGTTATAAAACTGAAAATTCAATCACTGTCGATCCACAAAACGTAGACAAGTATTCTCAAAAAGTTGAAAATATAGAATATAATATCGACGATGACGACGATACGGCAATATTTGACGGCAAAATAGTAGGGCAAATTTTCGATACATACATTATTTGCGAGCGCGGTGATTTGGTTTATATTATCGACCAACACGCGGCACACGAACGCATTTTGTACGACAATATCCTCAAAAAATTCAACGTCGAATACGCGCAACCGCTTTTAATACCGTACAAACTCTCGTTGACGGGCGAAGAGGAAGAATATCTCGACAAAATCGTTCCCAACCTTATCAAACTCGGTTTCGACATCGAACAAAACGGCGCAACATATTTGATTAAAGCCGTTCCCGAGCCCGTATCCAAAATCAATTTCGGCAAATTCTTCTCGGATTTGTTTGCAAATATGCTCAACGAGAACGAACTTACTCTCGAAAACTTGCTCAAAGACAAGCTTTGCCAACAAGCGTGCAAAGCGGCAATAAAAGGCGGAGAATCGCTCTCACGCGCTCAAATCGAGCAAGTTATCAAAAATTACGTGGACGAAAACGGCAATTTGCCCACCAAATGTCCGCACGGTCGTCCCGCAGTCGTCGCTTTCAGCGCGCGTGATATCGAAAAGATGTTCAAGCGCATTGTATAATTATATATATGGATAATAATATAAATAAAAATACCATAATATATCCGCCCGTGTATATCGCAGGTCCGACTGCGTCGGGTAAAAGCGCGCTTGCCGTAAAACTTGCACACAAAATCGATAGCGTGATTATCTCTGCCGATAGTATGCAAATTTATCGCGGACTCGATATCGGCACGGCAAAGGAAAGCGAGTATATCCGCAAGGAAATTCCACACAAACTTATCGATGTCGTCGACGCTGACGAAGAATTTTCCGTTGCCGAGTTTGCTCAAATGGCAAAAACCGAAATCGAGAAGGCGCAAAACTGCGGGAAATTGCCCATCGTCGTCGGAGGAACGGGGTTGTATTTTGAATCGCTGCTATATCCGATGAGTTTTGCAAACACGATCAAAAACGTCGAGTTGCGCAATCGTTTGCAAGCGGAACTCGACGAAGCAGGCGCAGAGGCAATGCACGAAAAATTGCGCGCACTTGACGAGCAAACGGCACAAAGATTGCATGTTAACGATACAAAACGCGTTATTCGCGCGCTTGAAATCGTCATCTCAACGGGCAAAACGCTTGCTCAAAACAGCGACGAACGCACGAAACCCGACGTAATTATGGTTGCACTCGATACCGATCGCGCCAAACTTTACGAACGGATAAACGAGCGCGTCGACCAAATGTTCGATCAAGGGCTCGTAAACGAGGTTTTGAGCGTCGGTGATTTTTCCTATCAATCTATGCAAGCAATCGGTTATAAGGAATTTGCGGACTGCAACTACGTCAAAACCGACCACGGATTCGAGATCTATCCCGTCGAACTTGCCCAAATCAAGGACAAAATAAAACAACACACCCGCAATTATGCCAAACGCCAACTCACTTGGTTTAGAAAATACGACTTCGTCAAATGGTTTGACGTAAACGATCAAGACGGCGCAATTGCGTATATCGAAGAAAAAATCAAAGGAAAAAACACCGTTTAATGCGTTTTTCACACGACGAATAAACGGTCAAAATCAACGAAAATACTAATAAAAACTCAAAAACATAACGAAAACTCAACGGAATTTATAAACTATGGACAAAAATTCGGCAAAACAATTGATGATACAAACCGAGGCGGAACTCAAAGATCAGTTCGCACGCCTTGACGATATCGCGCTTTACAATCAAAAGAAAGTCCTCGACGCGTACAAAAAGCAATCAATTCAAGCGCGCCATATGTTCGGCACGACAGGTTACGGCTACGACGATATCGGTAGAGACACTCTTTGTAGGCTTTACGCCGACGTTTTTCACGCCGAAAACGCCATAGTTTCACCCAATATCGTATCCGGAACGCACGCTTTGACGCTTATGCTTTTCGGTGTTTTACGCCCGGGAGACAAACTTTTGGCTGTTTCCGGTATGCCGTACGACACTTTGACGGACGTAATTTTGGCGGATAACAAAGGTTCTTTGAAGGATTTCGGCGTATCTTTTGACAAAATCGACCTCAAAACCAATCCCGATTTGACGCCCGAATTTGACTTTGACGCCATCGAAAACGCGTTAAAATCTCACTTTGTAAAAGCCGTTTTCGTTGCAAGAAGTCGCGGATACAGCTTGCGCCAAGCAATCAGCGTCGAAAAAGTCGGTCAACTTATCGAGTTCGTCAAGAAAATCAGCCCGAAAACGCTCGTTTTGGTCGATAATTGCTACGGCGAATTCGTCGAAAAAATCGAGCCTACGGACGTCGGCGCTGACCTTATCGCGGGCTCGCTCATCAAAAATATCGGTGGCGGAATTGCGCCCACAGGCGGATATATTGCGGGAAAAAGCACGCTTGTCGAACAAGTTTCGTATCGTTTGACCGCGCCGTCGCTCGGTATGGAAGAAGGTTCGTATGTTTACGGTTATTTGCCTTATTATCAAGGTTTGTTTTTAGCGCCGTCGGCGGTTAAAAACGCACTAAAAGGTTCGCTTTTGTTTGCAAAAGCTTACACAAAACTTGGTTTCGAAACGCTTCCGCGCGACGATATGAAACCTTACGATATCGTAACCAGCATCAAACTCGGTTCTCCCGAAAAACTTATCGATTTTTGCGGTGCGATTCAAGAGATTTCTCCGATTGACAGCAACGTAAAACCAATGCCTTGGGATATGCCGGGATATCAAGATCAAGTCATTATGGCCGCCGGCGCGTTCGTACAAGGATCTTCGATCGAATTAAGTGCGGATTCTCCCATAAAAGAACCGTATATCGTCTACGTTCAAGGCGGATTGACTTACGAACACGCATATCTTGCCGTCCAACATACGCTCGAAACGCTGAATTTCGACTAATAATCGCAAATAAGACAGCAAAATTGACGGTCAAATCGTCTGTATTTTCAACTGTAAAAATGTTGGTAAATTAGTCGGTTAAATCAATGGATTATCAATGGTAAAAATCGGCGTAAAAGCAGGGTTAATCTAACAAAACCCGTATTATATCAGTTGATATAAAATGATTTTTACAAGTGAAAATACCGGTAAAAACAAGGTAAATATAACGCAAAAATCGCCAAAAATTCAAATAAATCCAATCGAAATTTTGACGATTTTACAAAGATTGTAATCTGGAAAATTTAATTATTAAATTGTAAATATCCTCTATGTATTAGTGTTTTTGCACCTTTCATTGCGTAAAGCTCGTGTTTTGCGAATAATTCTTCATTGACTAAACATACTATACACCACGCTTTTTGTTTTGTCAATACTTTTTTATAAATTATTTTTTTCATTGTAAAAAACACCCTACTATGATACAATGAAAACAACAAAAATTATAATGAGGATAAATTAAAATGAAATCTCTTAAAATCGATTTTGCACTATTCACTATCATATCTTTACTTGCTTGCTATGTTGACAAATGGTTTGGCATACTCGAAATTAAACTTGATACGTGGAAAGTAATTATTATTGTTTTATTTGTATTCTTCGTCATAACCGCAGTTCTTGAAAAGGTACAAATAATTATCAATCAAAGAAAAGACAACAACCGAGATTAAATTAAAAGTGCGCTCAAGCGCACTTTTATTTATTCTTAAAACGGTAACGGCTCACCATAGACGGGGTTCATATCTTGTGTCATTCTTTGAAACTCTTCACTCCCCAAATCTTTAACGAATTGCACGTATGACGAATAATGATATAAAAAATCTCGTCCGTACTTTTTAAGCAATTCCATACGTGGCAAACCTTTTAACATATCCTCAACGACATAATATGTATTGTCAACCGGCATATCATCGTCTATATGCTCGATGTTATACGATACTACATCATCAACGGAATATTGATATTTGTTTTTGCTTGCTTTGGTATTGTGTATCAAATAGTTGATACACGATACCCTATCGCGCACTATACGGGATAAGCAGTTAATCTTTTGTCCGTTCTCGTCCTTGCTTTCAAACCAACGGCGGATTTCGCTAACATCACGGTTATTAATCAAGCGCAAATATATATGTATATGTGGCGGTTTCAAATCCCCTTTGATATGTAACACGTCCCCCGTGTCTTTGTCTATCACATCTTCGGGATAGTAATCCTTATCGTGCATAATGTACGCATACGATGAGATTTGTTTTGCCTTTATATCTAATACTTTTTGCACATCTTCCAAAGAGGGCAAATAGGAAACTAAAAAATGCTCGTAACTTCTCATATATAAAATTCTCTCATTCTCTCTTTCTCTCTATGTGGACGCGGAGGACACATAGAGAGATACACACAAGCGGTGTTTTTGTGGCGGTGGGAATATTCCCACCCACCGCCACCATATTCCCACGCAAACATAGTTCACGTCACGGCAAAGCCGAATAAGTGTGCGTGAAAACATACTGCAATATTGCAACAAAAACGCAAGCGTATATAGTGCTACGCTACGCTAAATTTGCGCAAACGCAAATGCCCTACTGACAAAATCCCCTATTCTTGCGGAACATCAACGGAAATAGCGTTTATATCGTCTTTATCGACAGTATCGGCAATAGAAACATCTTTGTATAAATACTCTTTATACTTTTCTTTGTTGTTTTGATAGTCTTTTTGTATAGCCTTTGATACGCTTATATCGATAAGATACTTTGTATATAAACTATCGTCAAAGTGGTCAATCTTGCGAACGGCACACCCACGATAAATAGGCTTGTAACATCTCGAATTATATGAGCCGTGTTTTTTCAAATACGGCAAATAACCGAAGAAATAGTTTTCGTCCAACTCCGTTGTAGTCATAATATTGTTGTTATCCTCAACAAGCAACATCGGGATTGTTGTAACCTTGTAGAACGGCAACACAACACCATATCTATGGAAATCGTGCAAGCCGTAAATCATACCGAGCCTTGAACGAATAGGTTTTACGATGTTCGTTGCGACTTGGTCGGTTACGTACATACGACCGTCCAACCAATGACGGAAGAAACGAACAAATTTTTCTAAATTCTCTTGCACAACGGGATTATCGAAATCCCATTGCGAGGCAATCGCGCCTATCTCGTCAATGACAACGACACATTTTTCGGGCAAAATACCACGTTCTAACAACATCTCTTTCGTTAATGGTGTGGATAGTGTCTTTTTATTGATACGTATCGGGATATTTGAGTAAAGCGTTGGTGGATATTTCCAATCTTTGAATATCTTGTCAGACTTCGGCAACCACTTAAACATCTTGTATATAAAATACTTTGTTTCTTGCTTGCGATAAGCCTTTTTGCCGTAATGCACGGCAAGATAGGTTTTACCCGAACCCAACGTTCCCACCCAAGCAACAATCGATTGTTTGGACGGTATCTTTGTAGAGCGCATTATTTGAAGAATTACAAATACAAGCGCAACTATCAATGCACACAAAATAATAATTCCTATTCCGCTCATATATTACCCCTTTTCTAACATACCGTTAGACAACAAATACACCGTTTCACCGATATACGCTATGAATTTGAAAGGATAAGCCAAGGCATCACCAACAAACACAAAGAACGTTCCCAATGCTTGAAAACTTTCTTTAACGGTTTCCGCATTGTCAAAAGATACGGTTACTTTCGACCAATCGGGCAAAGACGGTTTCTTCGGTAGATTGTCGAGATTGTTAGCGTATGCTTTCAAATTAAACGTTGCGCCCGTAAAAAAACAAAGCAACGCAAGAATAAGCACAACGACCAAACCAAAAGTTAAAACTTTACTCATTTCAACAACCTACCTTTTTTAGACTTTCCCCCGTTGGCAATCCACATAATCAACCTATACGGCAAGCCGATAAAAATCGTTAAAACAACGAATATGGACACACCGAGGAAACAGTAATAAAAGACCTCTTCCCCCTTTGGAAATGCCGTTATATCAACGAACATCGGCATTATATATGTTTTGAAAATCTCGTATAAACTCATACCCATACTACACCACCTTTTTAATGACGAAAGCCACTATGACGATAGACAATATGAAAAATACAACGCCCGAAACGTTAATCCCCAAGACCTCGAACGAAAATACATTTTTCAAAAAATTGACGGGCGATTGCAACACGGATAAAATACCGTCAATCGTAGATTGTTGGCTTTTCTCGACATCGAATTTCCCCAAATTATAATGTTGTTGTTTAATATCGCTATATAGTTGCTCTTCCTTTTCAGTCGCAAAAGTTACGGGGTCGCTATATTTTATTAGTCTATGATATGTACTATCATAAGAATACAAAATTCCTTTTTCACCCTTTTTATACGATAGCGGAGTAGAATTTGCCATATAAAGAAAACCGTGAAAGTCGTTAAACGAATGCATAGTCCAATATCTACCCCAAAATCCCGAAGATGGTTCATCAGGTTGGATATTATAAATCAAATTACCATTATTATCGATAATATCGGAAATAGGTATCTTTTCACTTATGATAAATATGGTATCGGTGGTATTTTTATCAATGTATTTGCGCTCTAATCTTGAATAAACGGACGGTGTATCATAAAGAATAGGGACATAAGAAAACGCATTATTATACGTGTTCATAAAATCGTTATATTCTTGTTGTATTCTATCACGATCGGCAATTGCTTGATTATAATCGGCAACAACCTCATCATAATCATCTTGCGAAATTCCACTACCCGACGAAAACGCCCCCGAAAAGTTTATAATCTTCCCTATATAATCTTTATAAAGCAATCCCTCGGTAGTAAATTGAAAATTCTCTATATGATTTTCACCAAAATCAAGATATCTACCACAAAAAAGCACGGGAAAAGACGAAACGCCCATAGCGGAAAGGACATCAGGACTTAAATAACAATAGTAAAAATCACCGCCAAGAATAGTATCAAAGCCTGCAAAAAGAAAACCCTTAATAGTCAAATCATCGGTAGATTGATTATAAAGAACAGCCTTAAACTCAAAACCAATATTATCGATAGTATAAGTAAAAAGAGTAATCTCTTTTGTCCCCTCTTCTTCATCAACGGAGGTAAAATCAAAAGGGCAATTAGTTTCGTCATAAACAAAGTTTTGATTTACAAAAAAACCATACACATTATTTAAGTCGTCCGCGGTATAATTATCAAAAGTGATACCACTATAAAACTGCGTTCCAATATGATTATCACTATCATTGATAACGAGCGCATTAGCCACGTTGCACGAAGTGGGCAAGCGGTCAAACGCACCGAGGCAAAGGCAAAAGCCGAGAACAACGAAAACAACGGCAAGCAAAATAAGAATTGTTGCAAATACAATCTTCTTTGCAGTCGGTTTTTTCTTCTCGTCCTTTTTTGTTTCTTCATCGAGAACGATATTCTCTTCTTTTTTATTTATATCTTTCTTCATAAATAGACCTCATAAAAAACGGGCGGTTGGTACTGAGAAACCAAACCGCCCATATATATTGCTCGCTTATCTACGGATAAGACGAACCGCGCCGTAAATAAGACCGATTGCCATTGCAAGACCAGCGGTCAAAAAGCCGAATTTTGCAAATTCACTTATTACGGGTTGCGTTGCGGACGGGTCAACATAAAGAATGTTCAAGAACGCATTTTTTATGCCGTCACCCATACCCTTCATTGCCTCAGTAAAAGAGGAAAACAAAGTGGTAATAAGTTCACTCATTTAGCCGATACCCCCTTTTCGTATTTCTCGTAACCGAGATATTTTTTGTAAACCCCCTTATACCCCTCGACATACTCGTAATCGACAACTACAGTATCGAACGGGTTGACGGTTTTCGCACCTTGATAATCCCACAAACGGATAATTTGCGGATTAGTCAAGTTGTCCGCAGTGCGATTTTGCCAAACAAGGACTTCTACCACACGCACGGTTTTTTCGCCTTTCTTATAAGAAAATTCTCCAAGATAAAGACCGATTTGACGATTTGTTGCTACATTTTTGTTGTTTACTTCCATAAAAAACACTCCTTGTATTTACTCGTCAATGAAAAATTAATTTATAAAAAATAACAGTAAATCACGTTATAGATTTATATCGCAAAACGTCTTATCTGCAAATAGTTTTTCAAACTATTGCGCAGAAAGCTCGTGTTTTGCGAATAATTCTTCATTGACTAAACATACTATACACCACGCTTTTTGTTTTGTCAATACTTTTTTATAAATTATTTTTTTCATTGTAAAAAACACCCTACTATGATACAATGAAAACAACAAAAATTATAATGAGGATAAATTAAAATGAAATCTCTTAAAATCGATTTTGCACTATTCACTATCATATCTTTACTTGCTTGCTATGTTGACAAATGGTTTGGCATACTCGAAATTAAACTTGATACGTGGAAAGTAATTATTATTGTTTTATTTGTATTCTTCGTCATAACCGCAGTTCTTGAAAAGGTACAAATAATTATCAATCAAAGAAAAGACAACAACCGAGATTAAATTAAAAGTGCGCTCAAGCGCACTTTTATTTATTCTTAAAACGGTAACGGCTCACCATAGACGGGGTTCATATCTTGTGTCATTCTTTGAAACTCTTCACTCCCCAAATCTTTAACGAATTGCACGTATGACGAATAATGATATAAAAAATCTCGTCCGTACTTTTTAAGCAATTCCATACGTGGCAAACCTTTTAACATATCCTCAACGACATAATATGTATTGTCAACCGGCATATCATCGTCTATATGCTCGATGTTATACGATACTACATCATCAACGGAATATTGATATTTGTTTTTGCTTGCTTTGGTATTGTGTATCAAATAGTTGATACACGATACCCTATCGCGCACTATACGGGATAAGCAGTTAATCTTTTGTCCGTTCTCGTCCTTGCTTTCAAACCAACGGCGGATTTCGCTAACATCACGGTTATTAATCAAGCGCAAATATATATGTATATGTGGCGGTTTCAAATCCCCTTTGATATGTAACACGTCCCCCGTGTCTTTGTCTATCACATCTTCGGGATAGTAATCCTTATCGTGCATAATGTACGCATACGATGAGATTTGTTTTGCCTTTATATCTAATACTTTTTGCACATCTTCCAAAGAGGGCAAATAGGAAACTAAAAAATGCTCGTAACTTCTCATATATAAAATTCTCTCATTCTCTCTTTCTCTCTATGTGGACGCGGAGGACACATAGAGAGATACACACAAGCGGTGTTTTTGTGGCGGTGGGAATATTCCCACCCACCGCCACCATATTCCCACGCAAACATAGTTCACGTCACGGCAAAGCCGAATAAGTGTGCGTGAAAACATACTGCAATATTGCAACAAAAACGCAAGCGTATATAGTGCTACGCTACGCTAAATTTGCGCAAACGCAAATGCCCTACTGACAAAATCCCCTATTCTTGCGGAACATCAACGGAAATAGCGTTTATATCGTCTTTATCGACAGTATCGGCAATAGAAACATCTTTGTATAAATACTCTTTATACTTTTCTTTGTTGTTTTGATAGTCTTTTTGTATAGCCTTTGATACGCTTATATCGATAAGATACTTTGTATATAAACTATCGTCAAAGTGGTCAATCTTGCGAACGGCACACCCACGATAAATAGGCTTGTAACATCTCGAATTATATGAGCCGTGTTTTTTCAAATACGGCAAATAACCGAAGAAATAGTTTTCGTCCAACTCCGTTGTAGTCATAATATTGTTGTTATCCTCAACAAGCAACATCGGGATTGTTGTAACCTTGTAGAACGGCAACACAACACCATATCTATGGAAATCGTGCAAGCCGTAAATCATACCGAGCCTTGAACGAATAGGTTTTACGATGTTCGTTGCGACTTGGTCGGTTACGTACATACGACCGTCCAACCAATGACGGAAGAAACGAACAAATTTTTCTAAATTCTCTTGCACAACGGGATTATCGAAATCCCATTGCGAGGCAATCGCGCCTATCTCGTCAATGACAACGACACATTTTTCGGGCAAAATACCACGTTCTAACAACATCTCTTTCGTTAATGGTGTGGATAGTGTCTTTTTATTGATACGTATCGGGATATTTGAGTAAAGCGTTGGTGGATATTTCCAATCTTTGAATATCTTGTCAGACTTCGGCAACCACTTAAACATCTTGTATATAAAATACTTTGTTTCTTGCTTGCGATAAGCCTTTTTGCCGTAATGCACGGCAAGATAGGTTTTACCCGAACCCAACGTTCCCACCCAAGCAACAATCGATTGTTTGGACGGTATCTTTGTAGAGCGCATTATTTGAAGAATTACAAATACAAGCGCAACTATCAATGCACACAAAATAATAATTCCTATTCCGCTCATATATTACCCCTTTTCTAACATACCGTTAGACAACAAATACACCGTTTCACCGATATACGCTATGAATTTGAAAGGATAAGCCAAGGCATCACCAACAAACACAAAGAACGTTCCCAATGCTTGAAAACTTTCTTTAACGGTTTCCGCATTGTCAAAAGATACGGTTACTTTCGACCAATCGGGCAAAGACGGTTTCTTCGGTAGATTGTCGAGATTGTTAGCGTATGCTTTCAAATTAAACGTTGCGCCCGTAAAAAAACAAAGCAACGCAAGAATAAGCACAACGACCAAACCAAAAGTTAAAACTTTACTCATTTCAACAACCTACCTTTTTTAGACTTTCCCCCGTTGGCAATCCACATAATCAACCTATACGGCAAGCCGATAAAAATCGTTAAAACAACGAATATGGACACACCGAGGAAACAGTAATAAAAGACCTCTTCCCCCTTTGGAAATGCCGTTATATCAACGAACATCGGCATTATATATGTTTTGAAAATCTCGTATAAACTCATACCCATACTACACCACCTTTTTAATGACGAAAGCCACTATGACGATAGACAATATGAAAAATACAACGCCCGAAACGTTAATCCCCAAGACCTCGAACGAAAATACATTTTTCAAAAAATTGACGGGCGATTGCAACACGGATAAAATACCGTCAATCGTAGATTGTTGGCTTTTCTCGACATCGAATTTCCCCAAATTATAATGTTGTTGTTTAATATCGCTATATAGTTGCTCTTCCTTTTCAGTCGCAAAAGTTACGGGGTCGCTATATTTTATTAGTCTATGATATGTACTATCATAAGAATACAAAATTCCTTTTTCACCCTTTTTATACGATAGCGGAGTAGAATTTGCCATATAAAGAAAACCGTGAAAGTCGTTAAACGAATGCATAGTCCAATATCTACCCCAAAATCCCGAAGATGGTTCATCAGGTTGGATATTATAAATCAAATTACCATTATTATCGATAATATCGGAAATAGGTATCTTTTCACTTATGATAAATATGGTATCGGTGGTATTTTTATCAATGTATTTGCGCTCTAATCTTGAATAAACGGACGGTGTATCATAAAGAATAGGGACATAAGAAAACGCATTATTATACGTGTTCATAAAATCGTTATATTCTTGTTGTATTCTATCACGATCGGCAATTGCTTGATTATAATCGGCAACAACCTCATCATAATCATCTTGCGAAATTCCACTACCCGACGAAAACGCCCCCGAAAAGTTTATAATCTTCCCTATATAATCTTTATAAAGCAATCCCTCGGTAGTAAATTGAAAATTCTCTATATGATTTTCACCAAAATCAAGATATCTACCACAAAAAAGCACGGGAAAAGACGAAACGCCCATAGCGGAAAGGACATCAGGACTTAAATAACAATAGTAAAAATCACCGCCAAGAATAGTATCAAAGCCTGCAAAAAGAAAACCCTTAATAGTCAAATCATCGGTAGATTGATTATAAAGAACAGCCTTAAACTCAAAACCAATATTATCGATAGTATAAGTAAAAAGAGTAATCTCTTTTGTCCCCTCTTCTTCATCAACGGAGGTAAAATCAAAAGGGCAATTAGTTTCGTCATAAACAAAGTTTTGATTTACAAAAAAACCATACACATTATTTAAGTCGTCCGCGGTATAATTATCAAAAGTGATACCACTATAAAACTGCGTTCCAATATGATTATCACTATCATTGATAACGAGCGCATTAGCCACGTTGCACGAAGTGGGCAAGCGGTCAAACGCACCGAGGCAAAGGCAAAAGCCGAGAACAACGAAAACAACGGCAAGCAAAATAAGAATTGTTGCAAATACAATCTTCTTTGCAGTCGGTTTTTTCTTCTCGTCCTTTTTTGTTTCTTCATCGAGAACGATATTCTCTTCTTTTTTATTTATATCTTTCTTCATAAATAGACCTCATAAAAAACGGGCGGTTGGTACTGAGAAACCAAACCGCCCATATATATTGCTCGCTTATCTACGGATAAGACGAACCGCGCCGTAAATAAGACCGATTGCCATTGCAAGACCAGCGGTCAAAAAGCCGAATTTTGCAAATTCACTTATTACGGGTTGCGTTGCGGACGGGTCAACATAAAGAATGTTCAAGAACGCATTTTTTATGCCGTCACCCATACCCTTCATTGCCTCAGTAAAAGAGGAAAACAAAGTGGTAATAAGTTCACTCATTTAGCCGATACCCCCTTTTCGTATTTCTCGTAACCGAGATATTTTTTGTAAACCCCCTTATACCCCTCGACATACTCGTAATCGACAACTACAGTATCGAACGGGTTGACGGTTTTCGCACCTTGATAATCCCACAAACGGATAATTTGCGGATTAGTCAAGTTGTCCGCAGTGCGATTTTGCCAAACAAGGACTTCTACCACACGCACGGTTTTTTCGCCTTTCTTATAAGAAAATTCTCCAAGATAAAGACCGATTTGACGATTTGTTGCTACATTTTTGTTGTTTACTTCCATAAAAAACACTCCTTGTATTTACTCGTCAATGAAAAATTAATTTATAAAAAATAACAGTAAATCACGTTATAGATTTATATCGCAAAACGTCTTATCTGCAAATAGTTTTTCAAACTATTGCGCAGAAAGCTCGTGTTTTGCGAATAATTAAAATACGTGTCAATCATCGGTTTTCGCTAC
>CAVANK010000004.1:0-87313 GCA_963590075.1 Eshraghiella crossota
TAATTATTAATTCTCATTTCCCGTCATAATTCTCTTTATATCATCGAAAATCATCTTGTACTCCGACACGAAGCACTCGTACGTTACGCGGATATACGGTTCCGTTCCGCTGGGGCGGACGATGAGACGACCGCTGTTTGAGTAAATGTCGTTGACGGCGGTGATTTTTGCTTGAAACTCGTCGCTTATTATGGTTTGGGACGGATTTTTGGCTGTTATATTGAATTCGAGCATAGGGTAGGGCGTATATTTGGGCAGACTTCCGAGCGTGCGTTTTACTTCCAAAATACTGAGCGCGGTGATAAGTCCGTCACCTGTATTTGCCCTATCGAGCATAAGGATATGTCCGCTTTTTTCACCGCCGAGCAAGCAACCTTGCGCGTTTAGCGCGTCGAGGATATGCTTGTCTCCCACGTCCGTGCGTATGAGGGCGGTGTTGTGGTAGGCAAGTTCTCGTTGCAGTTTCGTACCCGTCAAAATCGTGCCGACGACGAATCGCTTTTTGAGCTTTCCTTGCAGTCTGTATAGCGTGGACAAGGCAAGCAACATTGCGTCCCCGTCGTAAACCTTGCCGTCCACCACACCGAGAACTCTGTCTCCGTCCCCGTCGAAGGCAAAACCGATTTCGTCCTTTTTCACGCGCCGTGCAAACTCTTCTATATGCGTGCTTCCGCACCCGACGTTGACCTTTTCACCGTCGCGGAAGTTATGCTCGGAGCACACCACCGCGCCGAGGGACATAAACACGGCGGGCGCAAGCGTGGCAAAGCACCCGTATGCGCAATCGAGACGAATTTTGTATCCGTCAAAGCGCGGAAACATAGACTTCACGTGCTTTGCGTACAAAAATTCCGCACCGTCAACTATGCGTATGCGGTGATTTTTCACGGACGGCGTTATATGCAAGTCGCTCAAAATCTCGTCTTCCGTCAGTGTATCCGCGCACAAATCCTCGTACAAAAACGCCGTCGACACGTCCTTCGGATCGTTCATAAGCGAGAATATTGCCTCGTCGAGGGCGCACTCTTCCTCGTTGGAGAGCTTTCGTCCGCCTTTGCCGAACACTTTGAGCCCGTTGAATTCGGGCGGATTGTGCGACGCGGTTATCATAACCGCATAGTCCGCTTTTTGCGATTGCGCGGTGTACGCAAGGGCGGGAGTGGGGAGTACGCCCGCAAGCCAAATTTGCGCCGAGCCTTCCAGCAAGCCTTTGCACAACTGCTTTTCTATCTCTTGCGAACTTTCTCTCACGTCGCGCGCAACGATGACCTTTCCGCCTTTTTGCGAAATTGCCTTGCCCAAAAAATACGGAATATCCGCACTTATAAGCGTATCCGCTTTGTTCCTTATACCGTCAGTACCGAAATAATGCATACTTTCATTATATGAACGAGGCAACGTCGGTTCACACGAGTTTTTGTCGAAAAAAGAGATATATACGAGAATTTTTCAAACGAAAAAGAGCGAGAAAAACTCGCTCTTTTAAGCCTTTGAATTTGATAAAAAATTACGCTTCTTGTGCGCAAATCGCGCCCGCGATAGCACCGTCCGCACAAGCGGTTACAACTTGCCTTAGGGCTTTGTCTCTCACGTCACCCACGGCAAAAACGCCGTCTATATTCGTGCGCATTTTCTCGTCAGTGATTATATATCCGCTACTCGTTTTTTGCACCTCGTCAAAGAGATTAGACTCGGGAATTTGTCCTACTGCGACAAACACTCCGTCAACCGAAACGGTTGTTAAAGTGTCGGTTTTGACATTTTTAAGTGTCATTTGCGAGAGGTTGTCGTTGCCGTCAAGATTTTGCACGATGCTGTCCCAAATCACTTCCACGGTGCTTTTTTCAAGTCTTTCGCAAAGGATTTTGTCCGCACGCAAAGCGTCTCTGCGGTGCACGAGATACACCTTTTTTGCAAGCTTTTCAAGATAGAGAGCGTCCTCGACCGCGGTATTTCCGCCGCCTATCACGGCAACCGTTTTGCCCTTGAAGAACGCGCCGTCGCAAGTGGCGCAATAACTTACTCCTTTGCCGAGAAAACGATTTTCGTTTTCTACGCCCAATTTTCTCGGACTTGCGCCCGTTGCGATAATTATAAATTTTGCGCTCAACTCGTTTCCGCTTTCGAGGGTGATTTTTTTGTTTTTCAAGTCGCAAGCGGTGATTTTGTCAAAGGCAAAGTCCACGCCGAAAGACGAGCATTGTTCCATCATAGCGTAACATAGGTCAAAACCGCCTATTGCCTTTATGCCGGGGTAGTTTTGGATTTCGTGTGCGGTTTGCGCTTGTCCGCCGATACTCTTATTTTCGATAATCGCGGTTTTGAGACCGCCTCTTGCCGAGTATATTCCCGCGGAAAGTCCCGCAGGACCGCCACCGATAATTATAACGTCATACATAAGTTTCACCTCTCTTGCATTATAGTGCAAAGTGCCTTGATAGTCAACTTTCGGAGCATATATGCGCGCCCGCGCGCCAAAACGCGCAAAATTACTTTACAAATACAAGTTTTGTTTATATAATTATTTAACATAATGAGGTAATTGTATGCAAAACATCGACATTTCTCGTATTCTTACCGACGGTAAGGAGTACGAAGGCAAACAAGTCAACGTCGCAGGTTGGGTACGCACCGCTCGCGACAGCAAAACGATGGCGTTTTTGGCACTCAACGACGGCACTTCGCTCAAACATCTGCAAATCGTCATCGACAAGTCGCAATTTGAGCCGACCGCGCTTGCAACGGTCTTGAAAAACGGCGTATCCGTATCCGTTGACGGCGTAGTAGTCCCCGCAATGAAAGAGGGTGAGTACGAGCTCAACGCCAAAGAGATCGCTCTTCTCGGCGATTGCCCGCAAGATTACCCGCTTCAAAAGAAGTATCATACAATGGAATTTTTGCGCACCATTCCGCACTTGCGTCCCCGTACAAATACGATGAATGCAATGCTCCGCGTGCGTTCCAAGCTCAGTTTTGCAATTCACCGTTTCTTCCAAGAGAACGGTTATACCTACGTCCACACTCCGATAATTACGGGCAGTGATTGCGAGGGCGCGGGTGAGATTTTCAGAGTAACCACTCAAAACTACAAAGACGCAATCCTTGCCAAAGACGAGGCGGAATATATCGCCAACGATTTCTTCCGTCGCAAAGCGGGACTTACCGTCAGCGGACAGCTCGAAGGTGAAGTCGCGGCAATGGCAATGGGCAAGATTTACACGTTCGGTCCTACGTTCAGAGCGGAGAACAGCAATACTCCCAGACACGCGGCGGAATTTTGGCAATGCGAGCCGGAAGTGGCTTTTGCAAAACTTCCCGACATCATCGAGATTGCAACCAAGATGATCAAATACATCATCAAAGCGGTGCTCGAAGAGTGCCCCGACGAGATTGCGTTCTTTGAAAAGGCGTTCGAGCCCGGTCTTAAAGACAAACTCCAACACGTCGTGGACAGTGATTTCGTTATCCTCGATTACTCCAAGGCAATCGATATCCTCAAAGAGAGCAAAGTCGAATTTGCTTATCCCGTTGAATGGGGGCTTGACCTTCAAAGCGAACACGAGAGATACATCACGGAAAAGGTTTTCAACAAACCCGTATTCGTCATCAACTATCCCAAGAAGATCAAGTCTTTCTATATGAAGCAAAACGACGACGGACTCACCGTTGCGGCAACGGACTTGCTCGTGCCGGGCGTTGGTGAAATCATCGGTTGCAGCGAGCGCGAAGCGGACTACGACAAACTCAAACAAGCGATGGTCGAGAGAGGTATGAACCTCGACGACTACACGGGCTATATGGATTTGAGAAAATACGGAAGCGTACCGCACAGCGGTTTCGGTCTCGGACTCGAACGTATACTTATGTACGTGACCGGCATCGGCAATATCCGCGACGTACAACTCTATTCGAGAACGGCGGGAGATTTGATGGCGTAACGCCATAGGACAATCGCAAAGGTAAGGGGACTTTCGCAATAGCGGAAGAGAGGTGAAAATGTACGATCTCAAAATACCTACCGACTACCGCTCAAAGCAGACCATACGCGAGACGGAAAAGGCAATCAAATACGTAAAAGACGCTTTTCAGCGCAACTTTGTTAAGAACTTCGGCTTCGAGAGAGTGTCCGCGCCCTTGTTCGTCAAGAGCGGAACGGGCGTAAACGACGACCTCAACGGCGTTGAAAGAGCGGTGCGTTTCGATATCCTCGGGCAAGACGGAACGGAAGCGGAAATAGTCCACTCCCTTGCAAAGTGGAAGCGTATCGCGCTCAAAAGATACGGCTTTCGTAGCGGAGAGGGCATATATACGGATATGAACGCCATTCGTCGCGACGACAAGTGCGACAATCTCCACTCGATATACGTCGACCAGTGGGATTGGGAGATGGTGATAAGCGAGCAACAGAGGGGCGTCGACTTCCTCAAAATGATAGTGTCTCGCATCGTGGGCGCAATCGTGGATACATCGGAAGAGACCAAAAAAGTCTTTCCTTGCATTGACCTCAATCTCAAACGCGAAGTGACTTTCGTCACCACGCAAGAGGCGCTCGACAGATATCCCGACCTCGACTCGCACGCAAGAGAAAGCGCGCTTGCCAAGGAATACGGCACGGTGTTTCTTATGAACATCGGCGGACTGCTATCAAACGGCACGCGCCACGACGGAAGAGCGCCCGACTACGACGATTGGTCGCTCAACGGAGATATTCTCTTTTACGACGAGGTGCTCGGGGAGAGTATAGAGATATCCTCTATGGGCATAAGGGTAGATGCGCAAAGCCTTGCAAAGCAACTTGCGGAGGCGGGCGCTACGGACAGAATGAACAACGCCTATCATAAAGACGTCGCAAGCGGAAACTTACCGCTCACCATAGGCGGCGGAATAGGGCAATCGAGGCTATGTATGTTGCTTTTGCAAAAGGCGCATATAGGAGAGGTGCAATCCAGTCTTTGGCCCGACGAAATGCACGAAAAATGTGAAAAAGCAGGTATAAACCTGCTGTAAAAATACAAAATCTTATACTTAAAAGGTGTATATGGAACTCAGAACTCACAATTGTGGCGAATTGCGTCAATCAGACGAGGGCAAACACGTCAAGCTTTGCGGTTGGCTTTCGAGCGTCCGCGACCTCGGCGCAGTTATCTTTTTCGTATTGCGCGACTACTACGGATATACGCAAGCTGTGGTAACCGACGAAGACAAGAAAGAGCAAATCCGCGCTATCCCTCGCGAAAGCACTATATCCATTGAGGGTAAAGTGGTGCTTCGCAGTGCGCCAAACAAAGAAATGCCTACGGGTATGATTGAAATCGAGCCCGAAAAGATAGAACTTTTGGGCAAGTGCTACGAGCTTCTTCCGTTTGAGATTGCAACGAGCACTCAATCCAGAGAAGACGTGCGTCTCAAATATCGTTTCCTCGATTTGAGAAATCCGGACGTGAAGGCAAAAATCGTATTCCGCTCCAAAGTGGTAAGTTGGCTTCGCAACAAGATGACCTCTCTCGGATTTTTGGAAATCACGACGCCTATCTTGACGTCAAGTTCTCCCGAGGGCGCACGCGACTATATCGTGCCTTCGAGGCTTTATCCCGGACACTTTTACGCACTTCCGCAAGCACCGCAACAATACAAGCAATTGCTTATGGCGTCGGGCTTTGACAAATACTTCCAAATCGCGCCTTGTTTCAGAGACGAGGACGCGCGTGCGGACAGAAGCCCCGGTGAGTTCTATCAACTCGACACCGAGATGTGTTTTGCGACGCAAGAAGACGTTTTCACGGTTATGGAAGACGTTTTGAGCGGTGTTTTCAAGGAGTTCTCTCCCGAGGGATACAAGGTTGACCAAGGTCCTTTCCGCAGAATTACCTATCGCGACGCGATGAGAGATTACGGCTCGGACAAACCCGACCTCCGCAACCCGCTCATCATCAAGGACGTCACGGACATTTTGAGCGAAAAAGCACCTTTCTTCGAGAAAGGCAAGACCATAAAGGCAATTGCAGTCAACGACTTCAAAGAGACGAGAAAGTGGATTGACGCACTCGTCGAAAAGTCCAAACTCAACGGCGCAAGCAATATGTATTGGTTCAAGCTCGACGAGAAAGGCGAGCTTGCGGGCGGAATTGCAAAATTCCTTGCCGACGGCAAAGACGCACTCGTTGAAAGACTCGGGCTCAAAGCGGGCGGATTCGTCGCGATTTTGGCAGAGGAGAAGGGCGTCGAAAAGCAAGCGGGCTACGTTCGCACGGAATTGGGCGTCGGACTCGATTTGCTTGAAAAGAACGCGTTCCGTTTCTGCTGGATAGTGGACTTCCCGATGTACGAATACGACGACGAGGGCGTGCTCGGCTTCTGCCACAATCCGTTCTCTATGCCACAAGGCGGACTTGACGCACTCAACAACAAAGATCCTCTTGACATCGTCGCATACCAATACGACAGCGTCGTCAACGGCGTGGAATTGAGCTCGGGCGCGGTTAGAAACCACGAACCCGCCATTATGGAAAGAGCGTTTGAGATCGTCGGCTACGGCAAAGACGTCATCGAGGAAAAATTCTCCGCTCTTTACAACGCGTTCAAATTCGGCGCACCGCCTCACGCGGGTATCGCACCGGGCGTTGACCGTATCGTAATGTTGCTTGCCAACGAGCCGAGCATAAGAGAGATCATCACCTTCCCGATGGACAGAAACGCACGCGACGTGCTTATGGGCGCACCGTCCACCGTCACCGAGAAGCAACTTAAAGAAGTGCATATCAAGATCGATATGCCAAAAGAGGAAAAATAAGAATATCAAAAGTGACTTTGTCACCAGGAGAAATATAATGAAAAAGAAAATTTTGAGCGCAATTGCGGCAACGCTTATCCTTGCAGTATGCATCGTATGTCTCGTTGCTTGCAACCCGTACAAGATGGACGCCATCGGCGGCGGAGACGCATCCGCAAAGGTTGAGTCCAACGGCGGTTACGTCGTAAAACAAGGCAATTACGTGTACTTCATCAACGGCTACGTCGGCGCAGATGCAGACGCAGCGTGGGGCGCGGCCACCAAACAAGGCATCGTCCGTGCAGAGTACAAAGACGGTAAAATCGACAATAGCACATCCAAAGTGCTTGTTCCCAAGAGCGTTTACAACTCTTCCGCAAACGGCGGTATCGCAATTTTCGGTGAATGGGTTTATTATGCAACGCCCAACGTCGACAAAGACAAAAACGGCACTGCTTCCACCACCAACACCGACTTTATGCGCACCAAGATCGACGGCAGCGTGACGCAACTTATCGGCACGATCGGCACGCGTTCTTCCGAATATCTCTTCACTCCGAGCCGTGTATACTACTACGAGAGCAGCAAAATCAGTTACATCGACTTCTCGGGTATGAAGACCAACAAGAATATCGACAACGGCAAAGGCGCAAACAAGGGCACTCTTGCAGAGAACGTTACGAGCGTTGTTTGGAAGTACGATTGCAACGAGTTCTACTACACGCAAAGCGCACCCACCGAGGAAAGTTATATGAACTACAACAACCTCTGCGCTTCTACGCTTGCAGGTGAAACTCGCACCATCGTCACCAAGAACACCTACACCGAGAACGTCACGGGCGATCCGCTCAACGTTTTCAAATTCTCTCTCGTCACAATGTACGTTGAGAGCGACGGCAGTGCAACTCTCTATTACACCAAGGCCCACACCCTCAACAGCACCAGCACCACGGACGGTTTGTTTATGGCAAAGGCAAGTGACGTAAAGGGCAGTGAAAAACTCCTCAACATCGGCGCAAAGACCACCGTATTCCCTCTCGGTTATGCAGAAGGCGCGCTCGCATACAACAGCGACAGCGTATATTGCTGGTACAACGGCACGGACGAACCCGTCCAAGTGACCACCACTTCTCAAACGGTTTGGTACGTCAAAGACGGTCTCGTGTACTTCACGGATTCTTCTTCCGCAACCAAACTTTACGCAATTCCTTACAAGACGGCACAAAATGTCAAAACCGTGATGGAAGAGGGCATCAAGACCGACGGTCTCAAACTTGACTTTATCGGCAACGATTTCTTCTTCTTTGCAAGCGATGACGACAACTATTTGCACACCATCGACCTCGTCACGTTTGACAAAGACGTCGAAGATGCGGAAAGCACTTACATCGGCGTCGGCAGACCGGAAAACGAAGAGGCATAACAACACCCACAACATCGGCAACGGCAATAAAAATATTGCCGTTGCTGTTTTGTCTTTTACACTCATTCGAAGGCGTGCTTATACACGCAGTCTGCCTATTCGGAGCGCACTTATTAACGGTATCTGCCCTTTCGAAGACGGAACTTCGAGCCGCAGGGCGGCGAGCGGATAAGTGCCGAGCTTGCGTCACACACAAGGCTTTTAGCCACAATTGTCACTTGTTCCAATTGCTTGCTTTTTGCCTTGGTGCTCCTTTTTCCTTCACACAAAAGACTGCGCTTTCATCTTATATATCACACTTTCGTTCGCTTGTCTTTTGTGTGTGGAAGCCTTGTGTGTGTAGTACAAGCGACTGCGCCGTGTTGTTGCGTAGCAGGCGCACAAAGCGCAGTGGCATAATAAGTGAACGATACCTTTTTATGCGAGTGCCGCTGTCTCCCCCGCGAGCGATGTTCACTCTTGTAGGGAAATGTCCCTATACGAGTGGCGGGCGCGACGCGTTAAGCAACACATTCGGTGAATGTGTTGTAGCCAAAGCGAACGAGGCGGATTGCGGTGCGCAAACGCCGAAGTGGACATGCCGGCGTGTCCGGAAAGAGGGGGTAATTCATTTTAAGGAGTTACGACGCACTTTGTACATCATTAATAATTATTAATTAAAAAAACTATGACCAAAACTATCTTTATCACCGGCGGAAGTCGCGGTATCGGTGAAGCAGTCGTGCGTATGAGCGCGGGCAAATACAACGTCGCTTTCACCTACAACCACTCCAAAGACAAGGCACTTGCCCTTGAAAAATCGCTAAACGACGAGTTTGGCGGTGTTTTTGCGGTTTGGTGCGACGTTTCCGATGAACAAAGCGTGCAAAACGCGGTAAATTCAGTCAAAAAACGCTTTGGAAAGATAGATATTCTCGTCAACAACGCGGGCATTGCCAAAAGCGGACTTTTGATAGACTTTTCCCTTGACGAGTGGAAAAAACTATTTGACGTCAACGTCAACGGCACTTTCAACGTCACCAAAGCGGTGGTTGCCGATATGATGTCAAGAGGTGACGGTGCAATCGTCAACGTCTCGTCCGTGTGGGGAGTGAAGGGCGCAAGTATGGAAGTGGCGTATTCTTCCACAAAGTCCGCAATTATAGGTTTTACCAAGGCGCTTGCCAAAGAGGTTGCCCCGTCGGGCGTGCGAGTAAACGCAGTAGCCCCCGGCGCAATCGATACGGATATGATGAAAGTCTATTCCGAAACGGAAATCGACGACTTGTGTCGCGACAGTATTCCTCTCGGCCGTCTCGGCACTCCCGCAGAGGTTGCTTCGGCAATTTTATTCCTTGCGGAGAATACTTATATTAGCGGTCAAGTTCTCGGCGTCGACGGCCTATTGGGATAAGCGCACTAAATCGCGCCTAACTTCGGCAGGCACGACTTGCTCCAAAATCACGTACGCATTAGTACGTTGGGTTTTGGTTCAAGCCGTGCCTTTCTCGTTATGCATCGATTTATTGCGCTTATCCTTTTGGCGACTAAAATATTTTTTTGCTATTCATCTGTTTATTACGATTTAGTACATAAGCGCACTAAATTATTAAATTAGGGTTGCCCCTCGGGCGGCTCTTTCTTGTTCTTCATCCGTTTGGACACGCTTATCTTTTGGTGATATATGGAATATTCCACAACTCGCACGAAGTGCGAATATCACTTTTGGCGCAAGACAAAAATATCACTCTCGCATAGCGAGAATATCACTTGCGCACAGCGCAAATATCACTTTTGTGTCGATGTCCCATCGACGTCAGCGCAAGACACGATTGCAAAAACAAATGCGGTTTATGACAATAAGTTACACTTGTTGTCATCACCGCAATGCCGTTTCCTTTGAAAGCGAGCGAAGCGAGCAACACCAAGCAAGCGATATAGCGAAATTGTGGCAAGAGTTTTTATCCGTGCCCAAACTGATAGCGTGTATCGGTTGCGCGGTTAGTGATTGCGAAAACAAGTGCAGTAATTGACGTAAAATTACATTTTGCGTCAATACAGCAACGATGTTTTCGCAATCGAGTATTGACTAATATCCTATTTATGGTTATAATAATGTTATACAAATAGAACCTTATACGCGTGCGCCATACGCGCGCGACGGGAAATATTTGAAAAAAGAGAATTTTCAGGAGGCAATTATGAAGAAATTCAGCATCAGATCTTTGCTGGTTCTTGTTCTCGCACTTGTGCTTGCTCTCTCTATCGTTCTCGTTGCTTGCAACAAGAAAGAAGAGCCGGAGCCCGAGCCTGCAGCTTACACTGCAAGCGAGTATTTCACGAGATTGTGGGATTTATCCAAGAGCATCGGCAATGAACCGATCGCAGCCGAACAAAACATCGCAGTCAGTGCGGACCTCGGTGTAGAACTTGCGGTCAAGTCCACCACAAACGGCGCAGTGACCAAGAAAATCGGTATAGGCTTGGCAATCGATGCCGTTTTGGATAGACACAACGTGAGAACGGAGCAAGAAATCCAAGACAAAAAGTTCGACGATGCCAACGTCAGCAAAGACACTGCGTTGAAGGTCAAAGTATACGATGTCACCACCGGTGAAAACTGGGCAACCGTCTATTACTTTATGGCAGATGCGGGCAGACTTTACATTGATTTCGCAGGTCAAAACATCATCCTCGAATTCGATTATGCAAACGACCAACTCGGCAGTTGGCTCAGCAAGACCATCTTTGAAGACAACACGATGGTTGTGTATGACCAAGTTATGCAAAACGGTTACGTTTACGAAAAAGTCGAAGGCAGCGACGAATACAAGACGTTCTACTACGTTCCCGAAAACAAGACCATTGAAGAAGTAGTTTACGAAAAAGGTTGGCACGAAGGTACAGATTCCAATTATCCGACCGTTTACTACAAGGGCAAAGCGGCAATCGGAAGCATTCTCACAACATTGTCCGACAAGATGGGTGCTGATTGGAACTTGAACGTTCTCGTCAACGACGTATTCAGCCTCATTAAGAGAGCCACTCAAATGGATCTCACCACAACTATCGGTGGTTTGGCAAGCACTTTGAGAGTTCCCGCAAGAGACATCTACGATGCAGAAGGCAACCTCAACATCGCAAAGATTTTGACCAGCGGTTCTCTCGGTAAGCTTCTCTTTGCAAAACTCAGCACGCCTACGACCGATGCAAACGGCGTAACGACCTACACTGCACCGATCAACACCAAGAGCACGGTTTTGAGCGCTGTTCTTTCAATGGCGTCTCCGTTGCTCAGTGGTAACTCCGAACTCGCTCTTGAATTCAAAGAGAAAGACAATCAAATTCAAAACTTCTCCATCAAAGCAGATTTGAAGAACCTCGCAACGAGCGCAAACGAATATCCTGCTTTGACGGTATCCATCAACGAGCTTAAATTCAGAGGCGTTGACCAAAACAAGACCTCCGACGTCGTCAAGATGGCAACCGCAAAAGAGAATTACAGCACCGACGTCGCACTCGATTTGGCAATCGCACTCGATGTTGACGGCGTAACGATCAAACCGTCCTTGATCGACAACAGAAACGAGCATTTTGCAGACGTCGATGACATCACTCTCGACGGACAACTCGTTGTCGCGCTCAAAGGCAAACTCGATCTCAAGAACAAAACAAACAACGGCACCAATGCTCTCGCAACGGTTTCCTACAAAGCAAAGGGCGCAACAACCGCTACTTCACTTCTCAGCGCATCTTTCGTAGGCAATAAACTTGCGGTTACCGTCAACCAAGACCTTAAAGTGAAGGGTACAGACGCAGACGGGAAAGCAGTGGAAGTCCCGCTTGCAAAGACTCTTGTCAACTGCTTCGGCGGATACGTTTTTGAAGGACTCAATAAAAATTCCGCCGCGTACAATCAATTTGCAGACGTGTTCTTTGCAAAGAACACAGACGGCTCTATCAACTACTTCGACATCAACACCGGTTTCAAGGGTGCGGTTTGGGACAACGTCGACATCGTCACTTTGTTCCAAAAGGGTGTCAACTGGGTTGTTGAAAAACTCGGTGGCAACGGCCTCGTAAACTTTGATAAAAAGGATGCAACATCTTCCGCAGTCAACCTCACGGCTATTGCAAACACCATCATCAAGGTTATACCTCTCCTCTCGACGGGCGAAGACGGTCTCACCGTCAAGGTTGACAACATCAACAACGTTGTTTCCAACATCGGTCGCGAATTTGATGACAACATGAGCGCAGACGGCAATGTCAACTCAATCGTCAGCTGGGATACGGGCAGTTGGATTCCCGATATCGCAAAACTTCTCGTTATCAAAGGTACAACGTACAAAACCGCAGACGCACAAAAAGCAATCGTTGTCACCGATGCGGATATCGAGGCATACAAGAATGCGGAACGTGAAAAATATGCATATCATCACTACACCGTGTCCGAAGAAAGAATTGTCGAGGCAAGAGCGGTTTACAAGAACAAAGACGACGAGTATATCAGAAAAGCGCTTGCAGGAGAAGATTTCAAAGCGGCTATCGGAAAAGACGGCATAACCACTGAAGAATACAACGCAGTCGTCACTGCAGTCGACGCATCGATCAAAGCGGCAGAGGAAGCAAGCGGTCGTCTCAGATTCATCGGCAAAGACAATGAAACCATCATTGCACGCGCTCAAGCAGACGAGGCGTTTATGAAAGAACTCCTTGACGCATCCGCAGTTGTCAAGATCAACATGAGTGGCAAGACGGGCTTCTCTCTTGCAATCAACGCAAAGGTTGCAGACGCAACAGTCGGAATTTCGCTCTCGATCGGCGCATACAAGACCGTTGCAGGCGAATTCAAAGACCTAGCGGCAGGCGTCACCTCAACAACCGCAGGTTGGTTCTACTATGCATATGCTGCATAATTAGCCCTCAACCCATCAACAATCAAAAGCACTCGCCTCACAGCGAGTGCTTTTTCTATATGTTCACAATCTGCCCATTATGACAAACTTGCTTTTTTATATAGATATTGTTATAATACCCATATGGACGAAATTAAGAAAAAAGCGGTAAGTGCGGAAGATTTGCTCGACGGCGGTGATTTTATCGTCGAATTTTCCGATGAACTCAAAAAATATCCGCATCGCATAACGGGCAGTGCGGACGAGACGGCGTGTGCTCGCGCAATTCGCAATCGTTTGCACGACGAGACCGACGCCAAGACGCGCCTCGAGGCATTCAACGCCTATCCTATGTTCGGCAGAGGCTCGTTTATGTATCTGGGTATCTGGTACACCATATGCTACATAATTTATTTCGCGTCTTTTGCGGGCAACAGGGTAGCGGGCGCGCTTATCACGCTTTTGTCGCTCGTGTTGCTTTTGGCGGGCGGTAGCGTGATACTTATGCAATATCTCGGCAAGCGCAAGATGCTCGGCATATACCAAAAGAAAGTATCCTACAACGTCGTCAGCGAATACAGCAAGTCCGACAGCCCCGCGCGCACGTTTATAATTGCGGACAATCACGACGCAACGCTCGGCAGTGCCGTCAAGGATTTCAACCTTATGCGCAAGTTGTCAACGATTATCGCGCCCGTATCGGTGTTTATTTTCGTGCTGTTCTGCATACTCAAGATGTCCATCGGCACGGACGGAGTCAACGTTGCGGCAAAGATATCGGCGTTTACGATATTCCCGTTCATATCGGGCGTATTCGGCATATTGGCGTTCGTGTTGCATTTCTCACCGCTTGAAAAATATTCAAGAGCCAACAACGGCGTTGCCACTTCGGTGGCAATGGCAACATACGCCTATTTTGTGGATAGAGACGAAAAGCTTGCCGACGACGCAAGAATAGTATACGTGTCATTCGGCGCGGAGAACAGCGGACACGGCGGTTCGCACGAATTTGTCGAGGCGCACCCCGAGTATGCGGGCGCAAAGGTGCTTTGCATAGGCGATATATCCGGCGATGCGCTTCAAGTTGCCGAGTACGACGCCGTGCGCAAAATCACCTTCTCTACTGATATGGTGGCAACCTTGCACACAAGCGCAATGGAGCAAGACATACCGCTCAAAACCGCGCGCCACGATGATTTGAAACACAAGTTCAATTCGTTGCACGGCTACACGTCCGATGCGTTTGCAAAGAACGGCAATCCCAGCGCAACCGTGCTTTCCAAAGACTATTCTCAAAAGAACGGCACGATCTCTCGTGAAACGATGGAAAATTTATTCTCACTGTGCGTCGGCACTATGGAAAAACTTATGGCGAAGGGCGCGAACGAGGAAGTCGAAGAGCAAAAACAAGACGTCACGCAAGTTGCGCCTTCCGCGGATATGCAAATTGTGGACGTAGAGAGTAAATAAGCCTCTTTGACTTAAACAAACAAACTGAAATCTTACAATAAATATTCAAAATCGACAGTTATAGTGTCGATTTTGAATAAATAAACATATAGTTTGCGCAAATAGCGCAAACGACAGGGGATATATGCAAAACGAAGAGAGAGATTTGAAAGCGGTTGAAACAGAGGAACAATCGCAATTCGCAACCGACGAACAAACTGCCGTCGCACAAGCGCAAGCGAAAGCCGAAACCGACTCTTCCGAACGATTGGAAGATACGGTTGACACTGCCGAGCAAGACGGACAATCGACGGGGCAAGGCATACTTTTCGAGTGCGCCAACGCACCGTTGAAGGGCGGACAACGCCTTGTCGAATGGCTCAAAAAGGCAAGCAAGCGTTATTTTATAGACGCCTTTTCGGGTATGGCGCAAGGTCTTTTCTGCACGCTTATTGCGGGCACGATTTTGGCGCAAATCGCTTTGTGGTGCGGTGATAACGGCTTTGCGCATTTTCTTGCGTATCTTGCCAAGATTGCCAAAACTCTTATGGGCGCGGGGATCGGCATAGGCATTGCGCACAAGTTAGGTGCAAAACCGCTCGTCATTTTCACTGCCGCCGTTACGGGTATGGTCGGCGCGTTTGCCGGCGATCTCGTTGAGGTTATGTGCCACGACGCTACCTGGGCGTTTGCTTTCGGTGCGCCGGGAAATCCTATAGGATCTTACGTCGTCGCTCTTATCACCGTCGAACTTGCGGGGCTTTACGTCGGCAAGACCAAACTCGATATAATTCTCGTTCCGCTCGGAATGATGGCAATGTGCCTCTTTTCCGTGTTTGTGGCGTGGCCTTTCATCAAACTTATCGAATATATCGGCATCGCAATGGCGCTTGCAATTCAAGCGGGCGTAGCGGTCAAAATTCTCGTCGGCATATTCATTGCCGTGGTTATGGGAATTTTGCTCACGATGCCCACTTCGTCCGCAGCCATTTGGATAGCGGTTGCGGCGGCAGTTCCCGCCGAGTATGAGGAAGCGCTTATGATAGCGGGCGGGGCGGCTGTCGCAGGTTGCTCGGCGCATATGATAGGCTTTGCCGTTGCGAGTTTTAGGGAAAACGGTTTCGGCGGACTTATCTCACAAGGCATCGGAACTTCGATGTTGCAAATTCCCAACATTATGAAGCACCCGCTCATAATGGTGCCGGAGATTGTCGCAAGCGCGGTATGCGGACTCGTCGCGGTGCTTATGGGACTTCGTTGCAACGCGGCGGGCGGCGGAATGGGTACGTCGGGACTTGTCGGTGTATTCGGAGCAATCGACGCTTCCAAGGGCATTATCCCCGATTGGCAACTTGCTCTCGGTATAATCCTTTGTATGTTTGTCTTACCCGCGCTAATATCGCTCGGCGTGAGCGAACTTATGCGCAAGACCGGTGCAATCAAATTCGGCGATCAAAAACTTTGATAACCCTATATTGCGCAAGCAAAAATGACATAATTTTTGTCAAAAAATCGCAGAAAAAACGCAGAAAAAACGCAGAAAAAACGCAATAAAATTGCAGAAAAACTGCAAAAAACAGCAGAAAAACTGCAAAAAACAGCAAAAAATCAAGTCAAATTACACGCAAAAAAACACAAATAAAACAAACAAAACCACAATGATACTAGAAAAAGCGCACGATTTCGTGTGCTTTTTCGTTACGTTATATAGATTTTTATATGTTTGCAAAGTTATTTATGTGCTTACAAAGTTATTAAGACGTTGAAACAATCACAAATCAAACAACTTTTTGCGTTTTTTTGGTATTATCGGCGTCCCGTCTTTTTTCTTTTTGAGCAACGGGATATACACGTCAAACACCGTGCCTTTGCCCTCTATCCCGTGGCATTCTATCGTTCCGTCGTGTGCCTTTACCGTTGCGGCGGCAATCGAAAGTCCTAGACCAAAGCTTTGATTGTCCTCGTTTTTCCTTGCTCCGTCCGAGCGGTAGAACCTATCAAAGACATGTTGCGCCTCTTCCTTGGATATACTTTCACCCGTGTTCATAACGGACAAATGCGCGTTTTTTCCGTCCGCGGTGAGTTTTGCGCCCACTTTACCGTTTTGTCCGCAGTACTTGATTGCGTTGTCAAGCAGTATAATCACAAGCCTTTCAAGCGACTTTGCCTCGCCGTACACCTCGATATTCGGATGGAAATTCGACAGTAATTTTACGTTCCTTTCAAAGCATGTTGCCTCAAAACTCAAACACGCGCCTTCCGCAATCTCACTGAAATTTACGGGGCATTTGGGCAGTTCGCTTTGCTCCAACTTGCTGAGTTCCAACATCGAATTGACGAGGTCTTTCATTCTCACGAGTTGCGTCGTTATGGACTCTATCCACTTTTCGTTGTCCGCCACCGTCGATTGCGGTTCGCTCTTAATGACGCTCAAATTAGTGCCGATAATGGTGAGCGGAGTTTTGAGTTCGTGCGAAGCGTTTGCGATGAGGTCGCGCTGTTTTGACATTGCGCTTGCCACGGGATTGAGCAACCTTGCCGAGGACAAGAGTGCGAGCAGTGCCACGAATACTACGGATATGCAGTAGAGTAGCGTAACCATAATAGCGGTATTTGCAAGTTGCGTATGGTAGGAGGTGCGGTCTATAAAGGCGTACAGCGTTCCCGAGTCAAATTCCTTGCTTGCAACCACAAAGTACCTGTCGTCCACGTTGAATTTTCCTCGTTTTGTTTGCACTGCTTTCGCGACGATTTCCTCCGCGTCCTCTTCGCTGTAAATGCCGATATTTCCCGATATTTTCACAGTACCGTCGTCCCCCGTATACACGTACACGCACTTCAAATCGTTCACCACGTCGTCGTTGTGCTTTTCGGGATTTTCAAGAGCCTTATCAAGCGAATTCCTTATAAAAACGTCGTTTGAAGCGTACACCACGCCAAACAATCCGCCCAGCACTATAAGCAGAAAAACCGCCGCAATCACAGTGGTGGTAATCGTATAATTGAGGCGTTGTTTTCTTATAAGGTCAAGATTGAGTTTTTTCATAATCGACGCTTTATATTATCGTTTTGATACGATTAAGTTCTTTATTCGCTATATAATTAAAATGCGCGACCGCAGTCGCGCGTCTTTTTACGCCTTGGGTTGTGATAGTCTGTATCCCACACCGCGCACCGATTCTATCGTGAACGACGCGTCGAGGTGAGTCAATTTTTTGCGTAGGAAGGACATATACACTTCGAGGTTGTTGGACTCAAATTCGCTATTGAGTCCCCACGCTTTGAGTATAAGATTTTCCTTCGTCGCAACGAAGTTGGGGTATTCAAAGAGGTATCTCAACAGCTCGAATTCTTTGCCCGTAAGGTTGATAGAACCCTTTTGCGTAGACAACGTAAACGTCGTCAAATCAAGCGACGCGTTTTGATATTCGAGCTTGTTGTCGCTAAGCAATTTTCCTCTTCTACGGAGCACCGCACGGATACGCGCGGAAAGCTCGTTGAAAGAGAACGGCTTCGACACGTAGTCGTCCGCACCTTTGTCAAGTCCTTCGATTTTATCTTTTTCGTCCGTGAGAGCCGTCAACATAATAACGGGCGTTTCGATTTTTCTCGATCTCATTTTTGCGAGCACTTCAAATCCGTTGAGTTTCGGCATCATCACGTCCAGCAGTACAATATCGTACATGCCCGTCGACACAAAATTCAATCCGTCCGCGCCGTCGTACACGCAGTCCACGTCATAACCGTCCTTCATCAGCATTTGCGCCAACGCTCTCGACAGTTCCTTTTCATCTTCAACAAGTAAAATTCTCATATCAGCCACCTCTCGGTTACAGATTGATATTATAATACTTTTTGTATCTTAAATCAACATTAAAAAACGGTGTGATTTAGCGAATAACTGCGTCAAAGCCACTTGCCCGCCCAGTCACGTATTATTTATACGTTAGGCTGTTCGTTCAAGGGGCTTTTCCTTGTTCTTCATCTAAATCACGCCGTTTTTACAAACTTACTAAATCGCGCCTAACTTTGTTAATGCCTTGCGCCTGTCAACTCACGTATTACTTATACGTTAGGGTTGCCATTCGCAAGGCATTGCCTCGTTATGCATCGATTTATTGCGTTTTTTACAAAAGCGCTGTGATTTAGCGAATAACTTTGTCAGCCTCGCCTTGCTCCAAAATCACGTACCACTTGTACGTTTGGTTTTGTTTCAAGGCGAGCCTTCCTTGTTCTTCATCTATTTAGTAAGTTTTTTACAAAAGCGCTGTGATTTAGCGAACAACTGCAATTTTGCCGTTTTTACAAACTTACTAAATCCCTATTAGCCGTAGGCACAAGGAATATTCCGCAACTCGCACAAAGTGCGAATATCACTGCGACAAAGTCGCAATATCACTTTTGGCTTTTGCCAAAAATATCACTGTTGCGTAGCAACAATATCACTCCCTCGCTTTTTCTCCAATAAATTCATACTTATCTTTGTATATATTGATATAAAACTAAATTGCGCGTATATACGCACGCCCGTATTGCGCAAAATATTTTATTGTGTTACAATAGTATATCCAAAGATTCAAAAGCGAGGGAATTATGGCACAAAGGTTGACCAAAATCACGATAATCGTGTTGCTGATTTGCATATCGGCAGTTTTGGCAACCGCTTTTTCTCTCGGCGGGGTTGCGTATGCGACGGACGGCAAAATCGACGTCGTTGTGACCGCAAGTTTTGAAAACGGTGCAAAAGTTTGGAACGCAAGCGTTGACGATACGAACGTTTGGACGGCGCAAGGTGAGTTTTTTACGAGGGAAGAAGTCTATTATTCCTTCAAGCAATCTTTGTCCGCCGTGCTTTTGCAAAGAGGCGTTATATCTTCCGACGAAAAGGGCTCTTTTGATGGAGACGCCAAGAGTTGGGACGCCAATCTATATTTTGATTTTTCTTTCGTATTCCCGTCAATGGGCAATGTATCCGCCAATAAAACGAGCATAACTTACACCAAAGACGCAAGCGATGCCGTCGTATCCGTTGAGGGCGCAAGCGCAATTTTCGAGTTTTGGTCAAGTAGGCTCGATTATCGCAAGGTCGGCACGACGGATACCAAACGCCAATCTTCCGACGTTTATTCAACTTCAATAGCGTTCGGAAACGGCATTGACGCCGGTGAATATCAAATAGGCTACACCGCAATCGAAAGATTTACCTTTGACGGCAAAGTTTTCGACGTCGAAAGAGCGGGCGCAAACGAGATTACCCTCTCAATCGGCAAAGCGACTTTGACCGCTCCGCAGGTAAACACGATAGAGGCGGAATACGGCGCAACGGTGGCGCAAATCTCATCGAGGGTAATCGGTGCGATAGACGACGAAGAGTTCTTGAGCACGGGAAGCGGACGTTTTATTCTTAACGAAGCGCAAACGGACGCAATCTTTGACGGCGTAACCGACAAAGGTGCGCTTATCCCTACACCGAGAGAGCAAGAATACACCCTCGTCTACGACTTCGAGTCGTATAGCGGAAACTATTTTACGCTTGAAAATATATCGGTAAAACTTCACGTCAATCCGCGCAAAATCACGGTGCGCATATCCGACGTATATACGCTTGCCGGCGAGGATCTCATACCGCTTGAAAGCGTCGGTTATACCATAGACGGCTCGTTCGTCGGGGAGGATACGAAGGAGGATTTGGGCGCGCGTCTCAACTGCTCGGCAGACAAAGACATCCCCGGTGTATATCCCATTACCGCCACTTTCGACAACCCATATTACGAGGCGGTGAGCGCAAGCATTTACGGCGGGTTTGTGCAATACGGCCGTTATATGGTCTTTGCAAAACGCGAGAGCGTAACCGCCCCCGACGGCACGGTTTTCGACGTGTATTACGACAAAGGTTTTGTTGAAATCAAGACTGCAAAAATCACTCTCATTGACGCGCAAAGTGCCTTGGACGGCAAGAAAATAACGTGCGCGTATAGGATAGAACTTGCCGACAACGACGGCAACGTCATAGAACCCGACGGCAACTATTACGTGTCTTGGAAAGGCACTATGAATGACGCAAAATACGTCAGTATCGGATTGGACAACGCACCCGAAGAAGTGAGCGCATACACGGGCGGAGTGCCTCTTTCAAAGGACGCTTGCGAGATATATTTCTACGTCGACGATATCGTTCCCGCCTCTCGACAAGGCTGGGTTGACGTGCTTCTCGTATCGCTTGCAACGCTCTTTGCACTCGGTCTTATCGCGGTTGTCGTGTCTTGTCGCAAGGCAATGAAAATCGGTGGCATTTTGCACGATAATAGCGTTTATGAACGCAAAATCGATATATCAACCATCGATTGTGCAAATACGGCGCTAGACGAACAAGAAAACGATGCCGAAAACGAATTGAACAAAAACGGGGAGAAAGACGGCGAATGAAGGACAGAATAAAGAAGTCTATTGTGCTCATATCGGTTGCGATGATTATCAACATCGCGCTTGCCGCAATCAAGACGTACGTAGGTCTCAGTTCCAACAGCCTATGCATAATGCTTGACGGAACAAACAGTTTCTTTGACGTCATCACTTGCCTTGTTACGCTCGTGGTCTTCATCTTTTTACGCGTTCCGAGAAACGAAAAAGCACCTTACGGTTACGGCAGAGGAGAGTATCTTGCGGGCTTTATCGTAGCGGTAGTATCGGTGGTTGTGGGCGGACTTTTTCTTATCCGCTCTCTCAACCGTATGGCAATGCCCGAGCCGGTGTGGTTCGGTCTTCAAAACTGCATACTCATAACCGTTGCAATCCCCATAAAACTTGCCGTAGCCATTGCGTACTATGTTGCCAACAAAAAGATAAAATCCACCGCGATAAAAGCGATTATGCTAGACAGTTTCCTCGACACGGGTATGACGGCAACGTCGCTTATATCCTTTGCGGTGTCGGCAAGAGTGGACTATGCGGTTGATGCGATATTCGGCATAGTTATGAGCATCGCAATTATCGTCGTGGCAATCAAGATGGTTGTTGAAAACGTGCGCGCGATAGTCGTCGGTGACGGAGCAAAAGAGGAAAGGCAGGCAATCGAAGACGCTTGCGAGCGTAGAGGTGCGCACCTTGAAAAGGCGGTACTCCACGACTACGGTTACGGTATGAAGGTTGGCAACGCTTATTATAGTGGCGACGACGTCGATTCGCTAGAAATGAGCCGAGAGGTTTTGGACAAGACGGGCGCGGAAGTTGAATTTATAAAAGACCATAACGTCGAGCAAAACGGTTACGACGAAGAGTGAAGTCGAAAAACGCTCGGCAATGCGGATAAAAAATAATAAAGATTATATAGCAATGACAAGGAGGCAAAAATGAGCGACGAAATCAAAAACGCCGAAGAAACTTTGGCGCAAGATGAAATCGAACAGCCGGAAGAGCCGGACGTGAACGAGCAATCTTCCGATGAAAAAGTTGAGGGTATTCTCGGTGAATATGAGGGCAAAAAGTCCGCAAAAGCCAAGAAAGAGAAGAAAAAACTCACCCCCGAGCAAAGAAAGAAAAAGACCGTCAAAGCCTTGATTATCACGGGCGCGGTATTTCTTGCGATTGCAATCTTTTTCAGCGGTTGCGCCATAGCGACCACAGTCAACGCCAATGCGCTTTTGACGCAAGCGGAAAACAACTTCCAAAAGGTCGAATACGATAAGGACGCGGGCGGCAACAGTTTGCAACTCAAACCGACTTTTGACAGCGACCTCGGTTTTTGGACGTTCACCAAACCCGCGGACAGGGATTTCAAAGTCTTGCAATTCACCGACGTACATATCGGCGGCGGTGCGTTCTCGGGACAAAAGGACGCGTGGGCAATGAGCGCGGTTGCGACGATGATAAGAGCGGAAAAACCCGACCTCGTAGTCGTCACCGGTGACATCGCATACCCCGTACCTTTCCAAGCGGGCACGTTCAACAACCTCAACGCAACCAAGATTTTCTCGCATATGATGGAATCGCTCGGCGTTTACTGGACGTTTGCATTCGGCAACCACGACACCGAACTTTACAGCCTCTATACGCGCAAGGACATCTGCAAATATTACGAGGATTCAAATTTTGAATATTGCCTCTTCCGCGCAGGCTTCTGCGATGACGAAGACGTAATCAGCGACACCTCGAGAGGTTTTGGCAATGATATGATAGTCGTCAAAAACCCCGCCGGTTCCGCCAACCCCATCAACCAAGCAATCGTGACCTTCGACAGCCACAGTTACACTGACGGTGACTATTTCGGAATTGCGTGGAAGTACGACAATATCCACCAATGTCAAGTGGATTGGTATTCCGAGAATATGGATATACTCAAAACCGCCAACAACGGCGTGGAAGTCAACAACCTTGCCTTCTTCCACATCCCTCTCGTCGAGTATCGTGAAGCATGGGCAAACGTTATCAACAGTGGCAAAACGCTCAAGGCAGGCGAAAGTGTTCAAGGCAACGGAGCGACAACAACTTACATTTACGGCACTATGGGTGAGGACGGCACCAAGCAAAATAACGGCGTTCGTTCATACGGCGTATTCTGCGGCAGCAGCACGGACAATCTTTTCGAAGCAGGCTTGACGCACGGCATGCAAGGCGTCTTCTGCGGACACGACCACTACAACAACTTCTCCGTTCTCTACAAGCGTGACGGCGATTCTCGTGGCATCCGCCTCACCTACGGCATGTCCATCGATTATCTCGCCTACGCCGGCATCTACAAAGAGCACTCTCAACGCGGCACCACCGTCATCACCATCAACAGCGACGGTGTCTTCGAGAGCGTGCCACGCAACTACTATTCCTACGGCGTCTCTCACGAACGCGACTAAAACGCACTAAATAGCGCCTAACTTTGTCAGCGTCCCGAGTTTCGCAAATCACGTACGTTTATGTACGTTGGGTTTGCGCTCCTCGGGGCGCTTTCTCGTTATGCATCTATTTATTGCGTTTTAGTTGTGCTCGTAACGTTAGGGTTGCTGTGCAAGGGGCTTTTCCGCGCTCTTCATCCGTTTAGAGGCTCTTAATCGCGTTCGTGAATTTTAGCATCTATTTATCGCGTTTTATTCACATTCGTGATAAATGGTGATTTCAAAAACTCCACAACTGCGCCTACGGCGCAATATCACTTTTTGCGCAAGCAAAAAATATCACTCTTGCTTCGCAAGAATATCACTTGCGCCTACGGCGCAAATATCACTTTTATTTTAATAAAAACTCCCTCTTCCATTTTTATTCTTTATATGTTACAATCATATCGTTATGGAACAAGAGAAGACGAAAATTGACATTTACGATTTTGATAAGACGGCTATCCCGTACGACAGTGCGTTGCACTATTGGTTTTGGTCGATGGCGCATTGTCCGTGGACGCTTATTTTGTTGCCGTTCCAACTCTTTTGGGGATTTTTGATGGTGACCAAGATTTTGCCCGTGCCGATTTTCAAGAAAATCGCGTTCAATTTCGTGTCGCTCATCAACACCGAGAAGACGGTCAAAAAGTATTGGGACAAGCACGAAAAGGATATATACGACTTTTTCAAACCCGAAAATCGCGATATGTCGCGCAAGTGCGTGCTTATCAGCGCAAGCCCAGACTTCCTTATCGAAGAGATTGCAAAGCGTATGCAAATCGATTATTGCATCGCAAGCCCTCACAGCAAAAAGAACGGACATTTGCTCGGCAAAGTGTGTCGCAAGGACGAAAAAGTGCGCCGTTTGAACGAGATTTTGCCCGACGTGGAAGTGGAAAACGTGTATAGCGACAGTCTCGATCACGACCGCTACATATTTGCTCTCGGCAAGCATTGCTATCTTGCCACCAAGGGAGAACTCAAAGAAATCGACTTTGAAAAAGAAATAAAGGCGTACGACGAAGCAAAGTCCAAAAAGAAATCCAAGAAAAAAGCAAAATGAATTTTGTGTTTAGCATCTAATCGCAAATCGCTCAAATCAAAAAATCACAAAAAAACGTGCCCGGCAAGGCACGTTTTTCGTTTTCAACGACTTACTTGGTTTGGTCGTCGATGTCGGAATTGTCAGTCTTGTTTTCACAGCAAGAGCAGTGGCATCCTTCTTCTTTGAGATCGTCAATCCAGTAGATTTTGTCTTTGATGGCGATGCTTAAAATGTCGATGACACACAAAATCCAACCGCCGAAGATCATAAGCACGATTGCAAGCACTATGCCGAGCACGCTTTCGTTCTTTGCGCTCTTTATAAGACGATAGAGGTTTGCGGGTATATCCCAAAGCAAGCAAAGCAAAATTTTGACGATTTTGTCGAGCCCTTCGTACCACGCAATGTATTTATTGGCGAAGTTTTCCATGGTTTGTTCCTCCGATTATTTTTTACGGATAATGTTGTAACACTTGTCGGGCAAGATGTCAAGTTATTGTTGAATCATTACGTTTTCCGTGGTATAATTCTATGTAATATCTACAATATATATGCGGACACGCACATAGAGGGCGGACAATGGAATATAAGAGCGACATCGAGATAGCGCAAAGCGCAAAAATGCTTCCCGTCGCAGAGGTGGCAAAACGTGCGGGCATAGACGAGGAGTATATCGAGCAGTACGGCAAGTACAAGGCAAAAATCGACTATGCCAATCTCGTCAAAAACGGCAAGTGCAAGAGAGGGAAACTCGTGCTCGTCACCGCCATAACCCCGACGCCCGCGGGTGAGGGTAAGACCACCACGACCATAGGACTTGCCGACGGGCTCAAACGCATAGGCAAAGACGTAGTCGTCGCGCTTCGTGAACCGTCTCTCGGTCCTGTGTTCGGTATAAAGGGCGGAGCGGCTGGCGGCGGATACGCCCAAGTCGTACCTATGGAAGACATCAATTTGCATTTCACGGGCGACTTCCACGCAATAGGCGCGGCAAACAATTTGCTTGCGGCAATGCTCGACAACCATATTCAACAAGGCAACGCCCTCGGCATCGACACCCGCAAAATCACATGGAAAAGATGCGTGGATATGAACGACAGACAACTCCGTTTCATCGTTGACGGACTCGGGGGAAAGGCAAACGGAACGCCGAGAGAAGACGGCTTCGATATCACCGTCGCAAGCGAGATTATGGCAGTGCTTTGCCTCTCGTCTTCCTTGTCCGATCTCAAAGACCGCCTCGGCAAAATCATAGTGGGTTACACCATTGGCGATAAACCCGTTACGGCGGCGGATCTCAAAGCGCAAGGCGCAATGACCGCGCTCTTAAAAGACGCAATAAAACCCAACCTCGTGCAAACTCTCGAAGGCACTCCCGCACTTGTTCACGGCGGACCTTTTGCCAATATCGCGCACGGGTGCAATAGTGTGATTGCAACCAAAACGGCACTTTATCTAGGCGATTATGCGGTTACAGAGGCGGGTTTCGGCGCAGACCTCGGTGCAGAGAAGTTTTTGGACATCAAGTGCAGGATGGCAAATCTCGTGCCAAACGCGGTAGTTGTCGTGGCAACCGTGCGCGCGCTCAAAATGCACGGCGGTCTTGCAAAAACCGACCTTGCTACGGAAAATACGACTGCGCTCGAAAAGGGCATTCCCAACCTTTTGCGCCACGTTTCCAATATCAAAAACGTATACAAACTCCCGTGCGTCGTTGCGGTCAATCGCTTCCCGACGGACACGGACGATGAGATAAATTTCGTCGTTTCCAAGTGCAATGAACTAGGCGTAAACACGGTGCTTTCCACTGTTTGGGCAGATGGCGGAAAGGGCGGAGAAGCGCTTGCAAAAGAGGTTGTTCGTCTTTGCGAGAGCGAGGACAATTCCGCTTTTGAATACGCTTACGATTTGAGCGACGGTATCGTCCAAAAGATAGAAAAAGTCGTGCGCAAAGTCTACGGCGGTGACGGCGTAAATATTTTGCCTAATGCGATGAAACAGATCAAAGCGCTTGAAGATTTGGGCTTTTCGCATCTCCCCGTGTGCATTGCAAAGACGCAATACAGTTTCTCGGACGACGCGAGCAAGCTCGGCGCGCCGAGCGGATTTACCGTTACGGTCAAAAACGTCAAAATCAGCGCGGGCGCGGGCTTTATCGTCGTGCTTACGGGTGATATTATGACTATGCCCGGTCTTCCCAAAGTGCCGTCGGCGGAAAAAATCGACGTTGACGAAAACGGCAAAATCACGGGACTTTTCTGATATGAGACAAAAACTTTCCAATTTCGGTTTTGCGCGCAAGAGCGGTATTCTTATGCCCGTGTCGGCTCTCCCCGGCAAATACGGCATAGGCTCTTTCGGTGCGCAAAGTTTCAAGTTTATAGACTTCCTTGTTGAGTGCGGACAGCGTTGTTGGCAAGTTTTGCCACTCAATCCCACCGCTTACGGAGATTCCCCGTATCAATCCCCGTGTTCGTTTGCGGGCAACCCGTATTTTATAGACATCGACTTGCTCGTGCGTGACGGATTGCTCACCAAGGACGAGGCAAAAGCGGAAGAGGCGGATGCAAATCGCATAGACTACGGCAAATTGTTTGAGACGAGAATACCCCTTCTCAAAAAGGCGTTTGCACGTTTCAAGGTAAATTCCGATTATATACGCTTCAAGCAAAACAACGCAGAGTGGCTTGACAATTACGCGCTTTTTATGAGCCTCAAAGAAGCCAACGGATACAAGCAATGGACGGAGTGGGGAGATTGCAAGTTTTACGATTATGCCAAACTTAAAAAGGCGGAATATGTGGGTGAGTGCGAATTTTGGAAGTTCGTCCAATACGAGTTCTTTACGCAGTACAAAGCGGTCAAAAAGTATGCAAAATCAAATGGTATTTCCATTATAGGAGATATGCCCATTTACGTTGCCTACGACAGCGTGGAGGTGTGGAGCAATCCGCTTTCCTTCTTGCTTGACGAAAACCTTGCGCCAAAGGTGGTTGCGGGTTGTCCGCCCGACGCGTTCTCTGACGACGGTCAGTTGTGGGGGAATCCTATTTACGACTGGAAAAAGATGGAGCAAGACGGCTTTGCGTGGTGGAAGCGTCGCGCCGAGCGCAACTTCAAACTGTACGACATTATAAGGATAGACCACTTCAGAGGTTTTGCGGGATATTACGTCATACCGGCAAAGGACGACACCGCCAAAAACGGCAAATGGGAAGAGGGCGTAGGTTATTCTCTTTTTGAGGCTATATCCGACGCCGTGCCAAAGGCAAAAATTATAGCGGAAGATTTAGGGCACATCACCGATGACGTGCGTGAACTGCTAAAAAAGACGGGTTATCCCGGTATGAAAGTGCTTCAATTTGCTTTCACCGACAGCACCAACGAGTATTTGCCCAAGAACTATAAGAGCGAAAACTGCGTCGTATACACGGGCACGCATGACAGTATGCCAACCAAGGCGTGGTACGATTCTCTCGACGAAAAGACCAAAAAGGTTTTTGAAAGGGAGTGTCCTTGCCGTTTTTCTCAAACGCCCGCCAACGCGCTCGTATCGCTTGCGCTTTGCTCGAAGGCAAATCTTGCGGTTATACCTCTTCAAGATTATATGGAACTCGGCGAAGAGGCGCGTATCAATATGCCCTCAACGGCGCAAGGCAACTGGACGTGGAGAGTGTCCGGTAGATACGCCACCTCTGCACTCAAATCCAAAATTCTCACCCTCACCGCCAAGGCAAACCGACTGTAAAACGATTAATTTTTTAATGGCAAATATCCAATAAATTTTTCCACAACTCGCACGAAGTGCGAATATCACTTTTGGCGCAAGACAAAAATATCACTCTCGCATAGCGAGAATATCACTTGCGCACAGCGCAAATATCACTCCCGAGCATAAATTACGGTTGGTTTTTCATCATATATTTATTTTCCCGAAATACATTTATATTATGAGGATTGCATTGTGCGGAGCACTCGGAAAAATGGGTAGAGAAGTCTACGAATACTGCCAAAACATCGGCGACATAGAAGTTGTTTCGTTGGTGGACAAACGCTTTGACGACACCGATTTTCCAAAAGGCGTGCCACAAAATCAACGCTTTGGAGATACGAATTTACAAGAAAAAACACCTCAAAAACAACGTCTTTTCGACAACGATTTTTGCACCGATACGGCGGATATAAACGCCTCTTGCAATGGCTCTTACGACGGTGTTGAAACGGTGAGTGATATCCACAATGCGAAATGTGATTTTGATGCGATAATTGACTTTTCCGCACATAAAGCGACGATTTCGATACTTAAAGTGGCGATTGTGCGAAGATGCGCGGTCGTGCTTGCCACCACCGGACACAACGATGATGAGAAAAAGTATATAGAATACGCCTCTCGTTTTATACCTCTTTTTTACGCAAACAATATGTCACTCGGTATAGCTACGATGGCAAAATGCGTGCGAGAAACGCTATCCGTTTTCAAAAACGCCGACGTTGAGATAATCGAAACTCACCATACGCAAAAGACCGACGTTCCGTCGGGCACCGCGCTTATGCTTGCCGATGCGGTCAAGCAAACGATAGGCGGACAAATCGTGGTGGGTAGGCACGAAAACGGCAAGAAAAAAGACGGTGATATAGGCGTGCACTCTCTTCGTATGGGAAGCGTTTTCGGAAGGCACGAAGTGCGTATAACGACGGGTGAGGAAACGTTGACTTTCACTCACGAAGCACTCTCTCGCAAGGTGTACGCAAAGGGCGCAATCGAGGCGGTGAAGTTCGTCGCAAAACAAGGCGCGGGACTATACGGAATAGACGATTTGTTATAAATTTTCTTGTCCACTGCAAAATGTAGCGAGAAAAGTCGATTTCTATTTTTTGTGCCGATTACAATTCGGTGTTCCTTGCGTTTTTCAAATTGAATTTACGGTTTTTACATATTTATGAATGACGTTACCCACACTATTTGCGAGGTGAATTATGAAAAAAGCGGTAAAAATAATAGGTCTTACAATTTTATTTTTCGCAATATTTAATGTCGTTTGTGATAAAGCGACAACGAAAAATCAACGCAACGTTTGCGAGGCGTTTAGCATTTTCGATATGGTGTCATCCCAAGTCGTGGACTTTTACGAGGAAGAAATCGCGGGTGAAAAGGTGGTGTCGGACAAGAGCGCAAAGCAGATTGAAAATATCGCGCAAAAGTATT
The DNA here is from genome assembly GCA_963590075.1 of Eshraghiella crossota. Lineage (GTDB taxonomy): Bacteria > Bacillota > Clostridia > Christensenellales > CAG-917 > CAG-475. Next base: position 29,637 of record CAVANK010000004.1, read on the forward strand.
CGATATCCGACAAAAAGGCGCAAGGCGTGCTTATCGTCTACGATTTTTGCAAGCGCACTGGCGGTGGTATGGATTTTCCGACGATTGCGAAAATGAGCGACGGCAAAATAGTTGCGCTCGTCAAGGCGCGTGCCAAGGTGTATGAGCAATCCATATCCGATGAAAAGAAAGCCGGCCTAAAACGCAAATCCAAAGAAATCTTTGGAATAAGCATTTGATTTGCAAACTTTTTGACGAAATCCGTTTGTAAAAACCGGGAAACGGTTTGGTAATTGCAAGAATCTGAAAGGGCGTGTAAAGTGCAAAAATGGCTAAAAAATCAAAAACCGATCGATAGCCTTTTGAAATCCGTTTGCAAGAGGCACAAAAGGCAAGTGAACAAGTCAAAATCTCTTGAAATATAGCATAGTAGATGATATACTGATTTTATTAGGAGGCGTAGTATGGATTCTACACAAAAAGAGTTTTTGACCGCTAAGGCAAGACAACTGCGCAACGACGCGATAGAGACCATCGGCAGATTCGGTTCGGGTCATATCGGCGGTTCGATGTCGGTGATGGACGCGTTGACGGTCATTTATTATGCAAAGGCAAACGTCGATCCCAAAAACCCCAAAAAGCAAGATCGCGACAGGGTGATTATGTCCAAAGGGCACGCCGGCCCCGCGATGTACGCCGTGCTTGCGGACAAGGGATACTTCCCCAAGGAGTGGCTTGCCACCCTCAATCAAAACGGAACGCGACTTCCTTCGCACTGCGATATGGTCAAAACCCCCGGCATCGATATGACGGCTGGCTCGCTCGGACAAGGCTTGTCTTGCGCGGTGGGTATGGCACTCGGTTGCAAAATGGACAAAACTCCTGCTACGATATATTGCTTTATCGGTGACGGAGAGAGCCAAGAGGGGCAAATCTGGGAAGCGACTATGTTTGCCGGTTCGCACAAACTCGACAATCTCATCGTGCTTCTCGATTACAACAAAATGCAACTTGACGGCGCGGTTGCGGACATCAACGACATTGCGCCCGTCGAGGATAAGTGGAAGTCATTCGGGTTCTTTGTGCAAAGCATTGACGGACACGATATAGAGGCAATATCCGACGCAATCGACAATGCAAAAGCCCAACACGAGAGACCGAGTATGATCGTTCTCAATACCGTTAAAGGCAAGGGCGCGTCCTTTGCGGAAAGCGTAAGCAATTGCCACAGTATGAGCATCAGTGAAGAGATGTGGAGAAAAGAGACGGGGAGGTGCGCACAATGACCGACGATAGAGAATTGAGACAGACTCTTGCCAACGCGCTCGTCGAAAAGGCAAAAACCGACGACCGCATAGTGGTGCTCGAAGCCGACCTTATGAGTTGCCACGCAACCAAAGTTTTCAAAACGGCGTATCCCGAAAGATTCGTCAACGTTGGTATTGCGGAGCAAAATATGATAGGCATAGCGGCGGGATTGTCCGCAACGGGCAAAATTCCGTTTGCATACAGTTTCGGTCCGTTTGCGACACGCAGATGCTACGACCAAATTTTCATTTCCGTTGCCTACGCACATCAAAACGTCAAAATCGTGGGTAGCGATCCGGGCGTTACGGCGGAGTATAACGGCGGTACGCATATGCCGTTTGAAGATATGGCGCTTATGCGTGCGATTCCCGATATGGTATGCTTTGAACCCACCGACGCAACTATGCTCGAAAAAGCCGTGGGACAAATAATCGATCACGAAGGCGCGGTGTATATCCGTATGCAACGCAAGAAACCCGAAAAGGTGTTTGACCACACTCTCGACTTCAAGCTCGGCAAGGCAATCAGAATAAGAGAAGGCAAAGACGTTACGCTTATTGCAAGCGGTATCGAGGTTGCAAGAGCAATCGAGGCGGCGGAAATTCTTGCACAAGAGGGAATCGATGCAAGAGTGGTGAATATCCACACTTGGAAGCCTATCGACAAAGACGAAATCGTTGCTTGCGCAAAAGATACGGGCGCAATCGTGACTTGTGAAAATCACAACGTCATCAACGGTCTCGGTAGCGCGGTTGCGGAAGTGCTCGTGCAAAATCACCCCGTGCCTATGAGAATGGTGGGCGTCAAAGACGAGTTCGGACAAGTAGGCAAAAACGCATATTTGAGCGAAGTGTATCACCTCACGGCGCAGGACATCGTCGAAAACGCAAAAGCTGTTATCGCCCAAAAGCACTGAACGACAATCGACGTCGCAAATAAAAAGCACCGCAACGGACAAGTTGCGGTGCTTCGTCTATATAGCGGCATTGTCTGTACTACTGTACGGACGCGCTAAGCAAACTGATAAAACCGTCCCAAGTAAGGTCTTTGCAGCTTTTTTCCGAGAGCGCGCTTCTTTGAGCGGTTCTTATAAATCTAAATGTGGCGGAGCCTTTCAGAGTTAACCTCTGATTGCTTATGTCGTCGGGATCGACGGGCAATGTTTGCATAATCAAACTCGGTACCAAGTAATCCGCTTGAAGAAATTCGCAATCTTCGGAAACGGGCTGTGTGTCGCCAAGCCACGCGGGGTGCAACGTGCCTTGCCAAAACGTTTTGGTTAAAGAGGAGAACGGAAGATACATTATGGTTGCAGGCGCATCAATATCTATGTCCGCTCTTGCGTCGACCAAATATCCAGCGTTTATAGTGGCGTAAAAGTCGAGTTGATTGATGCCGTATAAAAACGGTTGTAGTTCTTCTGCCAAGGAGGCAAGTATTCCGTTGAATATTTGTGTTATAAAAGTATATAAGTTTCGTCCGTTTGCTTCGATTTTGATATATTTCAATTGGTCTTTTTGCGTGGTGCTTACTTTTATTGCATCGCAAGATATCAAACTGCCGATAATAGATTTTGCGTACTCGGTCGGATCCAAGGTGATTGTCGAGGAATCGCCGTCAGACTTTTCTTTGGACTTGTCGTAATCCTGTTTCATTTTGGCGGTTTGTTCGGAGGTAAGACCATATACGTTAAGATAATAGTCTGCGGTAAATTGTTCTACGTTTATATTATATTTGCCGGTTTTGTTGCCGACCGTATACGATATGCGGAGTCCGGCGCCGTCAAATTCCACTCTAAGGGAGTTATCGCCGATTTTGCCGTTAAAAATCATGTTATGGTACCCTGTGTCATCGTAACTCGTAGAGAACGTCATGGCGACGTTTTGTTCTTCGCTTTCGGATTGCACCGTGGCGTCCTCGTTTTGATATACATTTGCTTTTGCGTTGAAAGTGAAAAGCAAGTGCGATTTAGCATCTATCGGATTGAGAGCGGAGTTTTCAAAAGCGGTCAAAACTTCGTCATCGGAAAGAGCGGTAAACTCCATATTCGAATAATCCACGTTGGTACGCAAAATGTAATCGTTGACGGTGGGTGTTGAAGGCGTATCCGAGGAATTGTCCGAGTTGTCATTATCACCGCAAGCGGTGAAAACACAAACCGATAAAACGAGGATTGCAACAAGAGAAAAAATTAAAAACCGTTTTTTCATAAAGTTCCCCCAATATTTTAATATAATATTATCATACCATTTGTATGTAAAAATGTCAATATCGGATACGCCGAGCAATTATGGTAGGGGTATAGGATAAATTCATATGGTAGACATAGTTGCAATAATCAAACCGTTATTTGGTTGTGCAACTACAACTTGTGCAAACGCAAACAAACAAAAACGACGGTTAAACCGCCGTTTTGTCATATATAAAATGCTTGTTATGCAAAATCAATGCACGGAGAACAAGATGTCACCGTAAGAGGGATAAGGCCAATAAGCCTTTGCAGTGCCGAGTTCCATCTCGTCGCAAATCTTGCGGAGAGACGCCATTGCGACGAGCACTTCGTCGTGATAGCAACGCGCGCCGACGATGTTTTCTCCGAGAGAGTGCGCTTTGTCGAGAGAGGATTTGAGGTTCTTGACTGCGGTCGTTGCCTTTTTGAGTTCGGTGGCAAGATTGATTACGATTGCCTTTTCCTCGTCCGCTTCCACACCAAGCGCAATGCTTTCGTTGGCGGATTTTGCAACGTCGCCTTTGTATCTGATGACGGCGGGGATAATGTCCATCGTTGCCATATCCAGCATTGTCATTGCTTCGATATTGAGAAGTTTGCAATAGTTTTGCGTGTAGATTTCTTGTCTGGATTTGAGTTCCGCTTCGCTGAAAACGTGTAGACGTTTGAAGAGATCCACGTTCTTTTGTGAGGTGAGCAATGGCAGTGCGTCAACGGTTGAGGCAAGGTTGAGAAGTCCGCGTCTTTGCGCTTCTTTCGTCCACTCGTCCGAATAGTTGTTGCCGTTGAAAATAATTTTGCCGTGCTCGTTCATAACGCGTTTGATGATCGCGGTTATGCCGGCGTTGACGTCGGACGCTTTTTCGAGTTCGTCGGCAAACTGTTCGAATTGCTCCGCCATAATGGTGTTGAGTGCCAAGTTGACGCTTGCAATGGATTGCGACGAGCCGGGCATACGGAATTCAAACTTATTGCCCGTAAACGCAAACGGGGAAGTACGGTTGCGGTCGGCGGTGTCCATGGAGAATTTCGGGAGAACGTGTACGCCGATTTCCACTTCGCATTTTGCACGACGAGAATAGGTGCGACCGTCCGCGATTGCTTGCATAATGCCCGTAAGTTCGTCGCCGAGGAACATACTCACGATTGCGGGCGGTGCTTCGTTTGCGCCGAGACGGTGATCGTTTGAGGCGTTTGCCACGACTATGCGCAGAAGGTCTTGATGAGAGTCCACGCCCGCGATTACCGCAGCAAGCATAAGCAAGAATTGCGCGTTGTCTTGCGGGCTTTTGCCGGGATCGAAAAGATTTGTTCCGTTGTCGGTTGAGAGCGACCAGTTGTTGTGCTTACCGCTTCCGTTTACGCCGTCGAAAGGCTTTTCGTGCAGGAGGCAAGTCATATTGTGCTTGGACGCGACTTTTTTCATAATCTCCATCGTCAATTGGTTTTGGTCGGTTGCGACGTTGACGGTGGTGAAGATAGGCGCAAATTCGTGTTGCGCGGGAGCAACTTCGTTGTGTTTTGTTTTGGCAAGAATACCGAGTTTCCAAAGTTCCTCGTCAAGTTCTTTCATATATTTGACTACTCTCGGCTTGATTGCGCCGAAATAGTGGTCTGAAAGTTCTTGTCCTTTGGGCGGGCGTGCGCCAAAGAGCGTGCGCCCCGTGTAGAAGAGGTCTTTTCGCTTTTCGTACACGGCAGTGTCGATAAGGAAGTATTCTTGTTCCGGACCTACGTTGACGTTGATTCTCTCCGCTTTTTTGCCGAGAATGGAGAGAAGACGCAAGCCTTGCTTGTTGATTGCTTCCATAGAGCGCAAGAGCGGAGTTTTCTTGTCGAGAGCGTCGCCGTTGTAGGAGCAGAACGCCGTCGGAATGCACAAAATGCCGTCCTTAATAAAAGCATATGAGGTAGGATCCCAAGCGGTGTATCCGCGCGCTTCGAAAGTGGAGCGCAAACCACCCGAGGGGAAACTCGACGCGTCGGGCTCGCCTTTGATGAGTTCCTTTCCGCTCAACTCCATTATTACCCCGCCGTCTTTGGTGGGTGCGATGAAAGAGTCGTGCTTTTCGGCGGTGATGCCTGTGAGCGGTTGAAACCAGTGAGTGAAGTGGGTGACGCCTTTTTCGACTGCCCACTCTTTCATCTCGTTTGCGATTATGTTTGCCATATCGCGCGAAAGAGGCAAGTCAAGCGCGCAACATCTTTTGAGTTCGCGATAAGTTTCTTTGGGCAAACGCTTGCTCATCACCTTATCGTCGAAGACCATACTGCCGTACAAATCCGACATCATATCAGTATTCTCCGAAAAATTTATTATAGTGCCTATTATAATCTCATTTTATTCAATGTCAAAAGATTTTCGTTAAAAAAATTTTCTATAAACAAAATGAATATTTATACGATAAAAATGCGGGTTTTATACAGTCGTATTGCATAAATATAACAAGGTGTGCAACAATTATAAGCGAAAGTTAAAAATTATACTTTTGTGATTTTCGCCCGAGAGGGCGGTTTCGGTAGCCAATCCGACAAAATTGCGTGCCTATAAATCGTTGACATATTTGCATAAGAATGGTATATTATTTATATAAATAAACACAAGACATAGGAGTGTTCACAATTTTTTTTTAACCTATCGGTTAAAATAAATTTGGACACTTTTTTGTTTTTCGAGGTTTGTATGGACGAATACGTCTCTCCGCTCTGCCAAAGATATGCGAGCAAGCAAATGAAATATATTTTCTCACCCGACTTCAAGTTCGGCACTTGGCGCAAACTTTGGATTGCCCTTGCCGAAAGCGAAAAGGAACTCGGCATAGACATCACCGACGAGCAGATTGAGGAAATGAAGAAAAACGCCGATAACATCGACTACGATTTTGCATCTCAAAAAGAGAGGGAAGTGCGACACGACGTTATGGCACACGTGCTCACTTTCGGCGAGGCTTGCCCCAAGGCAAAACCCATTATTCACCTCGGCGCGACGAGTTGTTTCGTCGGAGACAACACCGACATTATCCAAATGCGCGAAGCAATGTTGCTCGTGAGGGCGGAACTGCTTTCTTGCATACAAAAGACGAGAGATTTTGCCGTCAAATATAAAGACCTTGCCACGCTTGCGTACACGCACTTTCAAGCGGCGCAACCCACCACCGTGGGCAAGAGAGCGACGCTTTGGCTTCAAGACCTTGTGAGCGACCTCGACAATCTCGATTTTCAAATTTCAAGACTTCGCCTGCTCGGTTGCAAAGGCACGACGGGTACGGCGGCAAGTTTTATGGAACTTTTCGGCGGAGACCACGAAAAAGTCAAGGCACTCGACGAGGCAATTGCAAAAAAGACGGGCTTCGTCGGCACGTACGCGGTGAGCGGTCAGACCTACTCCCGCAAAGTGGATTATAACGTGGTGAGCGTGCTTTGCTCCATTGCGCAATCCGCAACCAAATTCTCAAACGATATAAGACTTTTGTCCCACCTCAAAGAAGTGGAAGAGCCTTTCGAGTCGCACCAAATCGGCTCGTCCGCAATGGCGTACAAGCGCAATCCTATGCGTAGCGAGCGTATGGCTTCGCTTGCAAGATACGTTATGTGCGACAGCCTCAATCCCGCAATCACAGCGTCGGCGCAATGGCTGGAGCGTACGCTTGACGACAGTGCCAACAGACGCATCGCATTGCCCGAGGCATTTCTGGCGGTAGACGCAATATTGGCACTTTATGCCAACATAATCGGTGGTTTAACCGTCTATCCGCGTATTATCGAGAAAAATCTCAATCAAGAATTGCCCTTTATGGCAACCGAAAATATCCTTATGTATTGCGTCTCCCACAAGGGCAAAGACAGACAAGTTTTGCACGAGAGAATACGCATTCATTCCGTAGAGGCGTCGCGCCTCGTAAAGACGGAAGGCAAGGAAAACGATTTGCTTGAGCGCATACTGAACGATAAGTCGTTTGATTTGAGCAGGGAAGAACTTGACGAGATTATGGACGTCAACGCGTTTACGGGCAGAGCAAAAGAGCAAGTGACGGAGTATATAAGCGAAATCGTCGATCCGCTCCTCAAAGCCAACGAGGGCAAAATCGGCACTACCGCAAACGTTACGGTTTAATAGATATTAAATTTTTTAGAGGTATAAATATGCTTACTTCAATCGTAGGTATCAACTGGGGCGACGAAGGCAAAGGACGCATGGTCGATTTGCTTTCCGAGTCGCAAGACGTCGTCGTGCGCTATCAAGGCGGAAACAATGCGGGACACACCGTCATCAACGACAAGGGCAAGTTTGTGCTCAACCTTTTGCCGAGCGCGATTTTGCGTGAAGACAAGGTCAACGTTATGGGCAACGGTATGGTCGTGGATATCGAGCATCTTTGCAAAGAGATTGCAAGATTGAGAGAGGGCGGTATTTCCATAACTCCCGCAAATCTCAAAATCAGCGACAAAGCCGTCGTTTGTTGTCCGTACAACGTGGCGCAAGACTGTCTTGAAGAAGACCGCTTGGGTGATAAGAAATTCGGTTCGACTCGTCGCGGAATAAGCCCGATCTACGCGGACAAGTATATGAAAAAGGCTATCCGTATGGGCGATATTTTGCATCCCGAGTATTTGCGCTCGCGCCTCGAAACCATCGTCGAGTGGAAAAATCTCACCATCGAGGGCGCATATCACGGCGCGCCGTACACGGTGGAAGGTATGCTCGAATGGTTCGATAAATACGGCACTCCGCTCAAAGATTATATCTGCGATACGGGTTACTACCTCAACAACGCGCTCAAAGAGGGCAAAAACGTTATGCTCGAAGCGCAACTCGGCGCACTTCGCGACATCGATTTCGGTATCTATCCCTACACGACGTCCTCGTCTACGATTACGGCGTACGGTCCGGTAGGCGCGGGTATCCCCAACCGCAAAGTAGACAACGCAATCGGCGTTATGAAAGCGTATTCCACTTGCGTGGGTGAAGGCCCGTTCACGGCTGAAATGTTTGGTGAAGAAGCGGAAAAATTGCGCAAAGCGGGCGGTGAATACGGCGCGGCAACAGGTCGTCCTCGCAGAGTGGGCGGATTTGACGTGGTTGCTTCCAAGTACGGTTGTATGGTGCAAGGCACGGATGAAATCGCGCTTACCAAACTCGATATTCTCGACACGATGGACAAAATCCCCGTATGCGTAAGTTACGACGTCAACGGCAAGACGGTGGACGAGTTCCCGAGCGGTGAAGCACTCAATATCGCAAAACCCAACGTGATTTATCTTGACGGCTGGATGCAATCCACCGCAAACTGCCGTAGCTACGACGAGCTTCCGCTCAACGCACGCAAGTACATCGAGTATCTCGAAAAAGCGGTTGAGTGCAAGATCAAATACGTCTCCGTCGGTGCGGAACGCGATGCGATTATCGTAAGATAAACGAAAAACAATTGCGAAAAAGCCACAAAAATGACATAATTTTTGTTGAAAAAATGCAAAAAAATACACGTTTTTCACGCCAAAAATACACGTTTTTACAGCAAATGCCTATGCGGTTTTACAGCAAATGCCCATGCGGTTTTACAGTAAAGCACACACTGTTTTACGGTAAAAGCGCACGAGTCTTTATAGCAAAATCACAAGAAAAAGCATGAAAAAGACACGCACTGTTGCGTGTCTTTTTGTATCCAAAATCAAAATAATTATATCAAATTTTATTGAAAAACGATGCTATATTTGCGTTTTTGAAAACGACGTGATTGAAGAAAGATTTGGTGTTTATAGTTGGTGTTTAGAGGCTTTTCGCACCAAATATCTCGTCAAATTCTGCCCGCAAGCGAGTCCGCGCTCACGTCGAGAACGTCGGCAAGATCGCTAAGACCTTTTGCGTCCGGCAAACTTTTGCCTTTGCGCCAAGAAGAGATCTTCGTGCGAGATACGCCCATCATTTTGACGAGGCGGTATTCCGTTATTCCTTTTTCGGACAATATCTCGTTGAGGTTGTCGCAAAACGGTTTGAGGGCGGTTTTTGAGGTGAAACCGTAATCGTTGTCAATGGGTTCTCTGCCGATAAGGCAGTCCATGGAACAGCCAAACTCGTCGGCAAGCAATACGAGATTGCGGAAACCGGGGCAAGCGTCGCCTCGCTTCCACTTATATATTGCCGATACATTGACATCGCACTTTCTTGCAAGTTCTCTTGCACCGTACTTTTCCGTCTTCATAAAATAATCGAGAGCAAAGGCAAATTTCTCGTTGATTGGAAGGTGCGTCTTCTTGTATTTTGACATTATTCGACATTTTTCGACAAACTCCTACAAAATTCGACAAAAATAGTATGCACACAATCGGACAATAAATGTTGCGCAGTGTCCGATTATGTGCGTATAATATGTATATCAATCAAAGGAGAAAACCGATATGGAAGAATTGTTGACAAGAATCGGCGAACTTATCGCAGTTGAGATTGAAGAAGTTGACAGCATCGAGTATGCGGACAAGGAAATGGGCTATATGTTCTACATCAATATGACCGACGGGAAAAAGGTTTTGCTCTCGCTTATTGACAGCGAATTGTGAAAAAAGATGCGGACTATCGCATCTTTTTGGATTTTTAGATTGTTTTTATTTTCAAGCGTTGCGCTCGAAAATCACAATAACAACTAAATATTAGAAGTTACGACTCACAACATTTGCACGATTTGATACAAGTTGTCGGCAACGAGGTCGCATTTTACACCGTCCGTGCTTTCGTGGCGGTGGTTGTACCATAGCGTTTTCATCCCGTACTCTCTTGCGCCGTTGATATCCGCGCTCACCGAGTCGCCTATCATAATCGTGTCGGACGGGTTTGCGTCGGGAAGAGAAGCAAAGCACGCGTCGAAAAATGCTTTTTGAGGCTTTGGAAAACCAATCGCTTCTGACACAAAGATGCCGTCTATATATTTGAACAAGTCGGCGTTTTTGAGGCGATTTTGTTGTTGCGCGAGGGTGGCGTTGCTTGCCACATACACTTTGTATTTGGAGTGCAAGTATTGGAGCAATTCCTCCGCGCCGTCGATTTTTATTGCCGTTTCAAAGAGGTTTTTGTGGAATTCGTCCTCAAAGGCATGTCCGTCGCACTCTATGCCCAAAATCTCGAAAACCTTGTTGAAGCGCACTTGGAAAAGTTGCTCTTTGGTGATTTCTTTCCTTTCGAGTTTATGCCAAAGGTCGAGATTGACGGGGTGGAACACGTCGATAAATCTTTGCGAATACGGCACGCCGAAACGATTGCACGCCGTCTCTATCGACTTGTTTGCGCAAGCGTCAAAGTCGAGCAAGGTATTGTCAATGTCGATAAATATAGTCATCTGTTTACCCTGTCAACGTAGTTGCACGCGTTGAACGCCGCAATCGAACCGTCGGAAGCCGCCGTCACGAGTTGGCGGATTTTCTTTGTGCGACAGTCACCCGCAACGAATATACCGTCGCAAGAAGTGGTGCAGTTCTCGTCCGCTACGATATAGCCCGCTTTGTCGATGTCAACGAGTCCGGCAAAGCACTCGTTGTGAGGCACTTGACCTATGCAGATAAAGGCGCATTTTGCGTCGACGATAACGTCCTCGTGCGTAACGGTGTTTTCAAAGCGTAGAGCGGAAAGTTCGTCCTCGCCGATAAATTCTTTGAGTGAAAGATTGTGCGTATACTTGACGTTGGGACGAGCAAGCACGAGGTCGAGAAGAGCCTTGTCTCCGAAGAACTTGTCAAAGAGAGTGCAGATATGCACGCTCTTGCAATAACCGCTCAAGACGAGCGCGTATTGAAGCGCGGTGTTGGCGTCGCCGATGACGCAAACGTCTTCGCCCGAATAGAAAGCACCGTCGCAAAGCGCGCAATAACTTACGCCGTTGCCCACCAATTCTTCCTCTCTGTCAACGCCTATACGACGGGGTTTGACGCCCGTTGCGATGATGATTGATTTGCAGTGGTAAACGTTGTAATCGGTGGTTAATTCAAACCCATTTGGCACTTTAACTGTCGATATTGCTTTTTCAAGCTCGACTTGCGCTCCCCACTCGACGATTTGTTCGTAGAGTTTGTCCATAAGTTCCGCACCCGCGATTTTTTGGTAAGAGGGGAAGTTTTCCACTCTCGGAGAGTATGCGATTTGTCCTCCGAAACTGTCGCTTTCAAGCACGAGAACGGTTTTGCCCGCTCTCAAACAATTGAGTGCGGCGGTCATTCCCGCAGGGCCTGCGCCCACGATGATAATATCAAATTCTTGCATTTTTGCACCTCTGATAAATAAAAAGCGGTATGGCGCATTGCCATACCGCCGTTTGGTCATTTCTTATTTTCTTGACTCGATATAGCCTTTGATTTTGCTTGCATTGTCGTAAACGTCGTATCCGTTTCCGTTGGGAACGAGCAAGGTCGGAGCTTTCTTTACGCCGTATGCGAGAGTGGTGTCTTTGTTGTCTTCTGCGTCGATTACGGTGTATGCGATGCCCGCTTTGTCAAGCATTGCTTTTGCCATCTTGCAGTTGGGGCAAGTCTTGGTGGTGAAGATAAGCAAGCCTTCGTCTTCGCATTTTGCGCAGGCGCACTCTTGTTTGACTTCTTCCGTCTTTGCCTCTGCTTTATTCTCTTGCGCTACGTCGTCGCACTTGAACTCTTCGACGTGTTTGCCGTGATATTGAGAGGTTGCGATGTCGTAGACTTTGCGCTCTTTGAACTCTGCGCGTTTGCCGTCGTTCCAGTTTTGGACGGGGCGATAGTAACCCGTGATACGGCTGTAAACTTCCGTCTTCTTTCCGCAGACGGGGCAAGTGTATTGCTCGCCTTCGAGATAGCCGTGCTCTTGGCAAATGGAGTAGGTCGGAGAGAGCGTATAGTAGGGAAGTTTGTAGTTTTCCGCAATCTTTCTCACAAGGTTTGCCGCCGCTTGCCAACTGTCGAGTTTTTGACCGAGGAAAGCGTGGAATACCGTGCCCGACGTGTAGAGGGTTTGCAGTTCGTCTTGAATGTCGAGAGCGGTGAAGATGTCGCTCGTGTAGCCGACGGGAAGGTGTGAACTGTTGGTGTAGTACGGCACGTTGTCGGAGTTGCTTGCGCAGATGATATCGGGATATCTTTCTCTGTCGTGCTTTGCAAGACGGTAGGAAGTGGACTCTGCGGGAGTTGCTTCGAGGTTGTACAAATCGCCGTATTCCTCTTGATAGTCGCTGAGTTTTTCACGCATAAAGTTGAGAGTCTTTTTGGTGAACTCTTGCGCTTCTTTGTGCGTCATATCTTTGCCAACCCATTTTGCGTTGAGGCACGCTTCGTTCATACCCACGAGACCGATTGTGGAGAAGTGGTTGCCGAAAGTGCCGAGGTATCTCTTGGTGTAGGGGTAGAGACCTTCTTCGAGCAACTTGGTGATAACGTTTCTCTTGATTTTGAGTGAGCGTGCGGACACGTTCATCAAACGTTCGAGTTCTTTGAAGAAATCTTCTTCCGTCTCGGAGATGTAAGCGATTCTCGGCATATTGATGGTTACGACACCGATAGAACCCGTGGACTCACCGCTTCCGAAGAAACCGCCGGATTTCTTGCGAAGTTCGCGAAGGTCAAGACGCAAACGGCAGCACATACTGCGTACGTCGCTCGGTTCCATATCGCTGTTGATGTAGTTGGAGAAGTACGGAGTGCCGTATTTTGCCGTCATGGTGAAGAGCAAGCGGTTGTTTTCCGTATTCGACCAATCGAAGTCTCTTGTGATGGAATAGGTCGGAATAGGATATTGGAAGCCTCTGCCGTTGGCGTCGCCCTCGATCATAATCTCGATAAACGCCTTGTTGACCATTGCCATCTCTTTTTCGCAATCCTTGTACTTGAAGTCCATCTCTTTTCCGCCGACGAGTGCGGGGAGTTCCGCCAAATCGTTGGGAACAACCCAGTCAAGCGTGATGTTGGTGAACGGTGCTTGCGTACCCCAACGAGAGGGTGTGTTTACGCCGTAGATGAAGGATTGGATGCATTGCTTGACTTCTTTATAAGAAAGGTTGTCAACCTTTACGAACGGCGCAAGATAGGTGTCGAAAGAGCTGAACGCTTGTGCGCCCGCCCATTCGTTTTGCATAATGCCGAGGAAGTTGACCATTTGGTTGCAAAGAGTGGAGAGGTGGCTTGCGGGGGAAGACGTAATCTTGCCGGGAATACCGCCGAGACCTTCTTTGATGAGTTGCTTGAGTGACCAGCCCGCGCAATAACCCGTGAGCATTGACAAATCGTGAATGTGGATTTGTGCTTCGCGGTGTGCCTTTGCGATTTCGTCGTCGTAGATCTCGCTGAGCCAATAGTTTGCGGTGACCGCGCCCGAGTTGGAAAGGATAAGTCCGCCGACGGAATAGGTGACGGTGGAGTTTTCCTTGACGCGCCAGTCGTTGATTTTGAGGTAGTTGTTGACGGTGTTCTTGTAGTCGAGCATCGTGGAGTTCATCTCACGAAGTTTCTCGTGTTGCTTCCTATAAAGGATATAAGCCTTTGCAACTTCTACGTAACCCGACTGAATGAGGACGACTTCTACGGAGTCTTGAATGTCCTCGACTGTAACGACGTCGTTTTTGACTTTGTCGTTGAATGTTGCCGTCACGCGCAATGCGAGCATATCGATAATGTCGTCGCTATAATTTTTGCCGACGGCATTGAATGCTTTCTCGATCGCAACCTTAATTTTGTTTAGATTGAACGGAACTATATTTCCGTCTCTTTTTTTGATGTTCAACATAGCTTGAACCTCCAATGGGAAATGTGCCTCTTTATTATATCAAGCACGCGCAATATGTCAAGGCAAAAACGCAAAATAAAGTGTGAAACATTTTTGAGAAACACTACATATTGTGTTTTTGTCAAAAAATGGCACTTTTTGCGAATTATACTTTTCGTGTATCGAAAACGCGTGTTTTTAAGTATGTAAACGGGTATGAGAAAAAGCAACCTATATTCTAATTGATTGTTTTAAAAAACCGTCGAACACAAGATATTGTGGTTTTAGAAAAAATAAAACTTATTAACGGAATGTGCATATTCGTAGCGTGGAGGCGCAAGGCGAACGAGGCGGATTGCGGTGCGCAAACGCCGAAGTCCAAACACCGTGAGGAAGGGGGGGAATTGCATTTAGGGTGTTACGACGGTACTATATAAAAACACGGCTCAAATCTTGGTGGATTTGAGCCGTGTTGATATGTATTATAGTTTATTTTTCCTCTTCGATTGTTTTGGCTTTTTTCTCGCCCCAGTTGCGCATAACGAGGAACTTGTTGCCAAGGAAACTTATTATAAGCGCCGCGATACCGCCGACCGCTTGACCTGCAAGGTTGAAGAGCAATCCGAGGAATTCGCTGGGTTGGGGCATTGCCTTGTAGCAAGCGGATGTAATCGCGCCGCCGAGAAAGGTTTGCATAAATATGATCGCAACTGCCAAAATCACGTACATGATACCCGAAATAACTATGTTGTTGGTGCAGTTGAAGGTCTTTTTCCTGTTTAATACAAACGTCAGTACCTGACCTGTAACAGAACCTACCAAGAAGCCGATAAATTCAGCCGTCGTATCGAATCCGAAGATTGCAAATTCGCCGACAGGAATGCCTTTGAACGGTGAGGCTAGGACGCCTCCTGCGTGTTTCATTTGAGTAAGTGCAAGCGTCAGAATCATTTGCGAGCCGCCGCAGATGAAACTGAACAGCGTAAACACAATCATTTGGCGCAAGTTTTCGTTGGCTTTGATTTTGTCAACGAGTATTTGCAAACCTTTGGGTAATTTGACTTTTTTCTTGGGTTTTGCATCGGATTGAGAATCGTCCGCTTCGTCTTGCGTTTGGTCGTCCGCATTTTCCGCATTTTCGTCGTTTTCTGCGCTTTCGTCGTTTTCCGCTTCCGTTGTTTCGTCTTCTTCGGATTGTGTGTCGGCGGTTTCAACGGTGGTTGCTTCCGCTTCAACAGTTTCCGCATCGACTGCTTCCGTATTTTCGACGGGCGCGACGTCTTCGACGTTTTCTGCGACGTTCTCGTTTTTGATTTCGTCCATAATTTCTTCCTTATCCTATTAGGATTTTTATTTTATAACAAAACGTATTATATAATAAATATGTAGCGTTTGTCAACGAGAGGATTTTTTGAGTACGCTCACGTGGAAATCGGCGGTGAGAGTCATTTTTTCAAGGCTTTGCAAATTCGCGATATTTTCCTTGGGCGCGCGATAGACGTAGGGCGTCATCGTAAGCAAATCGGATATGCCTTTTTTATTGAGGTCAAAGGTGAAAGTAATCTCTTTTTCCTCCACGCTTTCAAAATCGCTTTCGGGCAGTACGGTCGCAACCTCGTGCACGTCCTTATATAGTGCACGCCGTAACTCTATAAGGTGATTTTCGCAAGGGTACGCCACTATCAATACGCCGTCGTCTTTGAGCACTCTTGCGTATTCCTTGACGGCGTAGGGGGAGAACACGCACACAAGCACGTCCGCGCACTTACTCGGCAGGGGCAAATCGTATACGCTTGCCACGGCGCACTTTGCGCGCGTGTTGCGCTTTGCGGCGATTTTCACGGCGTGCTTAGATATGTCCACGCCAAAGTATACGTCATCGCCGTTATTGCGATTTTTGATGATTTGCGATATATAAAATCCCGTGCCAGTGCCCGCGTCTACGAGAGTTATAGGCTTTGGGATATCGCAGACGATTTGAGATATGCAATCGGCAAGCGGCATATAATATCCGCCGTCCAAAAAGTCGCGACGTGCGCATATCATTTCCTTGTTGTCGCCGGGATCTTTGGAGTTGCGTTTGTCGGGTGTGAGAAGATAATAATAGCCCTCTTTTGCCTTGTCGAAAACGTGTCCGTTTCGGCATACGGAACACGACTCTTTCTCGTCCAAAGGACTTTGGCATACGGGGCATAAAAACTTTGTCATAATCCTATTATATCAAAAATATTTGCTCGTGCAAGTCTATTGCGAAGAGTGGTGGCGTGTGCTATAATAAAATCATGTTAGAACTCTTGGCACCCGCCGGAGATATATCCGCACTCGACACCGCAATCAAATGCGGAGCGGACGCGGTATACCTCGGTCTTAACGGTTTTAACGCACGTATGCGTGCGCAAAATTTCAACGCCGACAATATCGGCGAGGTTGTCGCGCGCGCTCATTTTTACGGCGTAAAAGTGTACGTTACGATAAACACTATTTTGCAAAATGACGAGTTTAACGACCTAATTTCGCTAGTTAAAACCGCAGTCGGCGCAAAAGTGGACGCTTTTTTGGTGCAAGACCTCGGCGTTGCCAAAGTTCTTAAAGATACCTTTGACGGTATAGTTTTGCACGCAAGCACGCAAATGGGCGTGCATAATCTATACGGTGCGAAAGTTGCCGAAAGTATGGGAATAAAGCGGGTGGTTTTGTCGCGCGAGGCAAAACTCGAAGATATAAAGCAAATACGCGATAACACGTCTTTGGAGATAGAATACTTCGTGCAAGGCGCGCTGTGCATTGCGTTTTCGGGCAATTGCTATCTATCTTCCGTCGAGCAAGGCGCGAGCGGAAACCGAGGGCTTTGCAAGCAACTTTGCCGTCTTCCGTATATTGCGAAGTCGGGCGGAAAAACAGACAAGGGATATATGTTGAGCGCAAGGGATTTGTGTCTTGCAAAGAGCGTGAAAGAGCTTGCCGACGCGGGCGTGTGCTCGTTCAAAATAGAGGGTAGATTGCGCCGTGACGGGTACGTTGCCGAGGCGGTGCAAACGTATAGAAAGATTATCGACGAAGTGGAAAACGGGCGTAAAATCGACTTTGGCGAGAAGGACGAAGATAGACTGAAAATCGCGTTTTCAAGAGGTGATTTTCTCGAAAGAGCGTATCTCGACGAGGGTGTTCCGAAAGTTGTCGAAAAGAGATTCAATAACCACACGGGTATAAAAATCGGAGTAGTCAAGGACGTCAAGCCATTCAAGAACGATTTGTACGAAGTGACGATTTTAAGCAGTCGCAAACTTTGTAAAGGGGACGGAATAAAGTTCTTCGACAAGGACAAGGAAAGCGCAAGTCTCGGCATCGGTGAGGCAAGAGAAAAGGGAAAAAACCTATATTCCGTGGTAACTACCGCCAAAGTCAAGGCGGGTTGGACGGTCAATCTCATATCCGACGCGGGGCGCGAAAAGGAACTTGCCGAAATTGCAAGATACGTGCCCATAAGCCTCGACGTCAAGGCACTCGCAGGCAAACCGCTTGCAATCACCGCTTATTACGAGAGCGGAGATAAGAGTGTGAGCGACAAGTGCGAAAGCGAGGACGTTTTGCAAAAGGCAACCAACGCTCCGACTGACGCAAACGAGATTGCAAAGCAATGCTCCAAAGTTGCGGACAGCGGTTTTTGCATAGAGGGCGTAAAAGTGGATACGGACGGAGTGTTTATCGCAAAATCCGTGCTAAACGCGCTTCGTAGAGACGTTTTTGAAAAAATCAAAGGCGAAATTATCAGCGCAAATTCTCCGAGCGAAGTTACCGTAAGGCAAGATATAATTGACGACTTGCTTGAAAGGTTGCAAAACGTAAAGCACGTGCAAGGCACAAGCCTCAAAGTGCTTTTGGGTGACGATTTGGCAAAGAGCGCAATGCTCAAAAAGGACGAAAAAATCGTGTTGCGCCCATCCGTTTGGAAGGCGGAAACGATATTGCGAGATATCGAACTTTTCGGCGTAGAGCAAAAGGACGTGATTTTGGACTTGCCGATTATCGCAAACGGCAAAGATTTGCAAATTATAGAAAGCGTGCTTGAAAAACTTCCGCAAATCACCACGCTCGTCAGCGAAAACGTGTACGGACTGTATTTCGCAAGCAAAGGATATACCGTAATCGCGGGACAAGGACATAATATCGCAAATGTGTTTGCGGTGGAGGGAGTAAAGAGTTTGGGCGCAGTCGGATACGTGCCGTCTTTGGAATATCCCGACTTTGAGGCAAACGAGGGCGGCATCGCAAGGTATACGGCGGACAAAAATATCCCGCTTATGACATTTGCGCATTGTCCGTACAAGACGATGAACGGCAACGATTGCGCAAAGTGTTCCTACAAAGGGGATATGACTTTGCAGAGAGAAAAGCACGTTTACAAAGTGCGTCGCACCACGCTGTCGCAATGCTACTTTGGCTTGTATCCCGAAAATTAGACCAAACCCCGTTTTTATGCTTGTCAAAAGGCGGTGGTTGTGTTAATATAATTTCAAGCGAAAGCGAATTTATTTTGTAAGGAGATAAGAATATGCCCAGAGTTATCAGCGATGAATGCATCCAATGCGGCGCATGCGCAGATACTTGCCCGGTTGGTGCAATTGCAGAAGGCGATAGCAAATACGTTGTCGATCCCGATCAATGCATCGATTGCGGAGCTTGTGAAGACGGTTGCCCCGTCGGCGCAATTACCGAAGCGTAATAAGACAAAAACAAAAAAGTCGCACACTCGAAAAGGGTGTGCGATTTTTTTGTTTTTGTAGTGATATTTGCCGTTGGCAAGTGATATTGCGACTTTGTCGCAGTGATATTTTTGGCTTGCGCCAAAAGTGATATTCGCACTGTGTGCGAGTTATGGAAGGCGGAGCCTTATCCGATATTTTTTTGTTTAATCGTGTTCTTTGCCGATTAGATAATCAATACTTACGTCAAAAAATTCGGCAATTTTCCAACAATCGAGAACGTTGGGCACGATTATACCCGCTTCCCAACGGGAAATGTTTGCCTGCGTCGTGCCGACAAGTTGGGCAAGTTGCCCTTGCGAAAGGTCTTTTTCCAATCTCAATTCTTTTATTCTGTTGCTCTTAAAATCCAATGTAGTCATACCACAATGATACAAATTTGCATATTTTTGTATTGACATATACAAATTTGTATGAGATTATTATGATAAATTATGTATTATAGGGGGTATTTTTATGAGCAAAAAGACGCATTGTCCGTCTTGCGGTGCAATTATCGAGATCGATGAAAGCCGAGAACGCTTGCATTGCGACGGTTGCGGCAAAAATTACAAAAATCCGTATTACAAAGAAATAAAAGTCGTTGAAAACGGCAGTGAAGAGCAAGAGTCGGCAGTTGCGCCGACAAATGTTGATACAAATGTCGACGAAAAGACGAACGATAACATCAATGTCAACGAAAACAAAGTCCAAAGCGAAGTGAGCGTATCGTGCGATATCGTTGCACATAGTGAACCTGTCGAGGAAAAAACAGACGATATCGACGAAGAAAAATTGGCAAAAGTCAAGAAAAAACTTACAAAATCAACCATTGCAATGTTGGTGCTGTCAAGTATATTTATGTTGTATGCTATTGCAGTGCTCGCAATGAATTTGTATTTTTCAGGTTTAAGAGCGGATGTGTTTAAGAATGCAACAGAGTGTGTCTTTTTGATTTTTGTTTTGACGATTTGCATTATTGCCAGTGCTGTATTATGTAAAAATCGCAAAGTAATAGACCAAAAGAGTGTGACGTGTTTAATCATCATACTGGTTTCGGTTTGTTTAATAGAAATTGAAAACATAGTGTCGACGAGTGTTGGCGTTGTCGGTTTGCTAAAAGATCCACGATATGGGCCTTCATCACTTTTTTCTACTTTTGTAATAAATACTATTATAAGTTCGCCGATTATTGCATTGATTGTTTTAAGTGCGGTGAATTTGAAGAATATCAAGCCGTTTATTCCCAAGTACGTTGTGTCGGCGCATCTTGACGGACACAGTGAGTTCACCGCGGGGCTTTTTAGTTTGATTTGGCTCAATTTCGTCAACATCCTCATAAAAACATTTACACTCGGTTTGTGCACGCCTTGGGCGGTGCGCAGAGAGTATACTTGGCTATACGAGCACCAAGTGATAGACGATAGAAAACTTGTGTTTGACGGAACCGCCGCAAGTCTGTTCGGACAATGGGTGAAGTGGTCGTTGCTTTCCGTTGTCACGCTGGGCATATACACGCTTTTTGTGCCGATAAAGAAAATGCAATGGATAACGAAGAATACGCATATAAAAGACGTCGTTATCGATACGCAAGAAAATAAGAGTAAGTTTGACGGCAAATTCTGGTCTTATTGGGGAATGAGGTTGGTAAACGGACTTATTATAGTCTTTTCTCTCGGCTTTTGTACACCGTGGGCAATCGTAAGAGAACAGCGTTGGTTTACCGAACATCAAATATTTGACGGACAACGCCTTGCGTTTGACGGCAGTGCTATGGGACTATTCGGACAATGGATAAAATGGATGTTGTTGAGCATAATCACTCTTGGCATTTATGCTTGGTGGATACCGATTAAAAAGCAAAAGTGGATAACGGAGCATACACACTTTTCAATTAATGCATAAGAAAAAGTCACACAATCAAGCGATTGTGTGATTTTCTTTGTAGCGAAAGCGGAATATTCCATTAGCGCAATTTATTGCGCCTAACGTTACTCGTAGACAGGCGGAGCCGTAGTTTATAACTCCACGAAAAGTTGTTGTGAGCATCAACTTTGTATCCGAGCAACCGCCGAGCCGTCTCAAGGTTGTGAGACCTTACGCACAAAAGCAATGCTCCGATTGCTTTTGTGTAGGACGTTTGCGCCTAAATATGTGTCAAGTTATCTCGTAGAGATAAGTGACACGTGTTTAGCATTCGGCGCAAAGATGTTATAAATCATCAACGTCCTGCACGGGTTTTTCGCCGTCGGGGACGTCGGGATAGCCCTCTCTTTCGGGTACGCCCGTCCAACTGCCGTTGGGATCGAAATGCGAACGCATATTTTCGTGATTTGTAAGGTTGCTGTGAGAGAGCGGGGGTTGATACTTTCTTTTTCTTCTAATTTTCATAATCGTTTCCTCGTACACGTAGCGTGCGCAAATCTTAAAGATTTATTAATTTCATTAATATTTGATAAATGGGGTAGAAAAACAAACAAATATATGATAAAATACAAATTGCAATATAAAGCAAAGGTGAATTTATGAAAAACGGTGGAATTGACAAAAGAGTCATAAAAACAAAGAACGCCATTTTTGAAGCGTTCAAGCAACTTGTTCAAGAAAAAGATATGTCGGATATAACCATTAGCGAACTTACGCAAAAGGCGAATATCACGAGAAGCACTTTTTATATGTATTACGACACTGTGGGCGACGTGCGCACGGATATCGAAAACGAGATTATCGCGCGCATAGACAAGATCATGAGCGAGGCGGATATGAGCGAGGTTGTGCAATCTCCGTACACGCTTTTGAGCACGCTTGCGGACGAAATCGCAAAACAAGACCAAAACAACAGATATATTCTCTCGTCCAGCACGTCGGGACAACTTCTCGACAAAATCAACGAACGTATCGTTGCGGCGTATATGCATCGTCTTGCCGAGACCACGAACAAAGAAAATCTCGATATGGGCAAGGTGAGATACGTCATTGCTTTTGCGGCGGCGGGCATTACGGAGTGCTTCAAGATTTGGTTCAATCACAAGAGCACCATCACGCTTGAAGAACTTTGCAAAAACATCTCCGACGCGGTGAGCAAGGGCGTCGATTGGGTGTCCGTGACCAAAGCGCAAGACTGATTTTTGCGCCGTTAATCAACCGCTACGAGAGAGAATGGCTATGATAGCCGTTCTCTTCGTTGTCTTCTGAGCCCTTTTTAAGGACTGAAAACTAAGATATACTACCATATAAAAGATAAAATAACTCAACATTGAGGTGGATTATGCTCCAACTTAAAGACGTCGTAAAAGATTATCCCACCGCTACCACGACGGTGCACGCGCTCCGCAAAGTATCGCTCAATTTCAGAGAGAGCGAGTTCGTTGCCATTTTGGGCCCGTCGGGATGCGGAAAAACCACTATGCTCAACATCATAGGCGGTCTTGACAGATACACCAGCGGTGACCTTGTCATCGGCGGAGTTTCCACGCGCGATTTTGACGACGAGCATTGGGACGCGTACAGAAACGCGACTATCGGTTTTGTTTTCCAAAGTTACAATCTTATCCCGCACCTCACCGTGCTTGAAAACGTCGAGCTTGCGTTGAGCCTCGTAGGCGAGGGTAAAAAGACGCGTAGAGCAAAGGCGGTTGCCGCGCTCCACAAAGTCAATATGCACGACGAGATAAACAAGCGCCCCAACCAATTGAGCGGTGGACAAATGCAACGCGTCGCGATTGCAAGAGCCATCGTCAACGATCCCAAGATTATTCTTGCGGACGAACCGACGGGTGCGTTGGATAGTGAACTCAGCGTGCAAGTTATGGATATTTTGCAAGAGATATCCAAGACTCGTCTCGTCATTATGGTTACACACAACGCCGAGCTTGCCTATCAATACGCAACTCGTATTTGTCGTTTCAAAGACGGTCAACTTATCGAGGACACCAATCCCTACGATCCCGAAGAAGAGACGGTAGAAGGGCAAGCGGACGTCTGTCGAGACATTGACGCTATTGATGAAATTATTGATCCCGAAATTGCGCAAGACACCACAATCGACACTTCAACGCTACAAAACGACGAGATAAACGTCGAAAACGTGCAACAAGATGAAGACGGCAAGTCTAAAAAATTGTCCAATCACAAGCGCAAACTTGCAATGAAAAAGGTGGGCAGTGCCAGCAACGCACTCTTTGACAAATTGGGCATAAACAGTTTGTCAAAGAAGAAAAAACGCAAAGACAAGTCCTTCAAACCCACGTCTATGAGCGCGGGTATGGCGTTTGGTCTTTCGTGGAGAAACCTCGTTTCCAAAAAGCGTCGTACGTTCTTTACGATGTTTGCTGGAAGCATAGGCATCATAGGACTCGGACTCGTATTGTCCATATCCAACGGCTTCAACGTGTACGTCGAGAAGATGGAAAAAGAGATGTTTTCCAGCGTGCCTTTGGGCATTTATCAATACAACGTACAGAACTCCGCCATTATGGATATGATGATGAATTTCCAAAGTCAAGACGATTCCGGCGCATTCCCCGACAGCGATAAAATCGGAGTAAGCACGGACGGCGGCGGAAGCATAGACAGTTATATCTCGGCTTTTACCAAACCTTTCCTCGAAGGTATAACCAAAAACGAAATCACCGAAGAGTTTACTCAATATATGAAGAATATGCCCAAAGACAACTATAAGTCGATGAGCATCAATTATGGATTGAGATACAATCTCGTGCGCAAGACGTACGACAAAAACGGCAACATTACCTATGCGGACGTGTCTCAAGCGCCCGAACCGATAACCGCACTTTCAATCGCAACGACGGTGCTCGGTGAAAACGGTTTGCAATCCAAGTATTGGCAAGAGCTTGCAAGCAACAAAGACACTATGCTCGAATCTTACGACCTCATCGGTAAAAACAGCCGTTATCCGCAAAACAAAAACGAGATTTTGCTTTGCGTGGGCAAGGATAACAAGATATCGCAAGATTTGCTCGACGAGTTTGGCATCGAACTCTATGAGAAGAACGAAGACGGCACTCTCAAAAAAGACGGTAGCGGCAAACCTATCTCGCTCGGCACGTCCGATATCTCCTACGAGTACTTTATAGGTCAAACCGTCAAGATGATTCTCAACGACGACTACTATATAAAGACGGGCGAAACCTCTTACGATACAATGGGCTTCGATACAAATCCGTCCTTGCTATATTGGTCGGAGAAGAGTCAATCGAGATTGCAATCGCTTTATGAAAATTCCGAAACCGAACTCAAAATCGTCGGCGTTATCAGACAAAAGAAGGGTGGTTATTCCTTTGTAAATTCCGCGCTTTGCTACACGCCCGAATTTGCCGAGTGGGCAATGGACCAAGCCTACAACAGTGAAGTAGCGCGTATTCAACGTACGCTCACACCGCAAGGCACAACTATTTTCGGTACGTACGACGAGGTAAACAACACGGGCTTTACCGACGATAGTTTTAGCAGTGAACTCGTGGACATCGTATACGGAAAAGTCCTCACGCTCGACTACTTTGCCAAGGCGGTCGGCGCGGATAGGTCGGCAAGTTTTATCACCGTGTTCCCCGAGACGTTCGAGCAAAAAGACGCGGCAATCAATTATATCAATGCGTGGAATAAGACCGAAATCGGCTACTTCGACGTGTCGGCGATGTTCCTCTACAACATCACCATTATGATTGACCTCGTGTCCGCAATGCTCATTGCGGTCGCGTCCATCTCGCTTGTGGTGTCCACCGTTATGATCGGCGTCATCACGTCCAACTCCGTCATCGAGCGTATCCGTGAGATAGGTATTCTCCGTGCAATCGGCGCACGCAAGCGCGATATTCGCAACGTGTTCATTGCCGAGACCGCAATCATAGGTTTCAGTAGCGGTGTCATCGGCATCGTCGTCACCTATATCCTCTGTCCGCTTATATCCCTCGTCATCAAAGCGGCAACCGGTATCGGCTCGCTCTTGCACTTCCACCCGTTGCACGCTCTTGCCCTCGTCGCCATCAGTTTGCTTTTGACGGTCATTTCGGGCATTATTCCGGCGATTAATGCTTCACGTAAGAACGTCGTCGACGCTCTCCGCGTAGAGTAAAACGACACTAAATTGCGCCTAACGGCGTCAGGTCTGTCCGCCCGTCAACTCATTTACGATTTAGTAAATTAGGGTTGCCGTTCGGACATTCCTTCCTTGTTATGCATCGATTTATTGCTGTTTTACAAACCGCACTATTTAGCGAATAACTGCGTTACTGCCGTCCGAATTGGGGGCAGTCGTAACTCCTCAAAATAAGACACCCCCCCCTCTTTCCGGACACGCCGGCATATCCACTTCGGCGTTTGCGCACCGCAATCCGCCTCGTTCGCTTTGCGACTCGAAGCTTCGAATAAGCACATTCCGTGTATAAGAACGCTCCGAATGAGGGTGCGTTTGGATAAGGCTACGCCTTCCGCAATTATTAATTACTAATTACCAATTCAACAATTCACATCTTGCGCCTATGGCGCAAATACCGGAAAATAAGAACGAGGCGTTGCGTGTGCAACGTCTCGTCCTTTAGGAGAAGCAATAAAGATATAGGGGGATATGTTTTTTGCTTTTGTACCTTCAATATAACTTGCGATTATTAAACTAAAATGAAAATTTTGACAAAAAACGAGGTTTTTTCAAATAAAAAAGGCGGATAAACCGCCTTTTTCGTACTTTTATTAAATTTTGATTAAATTCCGATAACCTGCCAATCGTTCAATGGCAATAGCGGATTTATCGATAAAGAGCAAATTTTTGCGCTGTTTTGTGCCAACTTACGTTTTGCCGTATCAAAAAAAGATATTAACAAATAAGCGTAAGGGTGATACAATCATTTTAGATATAACCGCGCGTACGCGCAATACGAGCTAAAAGAAAAAGGAGGTTGTTAGATATGCAAAAACAAGAAGCCGGAAGAAAAGGACTCGGAGACATTGCGCCGAAGTTTGCCGAGCTCAACGACGATGTTTTATTCGGTGAAGTGTGGGCAAGAGAAGATAAATTGTCCGCTCGCGACAGAAGTATAATCACCGTGACCGCGCTTGTGAGCAAGGGTATAACAGACAATTCGATAAGATTTCATATTCAAAACGCCAAAAATCACGGCGTAACCAAAACCGAGATGGTGGAAATCGTCACTCACCTTGCGTTTTACGTAGGTTGGCCCAACGCATGGGCGGTTTTCCCCATAGTGAGAGAAGTGTACGCCGAACAAACGGAAGTAAAGGGCGACTCGCTCTTCGGCCTCGGTGATCCCAACGTCAATTTTGCCAAATACTTTATCGGCAACAGTTATCTCAAACCGCTCAACGTCAAGGGCGTCGGCGTATTCAACGTAACGTTTGAGCCAAAATGCCGTAACAATTGGCATATCCATAGGGGCGGTGGTCAAATTTTACTTTGTACGGACGGTGAAGGTTGGTATCAAGAAGAGGGTGCTCCCGCACGCAAACTCGTTCCCGGTGACGTCGTGTATATCGCGCCCGACGTCAAGCATTGGCACGGCGCAAGCAAAGACAAGTGGTTTACGCACATAGCAATCGAAATTCCGTCCCCGAACGGACACACCGATTGGTGCGAACCCGTCACCGACGAACAATATGACGCACTCGTATGAGCAATAAAAATCCGTCGTAATAACGGCGGGTTTTTTATTTGCAATTTTGAGATACAACCCAAAAGGGTGACACAAAAGTATTGACATTAAAAAAACATATAATATTATGCAAGCAAAAAGCCAAAAAGGGGATAATATTCCTTCAATATTTTGCATTATGAAAGGAGAAATGGTATAATATGAATGTTTTTGATGAATTAATTAAAATCGATGAGGATGGAAATTTTAGCTTTGTTGGGTGGGTTGAACGGAAACACATTCCATGGGGATTATTGCATTGCAAAACATGTTTAGCTCTAGATAAATGCTGGTTTAATAATGCTTTAAAACCTAAATTGCCACAGCATAGAAAATGTCACTGCGTTGTAAAAAACATTACAAGACCTATGCCAAACATAACAGCGGAAGCTAAATGTGATTTGGAAAAATTCACGGGATATATTTTTAGTGATAAATATGCATGGAATGGTAAAAGAGATTTGTTTAAA
Source organism: Eshraghiella crossota (assembly GCA_963590075.1). GTDB lineage: Bacteria > Bacillota > Clostridia > Christensenellales > CAG-917 > CAG-475. The sequence continues at coordinate 56,738 of CAVANK010000004.1, forward strand.
ATACTGGGATTTTCGATAAATGATTCTCAATATTTAAAACAAGAATATGAAAATCAAGCTGTTAAAAATTATTGTAATAGCAAGTACACACTTGGTAAGTTGGATGAACACGGTCAAAGAATTAATATTGATATAAAATTTACAAAGAATGGCAGAAACATCGTATTTACTTCGGGGTGGATGGTTAGACCTAAAGGCGAAATTACAAACAATACACCATTGGGAAATAAAAAGGAGAATATATGAAATATTTAGATTTGGTTGAACTGATAAAGGAAAAACCCGCTTACACAAAAGCAGGGGTAAAAATAGGTGATTTTGGCGCAATAATGAGTAAAGAAGCGGTTGACGGGAAGTGGCAAGTTGTTTTTTCTGAATTTTATACGGGAAAAGACATTGCAGATATCATGGTTTTGGAAGAAGATTTGAAAGTCCACGATTATGTGCCGAAAGACAAATATCCCGATAGAACTAATTAAAGATATCAAGACAGTTGTTTTGGTAATATTTAAATTTTGTAAAAACTCAGATTGTAATTGTAAATAATTTTCAAAAAATCATTTGACAAACAAATGCGTAAATGCTATTATCTTATAGCATTCACGTGGGGATATAGCTCAGTTGGTAGAGCGCCTGATTTGCATTCAGGAGGTCCTCGGTTCGAATCCGTGTATCTCCACCACAGGTGAAAATACCCGCATTCCGTTGCGGGCGCGCAACGCATCACTTTGTGATGCAACCGAGGACAAGTCCTCGCTGACGCTCGCTTCGATATGCAAGCACAAGCGCTCGCTATTTTACGAATCCGTGTATCTCCACCACAGGTGAAAATACCCGCATTCCGTTGCGGGCGCGCAACGCATCACTTTGTGATGCAACCGAGGACAAGTCCTCGCTGACGCTCGCTTCGATATGCAAGCACAAGCGCTCGCTATTTTACGAATCCGTGTATCTCCACCACACCGATGGATTGTAGCTCAGTAGGTTAGAGCACCACCCTGATAAGGTGGGGGTCGGTGGTTCGAGTCCACTCAATCCAACCAAAGCACTCAATAGAGTGCTTTTTTTGTATCTCGTGTCCTTTTGCGTGTTGCCACGCACGCTCCTATCGTCGCTCGAACCACCTTTCGGTGCTGACCGCAAGAAAAGAGAGACGCAAGCGCAACGCATTTGCGGAAATCGTGCGTAGCGGACATAGCAAACAAATTAAACACAAAGTGTTACGTGCAACGCACGAGGTGCGATAGCACGATTTGTTTAGCGTAGACGCTTCGCTCTTGCAAATATATTTGCTCGCTTCGCTATTAAACGAGTCCACTCAATCCAACCAAAGCACTCAAACGAGTGCTTTTTTATTTAGTTTTTTGAGGTGAAAACTTCTCGTTGAAAGCGTTGAGAGGATCTGATATAATATTTTATAGTATAATTAAGGTTGATAAGGTACAAAAGAGGAAAAAGGAGGCGTGATAATGAGATTATTGCTTGCGGAAGACGAAAAATCGTTGTCAAACGCACTTGTTGCGATACTGAAACATAACAACTTTTCCGTAGACGCCGTGTACAACGGTCAAGACGCTTTGGATTATTTGCAAAGCGACGTTTACGATGCCGTTATTCTCGATATAATGATGCCAAAAGTGGACGGAATAACCGTGCTAAAAACCTTGCGCGCGAGGGGGAACAAAATTCCCGTGCTTATGCTGACGGCAAAAAACGATATAGAAGACAAGGTCGCGGGGCTTGACTTAGGTGCGGACGATTATCTCACCAAGCCGTTTGCCGTGCCCGAACTTTTGGCGAGACTTCGCGCAATCACGAGGCGCAAAGGGGAAGTGGCGGACAATTCGCTCGTCGTTGGGGACGTAAAACTCAACCGCTCTTCTTACGAGCTTATCGGAGAAAAGGGAAGCGTACTTTTGACTTCCAAGGAATTTCAAATTATGGAAATGTTTATGAGTGCGCCCACGCGCGTCATATCCGCGGATGAGTTTATGGACAGAATTTGGGGCTTTGACAGCGAAGCGGAAATCAATGTCGTGTGGACGTACGTGTCGTATTTGAGGAAGAAACTCAAATCCGTTGGTTCAACCGTTACGATAAAAGCCGTGCGCAATATCGGGTACGTTTTGGAGAATAAAAATGCTTAAAAAACTGCGTATAAAATTTATAGTGGTGGCGATGGTAGCCACGGCGTTGGTGCTTATCACCATAATCGGCGGAATAAACATCAACAACTACGTAAAAATCACAAAAGACGCCGATAGAACGCTTGAAATACTCGCGGACAACGGCGGACAATTCTCTATGCGCGACGACGTGCAACCGCCGACGGGAGAGGGAGACGGACAAAATCCGCAAGAAAAACCCGTGCCGGACGGAATGTCTCCCGAAACGCCGTTTGAAACGAGATATTTCACCGTTACGATGAACGCGCAAAACGAGCAAGTTGCCGTCGATACGGATAGAATCGCCGCGGTAGACGAGAGCAAAGCGCTCGAATATGCGACAAAACTTGCATCGAAAGGTAAAATCAAGGGTTTTGTGGATGATTACAGATACGTTGCGAAAAATCTCGACGACGGCAATATTATGTATATCTTTATAGATTGCGGACGAGAACTCGATACCGTCAATCAATTTTTGCTTGCAAGTTGCCTTATAAGTTTTGCGGGATTTTTGGTGGTGTTCGTGCTGGTGGTGATATTCTCGAAGGTGGTTATGAAGCCCGTTGCGGAAACGTATAAAAAGCAAAAACAGTTTATTACCGACGCAAATCACGAGCTAAAAACACCGCTCACCGTCATAAACGCAAGTTGCGAAATGCTCGAATACGAGGACGGTGCAAACGAGTGGACGACGTCTATAAAAGAGCAAGTAGCAAAACTCACCGAACTCACCAACAAACTTGTATTTTTGTCGAGAATGGACGAGGAAAGCAAGCGCGCGACCATGACGGATTTTTGCATATCCGAAGTAGTCGAAGACGCAATCAAGCCGTACTATGCGGTTGCCGAGTCAAAGGGCAAGAAGTTTGACGCAAAAGTCGAGAAAAACGTGTCTTTCAAGGGAGACACGTCTATGATAAAGCAACTTATCGAATTGCTTTTGGACAATGCAATCAAGTATTCCGACGAAGAGGGCAATATCGAAATCGAGTTGTCCGAGAACGGCAAAAACAAGAAAATCACGGTATCTAATACGACGGACGGCGTTCCGCAAGGCAATTTAGACGTGTTATTCGAGAGGTTTTATAGGTTGGAAAGTTCCAGAAACAGCGAGACGGGCGGTCACGGTATAGGCTTGTCGGTAGCAAAGGCGATCGTGGATTTGCACAAGGGCAAAATATCCGCAACGTCTCCCGACGGCAAAACCATTATATTTACGATAGTATTTTGACAGAGATATAACGATATATAAAAACAAACGCAAAATGAAGTGCACCCCAAAAGTCGGACAGAAATGTAAAACTTTTGGGGTGCATTTCAAAAACGGTGTCTTCTCGTTAGTCTTTATTCTCTTCCTTGTCGTGTTTGTCGAAGAGCTTGAATTTTTGTTCTTGCTCTTCGTCGTCTTCGGGCACGGGGTTGATATGCACTTTGATTTCGATGATTTTACGGGCGGTGAGTTTGTTCACCACTATTGTGAGATTTTTGAAGTCGATGGATTGAGATTTTTTGGGGATTTCTCCGAATTGTTCGATCACCCAACCGCTCACCGTTTGCGAATCAAAGTTTTCCGTTTCGTTCTCGTCGATGGCGAATTCTTTGAAGAAATCGTCAAGTTCCGCACGACCGTCCACGAGGTAGTTTTGCTCGTCGACTTTGGTGAAGTAGTTGACCACTTCGTCGTGTTCGTCCCAAATCTCACCGACGAGTTCTTCGAGGATATCTTCGAGCGTTACTATACCGAGCGTTCCGCCGTATTCGTCCACGACCACTGCCATATGTACTTTTTGGCGTTGCATACTTTTGAGCAGTGCGGATATTTTCATATGCTCGGTTGCGACCGCAACGGGCGTAACGTAGTTTTTGATATTCTTTTCGCCTTTTTCGAGGGCGGTGAAGAAGTCGATATTGTGGATCATACCGATTATCTGGTCGATAGAATCCTTATACACGGGCAAACGCGAATAGTTGTATTCGAGGAAAATCGCCTTGATTTTGTCCATTGCCATATTGGTAGGCACGGCAATGACGTTGACTCTCGGCACGAGGATATCCGCAACTTCGCAGTCGTCAAACTCGATTGCGCTGGAAATAAGTTCTTTCTCTTGCGTGTCGAGCGAGCCGTCCTCTTGCGCTTCTTCCACCATAGAAAGCAATTCTTCTTCGGTTATCTTGTCGTCGCCGTGCGATTTGAATATCTTTTTGAGCAAGAATTTAAGTCCCGCAAATATTATCGTAATCGGGTAGAGTATCACCATAATGACGCGGATAGGATAGCCGAATGCCAAGCAGATGCGTTCGGAATTTTCCTTTGCCATCATTTTAGGCGTGATTTCACCGAAAGTGAGCACGATGACCGTAGATACCGCAATTGACACGATACCGCTCACTGCGGGATCGGGAATAACGCTTTCAAAAATGTTGTTGAAAAGCACCGACAACGTGATGTTGACGAGGTTGTTTCCCACAAGTATGGTGGATAGCAGTTTGTCGAATTTGTCAAGAAGTTTGAGCGCGTTTTGTGCGGACTTGTTTCCGCCTTGCGCTTTCAATTTTAGTTTCGTTCTGTTGACGGAACTAAACGCGGTTTCCGTTGCCGAGAAAAATCCCGAAAACAAAACCAATACGACTATAAAAATCGAAGATAAGATAGTACTGAGAGGGTCAGGGTCGGCGGTTGCGCCAAGTAAGTTGCCCATATATACTCCTAAAAATTTGATGTTTTGATAATATCATATAAAATTCGACTTGTAAATATATATCTTTTATATTCCTTATTTATTAATATTAATTAACAATATATTAATTTTACGTTATTGCCATTTTCGCGTTTCTTTTATATAATGTCGGTATGGCAAACAATAAATCTACAAAAAAATCAAAATCAACCAAGTCTTCGACATCGACAAATTCGTCCAAGTCCAAGCAAACGCAAACGAGCACCGTAGAAAAAGCGGTGAAAAAGGCGTATAAGAAAAACCCCAAAGCGGTTATTATATCCATAGTTGCGGTTGTGCTTGTTATTGCAATCGCGGCGGCGGTGCTGTACTTCGGCTTCCCCGATATTTGGAAGCAAATTATGTCGGGCTTTGGCAACGGCAACGACAATAGTGGCAGTATTGACGCAGAGGACACAAGCAAAGTCGTGGGCGGTAATCTGCAAGGCGTTCTCACAAGAGGCGACGGCGAACTGTTGTTCCATATGATAGACGTCGGACAAGGGGATTGTTTGTATATACAACTTCCCGACGGAAAAGATATGATTATCGACGGCGGTACCACAAAGAAACCGTATGACGATTTTGACGAAAACACCGTGATAAATTATTTGAATAACTACGTCAAAGACGGCACGATAGAGTATCTTATGCTTACGCACACCGACAAAGACCACGTGAGCATCATAGACGACATTATCGATGCGTTTGACGTCCAAAACATCTATATGCCATATATTTTGGCAACGCCCGACGTTACAAAACTGTCGAGCGCCGTGCGCACCGAGTTTGAAAGTATTCCGCAAGAGAAAAAGGATATTTTCAAGGATAAAGACACTGTTTCCACCGCGGAATATGCCGAGTTCTTCGCCGCCGCGTTGAATGAGGAAGACTGCAATATTTTCGTCAATATGGATGACGACGAAAACACAAACAATATCAAGATAAACGGTAGCGATTACACGTTCAAATTCTATTGCCCGACAAAGGCATATTATGATGGAAACGGATTGGACAATGCAACCGACTTGAATGCAATTTCTCCCGTCGGTATTCTGGAATACAAGAGCAGAAGAATTATGTTTACGGGGGATAGCAACACTAAGAACGAAAAGATTATTCCCAACCGCACGGGTGCAATCGATTGCGACGTTCTGAAAGTCGCACATCACGGAAGCGCAACATCTTCGACAGCCGATTTTTTGGAAAAATACGATTTTGAGTATGCAATGATAAGCAGTGGTACGCACGCCGGACACAAACTTCCTCGACAAGACGCTCTTGACAGAATGAAAGATATGGAAGTGTATCGCACGGATAAAAACGGCACAATCGTATTGTCTGTAAACAAAAGCGGAGAAATGTTGTTCAGAGCAGAGAAGAAGAGCACTCAAAAACAAAACCATATCGGCAACGACGTACAAATGACGACACAATCGGCGTTGTCGAAAAAATCCGTTCCGACCAACCTTCGCGGATTGTTCTTTATCAATGCGGCATAAGTAAAAGACACGCAATTGCGTGGCTTTTTAGTGATATTGCACCGTAGGTGCAGTGATATTCTCGCAAAGCGAGAGTGATATTGTTGCTATCGCAACAGTGATATTCGCACTTTGTGCGAGTTGTGGAATATTCCATATTTCGCTACGCTGGATTCCCACGGTCACTTCGTTCTCTCTGAATGACAGTCGGTGGGACACCCACACCCGATTAATTTCTCCTTACGTCATTGCGCCAATGTCGAGTGAGGAAACTTGCTTGCAAGGGTTTCCGAACGATGATATTTTTGGAGTGATTGCATTTACAGTTATGCAAATGTAGCCGTAGGCTTGCGCTGTCAGCGCACAATCACCGTGGAACGCAAGCGTGGCAATCTATGCGTTAGCCGCTCAAACCAAGCAAGCGATATAGCGAAACCGTAGTAGGTTTTTTATCCTTGCTTTAAATGATAGCGTGTATCGGTTGCGCGGTAGTAGTTGCGAGGACAAATGCGGTTTATGGCAACAAATGCATTTGTTGCCATCACCGCGATGCCGTTTGAGCAACTGGCTGTGCGGTAGAGAGACTAAAATTTATTGCAATAAAAGAAAGACACGCAAATGAAAATGCGTGTCTTTCGTAAGCTTGCAATAAAATAAAGGTAATAAACATCATAGATTGAATAAAGAGCGAGAAAAAGCCCCTTGGGCGACAACCCTCACCTAAAAAGGAACGGAAAAACACCAAACAGACAATCTTGCGAAACTGTGGCAGGAGTTTTTGTCCGTGCTTGAACCGATAGCAAAAGATTGGCTGTGCGGTAGAGAGACTAAAATTTATTGCAATAAAAGAAAGACACGCAAATGAAAATGCGTGTCTTTCGTAAGCTTGCAATAAAATAAAGGTAATAAACATCATAGATTGAATAAAGAGCGAGAAAAAGCCCCTTGGGCGACAACCCTCACCTAAAAAGGAACGGAAAAACACCAAACAGACAATCTTGCGAAACTGTGGCAGGAGTTTTTGTCCGTGCTTGAACCGATAGCAAAAGATTGGCTGTGCGGTAGAGAGACTAAAATTTATTGCAATAAAAGAAAGACACGCAAATGAAAATGCGTGTCTTTCGTAAGCTTGCAATAAATTTTAGTCTGCTTTGTAAGGGAGCAAAGCCATAACCCTTGCTCTCTTGATTGCGACTGCGAGCGTTCTTTGGTGCTTTGCGCACACACCGCTCATACGACGAGGAAGGATTTTGCCTTTCTCGGTTGTGAATCTTTTGAGTTTTGCAGTGTCTTTGTAGTCGATGTCTTCAACATGATCTACGCAGAACATACAAACTTTCTTTTTGGGCACTCTCTTGGGTGCGCGAGGTGCTTTGATTTCTTCAGCCATTTTTATAACTCCTTATATTAGAATGGAAGGTCTTCGTCGATGGGTTTGAGATCGTCGAAATCGACGTCGTCAGAACCGTTTTCATCATTCTTTGTGGAGAGGAATTGCACTTCGTCAGCCGCAATTTCCGTCACATAACGACGAGAACCGTCTTGCGTGTCATAACTTCTCGTTTGGATGCTTCCGCTGATTGCCGCTTTGCTACCTTTTTTGAGGTAACGTGCGCAATTGTCGGCTTGTGCTCTCCACACTACGACGGGGAGAAAATCAGTTTCTCTCTTGCCGTCTTTGGAATAACTGCGAGACACTGCAAGTGTAAATCTGCAAAATTTGATACCACTGTTCGTTGATGCCAACTCCGGATCTTTTGTCAAATTGCCGATCAAAAATACTTTGTTCATAGTTTTTCTCCTTATCGATTACTTCTTGATGATCATTTGTCTAACGACGTTCTCGTCGTTGCGCATGTATCTGTCAAGTTCTGCTTGGGCTTCTTTGGTGCAAGTGACGTTCATAAGAACGTAGTAGCCTTCGTTTTGCTTATTGATTTCGTAAGCAAACTTTCTCAAACCCCATTTGTCCAAACCGTCTACCGTGCCGCCGAGAGTTGCAACCAAGTTTTCGAATTTTTCTACGACTTGGTTCTTCTTATCGTCGTCAACGTCGCAACGAATGATGTAGAGAACCTCATACTTATCCATACTTTTTTTACCTCCTTTTGGTCTTGTGTCCCTTGCGGGAAAGGAATATGCATCTCTTTGATGCCTTGTTATAATATATTAAATATTTATATTTGTAAAGCAAATAAACCAAAAATGGCGCGGAATTAATTATTTAACGGGGCGGAATTAATAATTATGAATAAGCAATTAATAATTAATAATTGAGGGTGGGACACCCACACCCGAGCAAAAGTCGTCGCTGTGGCAAAGACAACTCACAAGTTCATTGTCTACTGCCACGCTAGTCTTATTGCTCTGCTACCGCGCAATCGATACACGCTATCAGTATAGTAAGGATAAAAACTCCCGCCACAGTTTCGCTATATCACTTGCTTGGTTTTTGCGGCTAACGCCTAGATTGCCACGCTTGCGCTCCACGGTGATTGTGCGCTGACAGCGCAAGCCTACGGCTTTTATTTGCATAAATGCAAATTCAATCACTCCAAAAATATCATCGTTCGGAAACCCTTGCAAGCAAGTTTCCTCACTCGACATTGGCGCAATGACGATATGGTGGGACACCCACACCCGATTTACATTTCTCCTTATGTCATTCCGAGGAGCAACGAATGTTGCAACGTGGGAATCCAGCGTAGCGAAATATCGAATAAGGCTTCGCCTTCCAAAATTATTAATTATTAATTATTAATTATTAATTTACGGGTGGGACACCCACACCCGAATGAATAATTGTTCTTGCTATTCAACCCACCCGCTTTATGTTGTTTTAAGAAATTCTTTATTTTTTATTTAGACCTTTTTTATTGCGCGGTTGTATTATAATAGCGTCGTTAGGATAACGGCAGTATATCGTGGAAAACAACAAGGAGAAATAAAAATGAAAAAGACAGTTATTGCAATTCTTTCAGTCGTTCTCGTTCTTTCGCTCTCTATGGTAGCACTCGTAGCGTGTAACAAAGACGAGGAGACAAAAGCGTCCAATACGGAAGTTTTGGGTACGGCAGTAGCAGTTGCGGCACAATCCGCAATGGGTGGCACATCCGCTTCTTCGGCTGCAGAAGACAGTTCGGCAAACGATGATTTCCAGGCGGGCGTCAACCTCACGGTCGGAGACGGCGCAATTGACCTTGCGGCAGGCGCAAGCATCAAGGGCATCGGCGCGGCGGTTGAACCCATTCTCGAAAAGACCATTTCACAAGTGGACCAATTCCTCGGTGAAAACGGCATCAAGGTCGAAAAGGGCACAAGCGACAAAGAAGGCTACACCGACAAGCTCACCGTCAGCGGAACTTACGTTGACGAAAAGACGGGTGAAAGCACCACTTACGAATACGCGCTTTACGTGGGCGTTCAAGGCGGAGACGGTATCGACGGCAAGAAGGACTATACATTCAACGCACTCGTTGTTATCCCCACCGATAGCGATCCTATCGAATACGAATTTAGCGGTACTGCAACTTACGATTCGAGCAAAGACGCGATGATCTTCAACCTCGGCGCAGACGTGCAAGCAACTTATGCAAACGCATTTGCAGGCATTAAAGCATACGCAACCAAGGCCGGCACGATCGTAGTTGAACTCAATGCAGGCGCAGGTGTTACGGAATCTATCGTTGCAAACGCAAGCGTATCCGTCGAATTCGGCAAACTCGATGAGAATAGATACGGCGCAGTCGTCACAGTCAACGGCACGGCAACAGTCGCAGGTTATGGTGTGAACTTCAACGTCACTGCAAACGTCTATGCAAACAGCACCGAAAGCGCAACAGATTTTGACATCAACGGCAAATTCGAAGCAACGATTGCTCTTCCGAACGTCCCCGTCGTCGGCGGAACATACAAAGCAACGGCAGATTTGAGCGGTAAGGCAAAATACATTGTCGAAGACGACAACCTCGAAGTCGGTCTCACCGGCAACGTGGCTTTCACAAAAGTCGAAGAAGAAAACAAATAATCTTCAAAGATCACCTAAAAACGCAAAAAACCTCTACCAATCGTAGAGGTTTTTTCGTGCCCGTTTTGGCACAATTCGGCGCTTATTTTGACATAATTTTTATCGAATTTCTTGCGTTTTTTGCGTGTTTTTTGCGTGTTTTTTGCGTGTTTTTTGCGTGTTTTTTGCGTGTTTTTCGCACGTTTTTTGCATCGTCTTTGAGTTTTTTATGTTTTTTTGCAAAAAAGCATAAAGAAAAAGCGCAATTTATTGCGCTTTGGTTTTGTCGAGAAGTTTTTTGATTTTCTTTTTTGCGGAATAAATCGTGTTGTCCACTTTCTTTTGTTCTATACCCAGTTCTTTTGCAATTTCGGCGTAACTCATACACTCTATGTGCAGTTTAAGCACCTCGAATTCCGTGGGGGTGAGGGTGGACGCGATTGCGTCGAGAAGAAGGGAAGACGCCTCGTTTTCAAGCAATAAATTTTCGGGATTTGCGTCTGCGTTTTGGAAATTGTCTTCGAGATTGACTTCTTCTACTTTGCTTGACGACTTTCTCGTGGCGTCTACTATCGCATTTTTGACGCACCTTGACGCATACGTTTTGAAGGACGCGCCCGCACTTTGGTCGTAGGTACGTATTGCGCGGATAAGCCCGAGCATACCGTATCCCGCAAGGTCGTCCGTGTCCGCAACGCCCGTCGCTCCGAAGGAACGCGCAATGGATTTGGTAAGATTGAGATAGCTCAAAGCGACGGCGTTTTCTGCCGTCAAATCACCTTGTTGTGCTTTGAGTATAAGTTGGTTTTCTTGCTCTTTATTCATGGTTTTATTGTATGTTCTTATTCGAAGACGGAAGCAAATCCGCCGTCCGCGAACTTGTAGAGCGGACTAATTGACGAACACTTATTAAAGGCGTACTTATAAACGGTATGTGTCCATTCGGAGCTTCGAGTCGCAAGGCGGCGAGCCTGTCGAGCGTCGAGGTTGACGGTTGTACACGCGACTGCGCCATGTTGTTGCTTAGCGGCGCACAAAGCGCGTGACATAATCAGTGCACGATACTTATCTATCCGAAGACCGAGTGTTGCCCCCTGCGGAGCAGTTCCGTGGGTTCCCTCAAGCAACGCGCAGAGGGGGAACGGAATAGGGGAAACACATGAGGAAGGGGGAAGTTGCATTTAAGAAGTTATGACAACGGGTGCAAAGTTTTATCTTCTTTGTCTTACAGCCTCGTATAACACAATTCCCGCTGCGACGGAGGCATTGAGAGAATTGACTTTGCCGTATTGCGGAATGGTCAACGTATCGTCGCAAAGGTCTTTGGTGAGGCGGTGAATCCCCTCGCCCTCACTGCCGATGACGATTGCGAGATTTCCGTTGAGATTTGCCTCTTTCGGGGGTTTACCGTCAAAATCCGTCGCATAAACCCATACGTTTTGCTCTTTGAGCATTCTTATGGTGTCGTTGATATTGGTGACTTTTGCAATGAGCGTATGCTCCGTCGCACCGCAAGCGACCTTGACCACGGTGTCGTTGACGCTTACGCTCCTATGCTTGGGTATGACTATGCCGTGCGCACCGAAGCACTCCGCGCTACGAATAATCGCGCCGAGGTTGTGCGGATCGGTTATACCGTCCAAAATCACTATGAGAAGAGGCTCGTCCTTTTGCTTTGCAAGGTTGATTATGTCCTCGACGTCGCAGTATTCGAAGTCCGTGACGGAAGCAACTACGCCTTGGTGATTTCCGCCCGCGGCGAGTTTATCGAGCATGTTTTTGTCAACATAACTCACCACCGTGCGCGCTTCTTTTGCGAGTTTATGCACGGAAGAAAGCATGGGATCGAATTCACCCTTTTGCATAAAAAGTTTGTCGACGGTCTTGCCTGCGCGATAGGCTTCTTTTACGGGATTGCGTCCATAGATATACATAGCGTGTCCTCTTTATCTTTCGATATTATCTTCGAAGCATACGGACAAAAACTCGTTGAGTCGAGCGGTGTTGCCCGTGAGATACAAATATCCGAGTACCGCCTCAAAACCGCTTGCTCTGCGATATTCGCTCATTTCGGCGTGTTTTGCGCTCGTTTGCACCTTGCAATTGCGCGCTCTGCGGAAGACGTCTTGTTCCTCCTCGTCAAAGAGCGGAAGAAGTTTTTCCGCTTCGGCGGCTTGGGAGACCGCTTTGACCACTTTGATGACTTCGTGATGCAACGCGCCCGTCTTTTGGGTAGAGCCGATGGTAACGCGAGTGCGCGTATATAGTGATTGCACGGCATCTCCGACGAAAGCCAAAGCCATCGGGTGAAGCGCAAGTGCGTCTTGTTTGGATATAGGCGTTTGTATACTGAAAATAGAATTGTCGCTCATAACTTGCATTTTATCACATAAAGTAAAGATTGACAATAAACAATTATAATAATAAAATATTTATATAAACCAAACGAGAAGGTAGTCTTATGAAGAGAAGATCCGCGATTTTCAAAGTTTCGCTAATCGCAATTATGATTGCGATATTGTGCGTTATGCTCAGTGCGTGCGGACTTATAGATGCACTCAAAGCCATAACCCACGCGGACGTTTATGCGATTGACGGTCTGGAAAGCGGAGAAAACGACGTATACGTTGCGTATCTCGGCAAAGAGTTTACGTTGGGCGTCAGGTGGTACAACGCAAGAGTGACGTCGCCCGATATCGAGTGGCGTATGTCCGTAGACGAGGGTGAAGAAACGACCATAGCAACCGATCAAAAGACGCTTTCTTGGACGTACAAGCGCGCGGATCTCGGCAAAACGTATACGATCTACGCCGTTGTCAACAAGGTCAAAGCGTCGAGTGTCAAAATCACGCCCGCAGAAGCGCCTCTATCGCAACCTTCGATTACGAGTTCCACTCATACCGTCGTGGACGGCAAAATCCAACAAAACAGACTGCAAGAATTGTCCTCTATCGTGCTTTCGGTAAGTTGGAACGAGGAAGATATCTCGCAAGAACTTGAAATTCAAGTCAAATGGTATGTCGACGGTGCGTTGTCGGCGGAGAACGCAAGAGAATTCTCATACGATGCAAAAACGCTCGTCACCAAAGACTGCAACGTCGTGATAAGCGTCGTTATCGGCTATCAAAACGGGGAGGACACGATTGCCAAAGGCGCAAGCGTAACGCTCGTGTTCGTATCCGAATACGACCTTGTTTCGTCCGTAAAAGTATTGCCGTACGAAGAGGGCGGAAAACTCAAACGAGTCACGACCGACACCTATTATCTTACGGGTGAAGCCGATGCGGTCAATACGGCAAAACTCACAACTTCGCTTGCCCCGGACAGCGCGTATCAAAGCGCAAAGTGCGAGTGGACGTTGCGTAGCGGTGACACCGTCCAAACTCTCGAAGAGACGGACAGAACGGCGGATATTCAACTTGCCTATGGCAAAAACGTTGTTACAGCAAGTATCGGCAACGTGCAAAGCAGACAAATCATTGTGTACGTAATGTCATACGATTTTACCGAAATTCCGACGGATATCGAGAGTGCGATGACGGACAAATTTGTGTGGAAAGGCAACTCCTACGACAAATATATTTCCTCGCAATACGATTTGAACGCTTGCGTGGCAAGTGCCGTCGCAATGCACAAAATAGATACGGGCTATCAAATGTACGTCGGTCGTGCGGATTGGCGCAACAGTGAAAACTTTGTAAAACAATGCTCCGTCGCAATGAAGCAAGGCAACGACGAATCCGGCTCGTTCTCATATACCGTGTCGGTGGAGGGAACTACGGCAACGTTGACATTCAAGTCAGCAACGCAATTCGGTATTCCGAGCGGAGCGTACTCCAACCCGGACGAGTCGACTCAAGCAAAAGTGTTTTTGAGATATAGCGAGCAAAGCGTCAAGCGCACGTCATTGCCTGTGGACGATTTTGAGGAGACGGTGGACGTTTACAACTCAAACGACCTCTATCGCGCGGTATCTTTCGGATATAAACCTATTTTCGTAGGCGACAATGCCGAAAAGTTGCAAGCGTTGTACGACAAGGCAAGAGAAGTGCTTATCAACTACATATCCGACGATATGACGGAAGTTGAAAAGGTTGCCGTGATTTACGACTGGATAGTCTACAACGTAGAATACGACCATGCAGTCGCAAACCTTTCAAGCGAAACCAACGCCAGCGGTTACAATGCATTCTATCTCGAAGGCGTGTTTGACGACAACAGAGCGGTGTGCGACGGCAAGTCCAAAGCGTTTGCGCTCCTTTGCGGTATGGAAGGCATAAGGGCGTTGCGCATAACGGGTGAAGCGCTTACGGGCGGAGCGTACGGCGGACACGCTTGGAACAAGGTTCTCGTAGACGCCAACGACGACGGCGTGAGAGAGTGGTACGTCGTGGATACGACGTGGGGCGACGCCGCGGTGCAGACAAGCGAGGGCGTGTGGGACGAATACCTCACGTATTCCTACTTCTTGCGCACGGATGCGGATATGGCAAGCACGCACAAGAGCGATATGGAACAACCCGTTGCCGACACCGTTTACGATACGTACAAGAACACCTTTGTCACCGTAGCGGGACAACAAATCTGTATGTACGTAAGGACGGCGGCGGAACTCAACGCCTTGCTTGCGTATAGCAAAGCCAACGGAGGTATGTGCCTCAGCGTATACATCGTCGAGAGCGTAAGAGGAAGCGAAAGCTTCGGACATCTCACGCCCGTGCGTGACGGTGAATACGTGATATTTTCATCGTCGTCGGTGCCGGGCTGATAAAACAGAGCAAAAACATATTGAAACGACACAAAAAGTCCGTTGGCTTTCAACGGACTTTAATATTGCCTTTTGACGTTTTCGGGGACGTCGGATACTACAAATACAATCTCAACGCCTTGATGTTTTTGTCGTACGTCTT
The DNA here is from genome assembly GCA_963590075.1 of Eshraghiella crossota. Classification (GTDB taxonomy): domain Bacteria; phylum Bacillota; class Clostridia; order Christensenellales; family CAG-917; genus CAG-475. The sequence continues at coordinate 72,017 of CAVANK010000004.1, forward strand.
CATAAGGTCGCGCGCGAGATCGGGGACGTCGACGCCCGTTTCTTTCAATTTGTTGATGCATTTTTGCACGCTTTCTATGCCCATATTGTAGCCGTCGATAAGCATACTTGCGAGGTGCGAACAAGAGTTGTTTATGCCCGCGTTCATCTTTACGCCCGCTTTGAGCATCATTCGTTGAATAGGATTGGTTTGCGCTTCCTCAACCTCTTTTTCGCTCAATTCTTGTTTTGCTTTTTGATAAAAATCTTCCATAACCTCTTTTTGCGAGAGTATAAGATTTTTCATTTTGTCGCTGTCCACGTAGCAAAGAATGTTGTCTATCGACTGCGCGCCCATTGCGGTATTGCGCAAGATCTCTCTGTAAATTTTCATATATTCTCCTTGTATTCTTTTTGCGTAGTATGTGCGCAATTTTCATTTTTATATCACGCTTTTTTCGTTCTCTCAACTTTTCGATAGCCGTTGATTTTTGGCATAAAAGGTCAAAAACAAGCATTTTTGATCAACCGAATATTTTGTCAAGCCATTCCTTAACCCAAGACTTATAGACGATTTTTTCACCGTCTTGAGTGCTCGGAACGAAGCAAAGAGGGGGAAACGCCACGCACCACCAGTTGTCTCCCGTGCCCTCTCCGAGGTAGATTATAAGTGCGTCGTAATAGCCCTCGGGGAAGTCGTATCCGTCGTATTGCCTGTTGGGAAAATATTCGTTTTTTAGCGCAATCGAGGCTTTATATGTAAAATTGTTTGCATAAAGTGTCGTATTTGCGATATTGACGAGGTTTTGCTCTTCGCTCTCCAAGATATCGCGCGCTTCTGATTTGCTCTTGCAGTTTTCAAGGATAGAGGATAGATAGGCGGTGATTGCGTCGCGTACTTTGAGCTTGACCGCTTGGTCTTCGTCGGTATTGGAGTTGGCGCGGATATGTATGCGTATGCACTCGTCCGCAAGACGTTTTTGAGATACGGTGTCGCTACAAGAGCAAAGCACCACCGTGAGTATTGCGCCGAGCAACAGCGCGACTATGACGTAAATTGCGAGATTGTTTTTCATACCTCAAGTGTTGACCAATCGGTTGAGAGATATACCGCTTGCTAGTTTTTTGCGATTTAAGCCTTAGTTGCATAAAAGCAAATCCGCGTGAAAAACTACTGAAAAAGAGGTGATGTATGAAAACAAATTCCATATTGACAAGAGGTTTGATTTTGTCGCTTGCTTTTCTGCTTTTGAGCGTTGCGCTCGTATGCGCGTTTTTGCAAGAGGACGAAGTTTCCGTTGCGGACGCCGCGGTACTCAAGCAAGGCTCGAAGGGAGACCTCGTCAAAACGGTGCAAACAAAACTTATCAAGTGGGGATATCTCACGGGCAAGGCGGACGGAATTTTCGGTGCAAAGACAAAAGCCGCCGTCATCAAATTCCAACGCAAAAACGGGCTTACCGCCGACGGCGTGATAGGCACGAGAACGGCGCAAGCGTTGGGCATAAGCCTTTCGAGCAATACGTCCTCGTCGTCGCAAACGACGTCTTCAACGGATTTGAACTTGCTTGCAAGAGTGGTTTACGGCGAGGCAAGAGGGGAGCCGTACACGGGACAAGTGGCGGTCGCCGCCGTGGTGCTCAACAGAGTCAAGAGTTCGAGTTTTCCCAATACGGTTGCGGGCGTGGTATATCAATCGGGCGCGTTCGATTGCGTAAGCGACGGACAAATCAATCTTACGCCCAATCAATCCGCATACAACGCCGCTCGTGACGCGCTCAACGGTTGGGATCCCACGTACGGGTGCTTGTTCTACTACAATCCGCGCACCGCTACGAGCAAATGGATGCTCTCGCGCACGATTAAATTGAATATCGGCAATCACGCATTTTGCTGAAAGGAGTGATATATGAAAAATCAAAACGATGAAAAGAAAAACACACAAGAACAAGAGGGCAAAAAGCCCAAGAAGCACGCTCCCGCAAAAGTCGTAAAAACCGCCGTTCTCGGCACGGTGCTCGGACTTTTTGCGAGCGCGATAGTGGGGCTTTCGGTTGCGCTGTACTTTTCTCAAAAGAGCGTGCAAACGCACGAAACCTATCAAAGACAAATGGACGCGGTGTACTCCCGCGCGTACTACGATTTGCTTGACGGTGCAAGCGACCTCGGCATACGGTTGCGCAAGATAAGCGTGTCCAACTCACCCAAAATGCAACAATCGCTTTTGTACGAGGTGTGGGGAACGGCGCAACTTGCGGAGGACAATCTCGGCATGTTCGAGTCGCAAGACGACGGAATTCTCAAAGCGCAAAAATTCGTCAATCAACTGGGCGATTACACGCATTCGCTTGCGCTCCGCATATCCGACGGACACCCGCTGACGGCGGAAGACAGACACAAATTGCAACAGATGGGAGATATGGCGGACACCTATAAAAACGCCTTGCAATCCGTGCAAAAGAACCTCGATAACGGGCAAATGTTCGTTGAGGACGGCGGTGCGCTCGATAATTTTGCTTCGGCATTTTCGGAGTTTTCCGAGCCGAGCTTCGAGTATCCCGAAATGATTTACGACGGACCTTTTTCTTCCGCACTTGAAAATAGGCAAACGTACGGCCTTACGGGAGCGGAAATAACCGTCGAAAGAGGTGAAGAAATAGTGAAAGAATTGTTTGAGGAATATAGACCTCGCAATATCGAATACGCGGGGCAGGCGGACGGTGATATCGTGACGCTCGATTATAGATTTGTAAGCGGCGACGATAGGTGCTATGTGCAAATCGCAAAAAAAGGCGGTATGCTCATATCCTTTAACACGTCACCCGTAAACGACGAGAACGTCGCAATCGTCGAAGCAAGCGAAACTTGCCAACAAAGCGCGTTGAGATTTGCCTCGCGCGTAGGATTTGAAAATATGCAAGTGGTGTGGTCGTCCTCGGCGGACGGTGAGTGCGTTATAAACCTTGCGCCCGTGCATAACGACGCAATACTTTATCCCGACCTCGTCAAGGTCAAGGTGAGAGAGGACGATTTGCGCGTTATCGGCTTTGACTCAACGCACTATGCATTCAACCACCGTGAGCGTACTCTCGACGAGCCGACTATATCCGCGGCGGACGCACAATCGACGCTTTCCGTCCAACCGATATCCGAAGGTCGTCTTGCGCTTATCCCTTTGCGTGAAACAAGGGAAGTATTGACCTACGAGTTCGAGTGCCACAGCGACGGCACGTACTACGTGTATATCGACGCGCAAAGCGGTGAAGAAGTGAATATTTTGTACGTGGTATCCGACGATACGGGTATGAGAACGATGTAAAATCTTTGCGCCGATTGCTAAACACGTGTCACTTATCTCTACGAGATAACTTGACACATATTTAGGCGCAAACGTCCTACACAAAAGCAATCGGAGCATTGCTTTTGTGCGTAAGGTCTCGCAACCTTGAGACGGCTCGGCGGTTGCTCGGATAGAAAGTTGATGCTCACAATTAGTCTTCGTGGAGTTATATTCTACGGCTCCGCCTGTCTACGAGTAACGTTAGGCGTGCGTTGCACGCTGATGGAATATTCCAAAATATGATAAAACAAAAAAGCACTCGGTTTCCCGAGTGCTTCCGATTTAATCAAGAATGATTATTTTGCTTTTTTCTCTTTTCTTTCAAGAGACTTGGTGAAGCAAAGACAGAAGATGATTTGCAACAGTCCGAGTGCCGCACCTGCAAGAACGACGTATTCCTTGGTGACGAACGCTTTGTAGTATGCGCCGAAGCCCAAACCGTCTTCGTTATTGAGGACAAATTGTGCAAAGAGCACTGCGATTGCGACGAGTCCGATAAGGATGCCGGATACGACGTTGTACGCTCTGCCGTACTTCTTACCGCAAGCGGAAATAAATGCGACGAGGAAATTGATTACTGAAAGCGCAAGCAATGCCATCGGCAAAATGTTGAGAATGCCGAGAAGTGTATTTGCGTCAAACCAGTATTTGAGATCTTCTCCACCTTTGAATAAATCAATCCAGTTGGAAATACCGTCGAAAGCGGCGATACCGTAGAGAGAATTGCCGATTTTACCGACCTTTACGAAGTAACCGACCACGGTAAGTGCAACGAAGAGAAGTGACATAAGCATCATAACGACGTTTCTGCCGACACCGCTGTGTTTTGCTTTCTTTGCGGGGGCTGCCACGGTTTCCTCATTGTTGTAGACGGGTTCAAAGTTGGTTTGAGGTTGTGTATAAGCGGGCGCTTGTTGTACGAGCGTCGCGACTTGTGTGTCTATTTTGTTGATTTTTACGCCAATCGTTACACCGCAGCTGGGGCATTTGATACGATGTTTGTATCCATCGGGAAGAGTCTCCATATTCGCCGGCGGTTCAAAACTGATTTCGGCTCTGCAACTTGGGCATCTAGTGTACATAGTTTATCTCCTTAAAAACTATTCTTACGATATTATATTATTAAAGTGCGTTAAAGTCAATGATAGTTGAGCAAAAAATATTTTTTAATAGCGTAAAATAGCGTATTTAAGCGGACGACGGCACAAAAAATATCGTCGAAAAATGCAAAATGCAATCGGTTTTACGCGATATTTTGCAAACTTTTCAAGCACGACGAAAGCACTGCCAAAAATATAAAACGCACGCAAAACGGACTTTATATCGTCAAATTAAACGATAAAACCCGTTTTGCGTGCAAATCTTATTGCGTATGCGTGCTAAATTCTCGTCGATAAATTGATTGTAATCGTCTATCCGACGGACTTCTTTTCCATATAGTTTTTGACACTGACGTAATCGGCGCAAAGTTTGATTATGTAGCGTTGTCTTTCCTCGTGAGACAGCGCGCGGAGAATATTTTCGTCGGCAAGTTGCGCGATGGGGTTGGTGACGCTCTCTCCCGCGCGTTTAAGTTTGTTGAGTTTGACGTAGATTGCCTTTTGTTCGGGCGTAACGTCTTTGGGTGCGCTCAATTCGTCTTTGTCGTACGAGTTGTTGCCAAGTCTTGATTTTGCCGATTTTGCAAGTGCGCGAAGGGCGCAGTTTTTGTGTTTTACGTTGCTCATTTCCGCCTCCGATTACGATATTAGCACAATTCCGTGCAATTGGAAGAGTGACGGCAAACTTAGACCTTATTCGTCTTTTTCTCTCTTTTTTCTCACGTGCTTTTTTATCTTCGAGAGAAGAAACGGCGGTATAAATACGCCAAAACCGAAGGCAAATACGCCGTAAAGTTGTATTTTTCCTTGCATTATCCACTCCACGCAAGCGATAAACGCGCCCGATATGCACACCGTGGCAAAAAAGTCCGTCAACGCGCGCTCAAAGGGCTTTGCCTTGCGTAGATAAAGAAGAGCGAAAAGCCCTCCCGCAAGACCTGCAAGAAGGCAAAAAGCAAAGCATATCGCTTGATTTTTGGCGTTTGCGCCGAGATATAGGTTCATTTGAAAAGGCGTTTTGCAAAGGACGTCGGCGTTGATTGCGCGCTGTATTTTAGGGACGTGATTTGCCCCGAAATCTGCAATTTTCCGCTTTCCACGTCGAGATTTTTGACGACGAGGTCGGTGCCGACTATCGTCAGCGTTTCGCCTTCCAAGCGCACGACTACCGTTTTGTCCGTAAACGTCGGAACGTCCAAAACGCCCGTCATAGACACGGAATGAAGGTGGTCGAGTTCGATTTTGTGAGGGGATTTTGCTTTTTGAGATTGCTCGGCTTTGGTCCGCACTTTTGCAGAGTCGAGAGCGCGCGATTGCGTGGTAGATTTTGAAAATTCCATATTACACCTCTTGCGCTTGCGCGCTTTTCATTGACAATAATATTAAAAGAGAATAAAATATATTCCACAAAAACAAAAATACGCTCGCACGGGCGTAGGGTGAGTAATGGCAAAGTCAAAGAAATCCGCAAATCAAAAGAGGCGTTTTGCAATAGACAATTCGGCAAAATACTATCCGATTATGTCCACCAAGAAAGCGCAAAGTTTGTTTTGCATAAGCGCAAAGATGTTCGACGAGGTCGATAGGGACGTTCTCGAAGTTGCGCTCAACGACGTGCTCAACCGTTTCCAAGCGTACAAAGTGCGCCTCAAAAAGGGCTATGCGTGGCACTTTTTCGAGCATAACGACGCACCCGCAAAGGTTTTCGGAAACGAAGCGTTGCTTACTCCTATCAATCCCGACGATACCAACGGATATTGGTTTAGAGTGAGTGCGGTGGACAATCTTATTAAACTTGAAATGTTCCACGCGCTTGCGGACGGCAACGGCGCGTTGATGTTTTTGAGAAGTATCGTCAAAAGATATCGAGAGCTTTTGGGCTTCGACGTCGAGGACGACGGAATAATCGATTGGAAAAGCCAGTCCTACGACGAGGAGTTCGAGGACAGTTTCGAGAAGAACTACAAGCCCATAACTTTCGGACAAATGAACCTCAAAGCGTTGGCGGGCAAAGTGCCTCATCGCATAGACGGTACGCTCTCGCAAGCGGGATATCAAAGCAGTGAGGTAGTTGCCGAGGCAAGCGATATAGTCGCAAAGGCAAAGGAAATCGGCGTTACGTTAACGGCGTATCTTACGGGCGCGCTGGCGTATACCATTGAAAAGACTTACGCCAACAAAAAGCCTATCGCGATAATGGTGCCCGTCAATCTCCGCTCGCTTTATCCGTCGAGGACGATGCGCAACTTTGTCACTTTCGTGAGGATTATATTCTTGCCGTCTTCTTGCAAGAGTGTGGAAGACTGCGCAAAAGAGGCGTATAGGCAACTCAAAATCGAGACCGCAAAGGACAAACTCGACGCGTTTATCTCAACGACGGTCCGCGCGCAAAAGAATTGGCTTCTCAAAACCTTGCCACTCTTCGTAAAGACCGCGCTTATAAGGTTCGGCAAACTGTTTATGCGCTCGCGTCAGACGATGATTTTCAGCAATCTCGGCAACGTGGTATCTCCCGAGGCAATGGGTGTGGACAGATATATTCTCAATATGAACGTGTCCAAAAACAACGTTCAAAATCTCGGTGCGATAACCACCAACGGCAAGACCAATCTCGGTTTTACGCGCTATATCAAAGAAAACGATTTGCCCGAGGCGTTCTTTGACGTGCTCGAACGAAAAGGTATAAGACTTACGAGAGTGTAAGCCAAAAACGAAAACGAAATAAGAGTGTGACTTCTCCACAAAAGAGTATAAAGAGGTATTTATGAAACGACTCAATTCAAGCGAACTTCGCAAAATGTATCTTGATTTTTACAAATCGAAGGGACACGCGGTTATCGGCTCCGCATCGCTCATTCCCGAAAACGATCCGACCGTATTGTTCACCACGGCGGGTATGCATCCGCTCGTGCCCTATCTTCTCGGCGAAAAGCACCCTGCGGGCAATCGTCTTACGGACGTGCAAATCTGCGTGCGTACCGGCGATATCGACGAGGTTGGCGACGCAACTCACTGCACCTTCTTCGAAATGCTCGGAAGATGGTCGCTCGGCGATTATTTCAAGGAATACGCAATCGCTTGCTCCTACGATTTCTTGCTCAATCAACTCGAATTTGACAAAGATAAATTTGCGGTAACCGTTTTTGCGGGTGACGAGGATTGTCCGAGGGATGAAGAAAGCGCGTCTTATTGGAAAGCGCAAGGTATCCCCGAAGACCACATTTTCTATTGCAACAAAAAGCACAATTGGTGGGGGCCCGCAGGCATAACCGGTCCGTGCGGTCCCGATACCGAGATGTTTATAGACACCGGCAAGCCCAAATGCTCGGACGATTGCTCTCCCGCTTGCGATTGCGGAAAGTACGTGGAAATCGGCAACGACGTGTTTATGCAATACTTCAAAAACGCCGACGGAACTTTTTCACCGCTTGCGCAAAAGAACGTCGACGAGGGTATGGGACTTGAAAGAATGCTTTGCATTCTCAACGGTTACAAGTCGGTGTACGAGACGGATTTGTTTAGTTTCGCAATCCAAAAACTCGAAGAGTTGAGCGGAAAGAAATACGGTGAAGACGAACAAACCACCGTCGCAATGCGCATAATCGCAGACCATACGCGCACGGCAACCTTCCTCCTCGGCGATATCAAAGCGGTGTCTCCGTCCAACGTCGACCAAGGCTACGTGCTCCGTCGCCTTATCCGCAGAGCAATGAGATATTGCCGTACTCTCGGCGTCGACGACAGCGCTCTCGTGGAACTTGCAAAACTCTACGTCGCAAAATACGAAGAGGCTTATCCGTACATCAAAGAGAACGAGGACAGAATCGTGTCCGAACTCGAAGCGGAAAGAAACAAGTTTGCAAAGACAATCGAACAAGGTCTCAAAGAATTTGACAAGATAGTGGCGCACCTTCCGCAAGGTATGACGGTGTTCCCCGGCAAGACAGCGTTCAGACTTTACGACACGTACGGCTTCCCCATCGAGATGACGGAAGAACTTGCCAAAGAAAATGGCTTCACCCTTGACAGAGCGGGCTACGACAAGGCGTTTGGAGAGCATCAAGCACTCAGCAAAGCGGGCGCGGAGCAAAAGTTCAAAGGCGGTCTTGCAGACGGCGGAGAACTTACCGCAAGACTTCACAGCGCAACGCACCTTCTCAACGCCGCACTCAAAATCGTGCTTCACGACGACTCTATCCAACAAAGAGGCAGTAATATAACGTCCGAAAGATTGCGTTTTGACTTCAACTTCCCGCGTCCTCTCACGCAAGACGAGATTGCGCAAGTGGAGAAAATCGTCAACGACGAAATCGCAAAAGACACCGAAGTCAAACTTGACGAAATGTCCGTCGAAGAGGCAAAGAAAGCGGGCGCAATCGGCGTGTTCGACAACCGTTACGGCGACGTCGTAAAGGTGTACACGATTGGAATTTCCAAAGAGATTTGCGGCGGACCTCACGCAAAACGCACGGGTGAACTCGGCAAATTCCGCATTGTGAAAGAGCAAAGTTCTTCCGCGGGTATCAGACGTATCAAAGCAGTGTTGGAGTACTGAAATATGAGATGTGACACGCACGTACACACTCGCAATTCACACGACGGCAAATTGCCGATCGCGACGATAGTTGACCTTGCCAAAGCGCAAGGTCTTTGCTATCTTGCAACAACGGATCACCTCGATTACGACTTCGAGTACGGCAAAAACAAAGCCCCGATAAAATGGCCCGCGCTCAATCTCGAAGAATACCAAAAAGAGTGGCAAATTGCAAAATCGGCACTTGATAACGACAAAAACAACACGTTAAACCTTTGTTTCGGCATTGAGGCAAGTTACGACAAAAGCGCGCTTGCCAAGCAAAAATATCAAGAAACCATTGCAAAATATCCCTTTGACGTGGTGATAAATTCCGTGCATTGCGTGGACGGATACGACGTGTATTTCAAGATGGCATTTTTGTTCAAGCGCAAAAAACACGTCTATAAGAGGTATCTCGAAACCATTCTCGAAAGCCTCGACGCTCCGTACCCGTACGATATCGTGGCGCACATCGGATATATCGCGCACGGTGCACCGTATAGGGACAAAACGCTCAAATACGCGGATTTTCCGAATGAGATAGACGCAATACTCAAAGGCATCATCGCAAGGGGCAAGGCAATGGAAATCAACTTCCATCACGAGATGGCTCCCGGCAGAGATATCGTCGAGAGATATTACGAGCTCGGCGGACGAAAAATCAGTTACGGCTCGGACGCGCACCGCGGTGATATTTGCAAGAATTTCGACGAGGCGTGCGCAATGCTCAAAGAGATAGGCTTCACCCATCTTTCCACCTTCGTAAAGCACCGAGAAGTGCTCGTCCCGATCGAATAATACGACACGATTTCCAAACGGAAGTCGTTTTTCTTTGTTTTTCACCGTATTTTGAATAAACGTAAAAATCCGTTCTTTACTTCAAATAAAACGTAGTGTAAAATTGTATATATAAGTGTAAGCAACGTAGGGACGACTTGACTTTTTATTTACACGCTTAACTAAATTTGAGGAGAAAAATTATGAAAACATTGAGAAGAACAATTATCGCAATTTTATTGATTGTGCTTGCATGCGCAACGTTCGTTGCGTGCAACGACGATAACAATCCACCGGCGAATGAAAACGAGCAACAAATTGTTGAGAAGAAAGTGACCGCAGATCCCGATCCTAACAACCCGTATGACGTTGACGAAAATCCAAAAGATTATAGTGGATTAAAAGAGAAATTTGATGGAGATCAGATGGTTATAGTTTTTACCAATTCTGAAAGTCTAAATAACCTTTTTTATGATTATTCAATCCAAGATTTTGATATAGAAAAGTTTAGCTCGATGCAAGAAGATGACGTCTATGCGTTGAACTCAATAAGGGATTTGGTAAAAAATGGCAATAACGACAAAAAAATTAAAGAGTATACACGTCCTATACGATTGTTTCTTAAAACACCTGATAAAGATGCGTTGCTTCAATATATAGATGAGTTTCTTCAAGATAAAGGAGTGCTCTATGCTTTTCCTGTTATTTATGGTGAATGGTTTAAGAGTGCAAACGATGTCGGGATAAACCAAGATCAAAGAGATGTTTTTGAAAGCATTCAGTTGTATGATGCGTGGGATACAACGACGGGATCGTCTAATGTTACGGTTGGGCTTATTGATTCGGGTGTTAACATCAATACTGATTTAGTTAACAATATTTCTAATTTTGCCTGTGGCACAAACCCATATATAGACGAAGTTCCGCATGGATCATACACGGCGCAAATAATAGGCGCAAAGGGGAATAATACTTTTGGCACCAGTGGCGTTTGTTGGGATGTAAAAATAGCGTCATTAAAATCTTGTGTCGGGAATAGCAATGAAGATCCGCAACTTGTTATAAATGCTATTAACTATGCGACAAACAATGGAATTAAACTGTTAAACTTTTCGGGAGGATTTTATAGCGATCAAACAGTACCATACTATTATAATCAACTGAAAAATGCGATAGACGCTTTTCCCGGACTATTAATTGTTGCCGCAGGAAATGAAAACTATGATTTGGGAAATAAATATTTGTATCCCCAAACAATGGATTGTGACAATATGATCGTTGTAGGAGCATCGAATGCTAATGATGAGAGATGGTATGAGCGCTCTTCGCTTGCTTCTAATTACAGCGCCACAATGGTAGATTTATTTGCGCCCGGATATGCTCGCGTGATAAAGTCTGATGGGACATTCTATTCGGAAACAGCAACGTCTTTTGCTGCTCCATACGTTACGGGAGTTGCTGCATTAATTATGTCCATGAAGACTAATATAAGCACTGCTGCACTCAAAAATGCAATCATGAAATCAGTTGATAAAATAGACGCATTGACGGGCAAATGCGTATCGGGTGGCAGATTAAACGCCGATGCCGCAGTTTTATATGCAACACACACTCACAACAAGGCAACGACGGATTTTGTAAACCTCGGTGTTACCAAGGGACATACGGCAAAATGTAGAGTGTGTGATTATGATGTTGTAGAGGGGCACACTTGGATAACGGTCGGACCGGCGTTAGCACCAAAGGGTTATCAATGTGTAGGTTGTGGATTTTACACCAAAATGATACCGACACAATCTTTGTTGAATATCGGAGACACGTTTGAAAAAGAAGCGGTGCTTGTGAACGGCATCGAGATGATGGCGGTGTCGGATGATGTTGCAATCATAAAAGGTGAGGACGGACGTTATTACATTTTGGTTGCGTGTGATGAAAACGGCGAAATTGCAAACGATATCGTAGAGGATATAAACATCCCGTGGCTCAAAGATTTGATTGCAAACGAGGTGTCCAAAGTCAAAGATGAAAAAGATTGAGGTCAAAAATCTTTGCGCGCGGTTGACTATTTATAAAACATAGTTTATATTAAATAAACGGTGAGAGCGCAATGCGCGCTTGCATAGAGGTGTATTATGAAAAAGAATCTTGAAAAAATCTTTGCATCTTGTTCCATCGTCGTGGCGGTGATACTCATTATGGTACTTGTCGTGGCGGCGTTTGGCGGTATCGAGCCGGACGAATTCAACAGCAAACTCGTCAGAGGCTTGATTATCACGCTCGCAATCTTGTATATCGTGCTTGCAATCGTGTCGCTCGTTCTCATTTTCGTCAACAACGACGTCGTGAAAGAGATTACGCTCCGTCAAGAAAAGGGCGGTTCGGTGAGAGTGTCTTCGAACGTCGTGTCCAAGCTTGTCAAACAATCTTGCAAGCAAATCGAAGGCGTAAAGTGCCAAAAGGTTGCTCTCGTCACGGACGAATACGGCGTGCGTCTCAAACTCAACATCAAGGTGGTTGACAAAGACGTCGTGGAAGCGGAAACTTACGTGCGCACTTTGCTCGAAGACGTTTTCCTCGGAGAATTCGGATTTAAGTTCAGTTCCATCGAAATAAAGGTTATGGCGCTCACTCCCAAGTACAAGGCGGATGAGGCGGATATCCAAAGCAAAGTCGAGGCAAAACTTGCTCAAATGAAAGCAGAAGAGGCTCGTCAAGAGACCGCCACGGAAGCCGAGGCGGAAACCGCAGTCGAAGAAGCTCAAGCGGACGAAAACGTAGAGAACGTCCAAGACGCCGTAGAGGAAACTGCCGACCGAGAGACCGCACAAGAAAGCGTAGAGAGCGTAGAAGAAGCCGTTGAAGGTGAAACCGAAGCTACGGACGAAGCGGAAACGGTGGACGGTGAAGCTGAAAACGCGGAGAGCGTCGAAGAAGAAAAGTAAAAATATAGCGCGGGTAAAACCGTCGGAGGAATATAATGAAAGAAGTTTATCTTACCCAGGAAGGTCTTGAAGAATTAAAGCAAAGACTCGATTATCTCATCGTCTATTTGCGCGGTGACGTCGCAAAGAAATTGCAACACGCACGTGAACTCGGCGACTTGTCCGAAAACGCGGAATACGACGCGGCAAAACAAGAAGAAAGCCAAGTCGCGGCGGAAATCAAGGACCTCGAAGAGCGTATCAAAAACGCGGTTATCATCGAAAAGAGCGGTACGCACAAAGTGTCTATCGGCAACACCATCACCGTCGAATATCTCGGCGAATTGGAAGAAGGCGAAGACGCAACGATGCAATTCCAACTCGTAGGCGAGACGGAAGCGGACTTTGCAAAGGGCAAAATCAGCAACGAATCTCCTCTCGGCAAAGCCATTCTCGGCAGAAAGAGCGGAGAAGTCGTGAGATTTAAGACCGTCCAAGGCGAAGTCGAAGAATACAAAATAGTCAACATCAAATAAGCATTTTAGACAACGTACATTTTTGATGTATTCTACGCCTATTTTCAAATGGGCGTAATCCTTTTTATAGAGAGAAACGAAATGAGTGAAGAAATGAACGCAAACGCACCCGTCGAAAAAGAAGTAGACGTAAACGAAGTGCGCAAAGTTAGAATCGAGAAGTTGAGCGAGTTGGTGGCAAAAGGCGAAAATCCCTTTGAAATCACGTCGTTTGAGCGCACCGCAACCGCGGGACAAATCCTTGCAAACTACGACGAATTCGAGGGTAAAGAAGTCAAAATCGCAGGTCGTCTTATGTCAAAGCGCATAATGGGCAAGGCAAGTTTCGGTCATATTATGGACAGCGACGGCAGAATGCAAGGTTATTTCAGCCGTGACGATATGGGCGTTGACGAGTACCAAGCGTTCAAAAAGACTGACGTCGGAGATATTATCGGCATCGAAGGCTTCGTTTTTAAGACCAAAACGGGAGAAATCTCCGTGCACGTCAAGAAAGCGACTTTGCTCACCAAATCGCTTTTGCCGTTGCCCGAAAAATTCCACGGCTTGCGCGATCCCGAACTTCGCTTCCGTCAACGCTACGTCGATTTGATTGCAAATCCCGAAGTCAAAGACGTCTTTATCAAGCGTAGCAAGATTATATCCACCATCCGTGAAGTGCTTGACAAAAAAGGCTTTATCGAGGTGGAAACTCCCGTCCTCAACACGCTTGCGGGCGGTGCAAACGCTCGTCCGTTCATCACGCACCACAATACGCTCGACATCGATATGTATATGCGTATAGCAACCGAGTTGCACCTCAAACGTTGCATAGTCGGCGGTTTTGAAAAGGTGTACGAAATCGGTCGTCAATTCCGCAACGAGGGAATGGATACCAAGCATAATCCCGAGTTTACCACGATAGAACTTTATCAAGCCTACGTCGACTACAACGAGATGATGAACATCACCGAGGAACTTTATACGACGGCGGCGGAGCGTGTGTGCGGCGGTTTGGATATAACCTATCAAGGCACGCCTCTTTCTCTCAAAACGCCGTGGGAAAGACTCACTATGGTCGAAGCGGTCAGGAAATACACGGGACTCGACTTTGACAATCAGCCTCTTGACGAACTTATCGCAAAGGGCAATGCTATGGGGCTCGATATGGCAAAAGATACCACGTGGGGTAAGGCTCTTTATAGCATTTTCGACGCTTTCGTCGAAGAAAAACTCACGGGCCCCGTCTTTATCACGGACTATCCCGTCGAGGTCAGTCCTCTTGCCAAGAAGAAACCTTCCGATCCTCGTCTCACCGAGAGATTTGAATTCTTCATCTGCGCAAGCGAGGGCGGAAACGCTTTCAGCGAACTCAACGATCCAATCGACCAACGCTCTCGTTTCGAGCAACAAATGCTTGCCAAAGCCAAAGGCGACGAAGAAGCGCAACCCTACGACGAGGACTTCTGCACCGCGCTCGAATACGGTATGCCACCCACCGGCGGTCTCGGCATCGGTATCGACCGTATGGTAATGTTCCTTACGGATTCGGCGTCGATTAGAGACGTGCTCTTATTCCCCACAATGAAACCTATCAAGTGATGATTGAGCGAATAGCTTTGTCAAAGCCCCTTGCCCAGCAACTCACGTGCGCATTAGTACGTTAGGGTTGCCGTTCAAGGGGCTTTTTCGCGCTCTTCATCTCAATCATCGCTTGATAGGTGAAATAGGGGAGGGATAATGGACTCTTTTGAGGCAAAGAGGTTGAATAGTGGGGAATAAGAGGATACATATAACCGGTATATGCTTATTCGGAGTTCGAGTCGCAAGGCGACGAGCGGTAGAGTGCCGAACTTGACGATTAGTACAAGTGAGCCAACGAGTGTTGTTCTTTTCGTTGGCGAACGAGTGACACAACAAGGGGACGATACCTTTCTATGCGAGTGCCGTTGTCTCCCCCGCGAGCGACGGATAATTTTGTAGAGAAATGTCCCTATACGAGTGGCTGGGCGCGACGCGTTAAGCAACACATTCGGTGAATGTGTTGTAGCCAAAGCGAACGAGGCGGATTGCGGTGCGCAAACGCCGAA
>CAVANK010000005.1:0-77131 GCA_963590075.1 Eshraghiella crossota
AAGGGAAGAAGCTTTCGTACCTTGTTTCAATAGCAAATGAAGATGCTTGATAATACGGAGGTATAAAATGGCATACTCAAAAATTACAACAAACAAACGCGGCGTTTTACAAGCGAAAATTCAAGCGTATGGGTTAGATCCTATGACGGGGAAATCGAAGTTGTATGTCAAAACCGTTCATAACACAGACAACCTTTCCGAAGCAAAATTCAAAAAGTATGTTGCAAAAGCAGAAATTGAATTTGAGGAAAGCATAAAACTGACGGGAAAGACATCGGCAATCGAAAAAACCTCAACAGACGGAGTTCTGACCTTTACGCAGCTTGTAAAAGAATGGAAAACGTCCGTGCTGCAAAATCTATCAAGAAATTACTATGGCAGGATATGCGTTACCGAAAAACTATTCACGAGTTTTTTGGTCGAACATCATCTTGCCGATAAACCAATCTCGGAAATTACTGTTCGACATGTTCAGTTGTTCCTTAATTCGTTTTGTTCGGGCGAAGAAATCCCGTCCGGCTTGGCAAAACTGAAAAAGCCATTGCCTGATACTATAAACGGCAGGCAAATGATAAGGGATAACGTTATAAACACGAACAGTTTATATAGACTGAAACATCTCGACGGGGCAATCAAAGTTCAGACGGCAAAAAACATCTGTGAATATTGCCACTTGAAATTTGACGACTATTTTGAACCAATCTTCAAGATAAAGGAATGTTCGCCCGAAACGATAAAAGGACATCGAAGAATACTCCGAACCCTTTTTAACGAGGCGGTCAGGTATGAATGGATTGCAAAAAATCCCGTATGCAAGACAAAAATCGGTGCGTCGGCAAAAAACGGCAACATTTCGATAAAGCCCGTCGAAGAAAAAGAAGTATTTTCACTCGCAGAAGTTAGACAGTTTATCAAACTTCTTGACGAATTACCCGATGATTTGATATATCGGCGCGTTACGTTGAAATTTATGGTCTTAACAGGCGTGCGAACAGCCGAATTGCACGGTTTAAGGTGGGCGGACTTTGATTTTGACAAGAGAATTGTCCACATCAGACGTAACAGACTTGCGACCGAGGGCTTTGGTATCTATGAAAAAGACCCGAAATCAAGAACGTCGAAACGCGATATACCGCTTCCGGCTGAACTGATGGACGACCTTAAAAAGTATATGGATTGGTTCAGGCTTGCCGACGATGAATTTGACAATAAATTAGACGAATACTACTTTTCCGTCAATATATTGAGAGAGCCTGAAGGCGTATCCAGCACGGCACAATGGCTTGCTAAATTCGAGGCAAAACACGGTCTTAAAAAGGTTTCGCCACACGGATTGAGGCATACATATTGCAGCATTCTTTTGTCCCAAAATGTGCCTATTCAGACTGTCAGCAAATATCTCGGACATAGCGATTCGACTATAACTCTTGAAGTTTACAGTCACTTTATTCCAGACACACAAGAGCGAGTCACCGATGCGTTGAGCAATTTGTTTAACGACTAAGCGACTCGCTTAGATTTTATAAGGAGAAAACGATAATGTATTTACCACGATTAAGAAGAATTGCAGACGTATTGAACGAAGTAAAACAAGTCGATCCTGACACTTGTCTTACTCGCAGTATGTTGATTGAGCTAATGAAACAAGGCGTAATAACGCCACTCAAATACGGCAACGCTTGGGTTGTCAATATGGACGAATTGCTGTTGTTTGTAAACGGCAAAAAGGAGAAGTAAAATGAAATATATGACGTCAGGTGACATTCATAGAATGTTTAAGCAAGAAGACGAAGGCACAATCATAAGGCGTAATAACGTTCGCAGAATCGCTCTCGAGAACGGGATTAAACATACGCTTACACAAAACATAATCTTGATTGACTCAAAGGATTTCTTCGACAAAGTAAATCCTTATAACCTACAAGAACACGAATACAAAATCCCTAAGTTAAGGAACATTAAAGATTGTGCGAGAGAGTGGAACAAACACCGAAAGAAAGGCGATCGCTTTATTCACGCAGATGAAATACGTGATTTTTTGAAAACGGACACAACGGTATTTAAGTATAAGTTCGGCAATAAGTGGATTGTAAACTACGATCAGCTTTTGCCACATCTCAAGAAAATAAATCGCCGCGAAAGCAAAATGTGGAAGAAATATATGCAGTGCTTAGGCATAAAAAAATCAGTCACTCCACGAAAGAAGTGACTGACGGCTGGCCTGCCTGATTGGAGTCGAACCAACGGCGTTCCGCTTAGGAGGCGGACCCTCTATCCTACTGAGGTACAGGCAGATATTTGATATTTTAGCACGATTTGAAAGTTATTGCAAAAGATTTTACAATACCGAAACAATACCTAAAACAATACCAAGTATTACTTACTAAGGGTAAAACCACAATATTTAGTTGTGTTTGTTACGCGAAAGCACTATATATTGTGCTTTTTGCTGAGTTAAGCACTCCCTTAGGAGGCGAACGCTCTATCCTGCTGAGCTACGGAAACGTTTTGCGTTGTTATAATAACACAATGATTGACAAAAATCAATTTTTGAACGCTATTTGATACGATTGTTAAGAAACGATGGGTTTTGGCACTCGCTGGCGCTCGTCCCACGGCACAAACTTCGGCACGCAAGGCGTGCTCGTTTTTATATCCGTTTCAACGTTTGCGCAAGCGCAAGTTGAACTAACGATGGTATTTCACTGACACTCATACCAATTCAAGAAACTCGGCAGAGGTATTAGTAGTTTCGTGGTACGCACGCTGGCGCTGGTTCCACTACACAAACTTCGGCACGCAAGGCGTGCTCGTTTGGATAGTTTGTGGTACTCGCCTACGGCTCGTGACAATTCAAGAAACTCGGCAGAGGTACTCTGCCGTTTTTTATATATGTGTACGCACGTTCTTGCGTAGCAAAGTACGCACACATATATAAAAAATGCGAGTGCTTTTGCACTCGCATAGTTTCTTGGTCGGAGTAACGGGACTTGAACCCATGGCCTCTTGACCCCCAGTCAAGCGCGCTACCAAACTGCGCTATACCCCGATAGAAGTGTTAAGTTGTATCATTACTGTCTTTGTTCGATGCGGTGTCCTTATGTTTGGGAGCGCGCTCGCGCATTTCCGTCAGGTCTTGCGTTTTCGATACGAAGAGACAAGCGATGATGTCGGGTATGGAACAAATTTGTTTGCGGTCGTTGCTTATCGCAAACCAAACTGCGCTATACCCCGATTTGAGTTATTAAATTGTGCTTTTCCGTTTTTTAGATTGGCGTATTGCGTGCGCTTCTCTCAAACAGCATAGGTATTGTAACTCAAAAAAACGGTTTTGACAAGTTCTTTCGCAAATATTGAAAAAATTATTGTTATTTGCATTTCTATCCGCTTATTTTTTAAGCGCGTTTGCCATATCGTAGTACGCTTTGGATATGCCTTCTATGATATCGGGGTGCGAGAACGTGCGGTGATATACGATTGCGGTCTCGCGTATCATACTCAAATTTTCTATCGGGAGCGCGACGAGCGAGCCTTTGTTGATTTCCTTGTAGCACGCGCTCTTTGAAAGTATGGACACGCCGATGTCCTTTTTGACGAGGTTGCGGATAGTTGCGATACTGTCAACCTCAATCGTCACGTCAAAGTCGTCGAGCGATTCGCCTATCGAAGTGAGCGCGCTTTCAAACTTCTCACGAGTGGACGAAGAGGGCAGACGCAAGATAAGATGTTGCTTTTTGAGCTCGGATAGGGTGATTGCCGTCTTTTTGGCAAGCGGGTTCTTGGGAGACGTCATACAAAGCAACATATCCGTGTCTATAACCATAAAGTTGAAGGACGGATTGGTGGGTTTTTCCTCGATAATGGCAATATCGATTTCAAAATTTTCCAACATATCATAAAGATTTTTTATGTTGTCAGTTATCAACGTTATATTGAGGTTATCGTCACCGAGTGCCATTTTGGACAACGCTTCCACCATAAATCCGCTTTCTTGCGTATGCGTGATGCCTATGCGGATTTTGTTGATATTGTACTTGGCGTTCTTGATTTTCTCTTGCATTTTTTCGGCAAGGGCTTTCATACGTCTTGCGTACAAAAGTGCGATTTCTCCCTCTTGCGAGAGAATAAGTTCCCCTTTTTTCCTCAAAAAAAGCGTCGTATTCAGCTCTTCTTCCAACCTCTTTATATGTTGGCTTACGGCGGGTTGGGTGAGAGAGAGTATCTCTCCCGCCTTGGTGAAATTCTTGGTTTCGCACACGGTGATAAGCGTGTCGAGTCTATCGTCAAGCAACGACATAAAACACCTCGATTATTACGGATAGTTATCAATATATAAATATCCATAATTTGACTTTATGATGACAAAATCATAGCATAGCATTACGAACTTGGCAAGACAAATCCGAAAAATAAACGGAAAGTCGAGGTGAAAAGATGTTGTTGCAAAATTTTTCAAGCGTGTCGCAAGTCATAATATCCGTCGCGGTTATGCTTATTGCGGGATACGTTATGTCGCGCTTGACCAAAAAACTTAAACTCCCCAACGTCACGGGGTATATTATCGCGGGCATATTGATAGGTCCGTATTGCATCAATATTATTCCCACCAAAGTAGTGGAAGGAATGAGTTTCCTTGCGGATATCGCGCTTGCGTTTATTGCGTTCAGTACGGGTGAGTTCTTCAAGATGTCCACACTCAAAAAGAACGGCGGTAAAAATATCGTTATAACCGTATTCGAGGCGTTGCTTGCTTCCATAGTGGTGTTCTTGGTGATGTACTTTGCGCTCGGATTGAGCCTTCCGTTTTCAATCGTGCTCGGCGCGCTTGCGGCGGCTACCGCGCCCGCTTCAACGATGATGACCATACGCCAGACCAATTCCAAAGGTGATTTCGTAGATACGCTTTTGCAAGTGGTCGCGCTCGACGACGTGGTCGGACTCGTGGCGTTCTCGGTGGCTATCGCGGTTGCGACGGCGTCGCTTGCGGGTACGGTTACGGTGGGCAACGTGCTGTTGCCTATCGTGTACAATATCGTGGCGTTCGTTGTGGGCGGGTTGCTCGGATTTTTGCTCAAATTGCTCATATCCAAACGCTCCACGGACAACCGTCTTATCATTGCCGTTGCGACGATATTCGGGTTTTGCGGAATATGCTCGTTTATGGACGTGTCACCGCTTCTCGGCTGTATGGCTATGGGCACGGTGTATATGAATACGTCAAACGACGACAAACTCTTCAAACAACTCAACTATTTCTCACCGCCGATTTTGCTTCTGTTCTTCGTTCGCTCGGGCGTAAACTTCAAGCTCGACGCGCTCGTAAGCTCGGGTGAATCGGTTGGCGGAGTGTCCTTGCTCGTGATAGGCGTCGTGTATTTCTTCGTGAGAATACTCGGCAAGTACGGCGGTTCTTTCCTCGGCTGTCTCGTCACCAAAAAGGACAAGAAAGTGCGCAATTACCTCGGACTTGCGCTCATACCGCAAGCGGGCGTCGCGATAGGTCTTGCAACGCTTGCGTCGAGGACGATAGGCGGGGATACGGGCAGTGCGCTCGAAACCATAATCCTCGCGTCGAGCGTGCTATACGAACTTATAGGTCCTGCGTGTGCGAAACTTGCGCTGTATCTATCCAAATCCTATTCCAACGATATAAACGCCGTCGTGCCCGACGAGCAAGTGGAAGAGGTGGCGCAAAAGAACGACGTCGAGGTGCTTATAGACAAAATCAACCATATTAGAGAGGCCTTGCCTCCGCCCGAACCCGTCCAAGAGGACGAAAAGGCGTACGACGAGGCCGCAGAAGAATATTACTTGCTCAATTCGAGACAGCGTGTAAAGAGATAGGAGGTGCAAAATGAATTATATCGATCCGCTTGCTAAGGTTATGGGGGAATGGGCTTATACCGTTACGGTATATTCCATATTGTTGAGGGTGTTAGTGCCCGTACTGTTTGCGTTCTACGTGGGGTGCGAAAGATCCACCAAAGGACACACCGCGGGACTTAAAACGTTCATTTTGCTCTCGCTGTCGTCAACGGCGTGTATGCTTATCGACGCAAGTTTTGGGCTCAAAGTGCCGATTTGTTCCGTAGGCGCGATAATCGGCACGGCAATGCTCGGCGGTAACTCCATACTCTTTGGTGCAAAGAACCAAATCAAAGGACTTACGACGTCGGCGTGGCTCTGGTCGTGCAGTATCTTCGGACTTATCGTCGGCGCGGGACTTTATACGATTGCACTCGTGTTGCTCGTGGTGTACGTAGTGATTTTGCAAGCGTTCCCGACTCTCGAAAAGTACTTGAAACAACGCTCCAATCACTTTGAAATTCACCTCGAATTGTTGTCCAAAAACGACTTGCAAACCTTTATGTCTACCCTTCGTCAACTTGGTATGCGCATAGACGACGTGGAACTCAATTCCGCTTTTATCAACTCGGGACTCAGCGTGTATTCCTTGCGTCTTTCCATCGAAAGCAAGGAACTCAAAAAGTACAAAACGCACGACGAGATTATCGAGGCGTTGAGAAGCATCGAATATATCCACTACATCGAAGAAATAAAATGATTTGATTTTGGGAGGTCGGGAGGGAGACGGTGACGGCTTGCATCGGCAAGCCGTTGCCACACAAGAATTTCGTATCTTAAAATCAAACCGTAATACAAAGAAAAAATTAAACTCTCGCACGAAGCGGGAGTTTAAGTATATATTTTTGTATTATAAACCGTTTATTCTTGCAAAACGACGCATTTTGTATAAATGCGTCGTTTTTGGTTTTTAGCGTATTTGCAACCGCTTTATAGGGCGTCGTTGCGGTATAGTTTTTGTCGGTTGCGTGGTGTGGTGAACCGTGTTTCGATTTATTTAGGGCTTGCGCAATTTGCCGTCGAGACCTTTTATGAGGAAGCACTTTCCTACGAGGGTGTCGAGGCTTGCGCAACCGTATACTCGACTGTCGGAAGAGTGATTTCTGTTGTCACCCATACAAAACATTTGTCCGTCGGGGACTATCAAATCTATCTCGCCGCTCATAATGGAGTCGGCATTGATATAAGGCTCGTCAAGCACTTCGCCGTTGACGTAAACTTTGCCGTCCGTTATCTGAACGCGGTCTCCGCCTAAAGCGATTACGCGTTTGACCAACGAGGCGTATTTGCCCGTTTCTTCGTCCACTATCCAGTCGGGGGTAAAGACGACGATGTCGCCGCGTTTGAGTTTTGCTTTTTTGTTGAGATAAAGGACTTCGCCGTTGGTACGTTCCTCGTCGCTGTCGCCTTCGATAAGCGCACCGTTTCCGCCGTCGAGGGTGGGATACATCGATATGCCGTCAACTATGAAGGTCGAGAAAACGTACTTTTTGAGAAGAAGCGCACTCGTCACCGCAAGTGCAACGACCAAAAGCACGCATATCACGGATACGATTATGCGCTTGGAGTTGTTGCGCTCGGGTTGAACTTCGGGAATTTCCGTTTGGAATGAGTCTTGCATATCAAAGTATATTTTATCTTTTGCAAATTATTTTCAAATCCACAAAAAATTGTTGAGTATCGCGCCGTCTACCGAGATGACCTCTATGACTTTTGCGGTGCTGAAGGCGGAAAGCGTTCTGCCTTCTTCGCTCTTGAAGTCGGAACATTCGAAGAGCAGTTTTTGCCAAAACTCTCCGCCCGTGAGGTTGACGTGAGCGGTGTAGCGTTTGAGATCGGGATAGGACAAAACGGACACTTCCAACTCGCGCGCGGTCTCGGAGTACGCGTCGATATGTAACGATGCAGAGCGCGGAAGCGCTTTCATCTCGTGTATGCTACGGCAAAGAGACAAAACTCCATGGTCGAGGGTGATGCCCTTTATGCCGAAAGGTCCTTCTTTGACTTTGAGAGAGTTCTCGTCAAGCAATGCGGAGTCCGACTTTGCGGAAAACGCGCCTATACCCATACTTCCGTCGTAAATTATGCTGGAATTGCGCATAGCGGAGTCAGTTTCCGTGACGTCGTGCTTTGCGGGGATAACGTCTATAACTTTGGTGGAGATTATGTCGCCGTCGTCGTAGTCGAAGGTGGCGTACGCCACGATAAGCTCGTTTTCGTCGTAGACGGGGACGTCGCAAACGTATTCGTGCTCACCGACTTTTTGCTTGATGTCGAGCATCGTCCAATAGCGTTCCTTGGATATGGGCTCACCGTAACTTACGTACAATCTGCGTGATTTTGCGCCCCTTGCCGAATTGACGCGAACGTACAACCTGCCGTCCGTGGTGTCGAATTTCATAGTGGGCATAATTTGCGCCTCGCTGTCGGAAGAAAGATGCTTACGTAGCCAGCAAAGGCAAGCCATGCCTACGGATTTGGTAAACTGTTGACCGCACGAGTCGGATATAATCAGTTGTTTGTCCTTGCATTTTACAAGGTCGAGCATATCGCCGATTCTGTCCACGTCGCAAGCAACCGAGTCTCTCGTTGCAATCGCAAGCGTGGGACGGTTGATAAACATTGCGTACGTTTCAGCACCTACGCCCGTCGAATAGGCAAGTTGCGCGTCTCCGCCGGGGATATCTTTGCCCAAGAATTTGGGACTGTTCGTTGCCCAACGGTAACCGCCTCCGTTTGCCGTAACGAGTGCGCGCACTCTGTTGTCAGTGCCAGCCACTTGCCACGAAAGTTGTGCGCCTATGCCGAAACCTATCACGCCTATGCGGTCGGTCGCAACGAGGCTTTGCTCTTCGAGCAGAGATATCGCGCGTCTTGCAACCTTGCTCCATACAAACCAAGGCGTGTTGCGCGCGCCTCCGAGAATATTGTCGAGATGTCGCTTGCAAGAGGGGAGAGAGGCAAAGCTCAAATCCGAGGGATAAGAGGTGTGCGTGTCCACAAGCGTTCCGCAATAATCGAGCACGCAAGTGACGTAGCCTTCTTCCACGAGATGGCATATCGCTTCTCGCGAATAGGGGTTGTCAAAAGAGGGCAAAACCAAAAGCGCGGGGCGCTTGTCTTGCCAACGTCCGTCGTAAAAAATCTTGCAAAAGACGCGCACGCGACCTTCTTTGGTCGTGTCCGCCGTGAATATCTGTTGCGAGCAAACGATATTATCTTGCGATTGTGCCGAGATTATTGACGCTTCCAAAGGTGCTTTGTGAGCGTCGAATCCCTCCCACACTTCCGTGGGCGTCATAAATTTGATTTCCATACGCAACATTATACCTCAAAAGCAGTGCAATGTAAAGAAATAAAATATGCGCGCACGCAAAGCGTTCGGGCGCGACGCTTTCAGCGTCGGGTATGTAACAAAGCGCGTCCGTTTTGCCGTCCAATTGCTCGCGATAGGCGCGCCTCATTTTTTCCATAGTTGCGTCGTCGGGAAGGGTATAGTCCATAAAAGCCTCCGCTTTACTATATGAGTAAAAGTCGAAACGGCGTGAATCAACCCGTCTCCCGTACGCTTATTTTGACGATTGGCGTGAATTTTATGGTGGATAGACAATCTCTTTCGAGCGTGCGCCCCACCGACTGATACGCTTTTGCTTGCAAATTCAAAAAGTCGATGTTTTCCTTTTTCGAGAACTCGTAAAGATACTCGAATTTGGCTTTTATCTCGTCCGCAAGTTTTTGAGCGTATTGCTTTACTACCTCGTCCGCACTCGACAAAACTTCGTCCGCGTTTACGTTTTGCACGTCGCTCAAATCGACGGACAGATTGATTTCCGCTTTTACGTCGCGTCCGTTTGCTTTGAGTTTGACGTCCTTTTTGAGGACTTTGAATTCCATAGAACCGCACTTGCTGTCGGTGTAGTTGAAAGTGCCCGTCACATCGTGTCCCAGGAAGAGCGCAAGCACCTCTGCGTATTCCTTGTCAATCACCGCAAATCTGTCGTGATTGAACACAAGCGCATCGCCTATCAAAAGTTCGTAAGTGTCCTCGTCGTCCGCTTGTTGGCTTATGGGCGGACTTTGCGCTTTTTGCACTTTAATGTAAGGCACTGCGTTGGTTTCGCTACGGGATAGCGAGCGCGCGAGAAAGTCCTTTGACGTGGTGCGAATCATACCGTCCGAACCCTCCTCGTTGATGAGTGCTTGTTGCAAAAAGAAGGGTGCACTGAGCGTCGTGCCGACACGCAAAGACAGCAATTCTTCGGGAGAATCGGGACAAGAAACGATTATGGTTTGCTCGGGCAAAGCGTACATTCCGGTGAGCGGATATATGAGTTGCAAATGGTCGAGCGCAAGAGTCGATTTTGACATAACAACCACATTACAGTGCGCAAGTGATATGATTAAACCCATTTTGCGCGAAATACCGTCCATTGCACCCGCAATCGTGTTGCCCGACGAGGAGTAGGTGTTGAAGGTGGTTTCGGACGTGTCTCCGCTGGACGAACCTACGAGAACGCATTGCGCGCTTACGGTGAAAAGAGATGTGTCTTTTTGATAGTCTATTCCTATGCCGAGCACCACCGCTGACTTTGCAAGTGAGGGTGTTTCCACCGTGCGACCGAACACTATGAGTATGAGCGCAACGAGTGCAAAGACGAACCACTTTGTGCGTGCAAGATAAGATGGGATAGTCTGCTTTTTCATCTCTTACCTCCCGTTGAACTACCAGATGCAAGCGTTTCGCAAGTGCCTTTTTCACTGCACAAAACGCCGTCGAATTCACTGCTCGGAAGCGACGGTTTTTTGACTTTTTGAGGTATATATTCACTGTCTGCGCAATGGTAGAATCCGCGCATTTTCCGCTTTTGAACGAGTGCGAAAAACAAGAATAAAAGAGGCACTGCAACCGACGTTATCGATAGGGCGTAGCCGAAAGCACCCACTGCAAAGTCTGTCACCGTTTGGGTGGACGTCACGAATATCGCGGTGCAAAGTATTACCACCGGACACGCGATTTTGGACGGCACTGCCGAGCCGAACGCGCGACGGAAAGCGTTGTTTGCGCCGTCGTACAAAAAGGATATGGAAAATACGGACATTGCAAGGATTACGAAGAGGTTGCTCCACTCCATTCTGCCTATTTCGAGGGATAGTTGGTTGAAACTTGCGATGTGGATAAGAAGGTCGGACACCGTTTTGAGCGCATCGCCGTAGATTGCCACTCCAAACATAACTATAACGTTGGCAAGCACCCAAGTTATTGCAATGCTTGACGTTATATAGGGAAGTTTCTTGTTGCGTATGCGCACGAAGGCAAAGGGCAACAAATCCCCGAGCCACAGTCCGTAATGCGGAAGTTTTGAAAAGAATTCCACGGGGTTTACCGAGAATACGGGGAGATTGCGACCTATATCGAACTCCGTATCGAGGAAGGCGAGATTGAGGATTATCACCGCCAAAAATAGCGGTGCAAACAATTCGCAAGAGCGCGCGATAGAACGAGTGCCTTTTTCGCCGAGGTAGATTATCGGCACTATGAGAAGCGCGTATATAAATACGGGTTGCGCGCCGGTAAACAATTCGTGGGTGAGGTATGAGGCGCAGTAGCAAAAATAGAACGTGCATTTCACGCTCAATAGCACGAAGGCAACCAAACACGTCGCCTTGTACCAAATCGAGTCGGTGGCAATCAAAAAACCGTCTCCGCTCATATGCGAAAACGCAAATATCGTGACGGCGCAGATAAGTTCCAAGGCGGAAAAGGTGATAAACACCCAAAGCGTTGACGAGCCGTAATAGGAGGATATCATACCCGGGGCGGCGGATAGTTTGAACGCTATTCCAACCATAAGGATAATTGACGCCACTTGACTGTTGTATAGCGTGCCTATGGGTAGATTTTTTCGCAATCCGTGTTTTACAGTGAAGTTTTGCACAATTAAAGTCCTTATTTTATGATTTTCTTATGCGACGGCGGTTGGTCGTCGGGATAGAGTAGGGGCGCAGTTCCATTGACGAAGCGTCCGCTTTCAATACGCCGTCTTGAAGGTCGGGTATTATGCGCGGAGCGTACGGAGCAAGGTAGGGCGTGCCGAAGTTGTCGAGGCTTGCAAGGTATGCGATTATGACTATGGTGAGCACTATCATACCCACGAACCCCGTAACCGCACTCACGCACAAAAACAAAAATCTCATTATTGACATAGGTCCGACTTGGTCGGGCACGCAGAATATGCCTATTGCCGACAGCGCGACTACGAGGACGCTGGGTGAAGATATAAGCCCCGCTTTCACCGCCGTGTCTCCGAGCACGATTGCGCCCACGACGGATAGGGATATGCCGAAGTAGCGAGGCATACGTATGGACGCTTGGTTGAGTATCTCGAAAAGCGTCATAACGAGAAGCATCTCTATTGCTGGCGGGAAGGGTATATTGGTGGTTGCCGCCATAAGCGTCATAAGGAATTTTATCGGGAGCAACTGAAAGTGGTAGGTTTGCAGTGCCACGTACGCCCCCGGCAACAGCACCGTCAAAAGCGCGCCGAGCATACGGAACATTCTTATCATCGAAGCGCGCCAGTCCCCCGAGTAGTAGTCGTAGCCGTCTTGAACGTCCTCGAATACGAGATAGGGAAGCGTTATGACGATGGGTGAGCCGTCTACGATTATCGCAACGCGCCCTTCGAGAAGTTTTGCGCTTGCGACGTCGGGTTTTTCCGTCGAGCCCGCTTGTAAAAAGAAGGAATTTTTGCGAGTTTGTATAAACGAAAGCACGTAGGCACTGTCAACGACGCCGTCAACGTCTATGCGCTCGATTTTGTGAGACAATTGCTCGACTATCGCGTCGTCGGCAATACCTCTTATATACATAAGCGCAACCGTCGTTGAAGAATATCGCCCCACTTGAAAAGTCTTTGCCACGAGGTCGGGTGATTTTATGCGACGGCGTATGAGTGACATATTGGTTTTGATTTCCTCGATAAATCCCTCACGAGGGCCTTTCATAACGCTGGACGTTGGCGGTTCGCCTATCGCGCGTGCGCTGGGTTTTCTCAAAGAAAAGATATAGGCGTCGCTTTCGCCGTCTATATAAAACGCTATGTCGCAACAAGCGATTTTTTCGGGTGTTTGAGATACGGGCACGACGTCTATTTCATCGGCGTAAGCAACTTTGTTTTGTAGGCCCTTGAGATAAGGCGCGTCAAATTCCTCGGCGTTTTTAAGAGGGCGCACTATGTCTTGCTCAAAGAGCATTTTGTCGATGTTGCCGTCGAGATAGGCAAACATACATTCCTTTTGTCCTACGAAAAGACGACGACACTTGAAGTCGTCGCTATGCGAGAAAGTCGATTTGAGAAGTCGTTCGAGCTCTGATATATTCACAAACGCATTTTTACCAAAACTGTGCGTTTATACGCACGAAAACGCATATAAAGTTTGCGTTCGTGCAAAATCGACGCAAAAAGAAAATAATTTTGCGCTCTGTACACCGATATTAAAGCGATAAAACTACGGCGGGAAAAGCGGATAAAAAATATATAAATAAAGGGAAAATCAAGATAGATATTGACATCGTATATATATGTTGTTAAACTATTCGTATACTATCAAAGAGGTAGAAGTTATGGACGAAAACGTCGTAGAAGCAGTTGAGGCGCAAGAGGTAAGCGAGGAGCAAAAGCCGAGCGGAATACTTGCCGATTACAGCGTGAAACACGCCGAGAAACAAGCCAAAAAAGAGAAGCGTCAAGGCGTGATGCAATTTATCAAATACGCACTTTGCGCGGCAAGCGCGGGTATCATACAATTGGTGGTATTTACCATTTTGCACAACGTTATTCCCGACGACGGAAAGTATATAAATTTCTTCAAAAAAACGGAAGTTAACGTGTTTGTGGCGACGACGGTGGCACTGTGCGCGTCTATTCTTTGGAACTTTACGCTCAACCGCAAGTTCACCTTTAAGGATGCAAGCAACGTACCCAAAGCGATGGCGTTGGCGTTCTTGTTCTACGTGCCGTTCTATCCTTTCCAAACATGGTACGTTTGCACGATAGAGCCGTTGCTTTCCGCAAAAATCAATGCGTCGCTTGCGGGCATTATCGCGGAGGGTTCTGTTATGGTTATCAACTTTGCGCTTGAATTTTTGTGGCAAAAGTTCGTAGTGTTCAGAAAGCCCAAAGCGAAAAAGGCGGAAGAAAAAGTAGAAGATACGGCTACGGATAATCAAATAGAGCAATTGGAAAAAGACTTGCAAGTAGCACAACTCGAAAACAAAATTGAAGAAGAAAAAGGAAATAAGACTGTTGTTTGTAAGTATTGTGGCGCAAAAAACAAAGCCAAAGACGAGGTTTGCCACAAATGCGGTGCAAAACTCGCTGAATAATAGACGAAACGATTGATAGAGGACGGCGGAAACGCCGTTCTTTCGATATAAAAAATTAATTTTGGATTTTGACCGTAAAACGGTTTGAATATGGCGTGTTTTGTGATAAAATACAAAAAATTTTTATAGAGGTGAAATATGGCAAAGTATTCCCAAGAGCCGTCAAGAACTTTCAGCGAGTATCTGCTTATCCCCGGATATACGTCGGAAAAATGCATTCCGGCAAACGTTAGTCTGCAAACTCCGCTCGTCAAGTTCAAAAAAGGCGAAGCACCCAAAATCACGTTGAATATTCCGCTCGTTTCGGCAATTATGCAATCGGTCAGCGATGACAAAATGGCGATTGCGCTTGCCAAAGAGGGCGGAATTTCTTTTATATACGGTTCGCAATCACCCGAAAACGAGGCGAATATGGTGCGCAGAGTCAAGGCTTACAAGGCGGGCTTCGTTGTGAGCGACAGCAACCTTACTCCCGACGATACGCTCAAAGACGTGCTCGACCTCGTCGAAAGAAACGGACACAATACCATTGCGGTGACTTCGGACGGTACGTCAAACGGAAAACTTTTGGGTATGGTTACGAGCAGGGACTACCGTGTGTCGAGAATGTCGCTCGATGACAAGGTATCTTCGTTTATGACTCCGAGAGAGAAACTCGTGGTCGCCCCCTCAACCGTGATGCTTTCAGAGGCAAACGATATCATTTGGGACAACAAACTCAATACGTTGCCAATCGTGGACGAAGAGGATAGATTGCTTTATTTCGTGTTCAGAAAAGACTACGAACAACACAAAGAAAATCCGCTCGAAGTGCTCGATGGCGAAAAGAGATATCTCGTCGGTGCGGGTATAAACACGCTCGATTACGAAAAGAGAGTTCCGCTTCTCGTGGACGCGGGCGCGGACGTTCTTTGCATCGATAGTAGCGAGGGATACACCGTTTGGCAACAAAAGACCATCGATTTTATTAGATCCAAATACGGCGACAGCGTGCTCGTAGGTGCGGGCAACGTCGTGGATAGAGACGGATTTTTGTTCCTCGCAAAAGCGGGTGCGGATTTCGTCAAAGTGGGCATTGGCGGTGGATCTATTTGCATTACGCGCGAAACCAAGGGTATAGGTAGAGGGCAAGCAACCGCGCTTATCGAAGTGGCGGCGGCTCGCGACGAATACTTCAAGGAAACGGGCGTGTATATCCCCATTTGCTCGGACGGCGGTATCGTGCAAGACTACCATATGACGCTTGCGCTTGCTATGGGTGCGGACTTCATTATGCTCGGCAGATATTTTGCAAGATTCGACGAAAGCCCCACGGCAAAACTCAATATCAACGGCAATTACGTCAAAGAATACTGGGGTGAGGGTAGCAATCGCGCAAGAAATTGGCAACGTTACGACCTCGGCGGAAAAAGCGGACTCTCCTTTGAAGAGGGCGTCGACTCCTACGTGCCGTACGCGGGCAAACTCTCCGACAACGTGCGCAAGAGCCTTTACAAGGTCAAGTCCACTATGTGCAACTGTGGCGTAACTACGATAGAGGACTTGCACAAAGATGCAAAACTCACACTCGTATCCGCAACGAGCATCGTCGAGGGCGGTGCGCACGACGTTATGATAAAAAATAAAAACTATTGAGCAAAAATCGTCGCAGTGGCAACGGCAACACGCACTCGTGCGCATTGCCTTAACCACGCTAGATTTATTGCTCTACTAACCGCGCAACCGATATACGCCATCAGTTCAAGCAAGGAAAAATTCTTGCCACAGTTTCGCTATATCGCTTGCTTGGTGGGTGCGGCTAACGCCTGGATTCCCACGCTACGCTCGGAATGACAAAAGGGTGGGACACCCACACCCGATTGTAAATAAAAGGCACTCGATAGAGAGCCTTTTTAATAAAAACATAATTCTAAAAGGCTGTAAAATAGATGAAGAACAAGAAAGACACGCAGAATTGCGTGTCTTTCTTAAAAACACTAAAATCTTAAAAACGCGCAAAACGGATGAATAACGCGAAAGCGCCCCGAGGACGGCAACCCTAATTTACTAATCGTAAATGAGTTGTCGTACTCGGGGCGCTGACAAAGTTAGTCGCCGTTTTGCACGTTTTCAGTTTATGCCTTGAGCCAACATTGCTTCGTATACTTTCTTGAAACCTGCAAGGTTTGCACCTTTGACGAGGTTGTAGTCAAGACCGTATGCGTTGAGGGCGTCGCAGATTTGATTGTGGATGCCTTTCATAATTTGTTTGAGTTTTGCATCGACTTCTTCCGCCGTCCAAGAGAGGCGTTCACTGTTTTGAGACATTTCGAGACCGCTGGTCGCTACGCCGCCCGCGTTGACCGCTTTGGACGGAGTGACGAGGACGCCGTGAGATTGCAAGTATGCGATTGCCTCGTTGGTGGTGGGCATATTTGCCACTTCGTTGAGCACGGGAACTCCGAGTTTGACCATCGCTTCCGCATCTTCGAGAAGCACTTCGTTTTGTCTTGCGCAAGGCATATAAATGTCTGCTTTGACGTTGCCCCAAGGCTTCTTGCCTGCGACGAATTCGCAACCGTATTTGTCTGCGTAGTCTTTGACTTTGTTGCGGTTGGATGCACGCATTTCGAGCATATAATCGATTTTTTCACCGCTTACGCCGTCCGGATCGTAGATGTATCCGTCGGGGCCGGAGAGGGTGACGACCTTACCGCCGAGTTCGGTGATTTTTGCGGTTGCGCCCCAAGCGACGTTACCGAAACCGCTGAGGCAGAAAGTCTTGCCTTTGAGTTGTTCGCCTTCGTGTTTGAGCACTTCGTCGAGGAAGTAAGTTGCGCCGTAACCGGTCGCTTCGGGGCGGATAAGAGATCCGCCGTAGCTCAAACCTTTGCCGGTGAGAACGCCGTTTTCGTAAGAACCGACAATTTTTTTGTATTGTCCGAAGAGATAACCGATCTCTCTTCCGCCGACGCCCATATCACCCGCGGGAACGTCCATACTAGGTCCGATGTGGCGATAAAGTTCGTTCATAAAGGACTGGCAGAAACGCATAATTTCAGCGTCGCTCTTGCCGGTGGGATCGAAGTCCGCTCCGCCCTTTGCACCGCCCATAGGAAGGGAAGTGAGGGAGTTTTTGAAGGTTTGTTCAAAACCAAGGAACTTCATCGTGTCGAGATTGACGTCTTTTTGGAAGCGCAAACCGCCCTTGTACGGTCCGATTGCGTTGTTGAATTGCACACGGAAACCGCGATTGACGTGATATACGCCGTTGTCGTCCATCCAAGGCACGCGGAATATAATCTGTCTGTCAGGTTCTACGATGCGTTCGAGGATAACGTTTTTTCTCATGGTTTCTTCGTGTTGCTCTACTGCGGGAGCGAGAGACGTAAGAACCTCTTTCACCGTTTGCATAAACTGGGGTTGTCCCGGGTTTTTCAATTCGGTCTGTTCAATGACTTCACTGATATATGACATATTTTCCTCCTAAAAGTGGCTTTCGCCTTTGTAAGTTTATAATATACTGCAATCGGTGTAAAATCAATATCAAAAACAAAATCAATTCGTGCGAGTTTTAAGATTAAAACGCGAAAACGAATTATATGCACACAAAAATTAATGATTGTATTAATTTTTTTGCGCCGAGTGCTAAACACGTGTCACTTATCTTTTCAAGATAACTTGACACATATTTAGGCGCAAACGTCCTACACAAAAGCAATCGGAGCATTGCTTTTGTGCGTAAGGTCTCGCAACCTTGAGACGGCTCGGCGGTTGCTCGGATAGAAAGTTGATGCTCACAATTAGTCTTCGTGGAGTTATATAATTCGGCTCCGCCTGTCTACGAGAGCCGTTAGGCGCACTGCGTACGCTGATGGAATATTCCTTATGTCATTCCGAGCGATAGCGTGGGAATCCAGCGTAGCGAAATACAAAATTCTCCACAACTGCGCCTTTGGCGCAATATCACTTTTGGCGCAAGCCAAAAATATCACTTGCGCAAAGCGCAAATATAACTGTGCGTAAGCACAATATCACTATTTTTGAGGGCGGGGGTGGGACACCCACACCCGAATAAAATATATAAAAAGCCACATATTCGCACGGCGTTGTGCAAGACCACAATTTGTTGTGCCGAGAAAAAATTGTCAAAATCGTATTGAAATATGATTTTTGTTATGATATGATAGAAAAGTAATATTATATATATTGTGTGTACGCTTGCGTATGTAGGCGTGGGCACGGAAAGTTAAGGAGAAAATTATGAACCAAAATCAACAGTACCGAAAGGTCAAGTTGTATCGTGCACTGAAAATAGCGTTCTATATGCTTGGTCTTCCGCTGTTTATGGTTGCCGTGTGTTTCACGACAGTCAAGTTCCTTGGTCACGACCCGTTTATGGGTGACACGGCGAGCATGTCCGCTCTCGGCTTCTTTATGCAAATCGAGGCATACGTCACCGCACCCGCACTTTACGGTGTTTGGATCGCGTTTGCTCTTTGGGCGGTAATTTCCATCGTGCATATTATCCTTGCCAAGACGGTGAAGAACAGTCGAGTGAGAATGTTTGCCGTCGTTGCGACATGCCTCGTGGTTATGCTTGTTGCAGGCTTTGTTATGGACGCGGTGTTCGAGTCCCAAATCGAGCAAATTGCCGCCGACGCAAAGAAGTCTTACGGGGACGGCGTTACGGTTGCAGACTATAAGACGCAACTTTCCTACTATCGCAATCTTTCCTCAAACGCGGCAGGCAAGAACGAAACTACCAAACTCATTGAAAAAATCGATTTAATCAAAAAGGCGTACAACGTCGAGATGGAAGGCAAGGACAAGGGCGGTGTTGCGGGCAACATCTCCAACAAGCCCGTAACCTACGGCTATCTCATCTCCGACGAAGTGGACGGTATGGTCGAAGTCGGCGTGGACATCAGCTTCACGATTGACAAAGATACCGGCGCGTCCAGAGTAAACGTCGACGATCACAACAATATCGAAGCGGGTGACGGTCTTATCACCGACGTTGAGAGAAATCAAGTTGTCGAGCTTAAACCTATCGACGGCAAACTCGTCATCAACGGTGTGACATATTCCAACTATTGGTATAAAGAGAAAGGCTACAAAACCGTTCAATACAACGAAAAGAAAGGCAAATGGGAGACCATCGACGCAAGCAAAGAAAACGGTCAATTCGTTTACGTGTGGTATTCCAAAGATTTGATGCCCGTCGGCACGGTGTACGTTGACGAAAACGGCAAAGAACTTCCCGAAGGCGCGGCAGGCGGAACGGTGAGCGTCGTCAACACCATTGACGGTGACTACGGCACGGGCATTTACAATCCCAACGGATTGTTCTCCGACGGCTGGGTGTTCAGCCTCTACAACGTCCTCGAAATCCTCGAAGATTATTACGAGTCGCAAGAACTGGTAACGTCCGACGATTATAAAGCCGAAGTTGCAATGGTCATTCAAAACGCAATCGCCGCACGCGACGCATATTATACGACGGAAGCAAGCGCACGCGAGACGGCGTACTATGAGCAAGAAGTCTATTTCTCCGACAGATTCTCCTTGACGCACGGCAGACTCGATTATCTCGTGGCGCAAGTGGGCGCGTTGCTCGGCGACAACCAACTTTTCGACTTGTTGCTCGATAAGAACGCAAGCGGTGATTACGGCGCAAGCGAAATTATGAAACAACTTGCAGAAAAGATACCTCTAATTAACAGTATTCCGGTAAAAGATCTTGAAGGCAATCAAACGACAATAGCCAATATCATTTCTCCTATTCTCGAAAAACTCGAAAAGGGTTGGAGTCTCAAAGATATGGGCGCAGATATGAATAGCACGGTCGGCAAAACGACGCTTGGCGGACTTATCAAGTCCTTGGTTGGCGTAGGCGACAGTTATGAATTGAAAAACGCAAGCCTTGTGTTGGTTTATAAAGGTGAAATCTTTGGGGAAAAGAAAGATCACCTCTATCTTGCACTCGTTAGATCGGACGAAGACGGCAATATGGGCACAAACCCCGCCAAAGCATCGGAAGGCGGTGACGTGTTGCTCGATATCGACTTTGACAATACGCTTCTCGGTGAAGACGATTATGCGTTCGATCTCGATCATCTCTCTCAATTCCTCAACACCGCTCTTGACGGCGTACTCAATACGTTCGGCATCGATCTTTACGACATTCTCGTACAAAACACCATCGGCAAACTCGTCGGCGGTCTCGTGCTTAAAGATCTCACCGTAAACGGAGAAACCGTCAAAGGTCTCAGCATCAGCGGTATCGAAATCCCGCTCTTCAAAGAAGCAAAGAGAGCCAACGGCAGCACTTATTATCAACCCGTCATCGACATAACCGCAATCCTCTTGAACGTGCTCCAAGGATTGTACTCCTATCAATCTCCGCTCATCAAGCCGTTCTGGGAATTTATCGATCCCGAAATGGGCGAAGTGGACGCGGCGGTGAAGAAATTCTACAAAGCACAATACGAAGCCCAAACTTACGGCAAAATGATCGGTTCTATACTCGTCGGCGACACGATCGGCGCGGGAACTTATCCCTCCGATCTCGGTCTTACCGACCTCGACTCCGTAAGACAGGTCAAGGTAGATCTCTCCTACAAGCCCACGATGTATCCGCTCTTCTCGCTTAGAGATATGATTATGTTCTTCACGGGGCTTGTGGTGTTCTTCTACTTCCTCAGCTTCGTGTGCGCGGAAAAAGAGCGTGAATACGCAGACGGCACCGCAATAGTAACCGAGCGCAAAAAACGCAATAAAAAGAAAGGTAAAAACGTGTTGCAAGACGAAAACGCCGTGCAAGACGCAGATACGGCAAACGCCGTAGATACCTCCGCCACGGAGGATACCGCCTTACCTGCGGAAGAAAATACGCAAAAGGAGGTAGAATAATATGAGCGACAATTATAACGCAGTCAACGAAGTGAACGACGTCGTACAAGACGAAGTCGTCGATACGCAACAAAACAGTGAAGAAGTCGCAGACGTCAAGGTCAAAAAAGCCTTCCCGATAAGCAAACGCACCAAAAACGACCAATCCAAAACGTCCGTTTTGTACTCGGTGGCAACGGTGGTGCTTTACGTGCTTGCATATCTGCCTATCTTGATCATCTCGCTCGTGCTCGGCATCAAGTGCTACAATCTTGTGCCGTACTACTCCTTCTGGCCGTTCGTCGGCGTGATTATCGCAGGGCTCTTCGGCATTATCTTTATGACGATTACGCTCGTCGTGACGAGAAGAAAATCCAAGAGAAGCATCCGTTCGCAAACGGTGCGCACGCTCATTGCGTTTGTGTGCCTCACTTGCGTGTTCGGACTTATCCTCACGTATATTTTCCCCGACGTCATCGCATACGCGACGCAAAACACTCTCTACTGCGAGGACTTGTATTACAACGGTGAAGCGCAAGCGGAGAAGAATGCGAAACTCGAAAGAGACTTCTTCACCTACAACGTGCTCAACGGCAACCTCAA
Organism: Eshraghiella crossota; assembly: GCA_963590075.1. Lineage (GTDB taxonomy): Bacteria > Bacillota > Clostridia > Christensenellales > CAG-917 > CAG-475. The sequence goes on from CAVANK010000005.1 coordinate 21,728, forward strand.
TGAATTTGAAGTTGACTCTGAATCGGGTGAAGTAAAAATCAAGGAAAACGGAGACTTTTCGTACAAAACTCTTTCAAAACGCACGGGGCTCGAATATGACAACGAGTACATTGCGGAAAGATTTGACGAGTGGTACGACAACTATCTCGATATCGACACCATAGACAAAGCAATCGAAAACCTCAGGAAAGAGAACCCGAGAAAGATAGAACTTTATGACTTTATCTACAAGTACGATATCCTCAACGACTATGATTACGCCTTCAACAACAGCGTTGAAAGACGTGCTCTCGGTCTGGCAATCACCGACTATATCTATAAATACTTCAACACCAAAAACGGCGGTTACGAAGGCTTGCTCAAAGAAGGCTTCAACAACCCGCGCGTGAAGAAGTTGTTCATTGACAACTACAACAGTTTCAACCAAGACGGATATCTTACGTTTGACGATCCGCTCCTTCTCTATGCGCAGGTCAACGGCCGTATGACTATCCCCGTCGTGTTGCGCCTCATCCTCAACAAGGGTTGGAGTTATACGCAACCGGGTTATGAAAACGCTGACGGAAGCGGTAAGACTATTTATAGCGAAAACGGCAACTTCCTCTATCAATTGTACGACAAGGCTATGGTTGACGAATACGCCGCAAACGGCGGTACGTTCGATTACGAGGGTACGATAGTCGATCAAGACAACAAAGAAGTCAAGGCCAAATACGGCTACAACGAAGACGGTTGGATTATGTACGAAAACGGCTACACCAGACGCCCCATCAACTGGCTCGTCCTCGATATGCTCGGTGATCCGATGTCAATCGCTTCTCTCGACAACGATATCGTAAGCTTGGTTATCGGCGTTCTCGACCAACTCGGCGCAGTCAAAGCAGTCGGCGGTCTCGTGCAAGAAGACCTTGCAGAAGTCATCGCTGCGGCAACGCAAGGATCTGCGCTTCAAATCGGGCTTTGCCTCAACGACAAAGACGAACTTGAAATCAACCTCTTCTCAATGAACGCTCCTTATGGTATGCTCGGCTATATGCAAGCAACGTGGGTTGACAGCGACAACTTGCTTATGGCGGTTATCAACGTCGTATCGTTGCGCAACTGGCTCTGCACTCTCGGTGCCGTCGGCGTGGTGCTCATCATAGCGGCAGGCGTATGCCGTGATATGGGCGAAAAGACTCGCAAGAGAACGGACGATTCTCGCGAACGCATTATACTCGCAAAGGAACTCGGCACGGATGAAAATCCCGAAAATACCGATACACCCATTGCGACGGATACGAGCGATACGCCTGTAATCGTGTAATTGCAAAAATCTAAACAACAATAAGAAAGCACGCAACATTGCGTGCTTTCTTATTGTTTTATTATAAGATACTCAATATATTCTATATAATATATAGTGTTTGCGAAACACATATAACTTTTATAAAATTATAAAATAACGTCTTTGAGAAGCAAATCGCCCTTTTGAACTGTGCAGGGGCAGTTGAAAGAGTAGGTGTGTTGCACGAGTTTGGCGTCGTCCGTTTTTTCGTTCGTTGGAGTGTGGGTTATTTCACCGACGGTGAAAAGATTGTCGTCTACGCTCTCGTCGGGGGAGAGTATGCGCAAGACGTCACCCGTTTTGAAGCGGTTGCGCATTTCCACAGTAGCAACGCCGTCCGAGTAGTCGAGCACGACTGCGGTGAAGATATATTTTTCGGCGGATTGCCCCTCGTCCATACATACGGTGTTGAGGTTGTCTCCGTCAAAATACGCGTCGGTGTAGGTGCGGTGAGCAACCGTTTCGAGGCGCGTTTCGAGCGCGTCTACGTCATCTATACGTCCCGTGGACAAATACTCGTCGATTGCCTTGCGATAGGCGCACGCCACCGTCGCGACGTAAAATTCGCTTTTCATACGGCCTTCCACTTTGAGTGAAACGATGCCCGATTGCGCGATTTCGGGGATATGTCTCAAAAGACGCAAATCGCGACTATTCATAAAGTAAGTGCCTCTCTCGTCTTGCTCTACGTCGAGAGGTTTGCCCTCGTGACGTTCCGTCTCCGTTATGCGATATCCCCAACGGCAAGGTTGAATACACGCCCCGCGGTTGGCACTGCGATTGCTGAAATAAGATGAGAGAAGGCAACGCCCGCTGTAACTCATACACATTGCGCCGTGTACGAACGCTTCCAGTTCCATATCGGGTACTGCGTTGTGAATGGCAAGTATCTCGTCGTAGCCGAGTTCGCGCGCAAGCACCACGCGTTTTACGCCCATACTTTGCCAAAATTTGACGGCAAGAAGGTTGGTGGTGTTGGCTTGCGTGGAGAGGTGAATAGTGAGGTCGGGAGCGACTTCTTTGCAAAGCGTTACGAGACCTATATCGCTTATAAGCACCGCGTCCGCGCCGATTTTTTGCAAAAACTCAAAGTATTCTTTGGCTTTTTCGAGGTCGGAATTTTTGGCAAATATATTGACCGTGACGTACACTTTTTTGCCGAGTGCGTGCGCAAAATTTATGCCTTCTATCATTTCTTCTTCGGAGAAGTTGTCCGCAAAGGCACGCAAAGAAAACTGCTTTCCGCCGATATACACGGCGTCCGCGCCGAAGTGAAAAGCAGTTTTGAGTTTTTTGAGATTGCCCGCCGGCATCAATAGTTCAAGCATAAGTCAAATGATGTGATTTTGTCGCAATAAAGCGTTTATCAATGCAAATCGGCATCATAAAATGCCGATTTCAATCAATATCGATTAGTCCGTGATGATAGGTATCTTTGCAAGATACACGATGTCGTCGCGGTTGGCCGCATCACCCTCTGCAAGGACGAATGCTTTTTTGTAGATAGTTCCGCCCGCGAGATTGACTATTTGTTCAAGACCTTTGAGGCTACCGCCCGTGGACACCACGTCGTCTACGATTGCCACTTTTTTGCCTTTGAGAAGTTCTGCGTCGTGCTTGGACAAATAAAGCGTTTGAATTCCTCCCGTGGTGAGAGACTTCACGCTCGTTTCGATGCCGTCTTGCATATAGAGTTTTTTGGACTTACGGCATACGGCGTAATATTTTTGTCCGAGTTCACGTGCGATTACGTGCGAGAGTTGCAAGCCCTTGGACTCCGCGGTGAGTACGATGTCGCAACCGTGGAGAAGTTTGGCAAGTTCCTTTCCGCAATGCTCGGTCATCTCTTGATTGCCGTGCAAGTTGAAAAAGCAAATGCTGATTCCGTTGGGGAGCGGAAGTATAGGCAAGTCGGCTTTGTAGCCTTTGATGTCAACGGTGTAAAATCTGTCCATTGTTTCCCTCTGTTGTTTGACTGAGTTTTTATTATAATCCGTGTGCGGACAATTATCAAGTTATTTATCCGTCGGTGGTTGGTTATTTTTGTTGTAGTCGGTGAGTTTGACCTTGTTTTCGTCCTTGTCCAGCACGTACGTGTTGTCGAGTTGCGAGCGCAAATCACCCACTACGCTTTGGATATATTCCTTGCGGAGTTTTGCTTGTTCGGCTTTTTCCTCGTCGGTGAGCCCGACGGCCTTTGCCTTCTTTGCCAATTCGTTTATTCTTGCGATATCCATATTATACCTCTTATATTCTTATTGCGCGTCCGTGCGCCAGTCGATGGGCGTTTGCCCGTGCTTTGCGAGGAAGTCGTTGCACTTGGAGAAGTGCTTGCACCCGAAAAATCCCGCGTATGCCGACAACGGGGAGGGGTGCGGACATTCCAAAATCAAGTGTTGGGGATTGGTTATCAACGCTTTTTTGGAGCGAGCGTTTGCGCCCCAAAGCATAAACACGATAGGCTCTTTGCGCGCGTTGAGTTTTCTTATAATGCTATCCGTCAGCACTTCCCAACCCATGCCTCTATGCGAATTGGGTTGACCTTTGCGCACGGTGAGCACGGTGTTGAGAAGCAAAACGCCTTGCTTTGCCCAATTGACGAGATAGGGGGACGTGTTTTTGACGCCTACGTCGTCCTCGATTTCTTTGAATATATTGACCAGCGACGGCGGAGCGGGGACGTTTGGCTTTACGGAAAAGCACATACCGTGAGCCTGTCCTTCACCGTGATAGGGGTCTTGTCCCAAAATCACCACTTTCACCGCCTCGTACGGCGTTGCTTTGAGCGCGTTGAAAATGTCGTGCATATCGGGGTAAACCGTATGCGCACGATACTCTTGCGCCAAAAATTTGCGCAGATTTTGATAACTTTCGCTCTCAAAATCCTCTTTCAGTATTCCGTCCCAACTGTTTCCTATATTGACCATATCCATATTATACCACATTTTTTTGATTGCGCAAGGTATATAAACACGCGCTTTTCGCCATACTATAATCAAATCCGCTCAAACGGATAATCCGAGGCGCAACGCCTCAAAATAAAAGGAGATATTTATGGCAAAAACAAATTCAACCGACAAACAAACCAAGAAATCCGAAGGCTGCCATTGCGGTGAACCGAAAGTAGAGAAGACGACGAAATCTCGCAAGAGTGTGTCGGACTGCAAAAACTGTAAGTAAGCAAAAAACGCGCTAAACAGCGAATAACTTCGGCAGGACTGTCCGCCCGTCAACTCATTTACGCAAAGTAAATTAGGGTTGCCGTGCGAACAGTCCTTTCTTGTTCTTCATCTGTTTATCACGTTTTTATAGAGGTTTTTTATAGAGGGAATGGGGCATTTAGTAGCTTTTCCTTGCTCTTCATCTAAATATCGAAGTTTTTTATAGAGTGGGGAATTTGTTTGTGTCGTAACTCCTTAAATGCAACTTTCCCCTTTCCTCATGTGTTTTCCCTATCGCCGTTCCCCCTCTCGACAAGCGAAGGGAACCCACGACGACCGCAGAGCGGGGGACAACACTCGGTCTTCGGATAGATAGGTATCGTGCACTCATTATGCCACGCGCTTTGTGCGCCGCTTCGCAACAACATGGCGCAGTCGCTTGTACAACCGTCAACCTCGACGCTCGGTAGGCTCGCCTCCTTGCGGCTCGAAATTCCGTCTTCGAATAGACACATACCGTTAATGAGTACGCTCCAAATGGGCAGATTGCGTGTATAAGTAGGCAACGAATGAGTGCTCGTTAATTAGTCCGCTCTGCAAGTTCGCGGACGGCGGTTTCCTATTTTTCGTAGTTTTATAAAACGGCGCGAGGGAGATGAAGAACAAGAAAGAGCCACTTGTACGAACTGCCTAACGTACTGGCGTACGTGACAGGTCGGACAAGTGGCTCTGCCGAAGTTATTCGCTCGCTCGTGCCGTTTTACTCGTGGTCGGGAAGAGCGTCGATCTCTGCGGTGGACTGGCGTTCACCGATCTTCATATCGTCGAGGGCGTAGGTTTTGACGTCGAAACTGCCGTCTTTGAGCATAACTTTCACGCGGGCGGTTTGCTTTATAAGGTCGTTGGATTCAACCGTACCTTCGCCGTCGGGTGTGTGGACTTTGCTACCCACTTTGGGCATAAGTTTGTACACTTCGCTGTAATAGGCGTTTTCGTATTTCAAACAGCACATAAGTCTACCGCAAACACCGCTGATTTTTTGCGGATTGAGGCTCAAGCCTTGCACTTTTGCCATTTTTATGGACACTTTTTCAAAGTCGGGCAAGTGGGTGGTGCAACAACACGGACGTCCGCAAGGAGCAAGCGCGCCACGCATTTTGGTGTCGTCGCGCTCGTAAATTTGGCGGAGTTCTATACGCACTTTGAATATGGACGCAAGCACGCGCACGAGTTCTCTGAAATCCACTCTTCCTTCTGCGGTGAAGTAGAAGATGAGTTTGGAGCGGTCAAAGGTGTATTCGGCGTCGACAAGTTTCATATCGATGTTCATTTCCGCAACTTTTTCACGAATGACTTTGAGGGCGTGCTCTTTGTCTTGTCTGTTTTTTTCCACCTTTTTGACGTCTTCGGGGGTGGCTTTGCGCACGACGGGTTTCAAGGGTTGCACGATTTCTTTTTCGTCAACGTCCTTGTTGGGTATGGTGCAAGTGGCGTATTCCAAACCGCGCGCCGTCTCCACGATAACACCGTCGCCTTCGTTAAATTCGATACCTTTGGGATCGAAATAGTACACCTTGTTGGTGTTTTTGAATTTTATTCCGACAATTACTGCCATTTGTGTCTAACCTCCAATATAGAGAAGAGCAAGTCGTCAATCGTCGCGATTGCGCTGACGTTGAGAGCGAGTTTTTTGCGCACGGCGTTGATTTTGAGGATAATCTCCGCAACGGCGCGCTTGCTGTATCGACCGCTCAAATTTATTATGTCCTCACTGACGTGTTTGGACAACATCATTTTTTCGTTTTGTTTGCTTACGAGCATATCTCGCAAAATAATGGAGAGAACGTCCAAAAATCCTTGGATATCCTCTTGCGTTGCGATAATTCCGTCCACTTTTACTACGTCGTTGCTTCTTGCAAGATTATTGAGAACGTAGAGTGCACTCTTGTATAAATCGGCGTACTTTGGGGAAGTGGCGATTTTGCGCGCTTTGCCCAATTGTCCCTCACTGCAAGCGGCGGCAATCGCGCTCATCTCTTTGTCAAGACCGAGTGCGAGCATCGCATCGTATACGGCATCCTCGTCAAATATGTCGACGTATATCTCTCTCGTGCGCGACTTGATAGTGTCGAGCATACCGGCTTCGTTGGCAACGCCGAGGAAAATCGTCACGTCCGTCGGCGGTTCTTCAAGCGTTTTGAGAAGCTTGTTTTGCGCTTGCACGTTCATCAAATCCGCTCTGTGGATAAAATAAAGTTTGCGTCCCGAAAGCGACTTGACCGAGACCGTGTCCAAAAGCCCTTCGATGTCCTCAACCTTGATTTTGTCCTTGACGGGGTAGAGGTGGAATATATCGGGGTGGTTGTTGTGAAGAACCTTTTTGCACTCCGCGCAATCGAGACAAGCGTCGTGCGATACGCAATACACGCTCGCCGCCGTAAGCATAAAAAGTTCGTCCACGATTTCGTCGTCGGGAGACACGACCATATAGGCGTGGCCTAGCCCCGTCTTCAAATCACTGCTTATCAGCGAAAACGCTTTTGACGCGCGCAAAGATTTTTCAAAGGTGATTTCGTTCACTTTATAGCACCTCTTTCTCTCAAAGCTTGAATTATCTTTTGAGAAGTCACGTTTTTATCAAAATCGGGTTTTATGCGTACGAAACGACCGTTTGAACGCTTGATTTCGGTGTCAAAGCCCTCGTACACTCTGTCGAAAAACTCGTTGGATTCTTGCTCCAATCTATCGTCGGGCATTCTAAAAGTACGCCAAGATTCGCTTGGTTTCAAGTCGAGGAAAATCGTCACGTCGGGCAAACAACCGTCGATTGCGCCCGCGTTTATTTGCCAAATTTTGTCCGCGCCCATACCTCTTCCGTAGCCTTGGTAGGCAACCGAACTGTCAACGTATCTGTCGCATATTACGAGCTTGCCTTCTTCGAGTGCGGGCTTGATGACTTCGCGCACGAGTTGCGCACGGCTGGACGCGTAAAGGTACGCCTCCGTCACGTCAGTCATTGCGGTGTTTTGCGGATTGAGTATGACCTTGCGGATTTGCTCGCCGATGTCCGTGCTTCCCGGCTCGCGAACATAGACCGCTTGTTGGGAAGTGGAGTCGAGATAGTTTTTGAGAAGTTTGAGTTGCGTGGATTTTCCTACACCTTCGCAACCTTCAAATGAAACAAACATAACGCCTCTATGTATTTTGATTGAATTATTGTATCACAAAGCAAGCCTTGTGTCCACACTTAACGGTTTTTTGCCGTTGTACTATTTTGTCCAAGAGTAGTTTTGGCGCAAAATATAATAGTCCTTGGTGATTTCGTCGGTGTTTCTCGTGTCGTTGCCGTTGACGTTGAAGTGCGCGATATGCGGAGTTATGCAATCTGCGAGCGTTTGGTTTACCGAGTAGCTCTCGGAGTTGCGCCTTTCGGCTTGCCGTTGTCGTTGCGCGCACAGAGAATAGCGGAGCAACGCGTCAATATAATCGCCAAAAGAGTAAAAGCAATCTTTTCATAATATATCCCTCTATCTTACGATTATTGTAACACCTTCACGCTTCTTTTGCAATATGACGAAAACGGTTTTGCGGGGGCAAGGCACAAAAAAGCACGTCGCATTCGCGACGTGCAATGTTTTTCATAAACGAAATCAGTTTTGAGCAAAGTGAGTGTGCTCGGTGATCCATTTTTGTTTCTTGACGGGAAGCCACAAGGAATAAATGCCCAAAGTGATAATGCTCAAAAGGATCCATTTAATCCATTGTCCGAAGAGGCCTCCTGCCTTGCCTTCGAATACAAGACGACGTCCATCGATGACTTGGTTCTTATAGAGCCATCTGTACTTCCTGCAAATCGCGCACGGGATACCGAATCCGAGCGTGAATACGATAAGGAGGAAGTTGGTGATATTGAGTCCGATAAGACTACCGAGTCCTGCGGTGAATTTGCTTTCTCTCACTGTCGGAACGGATACGTTGACGTTTGCTTGAGCAACTGCGTTTGCAGAAGGTTGTGCTTTTGCGTCTGCGACGGGGACAAGAGCGGTTGCGACGTCTTGTTGCACCGCGCTTTGAATTTCTTCTTCCGTGACGGGATTTTTGCAGATAACCAAAGCCTTGCAACTCTTTGCAAGGATTCCGATTGACAAGCCGAAGCAGACGATGTAGATAACGTCAAAGAGCATAACTTGCCAATAGTATATTAACTCTGCGCCAAAATAAATACCGATGCGGATGATTTGCATCAATGCGACTGCCGTGATCCATGCATACGCCAACACGGTCAAAACCGCGAAGGCTATTTGAGCGCCCATCAGTCCTTTCATTCTCTTGGCATAGTCGCTATTTTCCGACGCGTTTGCCTTATTTGCCAAAGACGACATGATAAGGCAGATCATCGAGAAGGTGATTAAGATAAACAACTCAAGTAGCGACGCAATGAGGAACGTTCCGTTCAATACAGTCGCGACGATGGAATAGACAGACGTCAACATCACGAATACGAACAACGTGATGGACAAATCAAGCATCCCTTTGGTAAGGGCTTTGGTCTTTTTCTTATAGACGGGAGCCGTGGCTTTTTCGTTGTCGTCAGTGTTGTCGGCAACTGTGTTGTCGTGATTGACGTTGTTTTCGGCTTCCTCCGCTACGGGTTCTGCTTGCGGAAGTTGTTCCGTTGTGCTTTCGCCTATCGTTTCGGGTACGACGGTTTCGACTGCGTCTTGGTCGGGTGCCGGTTGTGCGCTCTCTTCCGTGGCGGCGGGCGTAGCGGTTTCCGTTTGCGCGCTTTCGACGGCGAGGGCGGGTTGTTCGCTTACGGGTTGCTCTGCGACGACGGGAGCGGGTTGTTCGACTTCCGATGGTTCTTCGACAGGCGGTTTGTAAAGCGGATTTTTGTACTGTTTATGACAGTTTTCGCAATGCAGTGATTTTTGTGATTCGTCAATTACGATTATGCTCCCGCAAGAGGGGCAATGGGTTTTTTTCATAAAAGTCCTCCCTGAGAAGTTATATAAATATAATCGCACGATAAACGATATATGTCAATGATAAAACTACAATTTGTATTGTAAAAAACAGAAGTTGTTCGTTTTTGCAAAATACCGTCAAAGACGGACGCTTATTGAGGCGCTTGTGTGGCATTGCCGCTTGACAATACCCATATTTAGGTATTAAACTAAATATTATTATTTTTAAGAGTATAGGAGTGCTTAAAGTTTATGGACTATAAGCAAATTGAAGCGAAGTGGCAAAAGAAATGGGCGGAAACCGGTCTTTATAAATTCGACCGCTCAAAAGTCGACAAAAAATATTATTGTCTCGAAATGTTTTCTTATCCCTCGGGCGCAAAACTGCACGCAGGACATTGGTACAATTACGGACCCGCCGATACGTTCGCACGCTTTAAGAGAATGCAAGGCTACGAAGTGTTTCAGCCGATGGGCTTTGACGCATTCGGTTTGCCTGCGGAAAACTACGCCATAAAGACGGGTATTCACCCCCAAGAAAGCACTCTCAAAAACATCGAAACGATGGAGAATCAACTCAAACGCATCGGCGCAATGTACGATTGGGACTACGAGATCAAGACTTGTATGCCCGATTACTACAAGTGGACGCAATGGATGTTTTTGCAACTCTACAAAAAAGGCTTGGCATACCGCAAGGAGGCTCCCGTCAACTGGTGTCCCTCTTGCAACACCGTGCTTGCCAACGAACAAGCGCAAGGCGGTATTTGCGAAAGATGCGGAAGTCAAGTCACGCACAAAAATCTCAATCAATGGTTTTTTAAGATAACCGCTTATGCGGACGAATTGCTCGAAGGTCTTGACAAGCTCGATTGGCCCGAAAAGACCAAACTTATGCAAAAGAACTGGATTGGCAGAAGTTATGGCGGTGAAATCGAGTTTGCGGTCAAAGGCAAAGACGTCACTTTCAAGGTGTTTACGACCAGAGCCGATACGATATTCGGCGTAAGTTACGTCGTTCTCGCACCCGAAAGTCCGCTCGTTGACCTCGTGGTAACTCCCGAGCAAAAAGAAGCGGTTGAAGCGTACAAGGAAAAGAGCGCAAAGGCAACGGAAATCGACCGTTTGTCCTCGACGAGAGAAAAGACGGGCGTGCTCACCGGCTCTTACGCAATCAACCCCATCAACGGCAGAGAAGTGCCCATTTTGGTTGCGGACTACGTTATCGCAAGCTACGGCACGGGCGCGGTTATGGGCGTTGCGGCTCACGACGAGCGCGACTTCGTGTTTGCTCAAAAACTCGGTTTGCCCGTCGAGAGAGTCATCAAAGGCAAGGACGGACAAAAGGACGATTTGCCTTTCTGCGAATACGGAATCCTCTGCAACAGCGGTGAGTTTGACGGTATGACCAGCGAAGAAGGCAAGCTCGCAATCCTCAAAAAGCTCGAAAGTATGGGCAAGGGCGGTCTCAAAACCAACTATCGTTTGCGCGACTGGCTCGTAAGCCGTCAACGTTATTGGGGCGCGCCTATCCCCATTATCCACTGCGAACACTGCGGTGACGTACCCGTTCCCGAAAAGGATTTGCCCGTGCTTCTTCCGCACAACGTCAACTTTACTCCCGACGGAGAATCTCCGCTCAAAAAGTGCAATGAATTCGAGGACACCGTATGCCCGATTTGCGGTCGTCCCGCAAAACGCGACGCGGACACGCTCGATACGTTCGTGTGTTCAAGTTGGTATTTCTTGAGATACCCCGACGCACACAATGCGGAAAAGCCTTTCGACAGTGAGTGGATAAACAAGATGCTCCCCGTAGACAAGTACATCGGCGGTGCGGAACACGCTTGTATGCACCTTTTGTACGCGCGCTTCTTCACCAAGGCGTTGAGAGATATGGGTTATCTCGATTTTGACGAACCCTTCCTTTCCCTCGTGCACCAAGGCACGATTTTAGGACCGGACGGCAACAAGATGTCCAAGTCTCGCGGTAACGTGGTATCTCCCGACGACAGCATTTCCAAATTCGGCGCGGATATATTCAGAGTATACCTTATGTTCGGCTTCAACTATATCGAGGGCGGTCCTTGGAACGAGAACGGTCTCGATTCCATCAATCGTTTCTTCGACAGAGTGGAACGTATCGTCAAGAAGTGCTACGAAGTCAACTTCGAGGAAAAACCGCTCGGCAAGGCGGAAAAGGAACTCAATCGCGTGCGCCACAACACCATCAAGTGCGTGACAAACGACCTCGGAATATTCTCCTTCAACACGGCGGTTGCTCGTCTTATGGAATTCGTCAACGCAATCTACGCGTACGAGAGCGCGGTTGATAAGAAGAACGCTTTCTACAAGGACTGCGCAAAAGACCTCGTGTTGTTGCTTGCTCCGTTCGCTCCGCACTTTGCAGAGGAACTTTGGGAAATGCTCGGACAAGAGTACAGCGTGTTCAATCAACCGTATCCCGAATTCGATCCGTCCGCAATGGTGCTCGACGAAGTGGAACTTGCAGTGCAAATCAACTCCAAACTTCGCGGTAGAGTGACCGTTGCAAGCAGTGCAAGCAAGGAAGAAGTGGAAAAAGCGGCTCTCGAAGCGGTCAAAGATCAACTAAACGGCGCACCCAAGAAAGTCATCGTCGTGCCGGGAAGACTCGTAAACATCATAGCATAAGCGCATAGCGCACAAAAATAGACAATAAAATCAATAGAGGGATATATGTTAGACCTTATCAGAATCAGAAACAACCCGCAAGAAGTCGTTGACGCTCTTGCAAAAAAAGGATATAAAGCGGATTTTACCGACGTGATCAAGTGGGACGACGAAAGAAAAGCCACCATCACGCAAATCGAGCAACTCAAAGCGCAAAAGAACAAAGTCTCCGCACAAATCCCCGTTCTCAAAAAAGCGGGACAACCCGTCGAACCTATCTTTGACGAGATGAGAAAACTCGGTGACGAGATTGCCGAGGGTGACGCCAAAATCAACGAGCTCATCGTCAAAATCAACGATACGCTTGCTTGTATGCCCAACATTCCCGACGAGGACTTGCTCCCCGGTGAAAAGGAAAACAACAAGGTTATCAAAATCGTGGGCGAACAACCCAAATTTGATTTCCCGCTCAAAAATCACGTGGATATCTGCACCGACCTCGGTATGATAGACTATGAAAGAGGCGTAAAACTATCGGGCAACGGATTTTGGATTTACAGAGGCGTAGGCGCACGCTTGGAATGGGCGTTGCTCAACTACTTCGTGGACGAGCACCTCAAAGACGGTTACGAATTTATTCTTCCGCCTTATCAACTCGGCTACAATTGCGGTTTCGGCGCGGGGCAATTCCCCAAATTCAGCGACGAAGTGTATTGGCTCGATTGCGACGAGGACAGAAAGCGCAACCGCTTTATGCTTCCCACCGCGGAGACCGCGCTCGTCAATATGTATGCGGGCGAAATTATCGATGAAAGCAAACTCCCGATGAAGTTCTTTGCATATTCTCCTTGTTTCAGAAAAGAAGCGGGAAGTGCGAGAGCGGAAGAGAGAGGTATGATAAGAGGCCACCAATTCAACAAAATCGAAATGGTGCAATACGCTCACCCCGAACACAGCAAAGAAGCGTTTGAGGAACTCGTCGAAAAGGCGTCTCGTCTCGTCGAGCAACTCGGCTTGCATTTCAGAGTCAGCAAGCTTGCCGCTGGAGATTGCTCCGCGTCTATGGCAAGAACGTACGACGTCGAACTTTGGATACCGTCTATGGGCATTTATAAGGAATGTTCTTCCGTATCCAACGCCAACGATTATCAAGCGCGTCGCAACAACACGCGTTATCGTGACTCTAAAACGGGCAAACCCCAATACGTGCATACCCTCAACGGCAGCGGTCTTGCAACGTCCCGTCTTATCCCCGCAATCGTCGAGCAATACCAAAACGCCGACGGCAGCGTAACCATCCCGGAAGTGCTTCGCAAGTATATGGGCGGTATGGAAAAAATCACCAAATAACATAGGTTTTAGCGTGCGGGCGCATAATTTTGCGCTCGCATTTTATAACGAATAAACGATATAGTGAGGAAATTATGAGAGAAGAACTCAAAAAGTACGGCGACGATGCGTATAAGATGGTGGAATACGCCGCCAACGAAATCGGCCCGCGCATTCCCGGTTCTCAAAACGAGAAAAAGTACCACGACTATATGTCGGGCAAGCTCAAAGAAATCGGTCTCAATCCCGTCACCGAAAGTTTTGTGTTTGCACCCCATGCGTCCATAGGCGGACTTCCGTACGCGGGCTGGGCGGGCATCATCGGTTGTGTGCTTACGCTTATCGCAACGATTTTGACGTCAATCAGTCTGTATGGCGGACTGGTAATGCACTTTGTCTGCACGATGTATATGATTTGCGTGTGGATTTGGCTTTTTGTCAGTGTGTTCAAATATCACACCTGTTTTGACTGGTGCTTCAAGCACAAAGTGTCGCAAAACACTTATGCGGAACTTCTTCCCGAAGACGGCAAATACGATTATACCATCTATCTTACGGGACACACCGACACGAGTTGGACGCTCAAACTCAGTGCGTCGCAATACAAACTCGGCTTCGTCGGCGTCGTGTTGAGGCTCGGTCTCGGAGCAATCGCGGTTGCGCTCGTAACCATCGTCAGCATTGCGCTCACCGTGCTCGTTATGATGATGGTGTATGGAGAAAGCCTTTCTTATGAAACACTGCTCAACACAAATACGGCATACGGTATAATTTCTCAAATCGCGCTTTACGGCTCGCCGATTATCATTGTTTGCTCCTTCTTACTCACGATGTACAACGAGAAGACGGAAGAGATCGCCTCCCCCGGTGCAATGGACAATGCAACGGGCGTTTCCATTGCATATCAAGTGGTCAAGTATTACAAAGAAAACCCCGACAAAATGCCCAAAAACTGCCGTATTATCGACTGTAACGTCGGTGCGGAGGAGTCCGGTCTTCGCGGATCGCTCGCATTCACTCGCAAGCATAAGGACGACGGTATGCTCGACAACGCCTATCACATCAACATAGACTCCATTGCCGACGCAGACCATTTCGAGGTTATCCACGGTGACAGTTGGCTTTGCCCGCACTTTGACAAGGACTTGGAAAAGATGTTCTTCGACGCAATGCAAGAAGCGGGTATCAAAAAGCCCGGCAACATTGCCAACCCCGTCGGCGGTTGCGACTCCACGCCTTTCCAACGCGCCGGTGTCAAATCCATCACCTTTGCCGCCCAAAACCCCGTTATGTCCGACTACTATCACACCTTCCGTGACGTTCCCGAGCGTTTCAGCCCCGACACGGTAGGGCTTGGACTTGACGTGGTAGTCCGTGTAATCTCCAAAATCGAGGAAAGTCGCACCAAATAGCGAATAACTGCGGCAGAGCCGTCCGCCCGCCAACTCATTTACGATTAGTAAATTAGGGTTGCCGTTCGGACGGCTCTTTCTTGTTCTTCATCTATTTGGTGCGACTTTCCTATTCTAAATAAATTATTTATTAACGTATAGTTTATATATATTCAATAAATATAAAAGCCCCCGTCCTTGGAGTAACGGGGGCTCTTTTGCAATGATGAATATTAGAATATTCTTGCTTCGAAATTGCTGACGAAACTGCCGTTTTGGTCAATCGAGCAAATTGCGGTTTTGCCGTCTTTGAATTTCAATTGATACTTCGTAACCGAACTCATTGCGCCTTTTGCATTTTTCTCCATACCGTTGCCGATAACGGTGACGTTTTCAATATCGTCTTTGTTGAAGATATAATCTTCTTTCAGCGACGAGCCAAAAAACATCAATGCGGGTGCGTCGTTTTTCTTTGCAAGTCCGACGTAGCAACCGGCAAATCCGGATCCGTTCACTTTGCCCAAACAAACAGTGTTCATTCTAAGCATATTTTTGAAAAAGTTTTTAATTCCCATATCTTTTTACCTCCATTAGCCCCAAGGGGCTTGTTTGTCATAATATTACTACCTTGGTGCTAAAATGTCAATACTTTTTTATAGAAGGTATTGCATTATGGAAATAATAGTTGCAAAAAGAATTAAAGAACTTATGAAAGACGAGGGCTTAAATCAAAGCAAACTTGCCGAAAAAATCGGTTTGAAACAAAATACCATAAGTGCGTGGTTGCTTGAAAAGAAAGAACCGAGCATAAAATCACTGTGGCTTTTGGCTGATTATTTTGACGTAGATATAGATTATCTCGTTGGAAGAAAGAATTACTAATACTAATATAAAACGTTTGCCACGCCTTGTATAAAGACGTGGCAGAGAAGTAGTTACAATGTTTATCGCTCTTGTTTTATGCTGTTGAGGGTGAGTTCGACAAGTTTGCCGGCAATGCGGGCTTTGCTTACCAGTTCGTCCGTGACGATATCGCCTTTCTTGGCAATCGGCACGTTTGCATACGTATATAGGTCTTGTCCGAGCACTCTGCCCAGAAGGAACTCGTAATCGCATATAACGCGCGTAGGCGTGTGCGTGTCTTCGTATTCGCTTTCCTCACCGACGATTGCGTCAAACGCGTCCTTCGTAAATAGCGGTGAATTGCCCGACACGAACACTGCGGGCGGGGCGGTGTGCAACATCGCGTTTTGCATAATATAGTCGGGTTTGGCGTCGGTTTCGGTTATTTGCGTATTCGGCATATCGTTTCCCGTGCAGTCGGAGTTGTCGTTTTGTGCGCCTACGAAAATATCTCTTGCGATATTCACCTTTGCTGTGTCGTTTTGTGCGGATAGATTGTCGGTTTCTATCACGGCAAGCGTTTCAACGCTCGGACGAGGGATTTTTGCGGGTTTTGCCTTTGGCGTTTTGGGTGCGCCTTTCAATATTATCGCGTTGCCCGCCGAGAGTATTGCGGAAGGTGAAAATTGCTCCGTTTCCGTGCATATTTTGCTCACTTTCCCGCTTTGAGAAAACTCGATTTCGCTAACGTTGCCTTTCAGTACGCCCGCTTGCGTGTATATCGGCATATCCATAATTCCCGCAGTAAAAGCGGTGAAGTCTATATCTTGCGCACTTTTGAAGTTTACGGAATTTTGCACGACGATTGCGTCCTTAAAAGACAAAACGTCGTCAAACGGGATAAGCGTTTCCTCACCGTTTTTGCAACTATTCATAACCAAATATACGATACATTTGCATCCTTGCGAAAAATATGCATTTTTTATACGCCCGACGATATCGGACGAGTCTCTTTCAAGCACGGGTTTGTTTTGCAATTGAGAAAATTGAGCCATAATTTACACCTCGAAAAAGCGTATGCAAATATCTTTTGCGATATGACGGACAAGAACGAAAAACACGGCGGGATAGATTTGCGAAAATTGTCGAATTGCGCCGAAAAACACACGCAAAACATCGCAAAAATCTCGTTAAAAAAGCGGTGTTCTAACACAGTGAAAATTTTGTCGAAACAGGGGTTATCCACCGAGTTGTCCACAATTTGAGGTCAAAATGTGGATAACTTTGTGGAAAAACACGTATTTTTATGCCGTCGTGAATATAATTGCTTTTGTAACTATATGCGTGTCGAAAAGAGTCGAAACAAAAAAGAGTATTCAAAACTTATCGTAATCGTTTTAACGTTGCTTTTGGTGGCGTATTGTGCCTCCGCGCCCTTTATAATCAACGCCGTAAACACGGAAAAGGCACACGAGTCCACGATAGTGATAGATGCGGGGCACGGCGGTATAGATTCGGGAGTGTCCGGTGTCAAAACGGGCGTTGAAGAGAAGGTCGTCAACCTCAAAATAGCAATCTACTTGGGTGAAATTCTAAAAGCGCGGGGATACACCGTTGTCTACACGCGTCGCAACGACGCTATGCACGAGTTCGAGGGCGTAAAAAACAACAAAAAGCGTGCGGATATGTTCAAGCGCGGGGTGATAATCAACGAGGCAAAGCCGTTTGCGGTGGTCAGCGTGCACCAAAATTTTTATTCCGCCCCCACGCGCAGAGGCGCGCAAGTGTTTTTCAACAAAAAAAGCGAGGACGGCGCAAGGCTTGCAAACGTTTTGCAATCACTTCTCAACGCCAAAATCAATCTTGCGGACGGCGGACGGGAATACTCTCCGCTGTGTGCGCAAAAGTATCTTCTTGAATGTAGTCCTTATCCGTCCGTCATTGTAGAATGTGGGTTTTTGAGCAATTTTGCCGACGAAAGGAACTTGGTTTTGCCAGAATATCAGTATAGAATGGCAAGCGTTATCGCGGACGGAATATGCCGTTTTGCTTTTCTATCTTAAATTTTGAACAGCGTGAAAAAATCGCAAATGTGCAATACGCCTTGATTTATAAACTAGTTTAGTTTATAATATTAACCATTATGACGAACGCATTTGCATTTCCGTGCCAGAAAGTCCTCAAAAAACACAGCGACGATCCCGAAATCGCTGCGATTATCAAGGACATCGAAAACGCCAAACAAGGCGTTATGACATTCTCGAAAGAGGTCAAGAAGTATATGCTTCAATTTATCCACGCGCGCTACGACGACAACGAAGAGGTCAACGCGCTTATCGACGTGCTTAAGCGTTGGAGCAAATACGAGTCTTTCAGTTATCTCGAAATTTTCCAACTTCAAGACGAGTGTTATTTTTGGTACGACTTTTTGCACGCGTACGGAGCGTGGAAGGTTATCGGCAAAACCTACGGATTTAAGGACGAAAACGACGCTCTAAACGAGCTTATCCGCCTCGTTAGATTGGACGAGACCGTCTTTAAGGAATATCCGGAACTGTAAGCGTTTAATAAGACGAAAGAGGATAGCAATGCTATAAAGCATTGCTTTGCGAACTAAAAATGGCTAAACAAGTACACGAAGGTCACCGCGAACGCATGCGTGCGCGCATACGCAAAAGCGGTATAGCGACTTTGGAAGAACACGAGATTTTGGAATATCTTTTGTACGCATTCGTGCCCAGAAAAGACACAAACGAGATAGCGCATGCGCTTATCGACAAATTCGGTTCTTTGGCGGGCGTTCTCAATGCCGACGAAAAGAGGTTGAGCGAAGTTGCCGGTATGACGCAAAACGCATCCTTGTTTATTGCGTGTTTTCCCGAAATTTTGCGTAGATATATGCAAGATTGCGAGGGCGAAAAGCAAACGCTCAAAGGTAGAGGAGAGATACGCAAGTTTCTCGGCAATAAGTTTTACGGCTTGCGCGAAGAGGAACTGTACGCAATCGCTCTCGACGCCAGAGACGGCTTGATAGACGCAAGATGTCTTGCAAAAGGCAGTGCGGACGCAGTTGAACTCAACGTGAGAAACATCGTCGATTTCGCACTCAAAAACAAGGCGTGCAGTGTGGTTATCGCGCATAATCACCCCGGCGGAAATCCTTCGCCGTCTCAAAAAGACGTGGACGTAACGCAAGAGTTGTATACGACGCTCTCGGCAATGGGAATCGCACTTCTTGATCACTACGTGTTTAGCGGCGCAAGTTATTATTCGTTTGAAGAGCAAGGTATGCTCGACAAAATCAAAAACGTAAAGAACTGTTTGAAAGAAGGTATAAATTTTTATGAGTAACACGGTTAGAACGAGATTCGCTCCGTCTCCGACGGGATTTATGCACATCGGCAATCTCCGCACGGGATTGTACGCGTTTTTGTTTGCTCGCAAGAACGGCGGTAAGTTTATTCTGCGTATAGAGGACACCGACCAAGAAAGAAAGGTCGAAGGCGCGGTTGAGATGGTGTATCGCACGCTTGCGACTGCGGGTATCACCTACGACGAAGGTCCCGACAAAGACGGCGGATACGGTCCTTACGTGCAAACCGAGCGTATGGGTATATACAAAGAGTACGCCGAAAAACTCGTCGAACTCGGCGGTGCATACTATTGCTTCTGCGACAAAGAAAGGCTCGAAAGCCTCAAAGACGCCAACGGCGTGCATACCTACGACAAGCATTGTCGCAATCTCTCCAAAGATGAAGTGCAAAGACGTCTTGCGGCGGGCGAGCCGTACGTCATAAGACAAAAAGTGCCCGAGGGCGTAGTGTCCAGTTATACGGATATGGTCTTTGGTGAGATAAGCGTTGACAGCGCGGATATCGAAGACGGCATTCTCCTCAAAAGCGACGGACTTCCCACGTACAACTTTGCAAACGTCGTTGACGACCACCTTATGGGCATCACGCACGTCATCAGAGGTACGGAATATTTGAGTTCAACACCCAAATACAACCTCATTTACGACGCATTCGGTTGGAAAAGACCGATGTATATGCACCTTCCGCCCATTATGAAAGATGCCACGCGCAAACTTTCCAAGCGTTTCGGCGACGCCAACTTCGAGGACTTTATCGCAAAAGGATATCTTCCCGAAGCGGTGGTAAACTATATCGCGCTTTTGGGCTGGTGTCCGAAGAACAACAAAGAGAAAATGACTATGCAAGAGATGATAGAAGAGTTCGATACGGACGGCATCTCGCACAGCAGTTCCATTTTCGACGAAGCAAAGATGCGTTGGCTCAACGGCGAGTACCTCAAAGCAATGACACCCGAAGAGTTTGAAAAGGTTGCGACGAGTTGGATCGAAAAGGCAATCGACGGCAAAGACTACGACGTCAAGGAACTTGCGTCTCTTATGCAAACGAGAGTGGATATTTTGAGTGAAATTCCCGAAAAACTTGCCTTCCTCAATCAATTCGGAGAGTACGACCTTGGTATGTACGAGCATCAAAAGATGAAGGTCAACAAGGACGTTGCAAAAGTCGCGGTCAAGACCGCAATCGACGCACTCAAAGACTTCGAGGATTGGAACGCGGACGCTATCAAAGAGCGTATCAAGACGTATTCCGAACAAGTCGGCGTCAAGAGCGGACAAGTTATGTTCTCTATGCGTGTTGCGCTCACGGGCGCACCCGTAACCCCCGGCGGTGCTATCGAAATGGCGGTAGTGCTCAAAAAAGACGAGACGATGCGCCGTCTTGCATACTCGCTCGACTTGCTCGAAAAGGCGTAACACAAAATGAAACTTACTCTTGCAAATAAGAGAATAATTGCGATAATAGCGGTGCTTGTTCTACTTACAAGCGTGCTTTTTGCCGTGTTTATTCCCGCTTCGTCCGTTGCGTGTGCTACGAGTTGGGGTGGAAAAGACACGGCAGATTTATACTATTACAAGGACGGTTTTTTGGATGTGCAAGGCGCAAGAGCCGTCGTTGATACGTGGGATTTGAGCCGTATAGACAAGCCTATCGTCATTGCGGTGATAGATACGGGTATAGATGCTGCGCACGAGCTTTTTGACGGTGTTCTTGCCAAAAACGATAAAGGCGAAGTGCTCGGATACAACACGAACGGAGTAAACTCCGACGGAAGCGTGGATATCTCCGACAATTCCACCAAGCACGGCTCTGAAATTGCGGGCGTTATCGCAATGCTTATAAAAGAGTTCGGGCTTGAAGATTACATCAAGATTTATCCGATAAAAGCGGACAAAGGCGACAATAACTTCACCATTGCAAGCCTTACCAAGGCGGTGGAGTGGGCGCAAAGCAACGCAAAAGCGGACGTTATCAATATGTCGCTCGGTTTTCCGCAAAAGAATTATAGTCAAAACGGTGCGGAATTGCGCAACGCCTTTGAAGTGGCGGTGTCCAAGGCAAGCGAAACTTCCGTAATCGTGGCGGCGGCGGGCAACAGACAATCGAGTTCGGACAGCAGAAATCAAGCGTTCTATCCCGCTTCTTTGCCAAACGTTATATCCGTTGCCAACCAAGGCAGCGACGGCAATCTTTATTCATCCTCTTTTTATCACGACACGACTGATATTTGCGCCCCGGGACAAGCGATATATACCTCAAAGGGATACACCGGCACAAGCGCATACGGCGACGCAACGGGTACAAGCCTTTCGGCGGGTAGCGTGAGTTTTGCAAGCGCGCTTTTGAAACTCCGCTGCAAAGTGCAAGCAAGAGACGTCGACGCAAGAACGATTGCAAGATTCGTTTGCAAAATGACTTATCCAAAGACGGTGAGCGTCAGCGCGACTTCCACGAGTTCCGCATATACGTTCCCCGCGCTCAATCTTTTGACGGTCGCAAGCACAAATCTCGACGACGTAAACCTCGGATATTTGACACCTACCGAAATGACGCTCGTTCACAACGGCGCACTTGGAGAGGGTGATTACACGGATATGGTTTATATGCGCGCGGACTCAATAACTCCCGTCGAGTTGTACGTGCAACTTGCGCCTCTCGGTGCGGTAGATCCTTTGGTCGAGAATAGCGTCGAGTGGGTTGCGCAAAGGATCAAAAGCGTGGACGATACCACCGTTGTAGAAGAGTATTCTCTCGGTATAGGCAAGAGCGTAACTTTCGTCGCAAAGGGCGGCGGAGATTATATTGTTAGGGCAAAATTGCCTTATTACAATCTCGAAACCTATCAACAAGTGCATATAGAATACGGCAAATATTACGTCGGTGAAGTGCGCGTCACGCTTGCAGACAGAGCGGGCGAGGACGTATCGAGCGCACCGTCGAGTGCAACGCTTTACACCACGGAAACGACGTCCTTTGCTCTTACAGGCGTAAAATATCTCGATCCAACCACCGAAACCAAATGGTACGTCAACGGCGAATATGTCGCCTCGGGCGCAATCTTCGATTTCACTCCCAAAAAAGCAGGCACGTATTACATCACTGCGCGTTTCGGCGACAATTCGATAGTGGATTTCCAATACAAATTCACCGCCACCGTCAAGCCGTTTATCCTTCGTCCGCTTGATTTGTCAATGCTCATCGTAGGTCTTACGATTGCGCTTGCGGCAATAATCACCGTTATCGTAATCGTGGTAAAGAAGAGAAAACCGATGCTCATCGACGAGCCTCAAAACGATACGGAAGAGTAAAGGTCGACGATAGGCAATAACCCAATAAGGTTAAGATATCCAAACTAAATATAACAAATATAGTAGATAAGCAAAAGACCGTCCGTTGCGACGGTCTTTTGCTTGATAAGGGGAAGTATTATGAGGAGCGAAAGCCAATGGTTTTCGTCTTTTGGGGGCTGTTTGAAAATAAATACGATTTGCGTTGATTTTGCGTTTTATATTTCGATTATTTCCAAAATCGCGTTTCTTATACGCAGAATATCGTATTTATACGCATAATCTTATAAATAGGATTTTCAGTCTTTGCGAGGTAGGAAAAGCACGTTTTTTGTATGCACGTCGCAGTAGGAAAAGGTGCGGTTTTGTCCGTCGTCGGATTTGACGGTGAACACTGCGGGGAATACCGCCGTAACTTCGCCTTTGAGAAGAGTGGATTTGCCTCTTCCGGTATTGATTTTCATAAGCACGGGTATACCCACGAGTTTTTGCACTCTTTCTTTTGCGCCTGCGATTGATTGTCCTATTTCTCTCATACGATAATTTTTGCCGATAATTTGAAATTTATTCGTCATATCGCAAGACTTTTGAGAATATGTTTTTGTGAAACGGAGGAGTATATGTTCAATTTTGAGAAAATAAGTGCAAGCAAATTTTACACCGCGCCGTCCGTCGAGCGAGTGGTTGAGTTTTCGCCGCAAGACGTTGATATGAGCAACGTCGCAAAGGTGTTGTCGCTTGCGGTTGACGCAAAAAGCACGACCGTAGAAGCGTACGACGGATACGTGCAAGTGAGCGGACGAACCAATTTCCGACTTATTTACCTCGACAAAGAGGGCGTGGCAAGAGGCGTGGATTACAACGCCGATTTTGAGGTGCGAATAGACGGAGAATTTGCGGAGGGAGACAACTCTCGTTGCGACATATACGTCACCGAAGCGGACGTAGGCGCGACGGACAGATTGTCCTTGACCGCCGTTCTCGACATAAAAGCAAGCGCAATCAAGCGCGACGAGATAGAGATGCTCACCTATTGCGAGGACTGCTACACAACCGCCAAAGAGATTTTCGTGCCGTCTTTTATCGCTACGAAAACGTCGTCCGTACCCTTTGACGACGAGGCGGACGTAGGAGGTGAAATAAGCGCGGTGCTCGGGCTAAATACCGTGTGTATCCCCAAGCAATCCGTCGCAATCGACGGCGGTGCGAAGACCAAATTGCAAGTCATAGCCAATGTCACGTACGTCGAAAACGGCGAGATTAAACAACGCGCTTTCAATATTCCCATCGAGGACGAATTCGGTCTTGACGGCGTTACCCCGTCGGATGCAATCAAAGTCGAAGCGTGCGTAAAGACGGCAAAAGTGGTGCTTCAAGGAGTGACGGACGACAACGTCATTAGAGTCGAGGGTGAAGTGCAAATCAAAGTCGGTGCGTTTAGATGCTCCCAAACGGAAATTGTAAGCGACCTGTTTATGCTCTCCAACGAGACGGAAATCGAGCGCAAGAGTGTAAATTATCAATGTTTTGACGGCTGCGGATACTTCGTGCAAGGCGTGAGTGGTACGGCTATGCTCGGAGACAACAAGCCCGCCGCGCTTCAAGTGTGCGCAATGCCGTACGCAAGGTGCTATACCACTCGATCGTACGTCACCGAGGACAACCGACTCGTGGTCGAGGGCGTGGTCAACACCGACATTATCTACACGGACGAAAACGGCTACAACGCGGTGCGTGCGGAAATTCCGTTCGCGGTGGCGGTTGCAAGCGAAATTCCGTTTTCCAAAGAAGTCGAGGTGCATTGCGACGTGCAAAGAATAGACGCAAGTATCGTCAGAGAAAGAGAATTCGATATCGTTATGGACATAGCGCTCAAAGCGTGCGGATATTCCGACTTGCAAGCGGATTATATCTCCGCCGTCACCGTGGGTGAGGCAAGAGTCACCAACACGTCCGCATTGTCCGTGTATGTGGCTTCCGATGGTGAGGAGATGCTGGATATTTGCAAGGCGTTATCCGCAATGCCCGACGATGTAAAAGCGCAAAATCCGACGCTCGAAACGCCGACGAAAGAGGGAGATAAGATAGTTTATTTCAGAGCGTTGAAATGACAAAGACAAGGAAAAAGCGTGCAATAGATGCACGCTTTTTCCACATAGGGGGATAAAAGGGTTCAAGCAGTGCTTGACAAACATAAATTCAATTTTTATTGCCGTCTTTGCGATTTTCTTTTATTGAGAGAATGTACTCGCTTGCGTCGTTTACGGCTTTTTCTTTTGCCTTGTTGAAGATTTGAAGTGCGTCGTCAAGGGCGGATTGCACGGATGCAAAATCTTCTTTGACCTGCGCCTCGTCCTCCTCGGAGAGCGCCATTTCGTCTTTTGCGGACTGCGCTAAATCTTTGAGGGAAGCAATTGCTTTTTCTATGCTCGAATAGTCGTTGTAGTCCACGTTTTCGGGCTTGCATTGTGAGAGAACGTCGTCGATGTCAAAGCCTACAAGATTGAGCATAAGCGTCATTTGAGGCGTCGCGAGGGTGGCTTTGATTGTGAGTATGCGTTTTTCGACGTCGTCGATTGAGAACTGCAAGTCGTCCTCGTCTTTGTCGGCGGTTGCGAGATATACGTTGCAAATGTTTTCGTACACGCTTGCAAGGCGCGCCTTTTCTTGCGCGCTTGCGTTTCGATAGAGTTTGTCAACGAAGAATTCAAGATCGTTTTCGGATATTTGCACGCCGTCTTTGGTTGTCGAGGCGGAGATTGCTTTTTCAAAATCGTCTTCGGACAATCCGAGCGCGGTTGCAATCTCGGATATTCCGTCTTGCGATACCGTATACGTCGGGTTTGCCAAACAACTTATGAGGCTCGACTGATAGTAGGCGAGAGATGTTAAATACGCGTTTGCCACGGTGTACTTGATTGCGCTTGACGTTTTTGCAAGGTTTGCCATTGCCTCGGTATAATTTTTATCAAGATATGCGCCGAGTGCGCTGGTTGCAAAATGCTTTACGTATAAAGTGCCTTCCAGCGTTTGCACGGTGTTGTTGTACACGAGTTTTGCCTTATTCACTTGCTTTTTGTATGCGTCGCCGTACGTAGCGTCGGCGTTGTTTTGCAAGATTGAAGCGATAGACAACAACTCCTCCGTGCTTTTGCCTGCCAACTCTTCGTAGGTTAGGGACGGGGCGGATTGCATTGCGCGTTTTACGAGCTTGAAGTCGCCCGCGGACAACGATTGAATATTGTTGTCCGTCGAATATTGCGATTTCAGTTTTGCGAGTTCCGTATTGAGAGACAGACTGATTTCGTTTGCGATAGACACGCATAGCGACTTGTTTTGATCTTGCGCGCCTTTGATAAAGGAGTCCGATATGGACTTGAAAAGGTTGCTTTGTTTATCGTCCGATGAGGACACCACGCACACGTCGACGGTTGCGTTGTCCGCCGTGAGATATCCGTATTCAACGGCAAGCGATGCAATATTTTCGATTGCGACGTTCACCTTTGCGCCGACGATGCCGTCTTCTCTGAATAAGAGTACTCTTGCGTCCTCGTTCGCGCCGGTGACGCTCATAACTTCGTCGTTTTGGTCGAGCACGAGTTCTATTGACGGATTGACGTCTACGCTGACGTAAGAGGTCGCTTTCGGAGTGAACGAAACGGTGTTGGGGGTAAGAGAATTGCACGCAATTAAACACACGGCACAAAGCACCGTGAACGCAAGGCACAAAGCCAACAAGATTGACGTTTTTTTGTAATTGCGCATACTCTTTCCTCTATTTTATATATAGATAATATACCCAAAATATAAAAACACAATAAAATCAACATAAAGATAATCAAAAGAATATCCGAAAATCGCTAATTTTTGCAAAATTCGCACACGATATCGAGCAAATGCACGATAAAATACAATCCTCGTCGCATTGAGTAAAGAAAGTTGAGATATCTTGACTTGTGTGTTAAAATATAATTATGACCAAGCAAGAATTGGACAAAGAAATGCTCAAATTGCAACAAGGCAACGAAACCGCGTTTGAAAATATCTACAACGATACCAAGCGCGGACTTTTCGCGTTCCTATTGTCTATGACTCGCGATTATCACCTTGCCGAAGATATGATGCAGACCTCGTATATAAGGCTCAGAACCACCATATCACAATATCGCGCGGGCTCGAACGCATACGCTTGGCTATATACGATAGCAAAGAACGTTACCATCAACGAGCTAAATCGTCGCAAGCGCGAAAGCGTGACGGACACCACCGGCGACGACGGACGGTTCGGCTCATACGATATGGAAGAGGAGGACACGCCCGTCACCAAAGCGATGAACAAAGTGCTCAACGACGAGGAAAGGCAGATAGTCACCTTGCACGTCATATCGGGATTTAAGCACAGAGAGATAGCCGAGACGCTCGAAAAACCGCTCGGAACTATATTGTGGGCATACAACAACGCGCTTGCCAAAATAAAGAAAGAATTGCAAAAGGAGGGGAAAGATGAAGATTAAGGACATCAAAAACAATCTCAAAACCGAACACGACGAAAAGTCCGTGCCCGACGTCTTTTCCCGTGCAAAGCAAGCCCCGATAAACAGACTTTTGACGGGTGAAGAGCCTTTGCGCGCTTTTGACAAAACCACTGCGGTACGCCTTTTGTGGATTGCGCTTGCGCTTCTTTTGGTGTGCGCACTTGCGTTTTCCGCACTTGCGCTTATGCAAGACAATAAGCCCGCGCCCTCTCAAAGCTACGTGAGATTGAGCGTCGAAAGCGAAGGCAAGACTATAATTTACGGCTTCGTTATCAGCGACGAAAGCGTGACCGTTTGCACGTTGGAGCGAGACGGTGAAGACACGCCGTTTAGCAACGTCGGCAAGCAAGGTGAAAACATAAAATACGCAATAAACGAGGTTTATCAAGTCAAAAACGACGATAAAGTGCGTGTTTATGTGATTGGTGAAGATAGAAGCACCGCGTTGCAACTTGCAACCGCACTCGTTTCGGCAATTCGCGACGGTATGCAAAGCGGGGAAGAAGCGGTGGTTTCTTACGTTGTAAACGACGCCGCCGTAACGAGCGAACTTACTGCCTTGCTCTCGCTTGAAGGGAACGCAACCGCCGACCAAATCGCAAAAGCGTATTTTGAAAAATTTGCATAAAAAGAGAAAGCGCACCTTAAATACAAGTTAAAAACGCTTCGGCGACAAAAACTTGTTGAAAAAGGCGCGCTTTATATGTATAATATAATTTATCTATCTATTCATACTAATCATAATAGCGCGGGTGCGCATAATATCGCGCTTTCGCTCGGAGAACTTATATGAAGAAAATTCTCACTCTCACTTGCACGATTTTGCTCGTCGTTCTTCTTTGTTCGGTGTGCGTTGCTTGCAACAGAACGGACAGAGACGACGACGGCAATAACAGTAACGGCGGAAACAACCAATACGAAGTTGCAAAATACACCGTTACTTTCAACACATTGAGCAATTATACATTTGAAAACAACGTTTTGACGGGCGTCGTGGCAGGCTCGAAGATTAAAGCGCCCACCAACGATAAGGGTGAAAAGATTATCCCCACCAAGACGGGATACACTTTCCAATACTGGACGGAAGACGGCAAGAAAGAGTTTGATTTCAATACGCAGACAATCAACAAAAACACCACGCTTTCGGCGTATTATTCTCCCAACGAGTTCAACCACAACTACGTTCTCGGCGCGACGTACACCTACAACGAGGACGGCACGATAACCGTCAACGAGGGCGAGTACAAAAATTCGACGGGCTACGATATGACTATCGGCGCGGACGCAAAGGTCAAATCCGTGTACAACGACAAGACCAATCTTGATTGCCCCGAGGCGGAAAACGATACGTTCTGCTTCTGGTTCTATCTTGACAAAGACAACAAACCCGTGCGTTTCACCGCGCTTGCAAGCGACACGGACACCAACGTTGCGTCTTTGGACAAATACACGCTTACGTACAACAAGTCCGACGTGTTGACGCTCTATCCTATGTTCCGCTCCACGCTCCCCGTGGTTACGTTGCAATATCTTGCAAAAGACGGTAGCGTGCTCAAAGAAAGCCCGATGCGCTCTATTGACAAGATTGCGGAAAGCGACAAGTTTACACCCGAAAATATCTCGGGTTATAAGTTTAGCAAATGGTATTACGAGACCATCAATTCCGACAAAGAAACGGTCAAAAACGATATAAAATACGAAAGCGACGCGCAAACGGGTACGACGGTTTTTGCGATGGGCGGTTTCGACGGCTATTTTGAGGGCGGTACGGTGAAGATTTATTCCAAGTGGATAAAGCAAATCGCAATTTCTTCCACCGACCAATACAAGAGCGTTTACAACACTTTACACAAGGAAAATCCCACCGAGGAGGAAAAGGTCGCAATAGAGGAAATCCTCGATGCCGACATTCAATTCTCCGGTGAGATAAACTTTGGCACATCCACGTTAAAACCTCTCTTTGACGCATCTCACGTATTTGTGGGCACAATCACCGGCGGTGAAAACGGCGCAACTATTAGTGGCGGTACGTATGCGGATACCACGCACGCTTCCGTGTTCGGTTATGTGGGCGGTACGATACAAAATCTCACGTTCAAAGCAATCATCCTTATGATTACTCAAGACGGAGATAGTTATCAAGACGACGTTCGTATGGGCGTTGTAGCAACCGTCAACAGCGGGAAAATCAGCAACGTTAAGGTGTATGGGGCGCACTTCCACGTCCCCGAGTCGAAGAAAGTCACCATCGGCGGTATTGCGGCAGTCAACCAAGGCGTTGCAAGCGATATCGACAAGGGCTACATCGAAGGATGTGTCGCAGGCTCTAATACGGACGGAAAAATCTCCGTTCTTGGTGGCACAACCGACAAAACGTCGTTGCTTATTCTCGGTGGCGTCGCGGGCGAGAATAAAGCATCTTCCACAATTGTGAACGACACCGTTGCAATCTCTGTGGATGTTGCAAGCGGAGCATATAAAATCGGCGGTATCGCGGGAACTAACGGCGGTCAAATATCGAAATGTAGCGTTTCTTTGGGATTGGAGAACGCAATTGCCGAAGACACTGCATATGTCGGCGGTGCGGTTGCGGACAATGTGGCGGCGGTTGACTGCGTCTACGTGAAGATTGAGTCCGCACAACCTTTGATTATAGGCGGAACGCTTGCGCAATCTGTAAACGTCGGCGGTATTATCGGCAAGAACGAGGGCTATGTAAGGAACTCCTACGTTGATGCAAATCTATCCGTAATTCTCAACAAATCGTCTGCTATTGCGGCAATCGGCGGTATCGTCGGCAATAATTTCAGCGGTAAATCGCAATCGAGCACGTCCACGACGAGCGTCGGTGCAATCAACTATTGCTACTCCACGGGCACGATTGACGTAAGCATAGAAAGAGAGACGAAAAACGTGAAACTTTACGTTGCGGGCATTGCGGGGAGAAACTCCCAAAAGGCAATCTCATCTTGCTTCACGCTTGTGAATATCACGGTGGACAACACCGTTGAAGACGAAGCGGGTGAGCGCAAAAACAATGATGCAAACACGCTCTTCCTCGGCTTCGGTTTTGGCAGTATGGAAAACAATTCGACCGTAACCAAGTGCTGGTACGATCCTCAAAACGTGCTTTCGCTCAACGGTGAAGTTTACACCGTTACGGTGGTTGACGGTGAGGACGTCGAGAACTTTGCAATCACCAAGACGGGCAACCTCAAAGCAACCGATCCCGACTCGACAAGCTCTTTCCGCTCCGAAACGTGGTTTGCGGACAACACCGGCTTTGACTTCAAGGACGTATGGACGATAGAAGAGGGCAATCTTCCCACGCTTCGATTTTTGAATAAATAACCTCAAAAATCTATATAAAAACGGTGCACTTCATTTTGTGCACCGTTTTTATTATTTGGCAATTTCATCTTCTTGAGACACCTCGAACAAATCGTTCGGGGTGCATTTGAATATATCGCAAAGCGTGCCGATGATTTCATATTGAATGGATTTTGTTTCGTTATTGACCATTTTATTAAAATTTTGATAGCTCATACCAAGCTGAATATACAGCCAGTATTTTGTCTTATTGTTTTCTTTGAGCAAGTCTAAAACGCGCAGTTTAACCATAATTATCTCACCTTTGCATTATATAATGTCCAAATGATAATATAAAAATTCTTTGACAATATAGACTAATGCATTATATAATGTAAACATTAGATAAAACGCATGTGATGAGGAGGGGGCGCGTGAATAAAAAGAAAGCGATTATTTTGTCAGTTGCTATTTTAGTCGTGCTTGCGATAGTGCTTACGACGGTGTTGGTGGTTGTCAATAAAAAGAAAAATGAAAATCAAGGCAAGGACGACACCGCACGGCCGGTAAAAGTGTTTGTCGTAACTTTTGACGCAAACGGCGGTTCTGCAGTTAAAAACATTTACGTTTTGCAGGGTAGGAAATTGAAAGAATTGCCGAGTACGACAAGAGACGGATATGAGTTTGCGGGGTGGTATGCGGACAACGATTGCACTATTTTGTTCGATAAAGAACAACCGATAGAGCAAGACTTAACGCTTTATGCAAAATGGAACGAAGTGCCGTCGCCCGAACCCGAACCTGAACCGATAGTCAATTCGGTGGTGTTTGATTGCAAAGGCGGAACACTGTTACCAAGTCAAGAAATCGAGAGCGGTAAGACAGTAAGTTTGCCCGCCGAGCCAACAAAACGCGGGTATAAATTTGACGGATGGTGGGATGCCGACTATTCTCGTTCTTGGAATTTCGATACGGATACGGTCGGCGAAAATATAACGCTCTATGCAAAATGGGTTGAGGTCGATACGTTTTCTAAAGAAAACGACGTTGTATATTTCGGCACTTATCCGCAATCGAAAGTGGAAGATGCAGAGATTTTGAAGGGGCTTAACGACATTGTGGCAACGCCTTTAAGAGACGATAGTAAAGGTTGGACGTCGTACGGTTACAACACGGCATCGGATCCCGACAGCATGTGGTTTATCGATGTCGAGTATGACGGGGAAAAATACAGGGGCGTGTATTTTGCCGATTACAGATCGAATGATCCTCGTTCTGCAGGTACTAAGGAAAAATCGTATCAAGATAACAACGGTTATTATCCCCTTGCAACCTACTGGTTTTTGTACGAACCGATAAAGTGGCGAGTGGTTGAGGAAAATGACGGGCACGCAATGTTGTTTTGCGATATTGCCCTCGACGCACAATCTTTTGATTACGACGGCGGTGAGTACAGCAACAATTATGCCCAAAGCACGATAAGAGAGTGGCTTAACGACAATTTTTACAATGCGGCGTTCAGCCTTTTGCAAAAGGAACGTGTCTTGACGACGAATGTAGACAACAGTGCGCAAAGCACAAGATATGCGGAAAATTCGTATGCGAGCATGAACACCGACGATAAAATGTTTTTGTTAAGTTATGCGGAAATTACCGCATATTCTGCAAAAGCGGTGGAAAACGGCAAGTATGAGAGCGAAAAAGAGTCGTTGATGCTCAAAGTAAGCGAGTATGCAAAGAGCCAAGGGTGTTTTGCAAGTCAGGACGGGTATTGTTACTGGCGTTTGCGTTCGCCCGACGCATATAAGAGTTATCATTCCGCATATGTGTGTCAGGACGGCGCATTGAAAGATGTGTATAAGGTGTTTTATTCGGATTTCGGCATTGTGCCTGCGCTTTGGATCAACATTTGACGATACTCGTTAATGCTTGGTAAAACATAGTAAAAACCCCTCGGAAAGCCGAGGGGTTTTTGATACGCTATGCGGAATTATTCTTCCGTGTAGGACGCTGCTTTCTTGAGGTAGAAGGCACGTTTCTTTGCGGCGTCTTCTTCGTTCTTTGCAAACAAGACTTTTGCCGCATCCGGATTCATCTTTGCCAAGGACGCATATCTCGTTTCGTTCATAAGGAACGCTTGATAATCGTCGGTCGGCTCTTTGCTGTCGATTGCGAGAGGCGCTTTGTCCGTTCCCACCAACGTCGGGTTGTAACGGAAGAGTTGCCAATAACCGCAGTCAACTGCTTTCTTCATTTCCATTTGCGAATTGTCCATACCGCCTTTGATGCCGTGGTTGATGCACGGTGCGTAAGCGATGATGATGGACGGTCCGTGATATGCCTCCGCCTCTGCAAACGCTTTGACGACTTGGTTCATATCCGCGCCCATAGAAACTTGTGCGACGTACACGTAACCGTAGTCCATTGCGAGAAGTGCGAGGTCTTTCTTCTTGGTGCGTTTACCCGTTGCGGCGAATTTTGCGATTGCGCCGGTCGGGGTAGACTTGGAAGCTTGTCCGCCCGTGTTGGAGTACACTTCGGTGTCGAGGACGAGAATATTGACGTCTTCACCGCTTGCGAGAACGTGGTCAACGCCGTTGTAACCGATATCGTACGCCCAGCCGTCACCACCGACGATCCATACGGATTTCTTGATGAGGCAATCTTCTCTTGCTTCGATGTTTTGCAAGAGTTCGAGGCTTACGCCGTTTGCATTCTTCTTTTCTTCGGGGAGAAGTGCGATGATTGCGTTGGCGGCTTCTTCGCTCTTTGCTGCGTCTTCTTTGTTTTCAAGCCACGCGTTGAGAGCGGTGGTCATATTTTCAGAAATCGTGCCGAGGCTGATAAGGTTGGTAATCGTGTTTGCAAGCACGTTGCGACGCGTGTCGTAAGCGAGGTGCATACCGTAACCGAACTCTGCGTTGTCCTCGAACAAGGAGTTTGCCCAAGCAGGACCGCGACCTTTGTCGTTCTTGGTGTAGGGGCAAGTCGGTGCGCTACCGCCGTAGATGGAGGAGCAACCCGTTGCGTTTGCGATGAGCATTCTGTCACCGAAGAGTTGCGTCATAAGTTTGACGTACGGAGTTTCACCGCAACCTGCGCAAGCGCCGGAGAACTCGAAGAGCGGTTTCTTGAATTGGCTGTTCTTGACGTTGACGGATTTGAGTTCTGCGGAAGTTTCTTTGAGGTCTGCCGCATATTCCCAGTTTTCCGCCTCTTTTGCGATTGCCTCGTCAAGCGGAACCATAGTGAGAGCTTTCTCTTTTGCGGGGCATACCGCAACGCAGTTGGAGCAACCCGTGCAGTCGTACGGACTTACTTGCATACGGAATTCGTAGCCCTTTACGCCGATAGCCGGTTTGGTCTCGAAGGTTTCGGGCTTGTTTGCAAGTTCTTCTGCGGTTGCGAGCGTCGGACGGATAGTCGCGTGCGGGCAAACGAGAGCGCAGCGGTTGCATTGGATGCATTTGTCTTTGTCCCACATAGGAACGGAAACTGCGATACCGCGTTTTTCAAATTTGGTCGTGCCGGTAGGTACGAAGCCGTTGGGATTGAATGCGGAAACGGGGAGTTTGTCGCCTTCTTGTGCGGTGATCGGAGCAATGAAGTTCTTGAAATATTCGTCGTTGGGCACTTCGAGCGGAGCTGCGCCGTTGGTTGTGGTTTCCCAGCTTTGCGGATATTTGACTTCTTTGAGGTGTGCGATTGCGTTGTCCACGCAAGCGTTGTTCATTGCGACGACCGCGTCACCTTTCTTGCCGTAGGACTTCTTGATCATTTCCTTCATATAACGCTCTGCGTCTTCGTAAGGAATGACGTTTGCAAGCTTGAAGAACGCCGCTTGCATAACAGTGTTGACGCCCTTCTTCGTGCCGATCTCTTGGATAACTTTGAGACCGTCGAGAGTGTAGAATTTGATGTGCTTTTTGGCAATCATATTCTTCATAGAAGCGGGGAGTTTTGCGTCCATCTCTTCGGGCTCCCATTGAGAGTTGAGGAGGAACGTACCGCCGTCTTTAAGGTCGGAAAGCATATCGTAACGGAGCACGTAAGACTCGTTGTGGCACGCCACGAAGTCCGCTTGGTCGATGAGGTACGTGCTGCGGATGGGCTTGTCGCTGAAACGGAGGTGAGAAATGGTGATACCGCCGGATTTCTTGGAGTCGTATGCAAAGTACGCTTGTGCGTATTTGTCGGTGTGGTCGCCGATGATCTTGATGGAGTTCTTGTTTGCGCCGACCGTGCCGTCAGAGCCGAGACCGTAGAACTTGCAAGAGATTGCGCTTGCGTCGGAAGCGTCGATCTTTTCGGTGACTGCGAGAGAGTGGAAGGTCACGTCGTCGTTGATGCCGACCGTGAAGCGATCTTTCTTCTCACCGTTCATATTTTCGTAGATTGCGTTGACCATAGAAGGATTGAATTCCTTACTGCCGAGGCCGTAACGTCCGCAAAGCACTTCTTTCTTGATGCCTTTCTCGTTGAGAGCGGATACGACGTCGAGGTAGAGAGGTTCGCCTTGTGCGCCCGGTTCTTTGGTTCTGTCCATAACGGTGATGGTCTTGACCGTTTCGGGAAGCGCCGCGACGAATGCGTCCATCGGGAACGGACGATAAAGTCTGACTTTGAGAAGACCGACTTTTTGTCCTCTTGCGTTGAGGTAGTCAACGGTCTCTTCAACCGCTTCTGCGCCTGAACCCATGATGACGATCACGCGGTCTGCGTCTTTTGCACCGTAGTAGTCGACGAGGTTGTATTTTCTGCCCGTGAGCTTGCTGACTTTGTCCATTTCCGCTTGAACGATTGCGGGGACTGCGTCATAGTATTTGTTGCTTGCTTCTCTGTTTTGGAAGTAAATGTCGGGGTTTTGAGCCGTGCCTTGTTGATGCGGATGTTCGGGGTTGAGTGCGCGTGCGCGGAATTCGTCAACCTTCTTGAAGTTTACGAGGTCCTTGATCTCGTCGTAGTCGATGACGTCGATCTTGTCAACTTCGTGAGAGGTGCGGAAACCGTCGAAGAAGTTGAGGAAAGGAACGCTGGATTCGATCGTGGAAAGGTAAGAGACCAAGGTCAAATCCATAACTTCTTGTACGCTGTTGGATGCGAGCATAGCAAAACCGGTTTGACGGCAAGCCATAACGTCGGAGTGATCTCCGAAAATGTTGAGGGCGTGTCCTGCAACGCTACGTGCGGAGACGTTGAATACGCAAGGAAGCAACTCACCTGCGATTTTGTACATATTCGGAATCATAAGGAGCAAACCTTGGCTCGCCGTAAACGTGCTCGTCAATGCGCCTGCTGCCAAAGAGCCGTGTACTGCGCCTGCCGCGCCGGCTTCGGATTGCATTTCGGCAATTTTGAGAACGTTGCCAAAAATGTTCTTTCTTCCTTGACCTGCCCAGTCGTCACAGTTCTCTGCCATCGGAGATGACGGAGTGATAGGGTAAATAGCCGCAACGTCGGAAAAAGCGTAAGCAATATGCGCCGCAGCGGTGTTACCGTCAATGGTCATTTTTTTCATATCGGGAATTCCTCCAATAAAGTATCTTCGAGTAATATTTTGCGTATGCGCGCGATGCGCATAATCATTAGATATTATATATTGATAAAATTTTTAAGTCAATATTTTTTAGGAATTAATAATTAATAGTTAATAATTAATAATTGCGGAAAGCGTAGCCTTATCCTAAACTGCGACGAAGTCGCAATATCACTTTTTGCAATAGCAAAAAATATCACTTGCGCTATGCGCAAATATCACCGTGCGCAAGCACGATATCACAGTTTCGAGGGCGGAACACCCGCACCCGAAATTTTTCATAAAAACCACAATAACCGATATAAGATTGCAAATCTAAATACTCTGTGGTATAATCGCGGTATGTCGCAAATTGTCCTCAAAGGAGTAAGTTATAGTTACTCATTAGGGGAGGGCCGCAGTCTAAAAGCCCTCAAAAACCTGTCTTTTTCCGTTGAGAAAGGCCAATTTGTCGCGCTCGTCGGTATGAACGGCAGCGGCAAATCTACGCTTGCAAAACTTCTCAACGGTCTTTTTATACCGTCGAGCGGAGAAGTGCTTATCGACGGTCTTTCCACGTCCGACGAAAAAAATACTTTTGAAATCCGCAAAAAAGCGGGTATGGTTTTCCAAAATCCCGACAACCAGACGGTTGCAACGATAATCGAGGACGACGTAGCGTTCGGACCTGAAAATATCGGCTTGCCCCGCGAAGAAATCGTGGAAAGAGTGAATTATGCGCTCGATGCCGTGGGAATGAGCGAATATCGCAATCGTTCCGTATCCAAATTGAGCGGAGGACAAAAACAAAGAGTGGCAATCGCGGGCGTGCTTGCAATGCGTCCCGATATCCTCATTTTGGACGAGTCCACCTCTATGCTCGATCCCAACGGGCGCAAAGAGATTATGGACATTGCCACCACTCTCAACAAGCAAGGCATCACCGTGATAAACATCACTCACAATATGGAAGAAGCGGTGCTTGCGGACAGAATTATCGTGCTTCGCAAGGGCAGAATTGCCGTTGACGGCACACCCGAAGAAGTATTTTCGTCGGGACTTTTGGAAGCGTGCGGACTTACGCTCCCGCCCGTATCGCAATTGTCCGAAAAACTCAAAAGCAAAGGTTTCGTCTTTGACGCGCCAATCGTGAACAAAGACAAACTCGTGGAGGAAGTATGTCGGCAATTGAGATAAAACATTTGACGTATATTTACTCACGCAAGACGCCGTACGAGAAAAAAGCGCTCGACGACGTCAATCTTTGCATTGAAGAAGGCAGTTTTGTCGGCATAGTCGGCGCGACCGGAAGCGGAAAATCCACTCTTATTCAACACCTCAACGGTCTTATCAAAGTGCAAGACAAAAAGACGTCGAGCGTCGTGGTAAAGGGTATGTCCGCCACGGACAAAAAGACGCTCAAAAACTTGCGTTTCAAGGTGGGTATGGTGTTCCAATACCCTGAATACCAACTTTTTGCCGATACGGTGGAAAAGGACGTCGCGTTTGGTCCTAAAAATATGAAATTGTCCAAAGAGGAAATCGACGCGAGAGTGCGCAAGGCTATGGACGTGGTCGGGCTCGACTACGACCAATTCGCTTCCCGCAGCCCCTTCGATTTGAGCGGTGGCGAAAAGAGAAGAGCGGCAATTGCGGGCGTTATCGCAATGCAACCCGAAATTCTCGTCCTCGACGAACCCGTTGCGGGACTCGATCCCGCGGGCAGAGAAGAGATACTCGCGCTCGTGAAAAAACTTCAAAAAGAAGTGTCTCCCACCATAATTTTGGTGTCCCACAATATGGACGATATCGCGGTTATGGCGGATAGAATAGTCGCGCTCAAAGACGGAAAAATCGTCATGGACGGCACGCCCAAAGAGGTGTTCTCGGACAGAAAACACGTTGAAGAAATCGGTCTTGACGTGCCTTTTGCAACCTCTCTTTCAGACGAGTTTATAGCAAGGGGATACGACCTTCCCAAAGATATAATTAGCCTTGACGAGCTTGCCGACGCACTCTCGAAAATAAGAGAAAACGAGGGGGTAAAAGCCGATGTTTAAGGACGTTGCTTTCGGTCAATATTACCCCGCGGATTCGATTATCCACCGCCTCGACGCAAGAGTGAAAATGCTTCTCACGCTTATGTTCGTGATTGCGATTTTCTTCGTCAAATCGTACTTCGGATTTATGCTTACGGCGGTTATTTTGATAGGTATCGTTTTGCTTGCAAAATTGCCTATGATGTCCGTTTTGAAGAGCGTCAAAGGCGTGATGTTCATCATTTTGTTCACGGCAATACTCAACTTGTTCCTTATCAAAAAAGGTGAAGTTTTGTGGTCGTGGAAAATCTTCACGATAACCAAAGACGGGGTTCATACCACCATAAAGATGGTTTTAAGGCTCGTTTTGTTGATTACGGGCGCGTCTTTGCTTTCGCTTACCACGACTCCCGTAGCACTTGCCGACGGCGTGGAAAGCCTTATGTCTCCGCTCAAACTCATCAAAGTTCCCGTAAGAGATATCGCAATGATTATGAGCATCGCTCTCCGCTTTATCCCAACGCTTTTCGAGGAAACGAATAAGATAATTTCCGCACAAAAAGCACGTGGCGCAAGCTTCGATACGGGCGGTCTTTTCGCAAGAGCAAAGGCAATGCTTCCCGTGCTTATTCCGCTTTTCGTCAACTCGTTCAGGCGCGCGGACGAACTTGCTTTCGCAATGGACGCAAGATGTTACAACGCAACGGAAAATCGCACCAAAATGAAGAAGGCAAAATTCGGCGTCGGCGACGCTTTCGCACTCTTGTTTATGATTGCGTTCTTTGTCGTGATTTTGCTTGAAAGATACTATTTCCCGACGGTCGGAATAAACATCGACAGGATGATTTTCGGAG
The DNA here is from genome assembly GCA_963590075.1 of Eshraghiella crossota. Taxonomy (GTDB): domain Bacteria; phylum Bacillota; class Clostridia; order Christensenellales; family CAG-917; genus CAG-475. Next base: position 60,311 of record CAVANK010000005.1, read on the forward strand.
GGCTCGTATGAGATATCGCGCGATAATTTCGTATTGCGGAACGATGTACGTCGGGTGGCAACGCCAACTCAACGGTCTTTCCGTGCAAGAAGTCCTCGAAAAAGCACTTTCCAAAACTTTCGGCACGCCGACGAGCGCAACCGCAAGCGGACGTACTGACGCGGGTGTACACGCCGAGGGACAAGTGGTGCATTTCGACGCGACGACGTCCATACCCACCGACAAAATACCTTTTGCCGTCAATACGGAATTGCCCGACGACGTGAGTATGCTCTATTGCGAAGTCGTAGACGATGATTTCAACGCAAGGTTCAACGCCAAGCGCAAGACGTATTGCTACAAGATGTATCTTTCAAAACATCGTTTGCCGATGATGGAAGCGACGCACGAACACGTCGTCGTTCCGCTCAACCTCAAAGCGATGAAAGAGGCTGCGAAAATCATTGAGGGAACGCACGATTTTAAGTGCTTCGAGGCAAGCGGAAGCGTGGTTAAAAACACCGTCCGCACGGTGTATTCCGTAGACATTCAAACGCGAGAACTGTCCTATGCTTCGGCAATTTCCGATAACGATAAAACCGCACATCTAAACGGCTCGAATCCCGATTTTATTTACGACAGCGAGATATGTATATACGTCACGGGCAACGGTTTTTTGTACAATATGGTGCGCATAATCGCGGGCACTTTGTTGTATGTCGGTATAGGCAAACTCACGGTGGACGACGTAAAGGATATCCTCGAAAAAGGCGACCGCAAAAAGGCGGGCAAAACGCTTTCCGCAAAAGGTTTGCACCTCATCAAAGTGGTCTATTGATAAAAAATTTCAAAAATTTTGAAAAATTTGTATGCGCGTTATGCGCTTACGTTATTGACATAAAATCGTTTTAGTCTTATCATAAAGTATAATAATTTTATTTACGCGCAATACGCGTGCGTGTCTGCACGCCGTCGCGCAAAGGCTATACCTAAATGGAAGACAATTCAAGAAACTTTATTGAAGAATTTATCGACGAAGACCTCGCAAGCGGAAAGGTGAACAAGATTATCACTCGTTTTCCGCCCGAACCCAACGGATATTTGCATATCGGACACGCAAAGGCTCTTTGCATCAACTTCGGTATGAAAGAAAAGTATCACGGCGCGTGCAATTTGCGCTTTGACGATACCAACCCCGCCAAAGAGGACGTCGAATATATGGAGAGCATCAAAGCCGACATCAAGTGGCTCGGCTTCGATTGGGACGAACTCCACAACGCAAGCGATTATTTCGAAAAAATGTACGAGTGCGCCGTCAAACTCATCAAAGAGGGCAAAGCGTACGTTTGCGATTTGAGCGCGGAAGAGATAAGCGCAACGAGAGGCAATTTCAACACCCCCGGCACAGAAAGCCCGTACAGAAACAGAAGCGTCGAGGAAAACCTCGATTTGTTCGAGCGTATGAGAAACGGCGAATTTGCCGACGGCGAAAAAGTCTTGCGTGCAAAAATCGATATGGCGTCACCCAACATCAATATGCGTGATCCCGTCATCTATCGTATTTGCCACGCAACGCACCCGCACACGGGCGACAAGTGGGTTATCTACCCGATGTACGACTTTGCGCACCCCATCGAGGACGCAATCGAGGGCATTACGCACTCCCTTTGCTCGCTTGAATTTGAAAACCATCGTCCGCTTTATGACTGGGTTACGCTCAACTGCGGTTTTGATCCCAGACCTCGTCAAATAGAGTTTGCAAGACTCAACCTCACGCACACGGTTATGAGCAAGCGTTTTATCAAGCGTTTGGTCGACGAAAAAATCGTGTGGGGCTGGGACGATCCGAGATTGTCCACTCTTTCGGGTATAAGAGAGAGAGGTTACACGCCCGAAGCAATCAGAGATTTCTGCTCGCGCATAGGCGTGTCCAAGGCGGACAGCGAAGTGGATATTTCCATTTTGGAACACTGCGTGAGAGAGGATTTGAACGCACACGCACAAAGAGCGATGGTCGTCACCAAGCCTTTGAAACTCATCATCGACAACTATCCCGAAGGCAAGAGCGAACCCGTGTATATCGAGAACAATCCCCAACAAGAGGGTGCGGGCGTACACGAGACGACTTTCGGCAGAGAATTGTATATAGAGCAAGACGATTTCTCGCTCAATCCGCCGCCCAAATACTTCCGCTTGAAGCCCGACGGAATAGTGCGTCTCAAAGGTGCGTATATCATCAAATACGTCGGTTGCGAGCAAGACGCGGACGGCAACGTCACCGCAGTGCACGCCGAGTATCTCGAAGGCACGAAGTCGGGTGAAGAGGGCGCAAACATGAAGGTCAAAGGCACGATACATTTCGTCAATGCCAACGACTGCGTGGACGTTACGCTCAATATGTTCGATTACCTCATCAACGACGGAGACGGAGATTATATGGACAGAGTCAATCCCGATTCGCTCACCGTTCTCAACGGCAAGGCGGAGAAAATCGTCGGGGAAGCACCCGTCCATACGAGATTCCAATTCTTGCGCGAAGGTTACTTCATCAAGCGCAACGATAAGAACGAATTTAACAGCATAGTCGGACTCAAAGACAGTTTCAAGCCCAAGGCGTGATTTAGCGATAAACATTTTGTAGGTGAAATATGTTTGTTTGTAAAATATGCGGAAACGAAGTAAAACCCGGACAGGCGTTTTGCGCAACGTGCGGAGCGGACGTAGTTGAAAATTACGAGACCGTTTGCCCCGTATGCCACGCAAAGAACAGTGCGGGAAGCAGATATTGCGCCAAGTGTGGCGGTATCTTGTCCGTTATGCGCAAACCCGTTTGCGCCGTATGCGGAACGAAGAACTTGCCCGGTGCAAAATTTTGCGTATCTTGCGGTGCTCCCATTATAGCGGAAAGCGAAACGCACAGCGATGCGGATATGCTCGACGCGCGCAAGACCAAATTGCGTCTTGACAATATGGAGCGCGAGAGAATGGCGGCGGTTGACAAAGAGATTGCCGAAAAACGCCAAAAGACCGCGGAAGAGAGAGAAACCGCTCTCTTGCAAGTGGAAGATTATCGCAAAAAGAGCGAGGAAGAGTACGAGAAAAAGGCAAACGTGCTTGAACGTTACAGACAAAAACTCAACGAACTCGGCTCTGAAGACGTTGCACTTCTCAAAAAGATGTCCGTTGCGCTCCAATCTTACGCCAAGTATTACGCAGATCCGTATTCTCAAATAGACGAAGACGATATAGAGGGCGAGACCTACGTTTGCCCCGCATGCGGAACTATCAATCCGCTCGACGCAACCGCTTGTACGCACTGCGGTCGCGACAAGGCGCGTGCGCTTTTGCTTCTTGCCAAAAACAAGATTAAACAATGCCCGCCCGTCAAGCGCAAACAAAAAATCGTACCCCCTCCGCAAGCGGATCTCGAAAGAGAAAAGACACCCACGTTGGACGAGTTTATAGACGAAATCAACGCGCCCAAGCAAGAGCAAGTCGCTCCGCCCAAGGCAGAGGAGAAGAGGGAAGAACAAGCGGACTTTTCCGGTCCCAACCAAGCGCACTTCGGAGCGTATCCTCCTTATCCCTATCCGTATCCGCCGTACCCGTATCCGTACGCGCCTCCGGCGGCGACACAACCTTATCCCCAACAAGCGGGAGTTGCGCAAGGTCAACCCGCGTTCTTTATGGGAGCGGACGGCAATCCCTATCAAATGCCTCCCATCGTGCAACCCGTTGCGTTCGTGCCTTACGTGACGCAAGAGCAACCGCTTATGCAGTATTCACCCGTGGTAGAGGAAAGACGCACGGCGCAAAAACCCGTAGTGGCAACTCCGAGCAAAGGTTCAAACAAGAAAAACTAACGGCGCAGTATGGCAGATACGAGAAACAACAAACCCAGAATAAAAGGCGTTGACGATGCGGGCATAAGGCTTGCGCCTACCCCTGCGCCCAATTCGGGATATCACGTGATGCCCACCGTGATGCAAGAGTTTGTTATCGAGCCTCATCTCGTGACGGAAGAACGCCCGCAAGATAGCGACTTTGCCCGCGCTCAATCCACCGCCAACGACTTCCAGCCCAAAAAGGAAGATGCCAACAAGAAGTGGAAGAGAGGCAAGCGAGCAAAGAATATGACGGCGGGGATAATTGCGTTTTTAGCGTCAATCGCGGTGCTTTTGCCTTATATTTTGTCGGCGGTAAAGGCGGATGTAAACACGCCTTTCGTGCTGGTTGCGGACAGGTTCAACGTGGTTGGACACTTTATCGACGCGTTCAAGCGCACTGCCGAACTCGGCTGGAAAGGCGACGAAGCGGGCAAGATTTGGATAGGTATGATACCCGATATAGTCATCACAATCGGTATTTTATCCGTTCTTATCAATATGATAAAATCCGTTTTTGCGATATTCGGCGCAATTAAACCGATCAAATATACGAGCGGGGCAATCGTCAATCTAATATGCGTGCTTGCGATATTCATCACGGCACTCGTGGGAGCAAACGGTATAGGCATCGCAAAGATAGATTTTATGCAAGACTTCATACACGGATATCAAACAAGTTATTTGTTTACGATGCTCGTGTTCGGCGCGGGATACGTGCTTCTTTGCGGAATATGCGCAATCGTAAACCGCGAAAAGTACGGTTATCTCAAATAACTCTTTTGGAGGAATTATGGCAAAGAAGGACAAAAATCAAGAGATAGTTTTTTCTCCGGATACCAACGACGTAAAAGTCGACGACGAGCCGTTGTTCGAGTCGGAGGCGTACGGCACTCCGCAACCCGAAGCAGGTTCCGACGTTACGGTTATGAAGCCCGTCGGCATCGGCGGTCCAGTTCCTATCGTCGCACCCAAGCACAACACCATTCAGTTGCAACCCATAGTCGTGCCTCTTGCGGTCGTGCCTTATATGACGCAAGACAGCAACGTTTTGCGCACGGACGGCAAGCAACAGAGCGGTTATATGCCTTCAACCGTCGAATACGGTGACGCAACCGAGTTCGAGACCGTATCCACTCAAAAGAAAATCAAGAAGAAAGCAAAGGTTCAACCGAGAGTTTTCGCCCTCGTCACCTTCTTGTTTGCGTCGGTCACGGTGCTTCCGTTCATATTGTCTTACTTTATGAATTCGATAGGCGCGCTGGATATAACCAAATACAACGTTATCGGCGTGATTATGGATTGGGCAAAGAACGGTTTTTACGCAAGACCTCTTCGCAATTTCGCGTTTATCGGCGTAGCGGCAGTCGAGGCGGTGATGGTTATATCCTCGCTTATCTCAATAATCTCGGGCAAATATCCGCGTGCGTTTACGTTTATTCTTTCTCTCGGAAGCGCGTCGGCAATGCTTGCATACCTCATCAAGTTGCTCGTCAAAAAGCAATTCGTCCTCCAAAACGAACTGACGCTCGTAGTGCTTGTGACGCTCACGCTTCTCAACTTCGTGCTTACTATCGTGTTCTCGAGCGTGCTCAACAAGCTCGACGACAAGATGGAAGGCAGCAACCGCGCTTCGCGTGAAATTTGATATTCGGCAAACGTCGATATATAAACGGATTACCCTTGGCGGTAATTCGTTTAATTTTTGAAAAAAGTATGTCCTTGAAACTCGTATCATTGGCAAGCGGCAGCAAAGGCAACTCCACGCTTATACTTTCCAACACGACGGCAATACTCGTTGACGCCGGCGTTTCGTATACGAGGATTGCCACAGAGCTTCGGGACTTCGGGCTCACGCCCGATATGATAGACGGCGTAGTGATTACGCACGAGCATGCCGACCACGTTTGCGGACTTGCAAAACTTTGCGAGCATACGCAAATTTATGCGCACGCACTCACCGCTCGCGCGCTTTGCGCAAAGTACGAAGGTCTAAAAAATTTTGCGGACGTTGACGACTACGAGGGCGGTTTCGATATAGGCGACATCAAAGTTATGCCGTTCAGAATTCCGCACGACGCGGCGTATCCGCTTGCGTATTCTTTTGAGTGCGGGCACGCGCGTTGTAGCGTCGCAACGGATATCGGCACGCCTACGGTGGGCGTTCTGCGCAATATAAAGGACAGTAACGTGGTGCTTTTGGAAGCAAATCACGACCTTGAAATGTTGCAAGATGGCAAATATCCCACGTGGCTCAAACAACGTATTTTGTCGAGCAACGGGCACTTGTCCAACGACGCCACCGCACGGATTGCAAACCGTTTGTGCGAAGGCTCGGAAGTGCAAAGATTGCTCTTGGGACATATCAGTGAAAACAACAACACCGAAAAACTTGCTTACGACACGGTGGAAAACACGCTTAAAGAGCGTGACTCGGACATAGAATTGTACGTGGCGCATCAAAATAGGCGCAGTGAGGTTTTTGAAATCTTATGAGAAGAACGATAACCGCGAGCGAAGGCTCTTCCATATATCTGACGGGAATATGCGTAGGCAGTTTGTTGTCTATGTTTTTGTCCTTGATTTTGCGCGTGGCGGGCGTCGCGGGCGCATCTTTTGACGGAATGGACGTCTTTTCGTGGTGCGGATACGCGCTTATGCAAGTGGGTTTCGTGTGCACGGCGCTTATATATTCCGGCGCGCGCAAATACAGTTTGGTACAAGTGTCCAAGATGAACGGCAAGCTCAATCCATTGCAAATAACCGTGCTTCCGTTTATCGCAATTGCCACCATCCTCGTGTTTTTGCCTCTTGCAAACGCGTGGACGGCGTTTTTGAACGTCATCGGTTATCACGGCTCGGGCGTTGCAATGCCCGATTATTCCAACGTAGGAATTTATTTCTTGTCCTTGCTCTTGATGGCGATGTTGCCCGCTTTCGGAGAGGAATTGCTTATAAGAGGCAATCTTTTTTCGGGATTGTCCACGCGCAATATATGGTTCGGAGTGCTTATGTCCGCACTCATGTTCAGCCTTATGCACGCAAATCCGTTGCAGACGGTGCATCAATTCGGACTCGGCGTCGTGCTTGCGCTCGTCGTTGCGATATCGGGTTCGCTGTGGGCAAGCGTTATAGTGCACTTCGTCAACAATTTTATCAGTATTACGCTCACGGCATATCTTCCGCAAGTGGACGTAATTTACGCCAAACTCGGCTATTACAACTGGCTCACGGGCTTTGCAAGCGTATCAATCGGCTTGATTTTGCTAGTGTTCTTGCTCTATGCGTTCTACCGCGCGGGCAAACCGAAGTCGGCAAGCGGTGAAGTCAGGAGCGTGTACGAAGAGGAAGGTTTCACCATCGTCGCAACGGCAAACGAGACGAAAAAAGACAACTTCTTCGTCGGTTTCGGCAAATTTTTCATATCGCTTTTCACCAAAGGCGGTTGGAAGAGAATAACTTACTCGCTTGAAGAAAGCAACGCGGTCGAATACGTCGGCAAAAATCAAAATATGATAGGCGTATGGATCGCTCTCGCATTCGTGTGCGTGTATTGGCTTTACGGCTTTATTTCGGGGTTGATATGACAAAAAGGCTCAACGTCGGCATTACCTATTTTATCGTCGTATTGTTGACGCTTCTATTGAGAGTGGCGTCCGCGCTCGATATCTATTCCGCGCTCGGAGTCGAGGACGCCGACGCACTTTTCACGTGCGTGGTGCAGATTGCCATATTCGGCTTTGCAAGTGTGCTGGGATACTGCTTGTCCGCTCACAAGAGGGGGGATAGCGTAAAAGTTGTCGCAAGCGATTTCGGCGTGAGAAAAGTATCTTGGAAAAATTGGCTATTGATAGTCCCGATGTGCATTTGTGCAATCGCGGTGTCCAGCGGTATCTCTCTCGTATGGCAACTCGCATTGCGCATGATGGGCTTTACGCATATTTCGTCGCCCACCGATTATAGCAGTGTGGGCGTGCTTTTCAAGGAACTTTTTTTGGTGGCGGTGCTCCCCGGCGTATTCGAGGAAGTGGCGCACAGAGGTTTGATTTACGCAGGGTACAAGGAAAGCAAGTGGAAGTTCGTGCTCGTGTCCGCGCTTTTGTTCTCGCTTATGCACCAAAACATAGTGCAGACGGGCTACACGTTCTTCTTTGGCGCAACCATTGCGCTTATGATGTACTACACCGGCTCTATTTGGCCGGGCATCGTATTGCATATTGCCAACAACGGTTTCAGCGTAATCTCGGGGTATATCGACCAAAACGGCGGTGCGTTCAGTTTCATTGCGACCATACAAAATTGGCTCTATTCCTCAACGCTCGGTCTTGCTGTCGGCGCGCTTCTCGTGATAATATGCGCGGGATTGCTCGTGCTATTCTTCTTCCTTATGCGCAAAAATTGCGTCAAGGAAGAGCGCATATCGCAAGTTCCGTTTGCATTGTCCGACGATGACGTAACGCCCATTCGCAAGGATATTCCGTTTATTCTTACGGTGGCGGTCGGCATAGTCGCAACGCTGTTTAGTTTCGTGTGGGGTATGACGAGATGAAGATAAATATAATCGCAATCGGCAAAATAAAAGAGAAGTATTTCACCGACGCAATCAACGAGTATATCAAGCGTTGCACCCGCTTTGCCGAAGTGAAGATAATCGAGCTTCCCGACGCGCCCCCGTCCAAATCACCCGACGAACAACGCAAAATCGAAAGCGAGCAATTGCTGTCCAAAGCCAAAGGCTTTATCATCGCAACGGATATGCGTGGCAAACAATTGTCAAGCGAAGGTCTTGCAGATCTTATCAAATGCAAGTGCCTTGACGGAGAAAGCGAGTTTTCGTTTTTGATAGGCGGAAGCCACGGTCACACCGACGACTTGCGCAAAAAAGCGGATTTGCTCTTGTCTTTCTCGTCAAACACTTTCCCACATCAGTTGTTTAGGGTTATGCTCTGCGAACAAGTATATAGGACATTAAGTATAATCAACAACACCCCCTATCATAAATGAGTGCACTATTGCACGCGTACTTATTAACGGAATGTGCTTATTCGGAGTTGGAGGCGCAAGGCGCCGACCGCACCGAGCGCCAAGCATGACGATTAGTACAAGCGACTGTGACGTGTTGTTGCGAAGCAGTCACACAAAGCGCAGTGGCATAATGAGAGAAATGTCCCTATCTATGCGCGTGCCGTAAGGAGCGGAGCGACGGAATAGCGATTGTTACGAAGTCAATCGCGTCGCGTGTCCCCCCGCGGAGCGGTTCCGTGGGTTCCCTCAAACGAAGTGCAGAGGGGGAACGGAATATGGGCGCGACGCGTTAAGCAACACATCCGGTGAATGTGTTGTAGCCAAAGCGAACGAGGCGGATTGCGGTGCGCAAACGCCGAAGTCCAAACACCGTGAGGAAAGGGGAAAGTTGCATTTATAAATGTTTTGCGCAATCACTTGTTAAAACAACCAAAACAATACAATAAACTGTCAATTGGTGCAATATGGCTTATGAAGAGAAGTTTATGATACGTGCAATCGAGCTTGCCGAAGAAAGTGCAAGTCACGACGAAGTTCCCGTTGGAGCGGTGGTCGTCAAAGACGGTGAGATTATTGCCGAGGGCACGAATTTCAAAGAGAGAAAAAACAACGCGATTTGTCACGCCGAGATCGTCGCGCTTTCCAAGGCAACGGAAGCGGTGGACAATTGGTGGCTTGAAGATTGCGACGTTTACGTCACACTCGAACCTTGCTCTATGTGTGCGGGCGCAATGATAAATTCTCGTATCCGTGCCTTATATTTCGGTGCGTACGACGAGAAGACGGGTGCTTGCGGTTCAAAAATAGATTTGTTTGAAAAAGACTTATTCAATCATAATGTACTTATAAGCGGTGGTCACCTCAAAGAGGAATGTTCTGCTTTACTGTCTTCTTTTTTCAAACAAAAACGGAAGCAAATATAACCGTACTTATTAACGAAATGTGCCTATTCGAAGTTGGAGGCGCAAGGCGCCGACCGCACCGAGCGCCAAGCTTGACGATAAGTACAAGCGACTGCGCCGTGTTGTTGCGTAGCTGGCGCACAAAGCGCAGTGGCATAATTAGAGAAATGTCCCTATTATGCGCGTGCCGTAAGGAGCGAAGCGACGGAATAGCGATTGTTACGAAGTCAATCGCGTCGCGTGTCCCCCTGCGGAGCAGTTCCGTGGGTTCCCTCAAACGAAGTGCGGAGGGGGAACGGAATAGGGGGAAACACCGTGAGGAAGGGGGAGTTGCATTTTTTATAAAATGGGGGGGGTATTTAATTTAAGGAGTTACAACGATACTATATGTAAAAGAAAATCGAGCCACGGAGGCTCGATTTCCTTTTCAAAGAGAGAATAATAAAGGGGTGAACGTTATGTACTCACGCGCTTGCGGTGCAAGCGAGTCGTGAGCGTCGGGCGACTTGCGAGTAGTTGCTATCGGTTGAGAGCGGTTTATTGCGGAATTTCGTCCGCATCGAGTATTTCAACTATTTCCGTACTTGTAAGTGCGGTGTCGAAAGCGTCTTTGGGTATGCCGAGGAGGCAACCCGCAATTGACGTCACGAGCGATACGATGGTTGCAATGATGATAACGATGATTTTCTTTTTCTTGTCCATAACAGTCTCCCTTTGATTTGATTGCCCTCGCGAGAGTCTTATTATGCCCGACGCCGTAAATATAGCATTTTCACATCTCCGATTGCAAAAAATTATGTCGCGCTTTTGCAAGCATTTTTCAAAAAAAAGAATATAGTATGGTATGGATAAGTACAATATTGTTTTTGTGGAAAACGAATGGTCGCAAGAGACTATGCTGGGTAGGCGCGTGGGAGATTTCGTCATAAGGGAGTTTGCCGATTTCAACGCACCCGATTGCCGAATTGCCAAAATCGGCGCATACAAGGAAGACGTCGCGCTTTTGGAAGGATATATCAACGTCGTGCTTTCGCTTGATATGCCACTCGTCAAAAAAAGTGATATTTTTTCGCTCGTGAGGCGTATGCGTGCGGAGAGTATCGATTGCGTAGGACTTGGAAAAAACAACTCGATAGCCAAAATTTGCATTGGCAAAAGCGCAAATAAGGGCGTTTTTTCGTCGGATAAGGCTTTTTTTAAGATTGATGATGCAAAATCTTATAATGTGGTGTATAATTTGCTCAAAGACGCAATTCTCGACGACCATTTGTCGCGAGGAGTGCGGATTTTGGACAAAAACACCACTTTTATAGACGATACCGTCAATATCGAAAGCGGTGTGGTGATATTGCCTTACACGCGCATAGAGGGCGAAAGCGTTCTTATGAACGGTGCAAAAGTCGCGGGTTCGTATATCAAGGACAGCGTGATTGACGGCGCAAGCGTGGAATATTCCTATCTTGCGTGTTCGCACGTGCACGCGCGCGCGACGGTCGGACCTTTTGCAAGGCTTCGAGGCGCGACTATAGGCAAAAATTGTCGTGTGGGTGATTTCGTCGAAGTCAAAGCGTCTTTGTTGCGAGAGGGCGTCAAAGCCTCGCACCTAACCTATATAGGAGACGCGGACGTCGGAGAGCGCACCAACGTCGGTTGCGGAAGCGTATTTTGCAATTACGACGGCGTGGACAAGCACAAAACCACCGTCGGTTGCAACTGCTTTATCGGCGCAAACACCAATCTCATAGCACCCGTGGTCGTTGGGGACAACGCCTTTATCGCGGCGGGCACGACCGTTACGCGCGATATAGAGGACGGCTCGTTTACGATCGGAAGAGTGAGACAAGACACAAAAATCAAAAAGTAATTATCGCGAGAGGACAAAAGATATGATACTCGTAGTAGGGCTGGGCAACCCCGGCATGAAGTACAAAAACACTTATCACAACGTAGGCTTTATGGCACTTGACGCTTTGGCAAAAAGGCTCAAAGTGAAGTTTGACAAAACCGAATGTGACGCACGCACTTGCAAGGGCAATTACAAGGGCGTGGAGTACGTGCTTGCCAAGCCCGAAACTTATATGAATTTGAGCGGTGAGGCTGTCAAAAAACTCGTCGCAAGATACGACGTTGACGTCGCGCACGACCTTATCGTGTGTTACGACGACGTCGATTTGCCGATAGGAAAATTGCGCATAAGAGAGGAAGGAAGCGCGGGCACTCACAACGGTATGCGCAACATCGTCAAGGAACTTTACACGCAAGATTTCAAGCGTGTGCGCATAGGCACGAAAACGGAGCAACTTGCACAAAAAGAGGTTGAGCTTATCGATTTCGTACTATCAAAGGTCGATTTCGACAACAAACAAATTTTGCAAGGCGCAATAGACAAGGCGGACGACGCCATTTTGGCTCTTATTGAAGGGCTTGATATACAACGAGTGCAAGAGATTGCCAACAAGAGATAACGTGGTCACACCAAAGGCATTACAACTTATAAATCTCGGCGAAAAGTTGTCGTCCTTAAACGGCATCGGCTCAAAAAGACTTACCGACGACAAATTGTCGGCGGTTTCCGTATTGCGCGTTTGCGAGGGCGCGAAGATACATATAATTTCGCAACTTCCCGTGCGCAGGCTTGTCGTTACGGCGGATAGTTTGGGCGCAAAATCGCTTGCGAGAAAATTGCAAAGTTGGGGCGTAAAAACCTCCTATTTGCCCTATCGCGACGACGTGCTTTTGCCGAGAAAAACTTTTTCCGCTCAAAGTGTGAGAGAGAGAATAAACACGCTTTGCGACGTAGCGTTTGACGATACGCAAATAATCGTTACGTCAGCGGATTCCCTCTTGCAGTTTTTCCCCAAAAGAAGCCTTATAGAGCAATTCTGCGTTTGTCTGAAGAAAGAAGACATCATATCCCCGCAAGCACTTGCCGATAAATTGACCGTAGCGGGCTACAAGCGTCAAGCGATGATTGCCGATATCGGTGATTTTGCCGTAAGAGGCGATATCGTAGACGTTTTCGGCATAGACGGCGTTGCGTACAGAATCAATTTTTTCGACGAACTCGTGGAAGATATCAAGGTGCTTGACGTAGAGAGTATGCTTGCCTCAAACGAAGTGCAAAGCGTGCGTTTCGCGCCCGTGAGCGATATTTTGCTTGACGAAAAGGGCTACGAAAGCGCAATAGAGCAACTTTCTTTGCACCAAGACAACAAGTTTGCGTCGGAAGTCAAAGAAGGGTTGAGCCTCGGCGCGTGCGATCCGTCGTGCGTGTGGGCGTTGCCGTTTATGAAAGACTGCACCACACCTCTTTTGCAATTCTTTGACGACGACAAGCCCACGCTCGTAATATTCGACGAGCCGAAAGTGGTGTTTGACAAACTGCAAATTCTTGCCAAAGAATTTGACGGGCGTATAAAGAATCTCCTCGAAGGCGGAGAAATTTTGAGCACGCACAAGGACGTTTGCGTGCCTATCAACGAAATCAAGCGTGAACTGGTTTTCTTGCGCAAGATGAGTTTTTCCTCGCTTTCGCTCAACAATCAACTTTTCGATCCAAAATATATCATCGAGCCCAAAACAAAGCCCGTAACCAAGTATTATCTCGATCCGCAAACCATCGTGCAAGACATCAAGACGTTCTCGCTCAACGGCACGAAGGTCATTATGGCGTGTTCGAGCAGGGAGAGGGCAAAGACGGTCATCGACAGTCTGCGCGAATACGACGTTTTTGCAACGTACAGCGAAGACGGCAACGACGAGGGCGGTGTGCTTGCAACGTCTCTTTGCGTGGAAACGGGCGTTATATATCCCGCTTCCAAAGTGTGCCTTATAGGCGTCGGGGAGTGTATCGGCAAGCATAGAGGAGAGGACATAAGCGTCAGAGGCAAGGAACAATCCCTTGCGCCCAAAGCGGGTGATTACGTCGTGCATAGAATACACGGCGTCGGACTTTGCGAGGGTACGACAATACTCAAAACGGGTGATTTTGAAAAAGAGTACATAGTGCTCAAATACAAGGACGGAGACACGCTCTACGTTGCCACCGACCAAATGAACAACCTTCAAAGGTTCGTCGGCGAGGAGCACCCCGCGCTTAACAAACTCGGCGGAAAAGAGTTTGAAAGAGAAAAGGAAAAAGTCCGAAAATCCGTCAGAAAACTTGCAATTAACCTCGTTGAACTTTACGCCAAGCGTGAAAAACAGCGCGGATTTAAGTATAGCGAAGACACCGTATGGCAAAAGGAGTTCGAGGACAACTTCGAGTACGAGGAAACGCCCGACCAACTCAAAGCAATCGGTGAGATAAAGCAAGATATGGAAAGCGGTCGCATTATGGACAGGCTTTTGGTCGGAGACGTGGGCTTCGGCAAGACGGAAGTCGCGTTTAGAGCGATGTTCAAGACTGTGCTTGACGGCAAACAAGCGGTGCTTCTTGCGCCTACCACCATTCTTGCAAGACAACATTACGAAAATATCGTCAAGAGGCTTGAACCCTTTGGCATAAAGTGCGGACTTTTGACGAGATTGCAAACGTCCAAGGACAACGCCGCCTTGCTTGCCGAGCTCAAAGACGGCACTATGCATATGGTCATTGCCACGCACAAAGTGCTTGCCAAAGACGTGGAATTTCACGATTTGGGCTTGCTCGTGCTTGACGAAGAGCAACGTTTCGGTGTGGAACACAAGGAAAAACTCAAAGAGAGATATCCGCTCGTCAACGTCCTTACGCTCTCGGCAACGCCCATTCCGCGCACGCTCAATATGTCGCTCACGGGCGTGAGAGATATCTCAATGCTGGAAACCGCGCCCCTCGGCAGACTTCCCGTGCAGACGTACGTCGTATCGTACAGCGACTCGCTTTGCGTCGACGCGATAACGAGAGAACTTGCCCGAGGCGGTCAAACCTTGGTACTTCTCAACAACGTCGAGCAACTCGACCCGTTTGCAAGCAAAATCCGCTCGCTTTGCCCCCACGCAAGGGTTATCACCGCGCACGGACAAATGCTTGCGGGACAATTGGAAGAGCGAATGAGCGCGTTCTACGACAAGGAATTCGACGTGCTCGTGGCAACCACGATTATAGAAAACGGCATAGATTTGCCGGACGCAAACACGCTTATCGTCATAGACAGCGGTCGTTTCGGACTGTCGCAACTCTACCAATTGAGGGGCAGAGTGGGAAGGCGCGGAGTGCTTGCGCACGCATATTTCACTCTTCCCGAAAACGGCACGATCACGGATACCGCGCAAAAGAGGTTGGATTCCTTGCTTGAAAACACGGATATAGGCAGCGGATTCCGCATTGCGCTTGCCGACTTGTCAATCCGCGGAGCCGGCAACCTTCTCGGTGCGGAGCAAAGCGGACATATCGAAAAGGTCGGTTACGAAATGTATCTCGAACTTCTCGACGAGGCAATCCAAGAGGTCAAGACGGGCGTCGTGAAGAAAGAGAACAAGGACGTCGAAATGAAGGTGGACGCGGCGGCGTTCATAAGCGACGACTATATAAGCGGCCGCGACAAATTGCGCGTGTACAAGCAAATATCCAAGGTTGCAAGCGTGCAAGCGCGCGACGCTCTTATCAAAGAGCTCGGAGAAATCTACGGACCCGTCGATTTGCCTTTGGAAAACCTCATCAACATAGCTCTGCTCAAAAACCTTGCGTCCAATTACGACGCGTCGAGGGTGATAATCAACCGCAACGGGGCGGGCGTCAACTTCTACGACGCGGACATTTTCAAGAACGAAAGTCTTATGCGCGCGGTTGCCGAGAACAGCGGAAGCGTGGTGCTGACGACTACGATACCGCCGTCTATGATATTTGAGGTGAACAAACTCACCGCGGAGCAAAAACTCAAAAAACTCATCGATTTCTTTGCAAATATCCAATAAGCAAAAAAAAGGTTGTTTGCCATAGTAGGATGCAAGGTTTTTGGATAGCGACAGATTATAATAATGTCGATATAATAACGAAAAGCGCACTTTAAGTGCGCTTTTTCAATAAATAAAATATAGTTTTTGCAAATTAAAAGTGATATTCTTCACGCTTGTGGATATCGCGCATACCCTCGATGGTGTCGCATATGTCTTTGAAAGAACAAGTCGCGCAATCCATTTTCAAATTCTTCAAAATGTGGTCGAGAGTGACGGTTATCCCTTCGTTGAGTTTTGCCACTTGCGCAAACGTCGCAAAGTCGAAAGTCGGATCTGTGATAAATATTTGCTTGACGGCTTTGACGTTCTTGTCTTGCTTATAAGCGTCTTTAAGCACCGTGCCGACGTCGGCAAAAGACAATCCGCTTGCTTTTGCTTTTTTGGACACGCGCCCGCCTTCGCGCAACAGGTTGGTGTTGACTCTCACCATATATCCGTCGGGATTGACCTTGTATCGTTTATATTCGATATCGCGCAAAAGACGATAGACTTTTTGCTCCTTGTCAAAGGTTTGTTCCGCGTCCTCGTCGATGAGGACGATTGCGATTCTTGCAAAAGGAACGTTGCCCGCAAGGTATTTTATATCCTTACCGCGAAGCAATATCTCGTCCTTGCTCACCAAGTTTTTGTCCGTGGTGTAGGCAATGAGATAGCCCGAGTCGCAACCCGTTGCTCCGAGTTCCACCGCGCTGTCGTCGGGGAAGATAAACACCTTTTCGTCGAGGTTTTTCACGTTTGAAGAAACGGGAAGCGATTTAAGTCCGCCTCCCGCAAGTTCAAGCGATTTCAAAATAGTTGAATCGTATAAGTTCATAATTATTCAAGATGACGATTTCTCTTGCGCTTGTCGTAGAACTTTTGAAGGAACTTTTGCACAACCACAAGAAGTTTGGAATCGAGGTTGAAGAAGTACACGGTGAAGAGCAATCCGAAGATAATGCCGATTGCGCACACCACCGTGATGATTGCGCCTGCCCAAGTGGGCAAACCCATATCGATAAACAATGCCCAGGTGAGAGCGATAAGTGTCGTTCCGATAATCATATTTGCCTCCTTACTTTGCCAAGCCTTTTTGTCTTGCGTATTCCGCCGCA
>CAVANK010000006.1:0-76070 GCA_963590075.1 Eshraghiella crossota
CCAGCGTTCGTCCTGAGCCAGGATCAAACTCTTGAGTTCAATCTTGACTGTCCTAAACTTTTGTTCAAAGGTTTTTAGACGCTTGTTTTTAAATGATTTAATTCACATTAAAAATCGCTTTTCCAAATTATGTTCAATTATCAAGGTTCGTTTGCTGTCTTTTGGTGACAGCCTCTAAATACTATCATAAGCAAATTTCTTTGTCAACGATTTTTTTATCATTTTCAAGAAATTTTTTGAAGTTTTTTTCAAAACTTCCGACGCCCCTAAATGTTGTGCCTTTCGTTGCCGTCAAGCACTATTGAGGATTGCCGTTTCCTTACGACAGCCTGCATATAATAACGCTTTGGATTTTTTTTGTAAAGCGTTTTAACAAGATTTTTGAAATTTATTCAAGAAAATCTTCGGTTTTGTAGATATCTTGCAAAATGTAGCGGAATGCGAGAGTAATTAATAATTAATAATTAATAATTAATAATTTTGGGTGGGCTATGCCCACACCCGAATTGGAATTTGTTGGAACACACTTATTAATGGAATGTGCTTGTTTGAAAACGATATAGAAAAACCACCGTCCGCGAGATTTTTATTTATTACAAGTTCATCGTAACTCCTCTAAATGCAATCGCCCCTTCTTTCCGGACACGCCGGCATTTCTCCCGCCACTCGTATAGGGGTATTTCTCTATAAAATAACCGTCGCTCGCGGGGGAGACAACGGCACTCGCATAAATAAGTATCGTCCACTCATTTGCCACTGCGCTTTGTGCGCCAGCTTCGCAACAACACGGCGCAGTCGCTTGTACTTTTCGTCAAGCTCGGCACTTATCCGCTCGTCGCTTTGCGACTCGAAGCCCCGAATAAACACATTCCGTTAATAAGAGCCCCCCCCTCACCATTTCTATATATGTGTACGCATTCGCACGCGCGCGCATACGCGTATTATATATTGATAATAAAGTACTAAAAGTGTTTTTTATATTATATAGAGATTTTAGATAAAAACGGATATATTCCTTGCATTGACGAGCACCGTTGTGATTGCGGTCTATCGATAAAATTTGAAAAACCGAAGAATTATCTTATACCCGCATTTCACAACGGAATACCAATTTATCGCCGATATTTGTTACAGATACACTTTTCGTGTTTTTTAATTTTTAGCGCGTTTTGTTGCACACTTATCGTGTTTTTGTGTGGTATGCAAATCGTGTTTTATAAAAAATCCCCACTAAACAGTAGGGATTTGCAGATATTAAAAGATTGAGAATAACGGCTATTATATATCGAAAGAGTGATTGATTACACCGCCACCGAGGCAAATATCTCCGTAATATACGACGGCATATTGTCCTTCCGCTATTGCTCGTTGCTTTTCGTTGAACACGATGCGTGTATCTCCATTATCGAGCACTGAAAGATGTGCGCGCTGCAAGGGCTGACGATGTTTGATACGGACTTCGCAATCGAACTCTTTTGCGGGCGGAGGCGTAATAAAATTGAATCCTTCCGTGACAAGTCCGTCTTTGAAAAGAATATCGTCTTCGCCTTGAGATACGATAAGGCGGTTGTTTGCGACGTCTTTGCCGAGAACAAACCATCTTTCTCCGTTGCCTTCCGCGCTTCCACCAATACCGAGGCCTCGACGTTGTCCGAGCGTATAGAAGTATACACCGTGATGTCTACCGACCACTTTGCCGTCTTGGGTGACGATGTCGCCGTCTTTCATAGGGATATATTGTGAAAGAAATTGTCTGAAATTGCGTTCACCGATAAAGCAAATGCCCGTGCTGTCTTTTTTTTTGGCTACGGGAATGTTGAATTTGAGCGCAAGTTCGCGAACTTCGGGTTTTGTCAAATCACCGAGCGGGAAAATGACGTCGCGCAATTGATGAGATGATACTTGATTGAGGAAATAGGTTTGATCCTTGTTGTCGTCCTTGGCGCGCAACAAATAATGCGTGTCTCCGTCGTGACGGACTCGACAATAATGCCCCGTGGCAATATAGTCCGCTCCGAGTTCCCTTGCAAAATCCGCAAAAGGACCGAATTTGACCTCACGATTGCAAAGGACGTCGGGATTGGGCGTGCGACCTTTTTTGTATTCCTCAACGAAGAGCGTGAAGACGTTGTCCATATATTGCTTGGAAAAGTCGACGGAATAATACGGTATGCCGATTTTGTCGCACACGTATTGAACGTCCGTCCAATCTTGCTCTCCCGTGCAACAGCCGTTGGGATCGGTCTCCTTCCAGTTGGACATATAAAGTCCGATAACGTCAAAACCCTGCTCTTTGAGAAGAGCAGCGGAAACGGCACTATCTACACCGCCGGACATACCGACGACAACACGTTTTTTCTTATCGCTCATAGTGATAATATTTTAGCATCTCGCCGTCGATATGTAAAGCAAGCAAAAATCAATTTATTCAGTAAATTGTGTTTTAATAAAGAAATAATTTAATCAATCGGAATAATCAAATCTTTTTTTACTATTTGCCATTTTTCACCGATTTCCACTCTCTTGTATTCGGCAAAACGTCTTGCGTCGTCTTCACTTTGGAATTTCATTGCCGACAATATGTCTCTAACTCCTTTTATACCTTGTCCGCCCATAGTTTTTGCAGACAAATAAGCGTCTTTATCGGCATAAAACAAATAGTAATTCGTGCAAGATTCGTAGGTTTTTGCAGTACTCGTAACGTTGGAATTTCCCGACATCTCATCGATTATTATTCCGCTCGTTTTCACATCGTTCATACCGTCAACAAACACGGTAAGCAAAGCGTGCACCATATACGACATAAATATACCGAAGGCACCGACTATAACGCCGGTAATAATATAGCTTGCACCGGCAGCTCCACTGTAAACGCAAAGTATAATTCCACCAATCACAAGCAGTACTGCCATAATAATGCAAAATGCCAACGCAACTTTAAGAAACGTATCAACGTATTTTTTTGCTGTTTCTAAATCTCTAAAATCTTTGTTTCTCATTTTTTCTCCGTTTTATTATCGGCATACCGATATTTTTATTAAATAATATCATTATGCCGATAATATGTCAATAGGTGTCTGTTATGGAAATTCTTATTGCGCAACGTATCGAAGATTTGATGAAAAACGAAAAACTCACGCAAATGCAACCTGCAAAAGCCATAGGCGTGGGACAAAGTTCCGTAAGCGATTGGCTCAACTCAAAGAGCGAACCAAGCGTTGAAAACCTATGGAAACTTTGCGACTATTTCGATATATCGCTCGATTATCTAGTCGGAAGGAAAGAAATATAAAAATGCACCTCCAAAAGTTTTACATTTTTGTCCAGCTTTTGGGGTTCACTTCAGTATAGTGCGCTTTTTATAAATATTTCAATGCAAATCACATCGGCAAATCAACTTTCGTCGTTCCGACGTTCTTATACTCTATCGTATATCTCACCTTTACACCGTCACTGACTGCAACACCTTCGATTTTTGCCGAATTCTTATTAAGCGTCAGTTTTGCAAAATCAAAAACCACTCCGTCATAAATAAGATTTGCACCACTCTTGGATACGTACGCCCTTTCAGTGATTGAATACTCGTAATAACCACCTTCAAGAAGCGAAAATCCCATAGTCTCTTTGCCTTTTTCTATGGTCACAAACGTCTTTTCCCACCCCGTATCCGTTTTTGTATAAAGCAAAACCACCTCGTCGTTGATTACGCTATAAGTTTCGGGTTCGTCCATAAACGAACTCGCCCAAACCTTACTTCCCTCAATCTTTGAATACATAACGATTTCACCAAGCGTCGGCACTTCCATAGTTACCACTATTTCAAAATTGCCTGCATCTTCCAACTTTTTGCGGAAATCGTCGATTTTGTCCGTGCTGTTACAAGATACAAGCAACATACAAACGGCAACAATCAACACACCGACACATAATATTCTCTGCTTTTTACTCATATAAAACTCCTCTTTACTTGCCCAAGGGCAAGTTTAAGAATATTATATGCCCAAGGACATATAATGTCAATATGGAAATATTGATTGTCAAAAGGATAAAAGAATTGCTTAAAAACGAGGGTTTGACGCAAAGCAAGTTGGCAGACGGCATAGGCGTCAATCAAAGCACTGTTTGCAATTGGCTAAACGGCAAGAAAGAACCGTCGATTGAGAGCCTATGGAAACTTGCGGATTTCTTTGACGTAAGCGTAGACTATTTGATAGGCAGAAAAGAGATTTGACGAGTTTGAAAATGCGATAACGATAGGAAAGCCACCGAGGAATTTCGGTGGCTTTTCGATTGATTTTATAAATTTGCAGATCGATCAGACAATTGGAAGAATCAAATTTTATGACGTTTTATCGTATCGTTTTGTATAGATAAACATCTCATATTGGCAATAGCGACGTTGCAACCGCAGATAATGATGCAGCCGCATAACCACCGCCTATCACCAAAATGATTATAAACACATACAACATCACACCGACAGTGCTGAGAATTACAGACACGAGGCAACCTATGCCCGCTCCGCGAGCGCGTTTGGGATAATCGTTCTTCCATACGAGCCAGAGGATAAAGCCTACTATCGGGAAGAAAAATCCGAGGAAGCCCCAACCGACGGGATCGCTATCGTCCTTTCGTTCGGGTTGAGAGTTGCAAATATTGTTTTGCGGTGCACCGTCGCAGTGCGAATTTGCATCCGCTCTGCCAAATTGATTGGGCGTTGCGATATAATACTTGGTTTTCTCAATGAGGTTGCTCACGTTTTGTGAGCCTATTTGAGACACGGAAAACGTGGATATCGGCTCGTTGGTAAAGTCAAAAATCGTCTTGATTACGCCACCGCAATAGGGGCATTTTGCCAAAATGCAGATGAGATTGCCCGAGAAGTCAAAGGCAATTTCCCAGTCCACGCGCTCCGAGCAAAGCGGGCACGTCGGAATTGCCGATTGAAACTTGTTTTGAGCAATCAAGCCTACACCGTCGTTATATCTTTGAAAATCCATATTTCGATCCTCCTATATATCGAGCATAACACGCTCTTCCCCAAAAATCAACGCTATTCGTACAAATCAGCGGGATATCTGTCCCCGTTGTCGGGGAGAACCACTACGATTTTGCCGTCGTACTCTTTTCTCACGCGCTTTGCAACGGCGTACGCCGCACCCGAAGAAATACCGCATTTTTTGCCCGTTTTTTGATATATTTCCTTTGCGGTGGCAATTGCCTCTTCGCTGGAAGCGGTGCGAATTTCGTCAAGCTTGCTTACGTCGACGATTGCGGGGACGAAGTTTGCGCCTATACCTTGTATCTTGTGTGCGCCTGCGTAACCCTTGGACAAAAGCGGACTCGTCTCCGGCTCTACGGCAATGACCTTGCAATCTATGCCGTTGTCCTCTATATACTTCTTTACGCCCATAACCGTACCGCCGCTACCTACGCCCGCAACGACGTATTTTGCGTCGGGCAACGCCGAGAAAATCTCGGGGGCTGTGGTGTAACAGTGCGCCTCGATGCTTGCGTAGTTGCCGAATTGATTTGCAAGCCACGCACCGCCTTCTTGAAGTTCTTGTGCCTTTGCAACCGCGCCTGCCATACCCTCGCTTGCGGGCGTCAAAACGAGCTTTGCACCGTATGCGGATATCATCTCTCTACGCTCTTTGCTCATACTCTCGGGCATAACCATTATAGAGTTTAGTCCGAGTTCTCTCGCAACGTACGCAAGACCTATGCCTGTGTTTCCGCTCGTCGCTTCGACGACAGTTCCGCCCTCTTGCAAATCACCTTTTTCAAGCGCGCTCATAATCATATAAAACGCCGCTCTGTCCTTAATCGAGCCTGCGGGGTTTGCGCCTTCGAGCTTGCCGTATACGTCGTCACCCATATCGATAATGGGTGTATTGCCTATCTTTTTTGCCAAAATATCTACTTTATCTTGCAATTTCTTGTCCATAAACCGCCTATTTGCGCATTTTCCCGTCTTTCGTCGCTATATTTCAAAAGACGGGAATATACGTTTGCTAGTGTTTTATATTTCATATTATACCACCGCAAAACGGGAGTGACACAATTTTTTATCAAGCGTCTTGATTTTTGATATGCACGTCGAGTTGGTTGAACGGGATTTTTATTCCGTTTTGGTCAAACGCCGTCTTGACTTGTTCGAGCATATCGAAATTGACCGTCCAATAGTCCTCGTTTTTGCACCACACTTTTGCCGTCAAGTCTATACTGCTCGCCGATTGTGCGGACACTCTGACGCTCGGCGCGGGATCTTTGAGGATAAGTTCGTTTTTATCCCATACTTCCTCAATGACCTTTTTTGCCTTCTCGAAATCGTCCGAATAGGATATTGAGAATTTCAAGTCCACACGGCGCAAGTCTTTCTCCGTGTAGTTGACGATCTCGCTGGTGGAGAGTTTGCCGTTGGGCAGATATACCACTTTATTGTCCGTGGTGCGGAGCTTGGTGTGGCAGATACGGATATCTTCCACCGTACCGGAATAACCGCAAGCGTCTATGAAATCGTCGTCTTTGAAAGGTCTTGTGATGAGAATGAGCATTCCTCCCGCAAAGTTGGAGAGCGTGCCGTTTATTGCAAGTCCTACGCCGACGCCGAGCGATGCGATAAGCGCGGTGATTGCGCTCGTGTCGATGCCGAGATAGCCGACGAGCATAACGACAACCAACACTTTCAATCCCACTTTTGTGACGTAACTGAGCGTTCGATAAATGGTTTTGTCAATCTTTTTGCTATTTTCGACTTTCTTATCCGCACGCTTTGCAATCTTCTTGCTGAGCCAGTTGATAATCGCAAACGAAACTATCATTATCACTATCGCGATAACGACTTTGATGCCCGTCGTGGTGAGCCAGTTTTGTACGGTTTGCCATATTTGTTGCCAATCCATAATACACCTCTGATGTAAAATTGCGATATAAAGTATCGCCAAATCGAGCATATTATACAATTGCGTAGGCGTATAGTCAACAACGCATACGCCCGCACGCGTGGAAAATTATAAACGCCACGCGATTGCGTGACGTTCGATTTAATACGGTTTATCTTTTATACCGAGAAAATAGTCGGCAGAAACGTTGAAGGCAATGCTCATTTGCTTCAATATATCGTATCCGGGTTTTGCCTTCCCTTTCAACCATTCACTGACTTGACTTTGTTTTACACCAATCTCACGAGCAAATGCTGATTGCGTCAAGTTCTTGTACATCAAGAATTCTCTCAATATTTCAGTAAAATCCGATTCCATAAATTCATTATATAGAAAATTCTACACGTGTTCTTGACTTATAGAATATTCTATACTATGATTAACTTAATAACACATAATTATAAATTGCGTTTTGAGTAAATATCGTTAATTATGGATTACTGCAAATAGGAGAGGAAAATGAAAAAATCGTTTATATCTATAATAGTCGTATGTATGGCGTGTTTGATTTGTCTCGTCGGTTGCGACGTTCTTGCCGACCAAGACGATAATTCAATGAAAAAATACACGGTTGAACTTACGTTGGACAATTATCTTGATTATTTGACAATTGCGACTACGACTAATAGCGGTGATATGGTATCCAGTTACGAGCACAATTTCAGCGGAGCATTGGATTACGCTTACTACGACAACGTGGTTATTACGTACAATCTCATATCAAACTCGTCATCGTCTACTAAGACCGAAACGAAAACGCTGAAATTGGACGTCGGCGGTTGCGGTAGCATAACGACGTCTAGTTCAAGATTTGGAAGTACTAGTTATGAAATTACTGACGTGTCGGGCACGTTGACGTATTGGTTTTAACACAAAAATCACATTGCAAATTGAATTATAAACGCCACGCAATAGCGTGGCGTTTTTATATTGGTGCACCCAAACGGATTTGAACCGCCAACCGTCAGAATCGGAATCTGATGCGCTATCCAGTTGCGCCATGGGTGCATATCTGTATTCTATCTTTTTTTGCCGTATTTGTCGAGAGAAAGCGCACAATTGGTGTTTTTTCGACACATATAAGCGTCTCGATCGAGACGCTTTCTTAATTTTGGGCATAAAACAAGCCACTCGGTTGAGTGGCTCGTGAGGTTTATCTGTACATTTTGAGTTTGCCGTGCACGACTTCGATGTCAAGCTTGGTGTCGTCGATGATTTCACCGTCAAGCTCAAATCTGCTGTCGTCAAGCGCTTCGATGGTAATCTTCTTTGCGGTGTATTCTCCGCCCCAGTCCGTGCCGACGTGTTGACCTTTTAGGAACTTTGCCAAGCGGAACAAAATCTTGCTCTTCTTCATCTCGCTGACGTAGCCTACGTTGAGCAAACCGTCGTCAACGACCGCATTGGGACAGATGGGAATTCCGCCGCCGATAAATCCGCCGTTGCCTATGCCTATCATAAACACGCTGGTGTCCTTTGTTACGCCGTCCGCGGTGATACGCAAGTGGTGGAATCTCGTGTGGCACAACGTGTAGAACAACGAATAATAGTACGCCGCCTTGCCTTTGAGCGTCTTGCATTGCGCGTATTTGAGCAATACGTCGACGTCCATACCTCCGCCGCCTACGTTGAGGCAACGATATTTGCCGAGTTCCATATAATCGACGTACGAGGGCTTGTCATTGAGAATGGTTGCCACCGCTTCCTCGATCTTGGCGGAGTGTCCGGACTTTTTGATAAAGTCGTTTCCGCTGCCACAAGCGATGAGACCGAGCGTTACGTTGTCGAAGTTGTCGATACCGCAAAGCACCTCGTGGAAAGAACCGTCACCGCCCATTGCGATAATCTTGGTATCGGGCTTTTGGGAAAGTTCTCTCGCAATCTCGGTTGCGTGTCCGGCGTATTCCGTCTTATGTACGGTGTATTCCGCACCGTTTTTCTTCAACAATTCTTCGACTTTGCCGAGTGCTTTGAGCGTTTTGCCCTTGCCACCCGTGGGATTTACGATTATATGATACATATATATCTCCATTGCTTTAATATATGTATATTGTATCACTTACCCGAAAAATGTCAACTGTTTGCAAAGTTGCAATACAAAATGTCGAATATCTTGAACAGTTGTAGTTTATTACACACGAAAGCGGTCAATCGTGGTTTTCAAACTGCAACTCGTAGAGTTTGTGATAATAGCCCTTGTTTTTGAGCAATTGTTGGTGCGTGCCTCGCTCGATAATTCTGCCGTTTTGAAGAACGATGATTTGGTCGGCGTGCTGTATGGTTGAAAGCCTGTGTGCCACCACGAGCATAGTGCCGATATTGCGGATTTTTTCAAGCGATTGCTGAATTATGACTTCCGTCTCGGTGTCGATATTGGCGGTTGCCTCGTCCAAAATCAAGATTTGGGGCTTGTGCAACACCGTTCGAGAGAAGGACAACAACTGACGTTGACCTTGCGAGAAGTTTTCACCTCTCTCAATCACTTCTTCGTCAAGTCCGTGCTCTTGCGAGGATATAAACGTGTCGGCGTTGACGTACTTGCACGCCGCGTTTATCTCTTCGTCCGTAAAAGACTCGTCGTTGAGGGTTATATTGCTACGCACCGTTCCGCTGAACAAGAAAACGTCTTGGAGCATTTGTCCTATGCCCTTACGCAAGGAGTGTATATCTATGGTGCTTATATCTCGTCCGTCTATGAGGATTTGACCTTTTTGTATCTCGTAATTGCGCACGATGAGGGACAAAATGGTGGTCTTGCCCGCGCCCGTCGCGCCTACGAAAGCGCACGTCTCTTTGGGATTGATGGTGAAGGACACGTCTTTGAGTATCCAATCCTCGTCCTTGTAGGCAAACCATACGTTTTTGAACTCGATTTTGCCCTCGAATTTATCCACCCAAACGGCGTCCTTTCTGTCTTGTATCTCGGGCTCTACGTCGAGAAGGTTGAAAAGTCTCTCCGACGCGGTCATTGCCTTTTGCAAGTTGTTGAGTTGGTCGGCAAGGTTTTGTATGGGGTTGAAGAAGCGCGACAAATAGAGGTAGAACGCAACTATCATACCCGCGTCCAGTCCGAACTCCATACCAAGCCAGAACGTCACCGCAATCGACGTGATATAAAGCAACGTTATGAACGGACGGTATATGCCGAACGCCAAAACGACTTTGTATCTCGACTTGCGCAAATTCTCGTTCTTTTGCATAAACTCGCCGTCTTTCTTCGCTTCGCGATTGAAGATTTGAATGAGCTTCATTCCCGACAAGTTCTCGTTGAGGAAGGCGTTGAGGTCGGATATATACTCGCGCTCTTTGGTGAACACCTTTCTGACGATTTTTCTGAAAAAGTAGGATGTTATAAACACCACGAATATGAAGCCGAGCATAACCAGCGACAATTGCCACGATATGTAAAGCATTATGCCGTACACGCCCACGACCGTCAAAACGTTGCGTATGACGTTGACGATGACGTTGGTGAACAAGTCGGACATCGACGCCGTATAGGACGCTACGCGCGTTACCAAAGAGCCTACGGGCATTTCGTCAAACTGATTTTGAGAGAGTTTTTCGATATGCTCGAACACTTCGTTGCGCAAGCGATAGATTATGTTTTGTCCCGCTTTTTGAAGGAGCATCGACTCCCACACGAGGAAGCCTTGGTTGCATACGCCGATTGCAAGACAGGCAATTGCCAGACCTACGATAAATTGCAAATTTATGCCGTCCGACTTCAAATTGTTGGTGATACGGCTTACGAAAAGAGGCAATATGATATCGAGCACGACGTTGACTACTATAAGGAGCATTGCACCGATAAATCGCGCAATCTCGGGTTTTAAGTAGTTGTTTATGCGCTTTAACATCACTTTGGTGGGAATGTGAACGTTGCCTTTGAGTTTTTCGACTTCGTCTGTCATCACGCCTCACCCCCTTCTACTTCTCTTTCGAGCTTTTGCAAATACACCATCTTGTTGTACGTCGGTGAGATTTCTTCAAGTCTTTGCGGAGTGTCGAAAGCCTCCACCTCACCGCCGTTCAATACGAGAATTTTGTCAAGGTGAGACACCGTGGACACGCGCGACGCTATGACTATGGTGGTCTTACCTTTGCGTTGATTTTGGATATTGGCAAGTATGGTCTCTTCCGTCTTGACGTCAACCGCAGACACCGAGTCGTCCAAAATCATTATGGGCGCGTCCTTTATGTATGCGCGCGCAATGGATATACGTTGCTTTTGTCCGCCCGAAAGAGTAACGCCTCTCTCACCCGATACCGTGTCGTATCCTTCCGTAAAATCTTGTATGTTGGAGTGTACGTCGGCAAATTTTGCCGCCTCGTATACCTTGTCCATATCAAGCGTTTCGCAAGAGAACGCTATGTTATTTTTGACCTTGTCGCTGAAAAGGAAATTGTCTTGCGGTACATATCCGATTGCGTTTCTAAGGCTCTCGATATCGCAATCCATAATGTCGTGACCGTCTATAAATACTTTACCTTTGTCTATGTTGTAAAGGCGCAAAAGCGTGTTTACGAGCGTCGTTTTTCCGCTTCCTATCTTGCCAACGACGCCGATACTTTCTCCCGCTTCGATATCAAAGGTGATATTTTTGAGCACATCCGCGTCCGTATTGGGATAAGCAAATGAAAAGTCGTTGAAAGTAACATTTCCTTTGACGTCTTGAAGCACGTAGGCGTTGTCGGGGCTGTGTATCTCTTCTTCTTGGTCAAGGAAGTTGGTAATACGCTTTAAGGACGCTTTGGAGCGCGAACGCATAGACACCACTTGTCCGAGCGCAATCATCGGCCATACGAGAGTGTCGAAATAGCCTACGAACGTGATAAGTCCGCCCGCGCTCATATCCACCGTATGCCCGAATATGACGACCGGCGCGCCGATTGAGAATTTGTACACGAAATATCCGCCAAGCCCCAAAATAAGCGCCATAATGGCTGAAATGATGACCGAGATGATTGCGTCGAATATGACGGACACTTTGACGAGCTCGATATTGGCGTCTTTGTTGCGTTTTGCGATTTTTGCAAAGGCGTGAAGTTGTTGCGTTTCCTTGACGAAAGCCTTGATAACGCGTATGCCCGTAAAACTCTCTTGCGAGAAGTCGTAAAGCTTGTCAAACTCCGTTTGGCGTTGCTCCCATTTGAGTGCCATAAACTTTTCGACGAGCATACCCCACACAACTATGAGGATAAGCGGAAGCAAAAGTATGCACGAAAGCACCCAGTCGAGCGCAAACATCTTGTAAAGCGCAAGCACCGAAAGGAACATTGCGTCGACGAGCATAACCGAGCCCCAACCGAAAAATTCTTCAATCGTTTCGAGGTCGGTGGTGAACCACGCCATAACCGCGCCCACTTTGTTCTCGTGATAATAGCGTTGAGAAAGTCTCTCGGCTTTGAGGAACATATTGTGGCGCAAGTCAGCCTCTATGCGTTGAGAGGCATTGAATATGGATAGTCTCCACATAATGCGTCCGAAAAACATAACGAGCGCAACGACGATTACGCCGAGAATTATCTCTTTGAGCGCCGCTTTGTCTATCGCACTGCCGTCAAACATATCTACGAGTTTGCCGAGATATTCTGGTATGAAAAGTTGGAACACGTCAACGGCGACGAGTCCTACAATCCCGATCAAAAACAGCCAACTGTATTTGAGGTAGTATTTGTTTATATATTTTCCGAACAGCATAAAAGGCAGTATCCTTTATTTTTCGTTTTTTGAGTGCGAAAAACCCCGTATGCCGAAAGTGCACCTATTACACCCGAGGCAGACAGGGTTTGACTTTATGCGTAAGAATTGCGATTGCCCGCAAGGGGCAACCTCAAAAATTACATAATTTCGCGGTAAATCTTCTCGATTTCCTTCTTGCCCCAAACTTGCGGGCACGGATAAAGCGGATTTGCCTCTGCGTATGCGTGATTGATCATACGCGGCAAACGCTCCTCTTCGATGAGTTTTCCGCCGTCGCGAGACATAATCTTGGTGGGAATGTTCATCGCGGCGTTCATATCGTCAATCCATTGAATGAAGTTGTTTGCTTTTTCTGCGTTGTTTGCGCCCTTGATGCCGATGCAGTCTGCAAGTTGAGCGAGTTTCTTGTGAGCGGACTTGCCGTATGCTCTCAAAACGTGCGGCAAAATGACTGCGTTTGCAAGACCGTGAGGCACACCGTACTCACCGCCGAGCGTGTGAGCGACTGCGTGTACGTATCCGACGTATGCGCGAGTGAACGCTTTACCCGCAAGATAAGCTGCCTTTTGCATTTCGACACGTGCTTCGAGATCGTCACCGTGATCGTAGGCTTGTTTGAGGTATTTGTGGATAAGTTGCACTGCCTCGATTGCCTCTCTCTTGGTTTGTCTGGTGTTCTCTCCGCCGATGTACGCCTCTACCGCGTGAGTGAGTGCGTCCATACCAGTGGTTGAAGTGAGGTGCGGAGGAAGGGACTTGGTGAGTTCCGGATCCATAACGACGTATCTCGGAATAAGGAACGGATCGTTGATGGGGTATTTCTCGTGCGTTTCGGGGTTGGAAATGACTGCGGCAAGCGTCGCTTCACTGCCCGTACCGGACGTGGTAGGAATTGCAACGAGCGGAGGAAGTTTGTGTCCGGTAATCATAATTTTGAGCACGCCCTTCATTTGAGGAACGCTCTTCTTGGGGCAAGCAACTCTTGCGCCGATACCCTTTGCGCAGTCCATTGCACTGCCACCGCCGAGTGCTACGATAACGTCACAATCGTTCTCCTTGTACATTTTGAGACCGTCTTCGATGTTTTGAATGGTCGGATTGGGAACGACGTCGTGATAGCAGCAGCTCTTCATACCTTGCTCTTGGCAAGCTTTCATAATAGGATCGGCTTTGCCGTTTGAAAACAAGAAACCATCGGTGACGATAAGTACGCTCTTGAAGCCTTGATCTTTAAGGAATTTGGGAAGTTCGGAAATGCTTCCCGGGCCCGAAAGCGTCTTTTTGCATTGATTCCAAGGAAGGAAAAACATTGCAACGCGCATAGTTTGTTGGAAAATGCGGCAACCGATTTTTGTAAATACGTTCATATTTCCTCCAAATACGGAAAAATCCGTGAGTTTTTATGGATATATTCTAACACCAAACCACTGACTTGGCAAATACTAATATATATTTTTTAATACAAAAGTATGAGAGAATTGAAGATAAGAAAATCCACCGTCCGCGAAAATATTGAGCGGACTAAAAAATAGTTTTTATGTTTTAATGTAAAACCACGATTTTTAGATGAAAAGCAAGGAAAAGTTGTTCGCTAAATAGCGCGCTTTGTAAAAACTGCGATAAACAGATGAAGAACGCGAAAGCACCCCGAGGGGCGCAAACCCAACGTACTTTCGTACGTGATTTGCACAACTCGGGGTGCTGACAAAGTTATTCGCTGTTTAGCGCAGTTTTTATTTGAGTTCGGAGAAGTACTTGATTGTACGTACCATTTGAGAAGTGTAGCTGTTCTCGTTGTCGTACCAAGCAACCACTTGAACTTGGGTGTTGCCGTCTTCCATAGGAGCAACCATAGTTTGAGTTGCGTCGAAGATAGAACCGAAACGGCTGCCGATGATATCGGAAGAAACGATTTGGTCGGTGTTGTAACCGAAGGACTCGGTTG
This sequence comes from Eshraghiella crossota, assembly GCA_963590075.1. Classification (GTDB taxonomy): domain Bacteria; phylum Bacillota; class Clostridia; order Christensenellales; family CAG-917; genus CAG-475. Next base: position 14,597 of record CAVANK010000006.1, read on the forward strand.
CCGCGGCTTTCATCGCTGCGTTGATGCCTTCAATGGTTGCTTGACCTTTGACGACTGCGACGAGGATCGTGGTAGAACCGGTCGGAGTGGGAACGCGTTGTGCAGAACCGATGAGTTTGCCGTTGAGTTCGGGGATAACGAGACCGATTGCTTTTGCAGCGCCAGTGCTGTTGGGGACGATGTTGATTGCAGCCGCGCGAGAACGACGGAGATCGCCCTTTCTTTGCGGTCCGTCAAGAGGCATTTGGTCGCCCGTGTATGCGTGAACCGTGGTCATAATACCGCTCATAATAGGTGCATAATCGTTGAGAGCCTTTGCCATAGGAGCGAGGCAGTTGGTGGTGCAGCTTGCTGCGGAGATGATGTTGTCCGTTGCTTTGAGCGTGGTGTGGTTTACGTTGTAAACGATTGTGGGAAGGTCATTGCCTGCGGGTGCGGAGATGACAACTTTGCGTGCGCCTGCATCGATGTGTGCTTGTGCTTTTGCTTTTGAGGTGTAGAAGCCCGTGCATTCCAAAACTACGTCAACGCCGAGTTCTCCCCAAGGAAGTTCCGCTGCTTTTGCTTTTGCGTAGATAGTGATCTTTTTGCCGTCGACGACGATGTAACCGTCTTCTTTGATAGTGCCGTCCTCGTTGAGAACTGCTTCACAACTCTCAACCGTGTGAGAATTTGCATAGTTGCCTTGCGTCGAATCGTACTTCAAGAGATGAGCAAGCATTTTGGGGCTTGTCAAATCGTTGATAGCGACGATTTCATAACCGTCTGCACCAAACATTTGTCTGAAAGCGAGACGACCGATACGACCAAAACCGTTGATAGCGACTTTTACGTTTGCCATTATAAATTCCTCCATAAAGGTGTATTCCAAAAATTAGTCGGATTATCCAACCGCAATTATTTTACAATTATTATGCAAAATATGCAAGTATTATTAGAGGAAATTTTTATCGAATAATGCAACGAGCACAAAAGCGCGCGGTATAACGCAACTATTCGTCCAAAAAGAAAGACACGCAAAACTGCGTGTCTTTCGTAAAATCGCGATGATTTTCGGTTAATTGTTAAATAGTACTTCTACGTTGCGCGGATTCCAATCTGAGCCTTTATAGACTGCTTCCCATTGTTCCTTCGTGCCGAGGAAAACGATACTCGTCAAACCTTCGCAATCGTAGAAAGCGTAATCTCCTATAGTTGTTACACTATCTGAAATAGTGATATTTTTAAGTCCACCACAACCATAGAATGCCGATCTTTCTATACTTACCACGCTATTGGGAATCAAAATCTCTGTCAAACTTTCACAAAAAGCAAATGCAGAATCCCCAATGCTTGTCACGCCGTATGGAATTGTGATGCTTTTCAAGCCTTTACATTTATAGAATGTTGAAGCGTCGATATATGTCACACCATTTGGAATTTTTACACTCGTCAAACGGCTACACATTGAAAATGCGCCGCCACCCAAAATCGTAACGCTGTCCGGAATATATATGTATGTCAAATTTACACAAGATTCGAATGCGCTCTGACCTATCTGTTTTACACCTTGTGGCAAAATCACAACTTTTACACTGTCTCTATTGTAAACCCCATTAATTATTTCTATAGGTTTGCCCTTATATAATGAAGGCAAAAACACGATTCCGTCCGAATTTGTTTTCAAATCGGTTGCGATATAGTAACTTCCGTCTCTTGACAACGTATAGGTTGCGGTTGTATATTCAATCCCGCAATTGTCGCATCCGTTATCACCATAAACGTGGGGATGGGATTCCACGACTCCACACCTTGCGCAAGCTATGTCGTAGAAACACGTATCTTCACCGAAATTGTGACCGAGAGCGTCCGCTTCACCTGGGAAGGAAACGTTGCATCTGTTGCAAACTTTATAACCTACGCCCTTTTGAGTGCAAGTAGGCTCGGTATCGAAATGCCACTCTCCGAGGTCGTGACCGAGAGCGTCGACTATTCTGTCTTCCGCGCGATTGCACACTGCGCAAACGCGTCTTTCTCTACCCTCTTCCAAGCAAGTTGCAGCAACGCGCACCGTCCACTCACCGTAGTCGTGTCCGACGGGGTCTGTGTAAGTGGTTTCGACGTATCCGCACTTGTCGCAAGTCTTTTGAGAATATCCCTTTCTTGCGCAATCGGGGTCTTCGATAAGCATTTCCTCACCGTAAACGTGTCCTTTTATCGGCGCTTCGTAGTCGCATCTGGAACATTTTGCGGCAGTCGTACAAGTTCCGCCTTGCAAATCGTGTCCAAGGCTGTATATCGTGCCGTTGGTCGTTTGTCCGCAATTATCGCAAACTTGGCGTTTTACACCGTTTTCAGTGCAAGTTGCGGGCGTTACGACCTTCCACTCTCCCGTATGGCTTTTCTTTGATATAGTATAGGTGTCTCTTCTTCCGCACTCTTCACAAGTTCTTGCTTGCAAGCCTGTAGAAGTGCAAGTCGCTTCCGTCTCCGTCTCCCATTCGGAATAACGATGCGAGCCGTAAATAGTTCTCGTTTGTTTTGCGTTGCAAACGTCGCAATACATAACTTCGAGACCGTTTGACGTGCACGTGGCGGCGGTTTGGACGCTCCAAGTGCCCTTATGTCCCGTTGCGGAAATAGTTTTCGTTTCGTGGTTTCCGCAAACCGTGCAATCGCGATACGCAGAGCCTGCTTGCGTGCAAGTGGGTTCTTGCGACGTAACCCAATTGCCAGTATGAGCAGTTTTGGACGTAGTTCTCTCTTGCGTTTTTCCGCAAACGAGGCAACGTCTTGACTCTCTTCCCGCTTGCGTGCAAGTTGCTTCTTCACCGGCAGCCGACGCCCATTCGCTGAACACGTGTCCCGTGCCCGTGCCCTCGACGTAGTGGCACTTGGAGCATTTTCTGCCCTCTTCGCAAGTGGCTTCTTTCAAATCGTGATGACCGATTGCGGGCAATTCTTCCGTTTCGACGGTGTCGCAAACGGTGCATATACGCTGTCTTTCACCTTTGTCGAAACAACGAGGTTCGGCGGTTATATACCAATTGCCCTTGTGAGACGCGGGTATAGGATAAGTTTGAGCGTCACCGCATCTTCTGCAAGTTTTGGTAAGCACACCGTTTTCGGTGCAAGTTGCCTCGGCGGTGACTACGCCGTCGTTGTAATCGTGCCCGAGTGCCTCTCCGTATTCCTTCGAGCATACTTGGCATACCGCGGGCTTCAAACAAGTCGCTTGTCCTCCGTGATGCCCCGACGCAGTGCCGAAAACGTACTCTTCACCCAGCGTTCCGCATATCGAACAATGTTTATAATACACGGCAGGTTCTTCGCAAGTCGCTGCCGATTTGAGATACTGCCCCGCTTGCCCTTCAATAAATTCGTGTTGATGCTCCCAATTATCCGTTTGCCCCGGCTTTTCACCGCAAGCAACGAATATAGTTGCCACAAGCATAATCAAAACGAATATAAGCAATATTCTTGCCTTCTTCATATTTGCCCCTCCTACATACCTTAAACGTTTATACACTCCACTGGCAAATTGCCAGTAACTCTATAATTATACTGGCAAAATGTCATAATGTCAATTATGAAAGCAGATACAAACGTACAAACTGTAAAATTTTTGCGTGTTAGAATTGCGGAATTGCGAAAGGAAAAAGGATTGTCGCAAGCCACGCTTGCAAAAGCGTTGGGAGTCGATTGTTCGACCATAGCGAAGTACGAAACGGGGGACAGACTTCCCGACGTGGTAATGCTTTGCAAATTGGCAGACTTTTTTGAAGTAAGCACGGACTATTTGCTTGGCCGTGCGCCATTTTAGCGTGTTTTTTGAATTGGTAATTGCCGTTATTTGCAAGTTTAGATAAAAAAGGTGTTTTTGAAAATCAAAAACGCCTTTTTTGAAAGGATTTGAAGGATATTTGCTATTTTATATTTATAAAAGTATGTAAAACCGCAATAAACGGATGAAGAGCGCGAAAAAGCCCCTTGCACGGCAACCCTAATTTACTAATCGTAAATGAGTTGACGGACGGGCGTTGACGCCGTTATTTGCCATTATATATATCTTGTAAAAGTTCGCCAAACAGATGAGTAACGCGAAAGCACCCCGAGGAGCGCAAACCCAACGTACTTTTCGTACGTGATTTGCGAAACTCGGGGTGCTGACAAAGTTAATCGCTGTTTGGCGGACTTTTAGTCTTACCTAAGGGCGATATTTAGATGAAGAACAAGAAAGAGCCGTCCGAACGGCAACCCTAATTTACTATGCGTAAATGAGTTGACGGACGGACGGCTCTGCCGTAGTTATTCGCTAAATAGCGCTCTTAGGCTTTGTGGTCGCAACCAAGGACGTCCACAATCTTATGCTTTACAACTTGCTTCACTGCCTCTCTTGCCGGTCCGAGATATTGACGAGGATCGAAGTGAGAAGGATTGAGAGCAAAGTGCTCGCGGATTGCGGCGGTGCAAGCAAGACGGAGGTCGGAGTCGATGTTGATCTTGCAGACTGCCATAGAAGCCGCTTTACGGAGCATATCTTCGGGAACGCCTTGTGCGCCGGGCATACTGCCACCGTATTGGTTGATGATCTTGACGAGGTCTTGCGGGACGGACGAAGCACCGTGCAAAACGATGGGGAATCCGGGCAAACGCTTGCTGACTTCTTCGAGAATGTCGAAACGAAGTTGAGGTTGACCTTTGAACTTGTATGCGCCGTGAGACGTGCCGATTGCGATTGCGAGAGAATCTACGCCGGTCTTGTTGACGAATTCTTCAACTTGGTCGGGATCGGTGAATTGAGCATCTTTTGCAGCAACGTTGACTGCGTCTTCGATGCCGGCGAGTTTTCCGAGTTCTGCCTCGACGACTACGCCGTGATCGTGTGCGTATTCGACAACTTGCTTGGTGATGCTGATATTTTCTGCAAACGGATGTGCGCTTGCGTCGATCATAACGGAAGTAAAGCCGTTGTCAACGCAGTCTTTGCAGAGCGCGAAGCTGTCGCCGTGATCGAGGTGCAAGCAGATAGGAAGACCGCTGGTTTCGACCGCTGCCTCAACCATCTTGGTGAGGTAAGTCGTGTTTGCGTATTTTCTTGCGCCGGAGGATACTTGAAGAATAAGCGGAGCTTGCTCTTCGGTAGCGGCTTCGACGATACCTTGGATAATCTCCATATTGTTGACGTTGAAAGCACCGATTGCGTAACCGCCTGCGTATGCTTTTTTGAACATTTCGGTTGTAGTAACTAATGGCATTGTTGTGCCTCCCAAAATTTTATTTCGCGTACATTATACAACCTCGTATAAAAAAACACAACCGTTTATATAAAAATTCGGTTGCGTTTTGAGATTGCGGATTATATAACGTCGTCCTTGTCGACGATGTTTTTGTTGCGTTTTTCGTCGTGGCCGATGACGATATGTTTGTCACCGTTTTCGTCGATATATTCCTTCTTGACGAGCACTTTCCCGTCCTCGTCCGCCTCTTTTTTGAGCACGGCAAGCTCGTATTCGCTCTTGGTCTTGTACTTTTCAAGCTCGGTTTCACGCTTCTTTTCGGCGCGTTTGCTTCTTACGAAGTACAGCGACACCGCAAGCGCGATTGCGAGAATAACGAACCCGTAAAGGAAGAGATTGTTGTACTCTTGCGGGAGGAAATACGCAATGCTCGTGAGTATAGCCCCCGCCACGATATTGCCCAAAAACACCGCAAGCGACGCTTTCCACACGGGAAAATCGAGGAAACTGCCTATGCACGAACCCGTCCACGCGCCCGTCATAGGAAGCGGAATTGCAACGAAGGTGAACAGTCCCCAAAACTTTTTGGCGTCCTTGGACATAGGTTTTTTGTGCTTGGAAGCGGTCTTTTGATACTCTTCCTCACTGTACGCGCTCTCCGCCCTATCCGCGAGATTGCTTTCCATACGTCTGCCGATTTTGGAGAACCACTTGGAGCGACGAAGCTTGCGCAAAAGCGGTCTCGTGAGCAAGATAAGCGGAAGAATGACCGTCGTCGAACCCGCGATACAACAAAGCATACCAAGCAAGAACTCTTGTATAGTGCCGTTCGGGAACATATACGGCATCGTCAAAATTGCCCCTCTCAACTCCACGATAGGAATAATGGAGATGACGTACAGCGTCAGATAGGGGTTGCCGATGGCTTGGCTTATGTGATTGATAAGTTCTTGGATCATAGTCTTTTACGCCTCGTTGCTCATACAAAGTATATGGTATTGCGCAAATTATGTCAAGGCGATTTGGCTTATTACGCTTGCCATTTGCCACGCCTTTAAGTATAATTTTGTCGAATAAATTATATTTGCGGACGGTAAATTTTTATGCAAAAAATATTGAGTGCAATGCGCAGAGCCGTGCAAGATTACGATATGATCCACGACGGCGACAAAATATTCGTGGGCTTGTCGGGCGGAAAGGACAGCACCTTGCTTTTGAGCGCGCTTGCGGCGTATAGACGCTTCTCTCCCGAGCACTACGACCTAGAAGCCATAACCGTGGATATGGGGCTTAAAGAGACCAAACGAGAGGAAATGGACGCCCTTATTGCCTACTGCGACAGCCTCGGCGTCAAACACCACCTCATAAAGACGGATATCGGTGAAATCATATTCGAGGCACGCAAAGAGCAAAATCCTTGCTCCCTTTGCGCCAAAATGCGCAGAGGCGCACTCAACAACGAGATAATCCGTCTCGGCGGTGGAAAGCTTGCCCTCGGTCACAACGCCGACGACGTTGCCGAAACGATGCTCTTGTCGCTCTTGTACGAAGGACGCTTCTCCTGCTTTGCCCCGACGGCTTATATGGACAAATCGGGCATAACCCTTATCCGTCCGTTTATCTATATCGAGGAATACGACATCAAATCCACCGTCGCGCGCCTCGGCTTGCCCATCGTCAACAATCCTTGCCCGATGAACCACGAATCGCAACGCGAATATATGAAAAACCTCATCAAAGACATCTGCAAGGATATTCCGTTTGCCAAACAACGCATATTGGGCGCAATATTCCACCCCGAAAGGAACAATTTGTGGGAAAAACCGAGCAAAAATCAGCACTAATAAGTAATGAGTGATATTCACACTTCGTGTGAGTACACTCTCCCCTCACCAAAACGTAAAAACACCTTCGATTGCTCGAAGGTGTTTTTGATTTTGTTTTCGTGACGCAATGCGTCAAGCGAGTTGATTAGGCAAGGGTGATGGCTTGACCTGTTCTATCGTAGAACGTAAGCGTTGCAACATTGTCACAAAGTTTATCCGCTGTTATTTCACCGGCGGTTGACGTCCAAGTCACGTTATCGTAGACTTTGTCTTCCCACACCAACGCATAAACTGTTTGTCCATCCTTCACATATGACACAACAACCTTATTTGCTGCACCCAAATGTTTGTATTGATGAATTTGGGTGCCTGTATCGGCCTGCGCTGCGAAATAAAAGTCAGTGCCTAATGTTGGATTGTTGCGATAAGGGCATATTATAACATTTCCATCAAATGCCATAAACCTACTGTAGCTACCATCAACGATTGCCGTTCCGTCATCATTGATTTTGCCACTGATTGTGCCACTTACGGTTCCATCTGCCGCAACACTCAACGTATAGCTACTAAGATCTTTGTCGAACTCACTATAAACATTTGCTATAATATAAGAACCATACCATTGCACCGCCTCAACCCATTCGCAATAAACAGTCGTATCTTCTGTGATGGTCGTTGCCGTGAAGTCAACTTTGGTTACGCCCTCGTCGGCAGTGGTGTACCACTTGCTGAACGCTTTGCCGTTGGTGAATTCAGGTATATGCTGACTCATATTAAGTGCATCGCCTGCGCCATAGACAACAGTCTTGTTCTTAAGTTCGTTGCCATAGACAATTGTCAAAGTGACTTTTACGTCCCATTTTGCAACAAGCGTAACATCCGTCATTGTCACAAACTCTGTCATTGAAACAAGAGTTTGATCTGCATCGTTTTGCACATACCAACCACGGAATACTTTGTCCGTTCTTTCTGCCGGTGTTGACAAGGATGTCTTGATACCTGCAAGCGCGCTATCAGATACAACAGCATCTCCGCCGTCGTTGACATACGTAATTTCGACATTGTTTGTCTCCATAGCGTACTTATAATCCGTAGTGTTGATGAACAATTTGTTTGAGATTGAACTTACAGCGGCAGAATCGGATTGATAGATTGCATAGAAGGATGCGTCATAACCTTCTTTAGTGAATTCCGCAACGGTGTACGTTCCCACTGTGTTTCCATCGCTAAATGTTATCTTGCCCATACCATTCAACGTGATTGTATCATCACCATCTTTGTATGTGCCTTGATAACCGTCCAAAGCGACAAGTTGAGTTCCGTCATAACCGAGGCTGTACAGAGGCGCAGTTGCGTCCTGTGATGCGTAGATTAACACACATTCTGCATTATAGACTTTGCCACATGCAATGTGAGCGCCATTGATGTCAACCACTTTCGCATCGAAATGCACGTTGCCGTTTTCAATCAACAATGTGTGTGTCTCACTGCTTGTACCATTGCTTACGACATAATCCAAGACGGAATTTTTGCCATCCCACGTAGTTGCATTGGTTGCACTAACACTATATCCTTCCGGCATGAAGAATCCGAATTTGGAGATGGTCTCGGTATCCTTTGTATAACTTGCGACAATAACACCTGTTGCGCTATCGACAATACCGTAGAAAGTATACGTTGTGTTTTTGCTACTATCTTTATTGTACTTGACAACGGTGAATGTGATCTTACCCGTTGTCGCATCATAAGCAGTTACACTTATTCCATAGCCAAGATAAGTGGGCTCATCGTCATCATCGTCATATCCCCATCCGCGTTCGCTTGAGTTTGTGCTCGAACAATCAAAGAACGGCAATGTTTCTTTTTTATCAGTTCTGTCAAACGTACCTTTGCCGGTCGTTCCGTCAAACGTTACAGTGGTTGAATAAGTAGGTTTGCTGGCGTATGACGTTCCGGATTTTGTAGATAAGCTTGAAACATATACAAACGTGTATGTCTGTGCGTAAGCACACTCATCCCATTTTGCGTATACGTCTTTTGTTGAATCTGCAATACCATTCCAAGCATTTTTAAACGTCGTATCATCAAGATACCAACCGCCGAATGCATATTTCGCTCTCGAAGGATCTGCCACCGACTGTGTTTCATCTTTTGAATACACAACCGCTTTATTTGCCGTTGTGCCATCATTGTAGTGATACGTAATGGTGACAGGCGTCGAATATTTTGCATAGAGCGTTACGCTCTTGGACGTTGCAAAATTGCTCGCGTCCGCTACTTTTCCCGTTTCGGCGAATGCCTTATCCGTGTAATATCCGTTGAAAACGTAACCATCAACAGTTCCGTCAGGAAGTGCCACACCGATATTTGCGTTTACACTCATCTCTGCGATGGTCTTATTAATGCCTTCTGGCACAACAAACGTGATCGTCACCATCGGCTTTTCAACAGTATAAGTGCTGCCATCGAGAGTTGCCGTGTAGTACTCAACGTTCTTGCCGTCGCTGACGACGTAGAGATCAAACGTCTTTGTATCCGCATTGGTCACAGTATAAGTACCGGTCTTTGTACCCCAAGCGAATTCGCCCGTTCCACCGAAGACAAGATCATCTTTACCTTCACAAGTATAAGTGCCAAAGTATGCGTCGAGTTCACGAGGCAAATATGTTGACGAAGTGCTTTCTCCGATTGTCGATTTGCCTTGCGCTGCAGCGCGAGCGAATATCACATTGCCGTCTTTATATACAACGACAGACGCAGCGTTTGCAATAGAATTTGTTTGGCTCTTATCAACAACAAGAGCGTTGCCGAGCGCATCTTTAATTTCAACACCGCTGTAAATCTTGTTGCCATAAGTAAAGACGTTGGTGTTGTCGCCAAGCGCCGTCTTTGCTTGGATGAATTGCGCGTAATAACTGGTAAGCGTACTGTCCACCTTCACTGCATATACGCCATATTGTGCTACAACTTTACCTGTAGAAGGCATATCTTGACCGAGGAAATAATAGTCATAACCAATATTGTTATTGTCATAGATGCCAAGGATTATTTTTGCGTCGGCATCGAAATAGAACGTGCCGTTTGTCCACGTGATTTTTTGCGTTGTAGGATCATAAGCCGTAACCGTGCCGGTCCTAAGTCCGGTAATATTGCCTTGTTTATCAATGGTTAGCGTCTTTCCGCCGGAATTGCCATTGCTCAAATACCACAGTTCAGTACCGTAGTATGTGCCGACATAATCAGGGATAATGTCCCACAATGCGATAACCGTGATGTTTTCGATTGCGGTCAAATCTTCATCGAGATCCTCATCGTCTGCTTCGGTGTATTTGCCGTCGCCGTTGGAGTCGACAACCCACTTGACAAAACTGCGTCTATTTGTCAAATCGTCGCCATAGGTTGGTAATTTGCTATAGATAGCTTCGCCATAAGGCACGGACACCGTGTCGGGATCACCCTCTGCTCCGCCAATGATAGTAATGGTGACAGGCTCTTTCCACACAGCGGTAAGCGTAACTGCCGTGCCGTCGGGAGTATACTCTGTGACATAACCCTCTTGACCTTCGATTGTCCAACCAACCAAAACCAAAGTTTTGCCATCAACGATGACGTTTTCAATTGTAGGCAAAGTGAATTTGACGTTGTTGTTGACGCTCTTATATGCGTCACCGATTGTGTCTTCACCATAAGCCGAGACATACGTGATTGCGGTCATCGGTTTGGTGAGTGCGATTGCGCCATCGGTCAACGTAAACGTATAGTATGCGGTTGCATTTTCTTTGCTTGTGCCGACATAAAGCTCATAGTAGCCTGCTTCGTTATAGGAATAAGTGCCCGCTTCACCGCCAACAGTTGCGCCACCGATACCGTTGAGCACCACTTCGCCGTAGTTTGCATCGTTATATGTGCCTTCTTTGCCGTCTGTCTCTTGGAAGTTGCCTTCTGCATTCTTTGCATAAGCGATAATCTTTGTTCCGTCTTCTGCAAGCACTTTGACATAACTCGCGTTGTAGCATGCATCCGCTGCAAGTTGCGCACCGTTTGCATCGACAAACTTAACTCCGAATGCACCGCTTACGTCATTGCCGTCTTTTTCAACGTAGAAATTGAACGTGTGTGAACCGACAGCACAATCGTAGTTGTAAGAGCCGACAGTAAAGCCATTCCATGTGGAACCTGCAAACGAATTCATCTTGAGTGTGTCTTCAAGCGGTGAAAGCACATACACTTTCTTTTCGCTTACGCTCAAAACGATGATGCCGTTGGTCATATCGACGTAACCGGCATATGTTGTCGCGCCAATCGTATACTCGATTTGTCCTGTTGCGGCATCAATCATCTTGATTGAGTTTTCACCTTCCAAAGGTGAGTATGTTCCGGTACCCTTACTGGTTGCCGCATCGATTGTTACGACCGCTGTGGTCCAAGAATATATGCCCGCTTTCCCGATTTGCACATCGTCGCCAACGTACAACTCCACGGCGTGATAGGTCTTTCCGTCATAAGGAGCAACAAGTTTGGCGACTTCAAGTCTATAAGTCCATGAGTTTTGCTTGTAAACAGTGTAACCTGCCTCGTTGTATGTTGCGACTTTGCTTTGGCTGTCGTCTTTTGTCCAAGTGTATTCAAGATAACCGAGGTTTCCGTTATTCTCGCTTTCATCAACATGCTTATATCCGCAAACAGTGCAATCGTGCATCGGTATAATTTCAGTGCCGTTATTGTCTTTTTCTGCAGTCAAATAAGTCGTGCCATAGGTGTGTGCAACATAGGGTGATTGTTCGGTGTCAAACTCACCGCACACCATGCATTTCTTTGCATGACCTACAGAATCTTCATTGGTTTCCTCCGCGATATCGCCATCATCGTCGGACTGAGTATATTTATCATAGTATGGGAAATATGTATCACCAAAGACATGGCCGGTTGCAGGCAAAATCACAACGTCTTGATACTCGCAATCATAGCAGTATCTGATCTTGACACCGTCTTCTTCGCAAGAAGGCTCTCTGTACGTGGTGTAACCACTGTACCTGTGCTCGTGAGCAACTTGATCATACTCAAGAGTGAATGTACCGTACTCGGATTGGTAAGTTGTAAATCCTTTGCTTGTGTACGTTGCTGCTTGGCTTGCAGTCACCGTCCAGACAGACGAGTCCGTAAGCACTGCTACCGTTGCCGTGTCAACATCGCCACATGCGCAAGATCGCGTCGCAGTACCCGTCTCTGTCGTGGTCGGGTTCTTTGTGAGCGTCCATGCACCATAGGTGTGCGTGTCGGTCGCGTCACTCGTCGTTGTGACGGTGCCGTATGCCGACTTGTACACTTTGAAACCTTTGCTGGTGTGAGTTGCGTCTTGACTTGCCTCGACCGTCCACACCGATGCGTCGCTCAATTGTGCGACGGTAGCGGTTTCCACATCTCCGCAAGCGCATGTTCTCGTTGCCGTGCCGGTTGCCGTTTCCGTCGGTTGCGTTGTGATGCTCCATGCTCCGTATGTATGAGTATGTTCGGGTTGAGTGCCCTCATCACAAGCAACAAACAAAACCGCAAGTATTGCAACGATTGCAATCACAAACATAATTTTGTTTCGCTTCATTGTTTTTCTCCTTTATATAATGCTATCTGTTGATACGATTTGATTGTCGCCACGTCGAGTTTTTTCTCGGGCGAATTTGTGTAAAAAAAGTGATTTTTTGAAGTGCGCTGCAAAAGTTTTACATTTCTGTCCGACTGTTGTGTTCACGTCATTCTGCCCACTTTTATCGCTTTTTGATACTACGATGTGCGCACCTCTACCTCGAGTGCGCACATCAAAGCGACTATTTATTCAATTTTTCTTCGCAAATTATGCGATTTTTTAATGCAAAATCTGCATTTTTATGCAATTTTTGCTTATATTTCTTTTATTATGCAAATATTTTACGTCCAAATCGACGATTTGTCAATTTTTTGACAAACGATTTTTTCAATTATTAAGAGAAAATTTTTCGCCGACTTTGAACGCGCCTTGGCTGGTGCTTTGATCCAGCGTCGTCGAGGTGCATACGAGCGTGTCCGCAAGCGATACGTCGCTCACTTTGAAGATGAATTGCGCTCCGTTTATATTGACCGTGACAACGTTTCCGCTCACCGCATACGTGCCACTGCCGACAAACGAGGGGTTGTATTTCTCCGTGCAGTATCCATCCCCGCTGTCATGTTCCGCCGATACCGACGTGACGGCCACCGTGCCGTCTTTGCCAAAGGCAAACGTTGTGGTGACGGAGTACGGATATGTTCCCGTCTCGTCGTTCGGGCAAATAAATATGTATTGCACCGCATACGTCTTGCCCTCCGTCAAAGTGTTGTCGAGCCTGATACTGCTTGTCTTGTACGTCCCCTTGTACGAGTCTGTCACAAGTACGTGCATATCTGCGCCTATCGAAACGAGCAAAGATCCGTCCGTATTGATTGTGTACGTTCCACTATTCGTGCCAAGCATCACCTTGCCAAAACCGTCTATAATTAGGTCGGGCGCGCCCTCGCTCGTGTACGTGCCTCTGTATGCGTCGGCTACCGCAAGACCGCTTGTTTCGTTGCCCCATTCGACAATCTTGACGACGTACGCCTTGCCGTCTACGGCAAATGTCACTATTGCTCCGTTGTCGTATCCGTTACCCGATAAGGTCTGTGCGTCGGTGAGTTGCGATATCGTGCCCGTTGCCGACGTCGAGAACAAATACGTTGTCTCGTCTCCGCAAGTGATCTTCCTTATCACCGCGCCGACGCCACCCACCGTCTCAACGGTGCCCGTTGTGAAATAGTCACTCATCAACGCCGATCCCGTCACTCTTACGGATACCAAACCGCCGATTACACGAGTGCATGCAACATGCACGCCGTTGCCCGTTGCGCTCTTGAGCGATGCGTGAAACTCGTTTTCGTTGGAAAGATTGACGTAACCCGTGTATTTCTCTCCACAATCAAACGTCGCCCTGCCATATTTGTCTATGGTGAGCGTATTGCCGGTACCCGACACGCTCTTGTATACCACCGGCGTACTGCTTGCGTTTATCCACGCGCTAGTTAGATAAAGCTTGTTATACAATATTTGCACCGAATAATATGCCGTAATCGACTCACCGTTCAGTTCGAGCGTAACGCCGAATTGGTAGAAGCCCGGGGTTGTCCATTTCACGGCAGTAATATCCGTGGCGGCTTGCTTTTGAGCTACACTCAATTCCCCGTCCGCAGTGACGATGTGAAGTGCGTTGAAGAATGTCGTTTTGGATGCCGTCTCGTTTACAAAAATCCTTTCGTCAAGACTGACGAGCGCACCGCTTGTGATATGTTGTGAGTTTGTAAACTCCGCCCCTGCGAAGTCGCCACCGTCCATGTGTTTGACGGTAAGCACGTTTCCGAACGCCGCCGGATAGAACGTCGCCTTATCGCCGTATGCAAAATTGTACGGCGCGTCTATAAACTTGACCGTTATCTCATTGGCGATTTTTGTGTAGGAAAGGCTCACTTTTGTATAGCTTGTGCCATCCATTTTGATGATACCGGTGCCGTAGCCGTCTAGGTAGATATATTTGTCCTGATACTCGTAATATCCGTATAGATTGTCCTTGTCGATATATTCGAACGTATTGTTTTCCACGTCGAGCTTGAACTTGTACGAATAATAGTCGTTCTCGTATTTGTAAAGGAACACTATATCGTTATCATAATCGAATCCGCCGTTTACCATAGAGCCTACATCGGACGAACTGAGCCCCGAAAGGATTGTTTTGCTGTTTGCCTTAAGCGTAACCCATTCTTTCGAATCAAAGGAAAGTTTTGCTTTGCTATCGCCGTCGAACGTGCCTATAAAAGTCATACCTGCATATTTCTTCTGATCGACATTCTGTTGCACCTTCGCATTAGACGCGGTTGACATGGTGAAGTCATACTCCGTTCCGTCGTACGTCAACGTAGAAGATACGCCGGATGCAGGAACGAAATCGTCGGGATAACTTGCCTCGCCGAAACTCACGCTATAAATGCTATCCGACGAGATTCTGGAAACAAGCTTTACGTACAATCCAAACCACTTGACCTCGTCTCCGCCAACCCTTGCGACTTCGAACGTGTCTATAGAATAACAAGTCGTATCCACGGAAAGCACGTAATTTTTGCCTGAATTGACAATGACGTGTTTTTTAAGTTCCCACTCTTTTTCGCTGAAATACACAAGCGGACGTTTGGTGTCGCTGAAACTCATTCTCAACGAATTGTCAGGGTTGAGGAACACGATGCCGTCGTCAATGTACATATCGTATTTATCTGAACGTGTTGCGATGACGAGATTCTTTTCCGATATGCATTCAATGACGGTTGCCGTCATACCATTCACGGTAATACTTCCGTCGCGCGAGAACGTCATATCTTTGAGCGTCGCAACCGACTTTGGTTCCTCTTCATAGTCATCGCCGTCGCTGTAATACATATCGTCATCACTACTGTCCCACGTACCGGAGTCCGTATTGACCGCACTCGGAATAGTGGTCATATTCGTCTTGTACGTACCTACGATATCATCGGAAAATACGATGACTTTTGCCGTTGCTACCACTCCGAGATAATCGATAGTTACGGTATAAACACCTGCTTTGAAGGTGTCAACCTTACCTTCTACCATATCTGCGGCAACTTCGATATAGTCGTTGCCGTCTTTAATTGTGAACAAATCCGCCACATAAACCGTATCACCGACAAACACCACTTTGTTGTTGGGGATAATGTCTACGCCGGATTTGACTCTTACGTCAAATTCGACATATACGGGCGTCGTATCCACACCTTCGGGATACACCGCGATTTTGACGTGTTGAGTGCCGATTTCGCTAAAATCTATGGGCGTTGAAACAAGTTGCGCCCACACAGCCAACGGATCTCTCTTTGCTATTTCCCTGTCGGGAACCGCGTTTTTCTTTATTCCGTTTACTCTTACGGCTACGTTTTGAAACACGTTGTACGATTCAGTCCCCTGCGCAAGAGTTACTTCCTGTTGTACAACAGACAATTCGTACGTATTTTCTTTTACGACGTAAGTAATAGTCTTTTCCTCGTCCGTTAAAGTCATGGACGAACTTGCCCTGTACGGAATGCGAACAGTCACGTCATACGAGCCGACTGTGTCAAAATCGACATTCGTCGTATCGATATGGAAGTTTGCGCCGTCGCCATAAGTTATAAACGAGAATACGAGCCCGTTTACCAACACGGAAACGTCCCCGGCAAAATTGTATGCGATTTTGTTTGTGCCTTTTTTGACGATAATCGTATCACCCTTAATAAGGTCAATCAGCACTCCGCGTTTGACGGTAACAGTTGCCGTGGCGGTTTGCCCTTTATACGTCAAGACTATGTTGTTTATACCCTCGTTTGAATAGTCAATTTCTCCCCTGATCATATCGATATCGACGGGAACGTCCGCATCGCCTTCTTTTATCGCGAACAGCGTCGTGAGATCAATATCTCCGCTATTGGGGTACGTATCGATGTTTTTTGCGGTTATGTTCACCTCCGCGGGCGCAACGACTTTGACTTTTGCAACGCTTGTTTCTACGTCGAATTCTTCGCTGTATCTGTACGACAAAGACACATCGTAAACATTGCCCTCTTCAACGCTTGAACTATCCGAAAGCGCGCCAATATCGAGCATACTCTCTTCCACCTTAACGGCAATGCCGTCAACGTATAGCGAAAACAACTCGGTAAAATCAAACGAGTTTAATTGAGATTTTTCAATAGAATATTCGTTGTAAGAATTGACGATTTCCACACGGTGAGCCTCGCTGACGTGTACAATCAACGATTTGGTGATGCCGTGATAGGTTACGCTATACGTATAGTCGCCCACGTCGCGTTTCACGCCGTTGCGAATCATATCGTCTTCGATTTGCACCTTTTCCCCGTCTGCCGTAGCGTTGAAAAGCGCAAGAAAATCGAATCCGTCGTCAATTTGAATTTGCGTAAGCGTTATTTCGCTCTTTGAAAGTGCAAGAGCGTATCGTATTGCCTCTATCTTGACATTGCAAGTCGCGCTCTTTTCGCCATATGTGCAAACGACGTATCCTTCGTCTTCGGTATTTTGCGGAAGATGACTCAAATCGAGATATGCCGATTGAATCAAGATCTGACTATCGTCAACCTTGATGACGAAAAGCGTGGTAAAGTCAAAATCCGCGAAATCGCTTTCGTGGATAAGTATAGACTCCTGTTTTACGCTTACGACTATCTCCTCTGAAGGTTGAGGATCGGGTGGCACCGGGGTGGGGATAACGTCATCCCCTCCCCCATTGCTTCCGTCGTCGCATCCCGCAAATGTCAAGGCGGTCAATATCAATATTAAAGCAACGATTATCAGTAATTTTCTTTTCATAATATCGACTCCGACATTATCGGCTATTTTCCCGGATTATGCGTAATCCTCGTTGTTGTAGATTTCAATCCAGAAGTGTCTTGTATGGTTGTTGGTGATTTTTATGGTGATTTCAGAGTTTGCAAACACCATCTTTCTGTCAGATTTACCCGTTGCTCCACCCGTCGTATCCGATCCGGAATCGCTATAGGTAAAGCCCGCCGCCGTCAATACTTGCTTGATCTTTGCCTCGAAATCGGCAAAGCCCGCTTGCAGGTTACCCTTTTCGTCAAGATAATCGTTCGGAGCTTGCGTCGTCAAACTGATATAATCGGTATAATCTGTCGTACCGTCCGCCAATTTCTCGTCATCGTAATTGTAGAAGGCGTTGATGCTGTCACCGAAGATTTGTCTGAGCGTAGCCAAAGATACAAATTTATCAGAAGTTGCGTCCAATCCGTAAATATCGCTGATTATCTTTGCAAAGTCTGCGGTGTGATCGCAAGTGCCGGACTTGTGATACTTATCGTTTCCTTCCGCATTTGCGTTGTAGCAAGCGTACTTTGACAAATCGCTGGTGTGCAAGTAATAGTATTTGTCGGTTGACATGTCTTTCCATTCGGGCAACACTCTTGCCTGATATCCGTCAAACTCGTCGGTGAACGCCGTCGTTCCGATATCCGAATACGTCGTTTCGACGTAGCCGAACCAACTTCCGTATGTATACGGATAGGATGCGGAAACCACCGTGCCCGTCTCCGTATCAACCGTAATGGTGAGTTGATATGCGGACGACGATACCGTGTTCTTTGCATTGGAGTGCATACTGAACTCTTTTGCGATTTCGCCCATTATCTGGCTGTCGCGCAAAACGTACACCGCATATACAACGGTTTTACCATCGACTACTTTTCTGACGTCACCGTCAAATTTGAATACGTTTGCGGAGAAATTCCATTGCGGAATTATATCCGCGATAGTGCCCGCATATTGCGTTTTGCCCACAAGTTTCTTTTGCGTTGCATCATACGTAAAGTAATCGTAAGTGTCCGTCGTAACTTGCTTGTATCCGTCGTACTCTATCTTGTATTGATAGTCCATATAGTTTTGATACTCGGACGTTTCTTTGAGCAAAATCGCATCCGACGTTATGCGCCCCACAATACCGACGGTACCCTTGCTGGCTGTCGTCGGGAAAGATGCGGACGTGGATGCGCTCATATCGTAATCGCTTGAATCATAATCGGGGCTTACCGTTGCAATTTCTTTTGCGTCAAACGTATAATTGGTCGCCTCTTTCATCTTTGCGATTGCGTTTGCGAGATCTTGATTATCTTCGGTATCGAGATACACTTCGGGATCGGTAATTTCCGTCGTGCCGATATCCGAGAACGTAAGCTCTACCGTCGTATATGCGACATTGCCGTTGTCTCCCGTCTGAGTCTCAGTCTTTGCAATCATCTTGGTAATTGCACCGTTTTCCATCTTGAACGACACTTCGTCGAGAGTATCTTCGAGGAGCGGAGTAAGGCTGTAAGAAAGGTAAGTCAAAAGATAATAATCGCTATCGTCTTTGACCTTTACTATGTTGTTCTCCACCGTATACCACTCGTACGTGAACACGTCGTTGTCTGCGTCATAAACAAACTTGTTGTTGAAATCGGTTGCCATATCCGACAAATGGTTCCACAAATGTTGATTTTCCCAGATGAGCGGATTGCTCATAGAGTCGCTTTCTACCTTTGTGGCAACTTCGTTGTTCTTGTTGATATATATTCTTTCAAGTGCGTGTCCGCCCTCGTTCACGTTGCTTTCATTGTCGGTATACGTATACGTGGCATCGGTGCCTTTGCGGTAGTTGTCGTAGATTTTGTTGTATTCTTTTCCGTCTGCATACCACTCGCCGTACCATTTGTCGGTATCCATCTTAACAACGCTGTGATACACGTTGTTTTCGTTATTCGAACTATCACTGCCGTCAATGTAGACGTCTGTAATAGTACCATTAACCGTGATGTTATCTCCGCCGAGCCCTTTGAGAAGAGCGGTTGTAAACGTATTGCCGTTTGCGCCTTTAATCTCGCCTTCCTTTTCAACGGCACTCACGTAGTATTTTCTTTCCGCCGTGACGTTCGGGTAGTCTTTAAGCTTTGCCGTGATGGTAAGAGGCATCGTATATTCAGGCGTTGAAATGATGCTCACGGTGTTTCCGCTTACGCTTGCCAGCTCGGTGTTGCTTACATCGATGATGGCTTCACTGCCGTCCGAAACTGTGGCATTGATAACGACGGTATCGCCTTCTTTGAGCTTTTTACCCGAAGGAGTCTTGGAAGATATCACGAGCGTAGGAGTCGTGGCCGGTGCTTTCACTACAAAACTAACCGATTTCGTATAATTGGGGAAACGATTGACTTTGACAATCAACTTAATTTCCGTATCAACGGTCGGGTTTTTGAGGATTTGCATCTTCTTTCCGTTAATTTTTGCGAGTTTTTCGTTGTCTACGTAAACGGTGTACGCACTGTTGTCGGACACCGAAACCAGGAAGGTAACTTCGTCACCGCTTGACAATTCGGCACCACCGTCGGGATCTGTTACGATGCTTATAGTCGGCAATGTCTCGTCTTCTTTGTCATCGCATGCAACGAGAGTGAGTACCATGCTTGCAAGCAACAATACGCAAACAAGCGTTATTACGCTTTTCTTAATTCTTTTGCGTGTTTCCATTGTTTGTTCTCCTTTTATGCAAATTTTATTTTTTCTTTTTATAATCGTGCACCTTGGGGAGCGTGGCTCCCCTCCTGCGTTGATTTGTCAGTCTTTCCATATATAGATGACAAAATCGAGGCTTTGATCGGTAGGAGCATACCAGATGCCGTTCGCTTCATCGTGATACTCGTCGTATTCGTTGCGCACAAAGCCTTTTTGGGCAAGCAATTCTCTCACCGAGGTGAGCGTGGAATTGATCGTATAATCAGTGTCGAGAGGCACGTCGTAGTACAGACACAACGCTTGCTTTGCTTGTTTTTGTCCGCCCGGTATCTTGGTGAGCGTCATGCCGAAGCCATAGGTATCGCCCAACACGTCGCCGAAGAACGGGACTATCTCGTCTGCGTTGTCTTTGCCGAAAAACTCTTTGAGGTAATCGCTCGCATTGACTTCGACATCGTCTTCCGTAGTGGATGATTCCTCGTCGCTCTTTATCATCGTCAATTGGCTCCACTCCGTCGGTACTTGTCTTACGTCAAAACTAACGTTTACCCCATCCGGCGTCGTCGTAGCGTTGAAATCGGAATATTCGATTGTCACTACGCCGAACATCGTGCCGAGGTAGAAGTAGAAGCAAGACGTTGTGATATAACCGTCTTTGACCACTACAAACGGAGTAAACGTCGTATTTATCAACATTCCCTTCGTCGCAAATATTCCGTAGAGGTTGATATCGTTGCCGACGCCGTAGAAGAATGTGGACGCCACACCGCACATCGCCTCGTTGACGTAATACGTGTAGGTGTCGTTTTCCTCGTCATAAGCATAACTCGTAAAAATCTCCGACGAGAATGCGAAGCTCGGTCTTGCATTTTCAAACGACTTTTGATATGCACGAGTCGCTTTATACGTCGTGGGATCGCTCTCTTCTGCTTTAGTCTCTTCGCTAAATGCGTTGTAGAGATTGTCGCTTATCTTCTTATAACCGTAGGATGCGTTCTCGGCGTACGTACGCGTCTCGTTTTGACCATTGTCGTACTTCACCGTATACGGTGTAAAATAGCAAAGATCATTCGTAATCGTCTCGACGAAACCCTTGTAAGCCGTTCCGTATTGCGAGCTTGTAGCCTCGTAGAAATCAAGCGTATAGTTCTCAAGCGCGCGCATATTGTCTATTGCGTTTTGCAATGTTTCAAACGCCTTGTTATGTTCTTCTCCGTGAGAGAATTTGCTTATCGTCGGCACACTCACGCCATCGCTCGTGTCAACGGCGACGTAAAGTTCTTGTACGGCCTTGTAGCCTTGCACTATCTGATAATCGTCGTTGCTTTGTGCGTAGATTCCGAGAATCTCGCCACTGTCGATAATAAGTCCCCATTTCTTGATTGAGAAATCGTACGGAGTCATTGCCGAGATGAGCAGTTTGGAACGGCTTTCGTCGCCCTTGTACATCCATCTCCACGCTTCTGTATCAAATTCGAAATCGTCAATCGAAAGCCCCTTAAGACTGTTGTACAATCCGGCGTTCGTCCACGAAACCGTCTGATTGTCGTCGTCGAGCATGGGAACATATTGCTCTTCGTTCATGAAGTTGACGCCTATTTGATTGGCTTTGCCTTCAATGTTTTTAAAGTACAACCCCGTCTTTACGCCCGTGGAAGAATCCTCGTATTCGGCATACCAGTTGGTGCCGTCCATCGCCGTTCTCAAAGGCACGGTAACGGTTCTATAGAACTTGCCGTACAAGTCCGTTTTATAAAGGTCTATCTTTTCGTATCCATCAAAAGCAACTTTGTCTTGAGACAAGACGTCAAGCATATCTTGCGTGAGATCCGTCTTTGCGACGATCAACACTTTCTGTTCCGCATAGCAAGCGGTGTTTTCCGTACTTGTCGCAACGATTGTGATATTTTTATCACCCGTAACTTCGTTTGCGGTGACTTTGCCGGTGCCGTCAATCGTAGCGTAGTCTTTGCCTTTTGAAATCGACCACGTAATTTCGCCTTCTTTTGCTTCGACGCCGTCGATATACGCTTTGTAAGTTACGCTCTTTCCGCTATTGATTTCCGCAGTTTTGGAGATACTGACTTTCACTTCTTGCGGTTTTGGCGTAACGCCTTTGCCCTTAAAGAAGCCTTCTTCGCTCTTTGCGGAGTTATTGCAACCGTTTGCCTTTGCGTATACGCTGTAACGGATATCGTTTACGAGCAAACTTTGTGCCACTTGATAGGACGTGCCGGTAGTCTCGAACTCGCTTCCGTTGAGCACCACCACGTAGGACGTTGCGTTTTGCACCGCCGTCCAAGAGATAACACCCGCGTCGGACATTTCGACGTTTTGCGGAGTTGCGAGCGTCGTAGGCGTGTCCGAACCGCCTTTATCGTCGCACGCAACAAATGCCGTGAGCGCGCACACGACAATAAGTGCTATTGCCAATACGTAATTAAACTTTTTCATACGCACTCTCCTTCTCAATAGTTGAATTCGTGTACGATTTGGACGTGTTTGCCGTCTTTCGTATCGAATTCGCAAGTGATTTTCGTAAGCGTTTTCTTTTCGAACTCGCACGTGATATTTGCGTTTCCGCCAATCTCGTATGCGCCGAGTTTCATAACGCTTGCGAAGTCTTCCGCGCTTACGGTGCAAGACAACTTATTCGATTCCATTTTCAAGTCGTTTGCACTGTATTGGGAAAGTGATATCGGCAACAATTGCGCTCTGTCAACGCCCGATTTTTGCTCGGTGTTGGTGTTTTCGGCAAGTTGGAAGCTCGAGTTGAGCGTCTTTTCAACCGTCGTAATATTGGCGTTACTGCCGTCGATCGTCATATTTCTTTGATATTCGTAGACGAGCACGCCTTGGTCTTGCATAGTAATATGCGAATTAACCGCAGTCACGCTGTCCATAGATTTTGTCATTGCCTCACTGTACTTTTCGAAATCTTTTATCACGAAATCGCAAGCGCAGAGAGCGAATACGAGGACGAGGATTACCGACGTCAACAATATAACCTTGGTCTTTTTCATCTTTTCATCCTCCTATTATATAATCGTGCGTTTAATAACGAGCACCAGTCCCGCAAGCGCGAGAGAGGACGCAAACACGATTGCAAAGCCGATGTTGTTCGTTGCGTCTTTGAGAGGCGTAACTTGCTCTGTTATCGTATTGCGGTACTCGTTGTACGACGCTTTGAACGCGTCGAGTTTGGCCGTATCGAGGATTGCTCTGTCGCTTGCTTGCAACGCGTCCATTTGCTCGATAACGTTCTTAACGGCGTCGATTGCTCCCACGCTGAACGTGTCGGGCAATGCGTAGATGAGTGCTTGAACCGCTTTGACCTTTTCGCTTGCGTTGGCAAATTTGAGATTTCTAATCGTCGTCTTTGCGTCTTGAACCGCTTTGACGAGAGCGTCCCACTCTGCCTTGTCGTAGCCGTACGTCGTCGGATTTTGCGTTACGGAATTGTATGCCGTAAGCGCGTTGCTTACAAGTTGTTCGTTTACGAGGGTTACGTTTTGAAGCGCAGCCACTTGTTTTGCGTAATCATAGAACTCGATCAAACTCTTTTCCATTGCCTCGTAGTCGCTTCTGAGAGCGTCTTCGACACTGCCGAAGTACACGAGGTATACAAGCGAATCGTATCCTTCAACCTTTGCGTTGGAAGGCAAAATCATAGTAATCGGATTTTTCTTTCCGAGCAGGTCGATGAAGTTGAAATACGCAAGTTCGTAGTTGAATACGTCGAATTGATTGTGAAGCAATTCGTATCCCGGATCGCTTGTCGAGAGCGTTGCGTCCTTGTTGTAGCAGTTTTCCATTGCAGGCGCTACAACGGACTTAAACTCAACGCTTTTAAGCGCGGTGTATCCGTAGAACGCGTATTGTCCTATACGTTTGAGTCCGTCGGGAAGCACGATCGATGTGATGTTGACGTTTGCGTTGCCCGCATAATCGTCAATACGCACCGTGTCGTCCATAACTACGAGTTCTTTCTTATACGCACCGCCGGGAACCGCTTTGAGTTCGTATTTACCCGACGCGAATTTTACATAGAGAGCGCCGTCGTTCAAAAGCGCGTAATCGTTTATCTTACCGTCGGCGGAAGTCACGTTTTGACCGCTCGTATAGCGACCGAAACTTCTCAACGACGTGCATCCGTAGAACGCGCCTTTGCCGATGCTCTCGAGATCGGACGAGAACGTAAACGATGCGAGCATTGCGGACTTTTCAAATGCGGAGTTTCCTATGGTTTTGAGCTTCGGAGCATTGAAAGCAGTGATGCTCGTTGCTTGGAACGCATAGTTGCCGATGCTCTCGATTTTGTCCGCATTCACTATTCCGTAAAGTCCGGTTTGAGCAAACGCACCTTCACCGACAGACACGACGTTTGCAATATCCACGCTTGACAAAGGAGCAAGCGTAAACGCGTATTGACCTATCTTGGTGACTTTTGCAAGGTTGACCGTCGCAAGCGATTCGCAACCGCCGAACATATAATCGGGAATTTCCGTCATATTGTCGGGAAGTTGCGCCGATTTAAGAGCCGTGCAGTACGCAAACGCATAGTTGCCGACTTTTGTCACGGAAGACGGAATGACGATGCTTGCAAGTTTAGTGTTGTAAAGGAATGCCATTTCCCCGATTTCTCGGAGCGTAGAGGGCAATTCGATAGTCGTGAAGCACGAAGCGGATCCGAATTGGCTATAGCGACCGAATGCGCAAGCCCCGATGACCTCTACGATAGGCACGTAGACTTCGGAAAGTCCCGCGCAATCCGCAAAAGCGTAATCGCCGACGTACTTGACGTTTGCAAGATTTGCTTTCATAAGCAAGGTGCAACCGTAAAACGCTTCCCTTTCGATGGTATCGTCCGTCTTGGAGAGGTCGATGGTGTGAAGTTTCGTATCGTTTGCGAAACAGCCTTGTCCGATATGGACGTTTCCGCCCTCGGGCATATTCACGACGCCGAGGCGTACGCAGTTTTGGAACACGCCGAGGTTGAGCGTTACGTTTGCGCCGAGCGTAACCGTTTCCACGCTCGAATTGAGGAACGCACCCTCGCCCACTACCGTGTTTTCGCCGATAGATACCGACGCAATCGCGGTGTTTACGAAGGCGTATTCTCCGATGCTCGTCAACTTGTCGAGGTTGACCGCTTCTTTAAGAGAGGAGCACGCCGCAAACGCTCTCTTGCCCACCGTTGCGCCCGTTTCGGAAGCAAAGGTGACTTTTGTGAGAGTATCGCAACCCGCAAATGCAAAATCACCGATTGCGGTGTCTTTGCTTTCAAACGTTACGGTATTCACTTTCACGCCCGCAAAAGCACTGTTTGCGATAGCGGTATATTTTGCGTCGATAACCAAATCTCCGTATTCGGCGCCGACCGCCGCCAAAACTATCGTACTTCCGTCTTTTGAGAGCAAATAGTTGCCTTCCGCCGAGTAGTTGGTATTGCCCGCGGGCACTTCGAACGCAGAAAGTGCGGTGTCTTTGAACACGAAGCCTTCGATTTGTTTGATTTTAGTATTCGCGCCAAAAGTCACTTTGGCGAGTGCACTGCACTTGTAGAACGCATAAGGATCGATTTGCACTTCGCAATCGGGAAGCGTGATGTTTTCAAGTGCCGAGGAGTTGTAGAACGCTTGCTCTCCGATAACTCCGATACTACTTCCAAACTCAACGCTCGTAAGTGCGGGGCAATCGCTGAATGCACCTTTGCCTATCGACAACAAGTCGTTGTGAATGGTCACACTCTTAAGGTCGTTGCATTTTGCAAAGCAATATTCGGGGATAAACGTGCGTTGATTGTATATATCCACGCTCGTAAGTCCCGACTTTGCAAACATTGCATAGGAAAGTTGAGTCGACTTGTCGAGCACCACGCTCGTGAGAGACGTGCAGTCCTTAAACGCTTCTTTGCCCGTATTGCGCAACGACGTGAGGTTTACGCTCGTAAGAGACGTGCAGTATTCGAATGCGTTTGCGCCGATACTCAAAATGTTTGCGAGATTGATGCTTGCAAGCGCTTTGCAGTTTTTGAACGCGGACGCACCGATAACTTCCACTTTGCTTTGAGTGAGGTCGTTGCCCTCAACCATCGTGCCGTCTTCTTTGACGACATTGATAGTTTCGAGTTTCTTATCACCGTAGAATGCAAATTCACGTATATATTTGACGGAATCGGGTATAGTCACCGATTTGAGTCCCGTGCAGTTGTAGAAGGCGTATTTCTTGATTTCCTCAACGCCCTTGGGGATAACCACACTCGTAACACTGGTGTTGGAAGCGGGGATTTTGTTTGCGTCGTAATCGTCCTCGTCAAGCTCCACGGAGTTGTCCGTTTCGTACAAGCAGAACGCAAACGCGCCTATGTACAAAATGCCTTCGTCGTCGGGGATAACGACGTTTCCGCCAAGACCCTTATACGCGACAAGTTCACGATTTTCGATGACGAATTCGTTCTTGACTCTTATGGTAACCGACGCTTGAATGTAGGAGTTTTTCGGCTTTATCGTTATGATTGCCGAGCCTTCTTTGAGTGCGGTCACTTCACCCTTTTCGTTGACTTGCGCGATATTGGTGTTATTTGAGGAATACTCGAACTCGTATTTCTCCGACACATACCACGGCTCTACGTCGTAGTTGAGTCTTATTTTCTCACCTGGGTACATGCCTATATCCGAAGCGGAAGCAACAAATCTTCTGTCCCCCGTCTTGCCTATCTCGCTGGTTTGCGCCGCACGAGAGTATGCAAACAACGTGTCGTAGTACGAGAATCTCAATTCTTTGAGCGTCGCTTTGTTGTAGTCGTCGGCAACCGATTGAAGAGATATATCGCTTGTCGAGGCAAATACGTCCGTCGCACTCGTAGTCGCCGCCTCGTCGTCGGACGAGGACGCTCTCTTCTTGACGTTGATTATGACAACCGCTTGGTTGAGTTCCATCTGTTCTTTCACCGTTACGGTTGCTTTGCCCTCCGCGATGCACTTGACAAGACCGTTCTTGACTTCGAGAACGTTTTCGTTGGAAGAAGACCAATTCAAGTATTTCAAATAGTCTTTGTCTTCGTCGACGCTGTCGTCCCCTGTCGCAAGATATTGCGTAAGGTCTATGACTTCGTCTTCGTAAGCGGACAAAATGATGAGGTCGGAGCCGTCCATCGTGCCGTCTTTGGTGAACTTGAAGTCACCCTTCGTGCCGGGAAGTTGACAAAGGAAGATGTTAGAGTTGAGCGCGTAGTCGTCGATAGAGAACGCAAGCGCACTTGTAATCAACGCGTCGTTGCCGATATCTTTGAGGTAGTCGGTTATTTCAAATTTTATCGTGGTATCCGTGCCCTTTTCGCTATAAACGGGGATAGGATTCTCCGTAAGGAAGGTATAACTACTGCTCGACGTGAAGATAATCGGCGTTATCGATTGCACGTATTGATTGTCGTAGACAACCATATTGATATAGTATCTGTCCTTTTTGAGAGTACGGTCGTACTTTTTCTCGTACGTAACGCTCTTGATGACGGGCGCTTCGTCGTCTGCCGTGAAGTCGAAACCGAAACTGTTTCTGACGTTCTTTGCGGCACCTCCGTCGCCGTAGTCAAGCTCGCCTTTCATCTCAAAGGTGTATTCGGTGTTGTTGACCAGACCGTTTGCCAAAGACTTGAATTTGAGTTGTTCGTAATAAGGATACGGACTTCCGCCATAGGAATAGGCTTTGGTTGCGTTGTAGTCGACGTGTTCCCAAATGACCTCGCCCGTGGCTTTGTCTTTGATGGTGAACGTCATCGTCTTTGCGCCTCTCAAAAGTCCCGCGTACACCACCGAGATACCGTCAATCGTGCCGAGAATGTTGGATATCGCTATATGATCCTCGGTTGCGGGGATTTCGTCGTATTTGTCGGTATCCACGTCGTACAAATACGTTCCGAGAGGAATAATGTAGTTGTAGAAATACGAACCGTAAGGCGTCGTCGCGTAGTAATCGGCTTTGATTTTGTCCTCGTCGTCGATTGCCTTGTCGTGCGCTTCGGATTCCACTTCGTAATAGGTTTTGTCAAACATCGGAGCTTCCGTCCAATCGCCGTAGAAAGCGAGGAAAGGCACATTGAGGTCGACGTTCTTTGCGTCGTCGGTTTCGTCACCCGTTTGTTTGAGTTTTATAAATCCTTCGACGTACATACCGTACGGGAAGAGTTTTTCGATAAGTTTCTTTTCTTCGCTCGTGAGAGTGTACGTCACCTTCACTTTTGCCGTTGCGCCCGCATTAACGGTGAGTTTGTTGCCGTCAAGCGTCCCTCCCTCGACAATCTCGAAGTTCTTTACGCCTTCGAGGATTTGAGGAGTTTCCGCAACGTGCGTTTCGTCGGAGGTAGACACGCTTTCCGTCATACCCACGAGTGACAAATCGTACGTCAACACATCGTCGGAGATATTTACGACGTTGAAAGACATCACATACAAGCCCGTTCTTTGAGGATCGTCAAAGAGTTCGATCTTGGTGCGGTCTTTAGTGTACGTGTTACCCTCTTCGTCTTGTGCGTCGACGGTGAGATACGCTCTTGTCGCAACGAGGTTTTTGAGGCTGGCAAGCCCCGCGCCCTGCTTGCGCGGAGAATACGGATTGCCTTCTTCGTTGAGAGCAATCGTAGCCGTGGACATCAACATTTGATTGGTGAGGACGGAGATTTCTTTCCAGTTCTTGTCGGGGTACTTCTCTTTGAGGTATTGTCTTATAAGCACCACGATACCGCAAAGGTTAGGCGTTGCCATAGACGTACCGCTCAATTCGTCGTATTTGTTGCCGGGCACTGCGGACTTGATATTTCCGCCGTGTGCGGTGATTTCGGGTTTGAGTTCAAGCGACGGAGTCGGACCCCAACTTGAAAAGTCGGACATAAACGGGCCTGCTTGGTTGCTGTAAGCAATGGTAAGCGTTCCGCTCTTCTTTGCGGCAAGTTTGTAGCCGTTGTCCTTGGATATGGATATCGTAGGAATATGGTCGCTCTTGCCCATCGACATAGAGATATCGCCGTCGATGTTGTTGTAAATGATACACGCAATCGCGCCCGCGGATTTCGCATAGCGCGCTTTTTCTTCAAAGGTGTTGTCGCCACGTCTTACGAGAGCGATTTTGCCCTTTACGTCAAGCCCCGCGTAGCTCGTCTTTCCGCCCGTGCCGGGGACGGTTACGTATTCGAACTCTTTCGCAACGCCTTCGGTTACGCCGAGTTCTTTGAAGAAGTCGTTTTCGTCACCGGTAATGGAGTTGGACTCTTTGAAGAAGATGACGTCCGTGCCGTTGCCGACCATATATTTGCTCTTCGTACCGCTGATAGACGCAACGGAGAGGCACGCCTCGTACGTGGAAGGAGATCCGACCGTTCCCGAGTCGGGGTTGGTGACCATATTGGTGTTGCCTTGCGCACCGCCGAAGCCCGTGCTGTAACTGTTGCTCGCTGCCGTAAGAACACTAATACCGCTTTCGTTGAGTTTGTCGTAAATCGCGTTGACGTTCACTTCGTCGACTTCTCTGGAAAAACCGCAAGAAGAGCCGAGCGACATATTGATGCAGTCGACGTTGAGCAAGACCGCGTCTTCCAAAGCAAGCAAGATATCTTCCGTCTTACCGCCTGTGCTCAAATCGGGGAAAACCTTCATAAGCACGAGTTGCGTATCCACCGCAACGCCCGTGATAACGTCGTCTTGACCGCCGATTATACCCGCGACGTGCGTGCCGTGCTCGGAGTCGTACGGATAAACGTTGATATCCTTGTCCGCGTAGTCGTACGCAAACGGAATTTTGCTGGATACGTAAACCTTGTCTACGTCAATGTCAGTGGTGTATTTTGCGGCGTTGGTTTGCGACAAAACGCTCTTGATGTCCTCTTTGGAGAAAGACACTTTGGTTGCGTCAAGAGTTTTTTGGAACACCGTGTGAGAGCAATCAAAACCGCTGTCGAGTATAGCAACCGACGTATTTTTGCCGGTATAAGGCACACTGGACGAGTTGAAAATACCCGTTTCGTACACATCGACGAGGTTGGTGATAGAAGAAGCACCCGTCGAAGACGTGGATTGCGGACGATTGTACGTATCGCTGATTATGACGCTCTTAACACCGCTTGAATTTTCAAGCGCGCGCAAATTGCCGTACTTGATAGTTGCGGCAAAACCGTTCAAAACCGTGTCGTAACTGCACTTTACTCTCTCGATCAAGCCGTTTTGCGTAAGGCGTCTTATGGCGTCCTCTTGTTGTGCTTGCAAGTAGATGCGCTTGTTAGAGCCCACCTCGCTTGCGGCGTACTCGGCAACGCTTGCGTAATCGTCAAGATATTCGTCGATATAGTCGTCGATGAGGGCGTTGCCTTCAAGCGAGACCATAACCACGATTTCGTCCGTGTCGAGATAGCCGTTGTTCTCTTTGAGGTAATCGGCTTTGATGCGATCCAACTGTTCCTCTTGCGTGAGATTCAAACCCGTGTTGAAAACGCGCAAGTTTTGATAGGTCGCAACTTCCGTATTACCGTCGGATACGTTGTTGCCCGTGTTTGCACCGCACGCCGCCAGTGTGAACACCGACAGCGATATGAGTGCAACCATCAGGCAAATGCTGATTAGTTTCCTTTTCATAGATATACCTAAAATTTTATTACTATATATTATTTACCGATATTACTTCAACCAGAAGTACATCACCACCGCAACCACCGCAAAGCATATAAGCACTCCGAACAAAATCGGGAGGTATACCGCATACCCTGCTCTGATTGCCGCGTGCCGTTCTTTCCTTTCGAGATGAGCCTCTTCCTTGTCCTTGTTTTTCTCTTTTTCAAGGCGGGTATTGGTTATCTTGTCGGGAATAATGGCATTTTGACGTCTCACGCCGTCCATATTGTACAGCGTGCGACCGTCGTCTTCGACGTATATGACTTTGACCTTCTTTTTATCTTTCTTCATCGTCGTTTACGTCGCTTACGCTTTGGACGTTGTCGTCTTCAAGCGTGTGCGTCACTTCTTGGTTTTGAATGATATCCGTGCCGTTGAAGTCGTTTTCACCGCCGATTTCCTCTTTGATTTCGTCGTTTTCAACGGGTACGGGCTCTTCCAAAGTCTCGTCGTTTGATTTCTTCTTTTTGAGGATTTTCTCAAAAGCGTCCTTGATTTTCTTGATTACGTCGTATTCTTCCGCAATCTCTTTTTGACGCTCTTCCATCTCTTTGACGTGCTCGTACGCTTTGTCAAGTTCCTCTTGTCTGCTCATAATATCCTCGTCGTAGAGGTGGCAGGCAACGAAGTGTCCGGGCGTAACCTCGTGATACTTCGGCTCGATGATCTTGCACGCGTTCATACATTGCGAGCAACGAGTGTGGAATTTGCAACCCTTGGGCGGATTTGCGGGAGACGGAATATCGCCTTCGAGAATAATTCTCTTGCTCTTCACATCGGGATCGGGTACGGGAACCGCCGAAAACAACGCCTTCGTATACGGGTGGAGCGGATTGTCAAACAATTCGTCCGTCTCGCCCTTTTCCATCATATTGCCGAGGTACATAACCATAATTTCGTCCGTTATGTACTTGACCACCGACAAATCGTGGGAGATGAACACGTAAGTGAGGTTCATCGTTTGTTGCAATTCTTTAAGCAAATTGATGATTTGCGCTTGCACGGACACGTCGAGCGCGCTTACCGGCTCGTCGCATATAACGAGGTCGGGCTTGACTGCCAACGCTCTTGCGATGCAGATACGTTGTCTTTGACCGCCCGAGAATTCGTGCGGATAACGGTCGTAATATTGCTCTTGCAATCCGCACTTCTTCATTATGTCGCGCACGTACGAGGAAACCTCTTCCTTCGGCACGATTTTATGCACTTTCACCGCCTCGGAAATGATACTGCCGATGGTCATTCTCGGCGGAAGGCTGGAATACGGATCTTGGAAGATAAGTTGCATCGACGTTCTCAACGCGCGCATCTTCTTTTTGGAGATATCGGTGATATCTTCACCGTTGTAGTACACTTTTCCGCCGTCGATATCGTACAGTTTAAGGATAGTTCTGCCCATCGTGGTTTTTCCGCAACCGGACTCACCCACGATACCGATGGTAGTGCCTCTTTTGAGTTTGAAACTGACGTGATCGACTGCTTTGAGAGTGGAGGTCGGTTTGCCGAGCAACGTGCGTGAGAGCACAAAGTGCTTTTGCAAGTCGTCCACTTCCAAAATGATGTCGTCTTTATTCTCTTGCGTATCTTGAAGGGCAGTTTGCTCGTTTTCGACGCTTTGAGCGTCGTCAAACAATTCGTTCTTTTGGATATCGCTCATTGTTCATTGCCCTCCTTTTGTTCGTACAGATAGCAGGACACGTAGTGAGTGTCGCTGATTTTGATTTCGGGCGGATATTCCCCATCGCACGCGCCGATACACTTTGCGCATCTGTTCTTGAAGTAGCAAGTGTTGGGCAAATTTATCGGGCTGGGGACTTGTCCGGGTATTGAATAAAGCGGTTCGTTTGACGGGGACGTGATGAGAGGCTTGCTCTTTTGAAGTCCTATCGTGTAGGGGTGTCTGGGATCGTGGAAGATTTCACTTGCCGTGCCTTTTTCAATCACCCTGCCCGCGTACATAACCACCACTTCGTCCGCCATTTCCGCAATAACGCCGAGGTCATGCGTGATGAGCATAATGGAGCATCCCTCTTTGCGTTGCAAGTCCTTCAAAAGTTCGAGGATTTGCGCTTGAATGGTGACGTCGAGTGCCGTGGTCGGCTCGTCCGCAATGATGAGTTTGGGATCGCCGACGAGAGCCATTGCAATCATAACTCTTTGACGCATACCGCCCGACAACTCGTGGGGGTATGAGGCGTACACTCTTTCGGGCATCGCGATGCCTACTTTTTTGAGCATCTCGATACTCACCGCTTTTGCTTCTTGTTTGCTCACGGACGGATTGTGCGTGAAGGACACTTCGTCCAGTTGGAAACCTATCGTAAAGACGGGATTGAGCGAGGTCATCGGCTCTTGGAAAATCATCGTGATGTCTTTTCCGCGCACCTTATACATCTCTTTGGTCGGCATTTTTGCGATGTCGTAAGCAATCTTTTTGCCCTCTTCGTCGTAGCCGAGCTCGTCGGAGTTGAATCTTATTTGACCGTCAACCACTTGTCCTTGCGGGGCTTGCACAAGTTGCATAATGGAGAGCGACGTTACGCTCTTTCCGCAACCGGACTCACCCACGACGCCCACGATTTTGTTCTTGGGTATCTCAAAAGATACGCCGTTGACGGACATAACCGTGCCCGTGTCCGTAAAGAAACAAGTCTTGAGGTTTTCTATCTCGATGAGGTTGTTTTCGTCGCGCATAGTGACGGTATACTCGCTCTTATCGCGTTTTTTACGCTTTTGCGCCTCGTAATACCTCATCTTTTTGATGTTGTATCTGATTATTTTTCTGCTGTCGCGTATTGACAGATAATTTGACGCTTTTTTCTTTTTTTCTATTTTCATAAAACCACCTGTCAATTATTTTTTCGCTTTGGGATCCATGGCGTCACGCAAGCCGTCGCCCACGAAGTTGAAGCCCAACACCGCGATAACGATCATAATACCTGCCGGCAACCACATATTCATATGGTAACTCAACACTTGCGGATCGTTGGACGTTGCGATCATAGTACCCCAAGCGGCTTTCGGCAATTGAACACCGAGTCCCAAGAAGCTCAACGTGGACTCGTACAAGATAACGCTGCCGAGACCGAGCGTCATCGATACGATAAGTTGAGGCATAACGTTGGGTATGAGGTGCACGAAGATCTTTCGCCACGTCGGCAAGCCCATAACTTCCGTCGCGGTGATGTATTCTTGCTCTCTCAAAGACAAAATCTGTCCTCTAACGAGACGCGCCACACCGCTCCAACTGAATATGGTGATGATTGCCATCAAGAGGTAAATTCTCGTATCCGCGTCCACTTGCCACGAGTCGATCATAGCCGACGCGATAAGCAATATAGGAAGCGTAGGCACGCACGTGAATATATCCACTATACGCATAATCAACTGATCCACCCAGCCGCCGAAGTAGCCCGCCAGACCGCCGAGAATTATACCGATTATCGTTTCGAGTATTACTACAATGAAGCCGATGGTCAAGGAGATACGTCCGCCGTACATAAGTCTTACAAAGACGTCCATACCCTTATCGTCCGTGCCCAGAAGATGATCTTTGGACGGATCCGCATAGGAGTTGATTTCGGATTTGTGTTGCAACACTTCCTTGACGGTGATTGTCTCACCGTTTTCGTCAACCACGTCGTAAGAGTTTCTTATGGTGCTGACGACTTCCGCTCTGTCAACCGTCTCCTCGCCCCACTTGTCGTAAATCACCGGTCCGAGGAATGAGAACAGAATAAGGAACACTATCATTACGAGTCCCACGATTGAAAGTTTGGAACGGAAAAATCTTCTTCCCACCATTCTCAAGGGGCTCATTTCCTTGTATACGTATTCGACTTTATCGTCTTTGCTTTCTTT
Source organism: Eshraghiella crossota (assembly GCA_963590075.1). GTDB lineage: Bacteria > Bacillota > Clostridia > Christensenellales > CAG-917 > CAG-475. The sequence continues at coordinate 49,260 of CAVANK010000006.1, forward strand.
TTCTTGCGTATCGCCCGCCGTCGCGACGTTTTCCGCTTCCGTCGTATTTTCGACCACTGCGGATTGCTCTTCGAGAGCGGTCGCATCTTGCACGTCAGAGCCGTCGATGTTTATGTTTTTCAAATCTTTTTCTTCCATAATTCACCTACTATTTGCTGAGTTTGACGCGCGGGTCAACTATCGAGTACATAATATCGGACAACAACGTTCCGATAACCGTCAAAACCGCAAGGAACATATTGTATCCCATAACGAACGGGATATCGCCTTCCTTCAAAGCCTGATACGCCAGACGGCCTATACCGTCGATACCGAACACTTGCTCGGTGATCATCATACCGCCGAACAAAGACGGCAAAATTCCCGCAAGCAACGTAGCGAGCGGAATGAGCGTATTTCTAAAAGCGTGCTTGTAGATTACCGTTTTTTCGGACAGACCTTTGGCTCTTGCCGTTCTTATGTAGTCGGCGTTTAGCACTTCCAAAGTGTTGGTTCTCGTATATCTCATAAGACCGCCGATGGACAAGAACACGCTGACGAAGATAGGTAATACCATATGTTGCAACATATCGCCGAATTTTGTCATTTGTCCCGCAAAATCGTTTGCGTAGTCCATGCTTGCGTTGATAAGTCCGTTAGGAGGCAAAATTCCGAGGTCGACGGAGAAAATCTTAATTGCGATAGCCGCAAAGAAGTACGTCGGCAAGGAAATACCCACCATCGTAAGCACCGTAGTAATGTAGTCGCGAGCGGAATATTGGTGCGTTGCGCTGGTTATACCGAGCGGAATTGCAATCAAGAATTGCAAAATCGTTGCTATAAACGCAATCGCAAACGAAATCCACATATTTTCGCTTATGACTTGTCCCACGGGCTTTTCATACTTAAACGATACCCCCAAGTCGCCCTTGCACATATTGCCGAGCCACTTAAAATATCCGCCCATTATACCCTCGAAAGACGAGTCGCCGATTCCGTACAATTCCTTGAATCGCGCGATGTCTTCCTGAGTAACCGTTCCGGCTTGAAGTTGTTGAGAATACTTCAAATCCACGTAATCGTTTGGCATCAATCTCACCATCGTATAGATGATGATGGACACGCCAATCAATATTATTATGGAAATCAGTATTCTTTTGACGATATACTTAAACATCTTTATACACGCGCGCATTTGAGGCGATTTGCCTCAAATCGCGCCTTTCCTCATAGTATTTTCGCGCCGTAGCGCATTGCTCTTTTTTTGTTATATTTTGTTATCTTTCCGTTACGAGAGACAAATTCCATATTTCGCTCGTCAAGCCCTTAAAGGACGAGAGTTCACTGTCCGGCGTAAACGTTCCGACGTCGATCTTGTTGGTGTTGTATGCAAACAAGTCTTTTCTTTGATAAGTCGGGAGTTCAACCGCAAGTTCCATTACAAGATTGAGCGCTTCTTCGTAAGATTTTGCTCTCTTCGATCTGTCCGTCGTCTTACGGGCTTCCTCTATGATTTCGGACAACTCGTCGATGATGGCAATTTCCGTACCGTACGTCTTTCCCGTCGTATCGTTGAGGATTTGTTTATAACCCCAGTTGAGCACGGACGTTGCCGTGGATTCTTTGTGATAGACTTGGTACATATCGGGATCGATTGTAGAGCCCCAAGCCGCCGCCCATACGGTGAGGTCGCCGGTGGACAACTTTTTGAGTGCGTTGGAGTCCGTCGTCACGGTGATTTGGAATCCGCATTGATTGAGTATCTCTCTTGCGTGCAACATAGCGTTGAATGCGGGGTGATCCGTCTCTTCACCCGCGATGGTGAACGTGTATTTGAGTTTGTTGTTACCGTTTTGGTAGATACCCTCTGCGTTGATGGAGTAGCCCGCGCTTTCAACCAAAGAAGTGATAAATCTCTTTTGTTGATCTTCGCTCATCTTTTGTCCCGCGGAAAGTCCTTCGTTTTGTACAAACTCTTTGTAATCGGGGTTGACCACCGACAAGTCCGAAGGTACCGAATCGCCGACATACGGATAGTACGGAGTCGGATCGTCCGTGCCGTATTCGCCGTTGTTGTATCCGGGATATGCCCAGCTTGAACGAGACATCGGACGATAAATCGCGCTCGCCGTCGTCTTGTAATAATCGACGGTCTCTTGCGTATTGATTGCGTGCATAATCGCTTGTCTTACCTTGATTGACGGAACTTTACCCGCGTTAATACCGATATAGCCGTAACCGAGCGTCGGGACAGATTTGCAAGAATATCCGTCGTGGCTGTTGATTTCCTCAATCGTTTCGGGTTTTGCGTTGGGTTCTGCAAAGTCAACCGCGCCTGTGTAAAGCGTCGTCGTAACGTTGTTTGAGCCAACTACTTGATAACGCACTTTCTTAATCTTTGTGGCACCCATACAGAAGTACGGATTTCTCTCGAAGTAGATGACGCCCTTGTCGTAGAACTCACCGGAAGCGATGTTGTCGATACCGCCGCTGGACTTGCTTGCCGCATACGCACCCGCGCCGACGGGAACGCCCACCTTATTCGGATCTTTGACCACTTCGTTCATAAACGTTTGAGACATAAATTCAACGCCGAAGTTTTTTTCATAGTCAAAGGACGCGATATAGTTCTTGCCGTGCCAATTGGTTGAAGAATAGTAGTACATCGGAGCGATACCGAGCGCAAAGTTCCAGATTGCCTTGGGGTCGACGCCGTTGATGGTGATTGAAAGCACTTCGTTGAAGCCTTCTTTGACATTGCCGTTTGCATCGTATTCGACGGCACTATACTCTCTGCCGTTTACAACCACGCTTTCCGTGCGGTTTGCAAACTTAATACCTTCGATGTTGGACACCGTTCTTTCTTTTCCTTGCGCAAACTCTTCCATTGCTTGTTTTTCAAGGTATTCGGAAAGAGTTACGGAAGTATTCCAGTAAGACACGATTTCCACGATGCTCTTGGGCATCTTTTCTTCAAACACGATATCGATTGCTTGTTGTTTTGCTCTTTCCTTTGCCTGCTCTTCATTCTCGCCGTCTTTGGGTACGGACCAAGACTTGATGCCTTCCAAGTCGTCGTTGAATACGCTCAATTTGGCTTCTTTCTTATTCCACGTGATCATGCCTTCGTTGTAGAAGAACGCTTCTTGGTCGGTGGTGAACAAGTCTTTGAAAAGATTGCCGTCTTCGTCCTTGAAGGAAATATCCTTGTAGGAGTCAACGCTGTTGGAATAGTCGGTTGCAAGTTCTTCTCTGAACAATTCCACCGCCTTTTTGAAGTCTGCGACGACGTTCTCGTAACCGGAGTTTGCTGTTGCATAATCGGTAAGATATTCGGTCATTGCCTCAACGCTTTCGTCTGCGTCGTCGTGAGCCTTAAAAACAGCCGTGCAAGCATCGACAAGTTTGCTTATTCTGCCCGCCGCTTCATTCTTGAATTGAGCGTTGAAGTTGTCTTGCTCGCTCTCATCGCGACTTTGAGTGCGGTATGCTTTCAATCCTACGATATCCGTAGAATAAATGGTGCTTGAGCCCGTATATGCGGGATCGAGGTACACGTAGTAGTTGAAAAGCACGTCCTTAATCGTGAGATAAGAGCCGTTGGAGAAACGGATGTTGTTCTTAAGTACGAAGTAGTATGTCGTCGTGCCGTCGATGTCGTTACCCTCTTGCACGATTTGCAAATCTTTGGTCACAACCGCTTCGTCGTCGCCGTATGCGACGTCGCCGTTCGTGTTGTTTGCAAGCATAGAGATTTGCGTCATACCCACGACGCTGTTGTCGGGGCCCGTCGATGCAAAGAACGGGTTAAATACCTTATCGACCGCTTGCGTCGAGAAGACCAACGGATCGTTTTCGTTGTCATAAGCGGATTTGTTTTTGTTGCACGCCGCAAGCACCGAAATGCTCGCAAAAGCGGTGATAACAACCAAAACCAAACATATGATCGTCTTGATTTTTCTTGTTTTCATATCTATCTCCTTAATTCGTTTCGGATTTGTTTTTGTTTTTCGTTATTCTTCGGTTTTCGTTTCGACGATATTCAACGTCAAATCCCAGTTGTTCTTCGACGCCTCGTCGGCTGTTTGATATCCGCTGTCGGAAATGTTGATCTTTGCCGTTGCGCTCGGCAGACTGACGATTTTGTATGTCCATTCAAAGGTTACGCTTTTCACTGTTGCTCCCGATGCGGTCATGCAAAACGGTGCGACGTACACGTATTGAGCCTTACTGAATTCTCCTTCTACAACAAGTTGCACGCCCTTGAATTTTACGTTTTGCACAGTCGCGTCCGCAATCTTGCCGAACAAGGACACGTACACTGCGTTTTCGGTATCGTTTTCGAAGTTCTTTTGCAAGTCGCCGAGGTCATATACGAGTTTGAAATTGGAAATCGTGTGTCCGTTACCTTCAAACGTTCTCTTCGTATAAACGTCAAAGACCAACGTCTTGCCACCCATATCGATATCGGCGTCGAGATAAATACTGCTCGTTTTCGCTTTCTCGAGCTCTTTTGCCGTGCGCACTATGGTATATTCGCCCTTGATATATTTTGCATACACGTCGATTGCACGGTCTGTGTCCCCGCCCGGATGCTTGTATCCCTCAACGGGTATCGTATACTCCGCGTCCAGATAATATCCGCCGTTGAGCAAGGCGCCGTTTTCGTGCACGTATGCGGTGTAACCGCTGCGTTTGTTGGCAAACTTCTTTCTGTCGTCAAACTCTTCGCCTTCTTTGACGCTGTACGTTCCGAGCACTTGCTTGTCGCCGTTGTCGTCGACGTAGCAGACGTTGTAGGTGTATTTCACCTTGAGTTCCCAACCGGCATAGAGAGTTATGCCTTCCGTGCCAACCTTATCTTTTGCAAAATCCCATTTGTCCGAATAGGTCGCTCCGTCGCCCTCTCCCGTCTTGGTTTTGAACCATCCCAAAAAGTTGTAACCGCTTTTGGTAACGCTCTCTCTCGACAGCGTCGTCGGATCATAGATGAGATTGCTCGAGCCTTTTTCGAAGTCGTAATATTGCAACACGGGCAAATCGCAGTTCATATACGAACCGCCTTCCAATTCGTAAACAATTTTCGTCATACCGTCGTAGTTGGCGGATGAGTTGCACGCCACGAGCAAACTTGCCAGTGCAACCATTATCAACACTACGACCAATACCTTTCGTTTCATATTTCCTCTTGCATACGTTTTGTATAAATTTCATACATATATGCACGCACTTACGCACGCGCATATTTTTTGATACCAGATAATCTTACTACTCCCGTTTATAAGTGTCAAACACAATTTTTACAAAATTCGATTTTAATTTACAAACTTGTATTTTTATGCATAAATTATAATTTTTGCATACGGTTGCATAAGCAATTAAACCGCTGTTTTTTGCCAAAATTTACGCCGTTTCGACACGCGAAAATGCGCAAAATTCGCATACCGTTGGCACGCAATATTCACCGAGTTTCGTCACAAAAACGTGTTTATATTTCAAAATCGCACCGTAAAGCGCTTTTTTAATCAATCATTGCGATTTCAAAATTTTTCTAAACGCATCGTTTCCATCTCGTTTTTACAACGACCGCTTTTGAAAATTTACGCATTTTTCTCTCGTTTCGTCAATGATTTTTATACATTTTGCTTTTAATATTCATTAAAGATTTTTTAATAAAAGTGGACACTTCTCGTGTGTTGTGTGGCATAAAATCATTCGACTATATAAAAAACGACCGCGCTCTTTATGCGCCGTCGTCCATATTTTTACATTCGACGATACGATACCGTCCTTTCATTTAATTTTTTCCAATGCCTATATCGGCATCGTTTTCCCTTATTTTTTATCTCAAATTTTTCCTTTTTTAACGCAAAAACACAATCTTTTTTCTTCGTTTTTCACCGCAAAAAAAGTAAATTCTTTTACGCTTTTTCAGTCCGCCAAAAAGGTAGGTTTTCCATACACGAGTATGCTAATATAATCTATCGGCCACACAAAAATAAACAGCGCCAAAGACAATATTGCCGTCACGAGGGTGGTGGTATATCTCGTTTCGCTATACTTTGCAAAGCGATATATCCAACACCAAAATATGCCGAACAAGAACATAATAAGGTTCTTCACCACGAGTGGCAAACCGTCGAATTTTGCCGTAAACGACTTGCGTTCTTCCATGCTTTGCTCAATGGGAAGTTTGACGAAGAACTTGCTTCCTTTGCCTTTTTTGCTCTTCACGAATATATCTCCGCCGTAGTCGTCCACAACGCATTTGGTCACGTAAAGTCCCACACCTTGGCTTGCACCGCTCGGACGAGAGGCGTCTTCTTTGAAATATTGGTCAAACACAAGCGGAATATTCTCTTTGGCAATACCCATACCCTCGTCTTTCACGCAAAAACACAAAAATCCGCCGTTGCGCTTAAACGTCACTTTAATAGTCGTCTTCTCTTTGGAATACTTGACGGCGTTTGAGATAAGGTTTTGCACGACGCTTTCTATTTTGGTTTTATCCGCTCGGATATTGACGTGCGGAATTTTGCCCACTTTGAGTTTTATATTCTTCGTGGCGACGAGTGCTTGTTGCTTGTCAAATATATTTCCGAACAACACCCTTGCGTCGTAAAGCACTCGATGTTCTTCGCCGTCGCTCTTTGCGTTCCTTGCGGCTTCCACCATACCCACGACCATCTCGTTCATTTGCTCGGTTTTTTGAGCAATCAACGCGGGATAGTCTTTGTCGTCGAGACCGTCCGACAGGCACTCGGCGTATCCCGAGATTATCGCAAGAGGCGTCTTCATATCGTGCGCGACGGAAGATATGGACACGCTCGCTCTTTTCTCCGTTTGCGCCTGCTCGTCCTTGATTTTGAGCATAGAAAGTCGCAGTGTTTCAAGTCTTACCGCAATTGCGTGATACTCGCCCACACCGCTCGTATCTACACGCGTATACAAGTCCCCGTCTTGAAAACGCGCAAGCGTCCTTTCTATTTTTACGATTTCACTTCTTTTCATAACTCAAGTTTTATCTATCCGTTTTGCACGCATAAAGTGTGTTTTTGCGATTTTGTTACTTAATCTTGCCACTTATATCCGAGTCCCCATACGGTAACGACGTTGTTAATGCCCACCTTCGAGAGCTTGTCACGAAGTCTTGCAATCGTCACCGCAACGGTGTTTTCGTCTATATATTCGTCAATGCCCCACACGTCGTCGATTATCTTCTGCTTGGGCATAATTTGGTTTTCGTGTGCGGTGAGATAGTCGAGAATTTTGAACTCTTTGGACGTGAGCACAAGAGGCTCTTCACCCACGCGCGCCTCGTATCTCGACGGTGAGATAAGCAATTCGCCGTAACGTCTGTCCCCCGTAGGCACGACGTTGAATTCGTAATATCTTCTAAGTTGCGCCCCCACTCTCATCACCATTTCTTTGAAAGAAAACGGTTTGGTGATATAGTCGTCCGCACCGAGGTCGAACATGCGCACTTTGTCCTCTTCCGCAACCTTTGCCGACACCACGATAACGGGGATATTGGTAGTCTTGCGCAACGTTTCGCACACGGTGAACCCGTCCAGTTTGGGCATCATAATATCCAAGAGCACAAGGTCCGGCTTCACGTCCTTGACCTTTTTTAGCGTTTCCACGCCGTCGCAGGCTTGATACACGTCGTGTCCCGCCCTTTGAAGATAGCTCTTCATCATATCGGAAATTTCGCTATTGTCCTCGGCAATAAGTATCTTTCTCATATCCTATTCCTTTTATCTTTTTTATTATTGTACAACACAATCCGCATTATTTTCAAGATTTTTTGTCAACGATGTTTGATTTTGCTCGATTTTCTTCTTTGCGTTTGCAAAATATCTTGCGTATGCCTTTTTGCAATACCAAGCGTGCTTGTCCTTTTGTGGCGTTTGCGAAGTCTTAAACGAGTACTTACCGTTGACACGCCACCCGTTGAGAATACCTATGCTAAAGGCGTCCGTCGGGCAATTGAAGGAACATCTCGTACACATAAGACAGTCCCCGCCGAAGGTGAATTTGCCGTTTTCGTCGATTTTTATATTCCCTACGGGGCAATTCCTTGCGCAAGCACCGCATTTTATGCACTTTTCGCTGTTCACCTTAAAATGCTTCCCGTTCATCTTCATTGCGGGCTGTTCTATGCGCACTATCCACGCCCAAAGCGCGCCGAAAGGCACTTTGGAGAGTTTGTGCGTCTTGCCTTCGAGCACTTCTCTTGCCTCGATAGGGGCAAGATTTTTGAGAGTATCGAGCATTTTTACGCTCATCTCGTCCGTATGGCGAAAAATCATATTGTACGGCATCACGTAGTGATATTCGCTCTTTGCAACATAACCTTTCTTTTTGAGAATGCAATTCATCTTGATTGAAGACACGTTGTTGATTTTAAGAGGCTCACCCGACGTTTTTAGCACAAAATACTCTTTTCCGCTTGCATTTGGCAACGCCCTTGCCAAGTCGAGCATAATGGACGGCGCGTTAAATCCGTGTATGGGATAGGCAAAACCCACGTAGTCGTATTCGTTTGGATTAGGCAAATTCTCAAAGCCTTTTTTGAGCGGAAAAACCGTAGTTTCGACGCCGTTTTTCTCAAATTCTTGCTTATATATATCGCACGCTCTTTTTGTGTTTCCCGTGCCCGAAAACGTATAAATTATTGCGTTTTTCATAGTTGTTCCTCAAAATGCGTATAGCACGCGTTATGTTTGTCGTCATAAAAATACGTACAGTTTTCACCTCTTGCGTGGGTGTCGTACCACACTTGCGCATAGAACGGCATAAACTTTGACAGCCTATCGTAGTCCCACGGGCTCGGTTGACAGCACTCGGGACACCAATGCCCCGCTTTGAGCACGCAATACGGTGACGCCCAAAACTTATGTCCGTCGTGGCACTCCCATTGCAGTTTGGTGTACAAATCACCCTTCGTCATACTTTGCGAGAGGCATTTTCCGCCTCTAAACTCCGCCGCCGAGCGCATATCCTCTATATCGAGTTCGCTATCCGGCTTGCTTTCGTCATAGCCGTGATCGAGGATATATCCGTGTTCTTTGAGCTTGTTTATATCCCTCATATCGTCGTAATCTATGCTTCCGTCGGCAAGTTGTCCGTGCGCAAGGACGGGAAAATGCTCCCAATCCGTAGGCATACAGTTCAGATTGTCCTTACTGCCGAAAAACGCGCGAATTCTGCCGTTTTGATTGGTTTTCACCCAATATCTCGGCGCGTTATCGTCTTTGAGAAGCCTTTCTATCGCGAGTTTGGACACGAGTTTTGCGGGCACGAGTTTTCCGAGACGGTAGTATTCGTGTTTGGACAAAATCTCTTGCCAATAGTCCTTTACGTCCTCGTGTTGGAAATCGAAATAATCGTTGAGGATATGACTGTCTTGAAACCACATACAATGGAAGTTGCGCAAGGAGTTCCAACTCGGCTTCATATACTTTTGCGTAGAACCGCCGATAATCTTAAATCCCTCGTCAAAAGTGTCGTAACCCGTAACTCTGTTGCACGCGCCACCGCCTATGTTGTAGCACTTTTTCCAAAACGCGCTTTCAAGCTCACCTTTTGCGTCCTTTTCCACGAGCCTACGCATCAAAAGTCCGCTATCGCGCGCCGTAACCCACTCGATAGGCGCATTGAAGCACGTATGGAACATCAGTCCGTCTTTCATATTGTTGGACAGCATCTTTGAGTGGAGCATACCCGTTTGGCGCAACACCGCCCAATTTTGCACGTCGCTGTCTATAACGTAGCGTTCACCCTTGATTTTGCTTGCGGAATACTCGTCGTACGTGCTGGATATGAGCGGATCGCCAACTCTTCCCCATGGGTGTTTGTAGTTGCGATTGCCGTATATGGCAACGGTGGATATATGCACGAGTTTCGGTTGATTTTCACCTATCTCGCTCACCGCGTCCACGATGTTCATTGCACCGAGTCGGTTGCATCTGTCCGTAAGTACTGGATAATGGTCTGCCGTGGGCGGAATGACCGCCGCAAGATTGAGAACGTAATCACTGCCATGGGCGAGCTTTCTACAATCTTCGATATTTGCGATATCACCGAATATTGCCTCAAATCTCGCGCCGTATTTGCGCTTCCACTCTCTTGCGAGTTTCTTTTCTCTTCTTCCGCTCACAAGCAACGCCTTGATTTTGCCCACGACGTCGCTTTCAAATAGTTGCATCAGCGTTTCACGCCCCATATTTCCGCTTGCACCCGTAAGTGCGATAACCTTTTGCATAATTGCCTCCTTTGTTTTACGACTATATTATCGCACCCCGAAACAGCAAAAATCTTGACAAAAACTTTACAATTTCACGCGGTTTTCCGCCACTTTTCCGCATTTTGTAAGAATTACGTAAGAATTATAATCAACGAGAAAATACGAGTTTTGCATATAGCTAACGCAAAAAAAGCCGTACTACGCGGATATAAAAACAAATCACGCTTTTGCATGGATATGAAAAAGCAAGTTATACTACTGCTCGGATAATGAAAAAGCGCGACCGAAGTCGCGCTTTTTCGTCGTTATTATGCATTGACAAATCTTATTCTTACACTTGCACCAACCCATCTTTTTTGCCACGCTTTTTCTCGATAGTATTCAGCAAAAAGTCGCACACCACCGTGCCGATTGCAAACAACGTCGCGCAAATCAGTCCCGCATCGAGCGACATCTTGAAGCCCTCTATATCATTGTCATCCATATATTTGTTGACCTTTGCGCACATAACGCCACCGCAAGCCATTGCGCCAATCAATAGCAAAATTGTTAATATAAGCACAATTCGTCTTGCGATTGCACATCCTTTATTTGCATATTGCGCCAAACACACATACACCCCGACAAACAACAGCGCCACAATCAAAAGGTTGTATCCTATTGCCAAATCTTGAGCATCGTTATACGTGTATTTATCTAAAAAGACACTTCTTACGATATCGTATGCATTGCTACTGCCATAACCGTAATAATAACGTTCACCATGATTATCGACCGATGTTTTTATATATTCAAGAAATTCCTCATGTGTCTTTTTCTTATAATAGGAATCATACTGTTCCTTGCTCATCGAATTTGCTAAAAACAAGTTTTTTGTTTCCCTTGTTTTTATATTGTACTCTATTTTGACCTCTTTACCATCAACCGTGTTTGTTTGGGTAACATCCTTTGAAGTGGCAAAACAAGGAGCAAAACAGACTCCCACAACGATAATGCAAAGCACGATAGAAGCGACTTTGAAAATCGCTTGGCGTCTTGCGTCTTTTTCGCTCAACTCATCCGCCATAACGAACACAACTGCAATACACTCAAACAACAATCTAAATATCATTGTAAGTGAAATCAACGCGGATGAAATACCAAGCACAAACAATAACGTTATGGACAAGAACAAGAAGAGCACCAGTAAGTTGGAATACCCATTCCAGAATTTAAGCGTTTTCTCGCCGTTTGAAAGCATTTTTATGATACTAAACACAAATGCAATTATAGACATCACAACCATTGCACTTGCCATAAGTATGTAAGCTAACGAAATGACGCCTGCAAAACAAATTTGCGTCAAATACGATTCACTGTTGTTATCTTTGATAGCCAACTCATATTTCAAGTTTTCGATGCTCAATTTATGATACAATCTTTTGTATTTAAGATTATACGTCACTTCATTTCTTTCATTGATAGAATAGTCCCTGTCGATGTCATTCAACTCTTCCCGAATTTCTTCAATCTCCTTTGACCATTTTTCGAGTTTCTTCGCATCGATTTCTATATCGTATTTCTTTGACGTCGCACCCATCATATCGATAAAATCAACACCCGAACACTGCTCGTTCGTATCAAATGACAATCTCACGATAGGACAAAACGCAAAGGCAAAAAGCAGTATGCAAAGCGTGAGGCATATTGCGTTTTTGGCAACCGAAAGCACGTCTTTTTTGCTATATTTGGGGCGTTTTACTTTTTTGCTCGGGGCGATTTTGTCAGCGTATTCAAATACGCGCTCGCTTTGAGCCACGTTGATATTTGCCACGGTCATTTCTTCCGCAATATCCGCGTTTTCGTTTTGCTCGTCGAGGATGACTTCGTTTTGAGGCTCAACCTCTTTCGTAGGCGCACCGCAACGAGAGCAGAACAAGTCTTCTTCTCTCAACACGTTTCCGCACTTACGGCATCTTGCTTTGAGTTGCGCTCCGCAATACGGGCAAAATTCAAAACTTTCCAAGACGGCTTTTCCGCAATTTTTGCAACTCACCTTTTTCTCTGTGTTCACAACGGGTTGTGTTGCGGGTAAATCACGAAAATTCGGATTTACGTACTTTTTCCCGCATGTGGCGCATTGCACGATTTTTTCATTGTCGCGCGCGCCGATAATACCACTACAATTCGGACATTTCAAATAAGTAATCATATTTTCTCCCTTTTATAAAATATTTAAACATACAGTTTGTATCTAAATTATAGCATAAGGATATTCAAAGTCAATACAAAATACGCAAACACGCGCAGAGTGTAACTTATACGTGCAATTTGCCTATTCAGGGCGCACTTATTAACGGTATGTGCAACTTCGTAGACGGAACTCGAACCGCAAGGCGGTGAGCGGATAAGCGCCGAGCTTGCGTAGCGGAGTGTACACGGACGTACACGAGCAACACGCACGGAGATTGACGCAGAAAAAAAGCACAACCGAAGTTGTGCTTTTGTTTCGTTGCTTGAATGCGCCCGATTATCTCTTGCTGAATTGAGGAGCTTTACGTGCCTTATGCAAACCGTATTTCTTACGCTCTTTTGCTCTCGGGTCACGAGTGAGGTAACCTTCGCTCTTGAGAGTTGCTCTGTAGGCTTCGCTGTCTGCGACGCAGAGTGCTCTTGCGATGCCGTGACGGATTGCACCGGCTTGTCCGGTGTAACCACCGCCGTAAACGTTGACGTACACGTCAAACTTGTCGGTCGTGCCGGTTGCAACGAGAGGTTGATTGACGATGAGTTTCATCGTGTCAAGCGGGAAGTACTCGTCGAGAGTGCGCTTGTTGATGATGATTGCGCCTTCGCCGCCGGGGATAAGACGAACTCTTGCGATAGCGGTCTTTCTTCTACCGGTGCCGAGATATTGAACTTTCTTGGTTTTCTTAGTAGCCATATTCCACCTCTCAATTAGTTGAGTTTGAGCTCAACGGGGCATTGTGCCTGATGATCGTGCTCTGCACCTGCGTAAACGCGGAGTTTTTTGAGCATTTTTGCACCGAGCGTGTTTTTGGGAAGCATACCCTTGACAGCCTTGTACACGACGAATTCAGGTTTTTCCGCCATCAATTTCTTGTATTGGATTTCTTTGAGACCGCCGATGTATCCGGTGTGATAACGATAGTATTTGTCCACGAGTTTGTTGCCCGTGAGGACGATCTTATCGCAGTTGATTATAATAACGTGGTCGCCGCAGTCGACGTTGGGAGTGTATTGGGGTTTATTTTTGCCTTTCAAGATTGTAGCAACTTGAGATGCAAGACGTCCGAGAACCATATCGGTTGCATCGACGATATACCACTTGCTTTCCACTTCGCCCGGCTTTGCCATATAAGACTTATTGTTTTTTGCCATTGAAGACAAATCCTTAGCCATAGTGCTAACCTCCATAAATTGTTTTTGCAAGGCGTATGCCGAACTCGGAGGGGCTAGTTCTTCGCAAGGTCATACTTCTTCCAAAAATATGCTTGTTAATAATATTAAATTGTGCAATATAAGTCAAGCGTTTTTCCGCAAAATTCAATCTTTTTTGCAAAAACCGAAGATTTTTGCGGTTTAGAACCGATTTTTAGGCGTATTGCACGTCCGAGATATCCACAATAATATGCTTGCAATCGAGGTCTTTCAAGCCTTCTATCGAGGTTTCTTCACCGCCTACAAGCACTTTTGCGTCCTTGACGCCGACGAGTTCGAGCGACAATTTATTTGTCAAAACATCCTCCGTCGGCGTTATCTCGATCGCGTATCCGCCGTCCTCGGTTTTGCGCATAACGAAGTCGATTTTGCCTTGTTCGTCGTACATCGTAAATTCGTTTTCACCGCGGTAGATACGCACTTTGATATCGGAAAACTCGGTGGAATTGTCCTTTGCCTCCGTCATCGGGATAATACCGCCTTCTTTGACGAAAACGGGATATTCCGCAAGCGAAAAATCTTGTTCGTACACCTTTCCGCCCTCGTATTTTTTGCCGTCGAAAAAGCCCGTCCAATTGCCTTCTGGCAACCAAAACGCGTGTTTAGATACGCCGTTTTTACCCTTGTTTGTAATCGGACAAACAAGCATTTGCTCACCGAAGAAATATTGATTGCGCCACTTTTTGCTATACGCGTTTTTATCGTTTTTGACGTAATAATACATCGGACAAATAAGCGGAACACCTTCTTTTGCCGTGCGCACGTTTGCGGTGTAAAGATAAGGCAAAAGCGCGTGGCGCAAGCGCAAAAAGTCCTCTGCGATGCTTTCCACTTGCGGATAATTCCAAGGCTCTTTGCTCATCGCTTTGTTGTTGGAATGCAAGCGGTTTATGGGTGAAAATACACCGTATTGAAGCCATCTCAAATACAATTCGTTGTCGCCTTTGCCAAAGACATGCCCCCCTATATCGTGCGACCACCACGTGTAGCCCGCGTTGGACGCAAGCGCGGTGAAATAGGGCTGCAAGCGCAAACTGCTCCACAACACAAACGTGTCCCCGGAAAAGCCGAGCGGATATCTGTGCGAGCCGAGCCCCGCGTATCTCGAAAGAATAATGCCCTTCTTGCCGTCACGGCAGATATCCATCGTATGATAGTGATTGAGAAGCCAAAGCGGATCCAGCCCTTTCATCTTGGACTTCGTGCCCTGTTGCCAGTCTATCCACCAAAAATCAACGCCCATTTCCTCGTACGGGTGATGCAAAATATCAAAGTATGCGTCACGAAATTTTTCGTCCGTGAGATCGAATTCGATAGTCGTTTTGGTGCTTGGATCTATACCGCACGCCCTCGCCATATCGGGATATTGCTCTTCGAAATATCTCACGCCGTCGCGGGGATGCAAGTTCATTGTTACGGCAAGATTGCGCCCTTTCAAATTGCTCAAAAAGCCTTTGGGATCGGGGAAAAGTTCCTTTTCAAAAGTATATCCGGTCCAACCCGCGCCTTGGAAAGATTTGTATTCCGCGTCCTTGGGCGTGTTTTTTACGATATGCCAATCCATATCTATCGTAGCAACGGTAAGCGGAATATTTTTGCTTTCAAACTTGTCCATAAGTTCGAGATATTCCTTGTCCGTATATGCGTGATAGCGCGACCACCAGTTGCCCAGCGCGTATTTTGGCAAAACGGGAGTGTACCCTGTGAGCGCATAGTATTCTTTAAGTCCTCCGAGATAATCGTCCTCAAACGCAAAGACGTATTTGTCAACGCAATACTTTTCTCTCGGGCTTACGCTTCCGTCCTCATTCAAAAGCACGGACTTGCCGTCGTCTATTTCACTTATTCCGTTGCTTGCAAAAATGCCTTTTCTTATGTGCGCCAAGCAAAAATGGTCTTTCTTTTCGCGTCTCCCTTTCCAGCCTCCGACTATGCCGAATGTGCCGTCCAAAGTGCGCGCCGTTCCGCCGAGATTGAGACGATTGCTTATCACTCGCCAGTCCTTTTCGTCCTCCGTCTTGACGTACACGTTGGCGTTGTCAAGGTCTATGCAAAACATATACTTATCCGTCACAACAAGCACTTTATCACTCGTTTTTTGCACGATAAAGTGCGGATTTGCAAAATCGCGACACGCTACTAACTGTGTGCGCTTGTCTGTAAATTCGCCTTTTTCGACGCGGATAATTCTATCGCTGAGCACGCTTATTCTTACGTCGTCAAACACTACGACGTTGTCTTCTTTTGCGGGGGCAAGGTCAACTGAAAATCTCATTTTTCAATCCTCTAAAAAGATATTTTGCTATTCTATAATAGCAAAGAAGACACGCAGTGTCAATACAGATGAATAACGAGAAAGCGCGGCAGTGTTTGAATAAGTGCGTTATATTCCCTACACTTATGTAGAGGACGGGATAAGTGCAATAAATCGATGCATAACGAGAAAGGCACGGCTTGAACCAAAACCCAACGTACTAATGCGTACGTGATTTTGGAGCAAGTCGTGCCTGACAAAGTTAGGCGCGATTTAGTGCGCTTATCCAAACACTGCGAGCAAAAATCCGGCTGCTACGGCAGATCCAATAACTCCGGCCACGTTCGGTCCCATAGCATGCATAAGGAGATAGTTGCCTTTGTTGTATTGAAGTCCTACAACGTTGGAAACACGAGCCGCCATAGGCACGGCGGAAACGCCTGCAGAACCGATGAGCGGATTGATTTTGCCTTTGGAGAGGACGTACAACAGTTTACCGCCGAGAAGTCCGCAGATAGTTGCAAGGACGAAGCCCGCAAGACCGAGGACTACAATGAGCAAAGTCTTTGTCGTGAGGAATGTTGCGCCGACTGCGGTTGCGCCGACGGAGATGCCGAGGAACAACGTGACGATGTTCATAAGCGCGTTTTGTGCGGTATCGCTCAAACGCTCGGTAACTCCGCACTCACGCAAGAGATTGCCGAACATAAGGCTTCCGAGAAGAGGAGCAACGGACGGCAAGAGCAACGATACGACGATGGTGACGAGGATCGGGAAGATGATCTTCTCTTTCTTGCTGACCTTGCGCGTCTCTTGCATAACGGTCATACGCTCTTTCTTGGTGGTGAGCAACTTCATAAACGGCGGTTGCAAAAGCGGAATGAGCGCCATATACGAATACGCCGCGACCGCGATAGGAGCAAGCAAATGCGGTGCTAGGGACTTGGTAAGGAAGATAGCCGTCGGGCCGTCTGCGCCCGCGATAATGGAGATTGAGGACGCTTCGCCGCCCGTAAAGCCCAATGCCGCCGCGAGGATAAGCACGAGATATATACCGCCTTGTGCCGCCGCGCCGAGGATAAGCGAACTCGGACGAGAGAGCATCGGACCGAAGTCCGTCATTGCGCCGACGCCCATAAAGATGAGGCAAGGATAAACACCCGTCTTTACGCCTATGTAGAGCATATCGAGAAGTCCGCCGTGTTGCAAAACGTATTGATAATTGACGCCTTGTTTTACCGCGTCCCACATAATTGCATTGCCTTCGCTGTCCACTCCGATTTGCGTAACGCCCGTCCACCACTCTGCGTGGAAGATTTTATCTCCGTCGAGTGCAGGAAGGTTGGTCAAAAGCATACCGAACGCGATACCCACGAGGAGCAACGGCTCGAATTGCTTTTTGATGCCGAGATAAAGGAAGAAGAGTGCGACGATAATCATCACGATGGATTGCCAACCGTTTGACTCGCCAAAGAGATGATATCCGCTCCCGTTCCATATATTTTTCAAAATTTCGCCGATATCCATAGTTTACCTCACAGAAGTTCGACGAGTGGTGCGCCCGTTTGAACGCTTGCACCCTTTTGCACGAAGATTTGACCGACCTTGCCGTCTTTGTCGGCATAGATTTCGTTCTCCATCTTCATAGCTTCGAGAATAATAAGCACGTCGCCCTTTTTGACTTGTTGACCGCTCGTAACCTTGATAGCGTTGATAGTGCCGGGCATCGGCGCGACGATTGCGTTTGCGCTTGCCGCCGCGGGTGCGCTTTGTGCGGGAGTTGCCGTTTGCACGGGTGCTTGCGCCACGGGTGCTACTGCGGGTGCGCTTTGCGGAAGTGCGGCTTCGTATTCAGATTGGATGACCGCCTCGCCTTTTTCAACTTCTACTTCGTAAATTTTGCCGTTGAGAGTAACTTTGTAAATCATTATTTGTCTTCCTCCACTCTCTTGATGGATTTGAAACGCAACTCGTTGAGAGGCGTATTGGTTTCGTCGGCGACGATTGCCATAATCATAGCCGCGTCGCGCTCGTCGGTGTTGATGAGTTTGAGCTCACCGCAAGTGCCTTGCGCATATTGTTTTTCTTCGATTTGGGTATCTTCCTCTTGTTTTTGCTCTTTCTTTTTCCAGAACGCCATTTTTTGTTTTGCGTTTTGGATTTTTTCATTCCACTCGGGGTGTTTCTCGCGCAATTTTTCACTGCCCTCGAAAATCTTGCCTTCGAGTTGAACGATGAGCATCAAAAGGATAAGAACGACGAACACGATAACCGTGCCGATGAGTGCCAAAAGCGCGGCGTCACCGACTTTAAGGTCCGCGTCCTTATTCAAAATACCGCTTAAAAGCATATATCCCATATTTCACCTCATTCAATCGGTGCGATTGTATATTTGACCACTTTTTCTTCTTTTGCCTTGCGAGCGTCGAAGAATTTTTCCGCAACTTGCGGGAAGAGAATGTAAGAGAGCACGTCTTCGTCGCTCTTTGCGGTGTCACCGAGTTCCGCCTTGGTCTTTTCAAAGACGGGTTCGAGCGTATCGGCGTATCTGCCCTCGATTGGCTTCTCTTCGCCGAGCACCTTCTTCATAACGTCGGGATTGATAGGAGCGGGCGAAGTGCCGTATTCACCTCTGCAATACGCTTTGACTTCTTTTGAGATGTTCTTGTATCTTTCACCCGCAAGCACGTTGTTGGTTGCTTGTACGCCCACCATTTGGCTCATAGGCGTGACGAGCGGAGGATATCCGAGGTCTGCTCTTACCTTGGGCGTCTCTTCGAGCACTTGCTCGAATTTGTCCATAGCGTTTTGCGCTTTGAGTTGTGATACGAGGTTGGAGAGCATACCGCCGGGGACTTTGTAGTTGAGTGCGTCCGTATCCGTTGCGAGCATCTTGGGATTGAGCGTGCCGTCTTTGAGGTATCCGTCGCGGATAGGCTTGAAATAGTCGTTGACCTTTTTGAGCGTCGCGTCGTCGAGTCCCGTCTCGTAACCGAGTTGTTTGAGGGCAAAGTTGATGGTTTCCGTTGCGGGTTGGCTCGTACCGCCACTGAAACAAGAAGTTGCGGTATCGATTACGTCAACGCCCGCCTCGATTGCCTTCATATACGTCATATACGCCATACCCGTCGTGCAGTGCGTGTGCAAAACTACGGGAATTTTGACTTCGTTCTTGATTGCGCCGATAAGCTCGTACGCCTCAAACGGAGTCATCGTGCCCGCCATATCCTTTACGCAAATGGTGTTTACGCCCATATTTTCAAGCTCTTTTGCCATCTTTGCAAAAGCGTCGAGGGTGTGGACGGGGCTTTGCGTATAACTGATTGCGCCCGACACCATAGCACCGCATTTGAGAGCGGTTTTGGTTGCGGTTTCGAGGTTGCGAAGATCGTTGAGCGCATCGAAAATACGGATAATATCGATGCCGTTGTCAACGGATTTTTCCACGAACATCTTGACGACTTCGTCGGGATAGTGCTTGTAGCCCAAGAGGTTTTGACCTCTCAAAAGCATTTGAAGTTTGGTATCGGGCATTGCCTTGCGCAAGTTGCGCAAACGTTGCCACGGATCTTCGTCGAGATATCTCAAACACACGTCAAACACCGCACCGCCCCAGCACTCTACGGAATAATATCCCGCCTCGTTCATCGTGGGGAGAATGTCGGCAAATTTGGAATACGGCAAACGAGTCGCGATCAAAGATTGGTTGGCGTCTCTGAGCACCGTTTCGGTAAATAACACTTTTTGTTTTTTATTGTCGTTTCCCATAAGGGCCTCCAAAAAATAATTCGCTTGAATTATAACAAAATATTATTCATTGCACAATCTATTTGACAAATAAATAGATAAAAAATTATTTATTTATTTTGCAAAAACGATAACAAATCTTGCAATCTACACGTTTTACATACGTTCGTACGATATTTTTTTGAGCAAACAGACGGGATTTTACAAAATTTTCCGACTTGCACGCAACGAAAATCCCGTCTGCGATTTGCAAACGGGACTTTGATTTTTGACTACAAAATTTTAATATTTCGCTTCATTACGCTTTTTTAAGACCGATATTTATATCCATAAATTCAAGGCGAAGGAAGAGTTTTTGCACTCCGCCGTCTTCCGTCATAGTGAATACGCCGAAAGGCTCTGTCGTCGGATTGTCTTTTACAGCGTATCCGAGGTAGATTGCCTTATACTCCTTACCGTCCGCACCTTTGAGATATCTTATTGCGTATTGCGTATCGAGCGTGAGTTTGAGCACGGTATCCGACGGGATAAGATCGAGCAAATTGCTCGGAAGTTTCATATTTTGCGCAACGTAGGAAAGTGCCTCTTTCACGCCCTCGTCCTCATAATCCAATCCTTCTATATTGAAGCCTAGGCTGTGGCGAATAAGTTCCAGCGCGCCTTTCAAATCCGCCGCCTCCAATTTTGCTTTGAAGCCGGGGAACATCGGCTCGACATAGAAATTCAATCCGCCTGCGATATCGAATGAGGATATCGCCTCTCCGACGTCCAAATCGCCGAGCATGCCTTTTACGAGAGAACTGTTGAGAATATTGTTGATATTGCCGAAAAGCCCGTCCGCGGTTTGAATTTGCGCATGGAGCGTGCCGTCTTTCTTGAACTCGAAATAGGACTCGTCCATATTGATTGCGATATCTTCGATGAGGTTGAGAAGACCGCTCTCTCCGTCCTCACCGCCATTGATTTGTCCCATAAAGTCCGTGACGGAATTGTCTATGGCAAACCTCGTATCTGCCGAAAATTGCGCGGGCTTTTCTTCCTTATCGCAAGCGACGAGAGCAAACGCACAACAACAAAGGGTGAGAAGAGCAACTATTATTGCGGATATTTTGACAAAATTCTTTTTCATTTTCTCATCCCCCTCAATAGTTTATCGGCGTGTAGCCGTTTATCGCCGCAAAGTACGCCACGGTGACTTCGTCAAATGTGTTTGCACCGTTTATTGCGTTGTATGCGCCTTGTGCGTCAAAGCCGTCGATGGACGCGTACATTCTTGCAATTTGGTCGCATTTGATAACTTTGTAGTTGGCAGTCGCGTTTACGTCCGCCATACCCCAACTTTCGAGCATCTTTTGAGTTGCGCCGGCAATGATTGCGTGTCCGATATTGGACGGGTGCGTCCAGTCCGCAAAGATGAGAGAGCGTCCCACGCTGTTTTGAGAGAGATCTACCACTCCGTCTGCGTCAACGTCCATATCCGTATATTCGTTGAATACTTTGTCTATGTCGAGAACGTCCACTTGCATATCGGGATTTTTCTCGTTGTATTCGTCAATCAATCCGTTGAGTTTGTCAAGGAGTTTTTGTGCAAGCGCGCGCACTTTTTCAATCGTATCGTAACCTCTGTTCGCAAGCGCGGCGTATTCCGCAGAATTGAGAAGAGTCGAGCCTTCATACATAGGATTGTAAACCTTTTGGAACACGATTTTTGCCGTGGGGTTGAGTTGTCTGAGTCTTGCCACTATATCCACAATGTTTTGATAGGTGCTCGGAAAATTGAAGGTCGGATCTACGGTGTAAGCGTTCGTGCCGTCGTATCTATCGCCGTATTGAACGTCGTCGCTCCCTACACTGTACCACATTGACGGACGGATTATATCGTCGCTTCCGCCGTCGTGCAAGTAATCGAACAAGGACTTATCGTCGTCGTATTTGGCACGCAACGCAGTCTCGTTTTCATCGCCCGCAAAGCACGCTTGATACCATCTGTCCGCGCCGGTCTTGTTTTGCTCGATATCCGCCATTTCCATCATCAGCGAACCGAGACTGAATTGCAACATATTGTTGCCCAGCACCGAGATATGGATAATATCCGCCTCTATAATATGCGTTTTGATGAGCGTTGCGGTCTCGTCGTCTCTGTTTACGATTTGCAAAAGTCCGTCGCCGTTGTCTTTGTCAACCATACTTCCCGACGTAAGGTGTCCCGAGACGGAATGGTTGTAGTAGTTCATATTGTTGACTCTGCCCACGAGCGCGTAATAGCCGTAATTGTCACGCTCGGATACGGGAGACGGACCTATAAGCGCTTCCGCAATGGAGTCACCGAGATAGACGATGGTAAGTCTATCGTCCGCTTCGGGTTGCTCGTCGCACGCCACGAAAGATACGGCAATCACCGCAATCAACAACGTCGCGACGATGAGAGAAAAGACTTTCTTCATAATTACCCCCTAAAAGAATAAAAAGCAAATTGAATTTTGCAAATTCAGTCTATATCAAAATTGACATTTTGTAAATACGCAAACATAAAAATCGCCGTGAAAATACGGCGATTTTTGCGCTATGCCTTTTGCACAAAAGACACTTTTTTCATTTTTTGTTCCACGACAGGTCTGTCGTTGTAATCTGTTTGCACCTCTGCAATGCGGTCAACAGCGTCCATCCCCTCTACGACTTTGCCGAACGAGGCGTATTGTCCGTCAAGGGATTTCGCGTCAGCGTGGCAAATAAAGAATTGCGAAGACGCGGAGTTATAAAATTGACTGCGCGCCATAGATATAACGCCTCTTTCGTGCGAGAGCGGGTTGTTCACACCGTTGACGCGAAACTCACCCTTTATCGTCTCTTTGCTTCCGCCCATCCCCGTGCCTTTGGGGTCTCCGCCTTGTATCATAAAGCCGGAGATGACGCGGTGGAAAATCAATCCGTCGTAAAAGCCTTCGCCCACGAGTTTTTGGAAGTTCTTCACCGTTATAGGAGCTACGGACGGCATAAGTTCCACGACGATTTCGTCACCGTTTGCCATCGTGATTTTTACGTATTCGGTCGTATTATTAGTGTCGATAAATGACATAAACACCTCTTTATATATCGTTTTTATGCGGATAAACCGCGTTTTTCGTCATAAACTGTTCTTTGCAATTGCCGTTGCAACTGCCTTTGCGCTTGAAAACGCCCACTGCAAATTATATCCTCCGCAATCGCCGTCGATATCAAGTGCTTCACCGATTGCGTACGCGTTTTTCACTTTGAGCGACATAAGATTTTCGTCAAATTCACGCACGTCGAGACCGCCCGACATAACCTGCGCAAGGCTTGCGTCGCCAAGACCTTCAATGGTAAATCTGTAGTTCTTTATCGCATTTGCAATTGCGCTGATTTTGCCGGCGGCAACGTCCGTAGCCTCACACCCCGACGCCCATATTATGCGCTCTTGCACCTTGCTGTGAAACGTGCCCGTGAGCAATTCTCCGACGGTAAGATTATTGTCGCGCTTGCGCAAAATCTCCTCCACTTCCGCTTTGGAGTATTCGGGCATAAAGTCTATCGTGAGCATATCTCCGATTTTGGCGCGTCCTCTTGCAATCTCACTCGACATAT
The DNA here is from genome assembly GCA_963590075.1 of Eshraghiella crossota. Lineage (GTDB taxonomy): Bacteria > Bacillota > Clostridia > Christensenellales > CAG-917 > CAG-475. Next base: position 72,533 of record CAVANK010000006.1, read on the forward strand.
TGAACACCGCAATTCCGCTCACGCCAAAGTCCTTGAAAAGCACTTCACCCGTCTCGTAGCGGTAGCCAATACGCACGCCCGCCTTTACGCGCACGCCTTGCAAACCTTTGAGAGGCTCTTTATTGGTGCGGATAGGCACGAGGGACGGCACGTAATCGCGCACTTTGTGTCCCGGCACTTTGTAAAGCGAAAGACTGTCTTTGCCGAACGTCGCGGGAGAACCCGTGGCAAGAACAACATTGTCCGCTTGCATTGAAAACGCCTCGTTTGGACGATCTTCTTTGCGCACCACACCGCTCACGGTAAAGGCGTCGTTGAAGGCGTCGATATTGTTTACGACGTGCGAAACGTGCACGTCCACGCCGTTTCTCTCAACCGCTCTACGCAACACGTCGAGCACGGACGCGGCACACTCGCTGTACGGGTACACGCGCTTGTCCACCACCTTCGTGAGCAAGCCCATTCTCTCAAAGCTCGCAATCGTGTCGTGCGCGTCGAATTTGTCGAGAAACTCCTCAACGAAACTCGGCTTGTTGTAGTGGACTATGTTCATATCGAGGTTGGTAAGATTGCACTTGCCGTTGCCCGTCGCAAGCAACTTTTTGCCAACGCGGTCGTTGCTTTCCAAGATTGCCACTTTTAGTGACGTCGGCAACTGCGACGCAAGAAACAATCCGCCCGCACCTCCGCCTATAATGATAACGTCGTAATTTTTGGTATTCATAGCCACATTCTAACACACCATATCGCATAAATCAATTTTTTTCAAAAATTCCTCGTTGCTAAACCTCAATCCCTCTCGTTAAATTCTCGCCAATTATTTACTCACGTTGCTTTCTAAACACAACCGCAAACCGACCACCGTCCATTTTTATCACGACTACAACGTCTTTATTATATATGGATTGTCAACCATACCACCCCCACCACGGTGTCCAAGACGGATACCCCCCCCAATTCATCAAAAACATATCACATCACATCGCAAATCCTTTTGCTTTGCCATTTTTCCCGAAAATCTACAATTTTTGCTGAAATATCTCAAAACGCTTGTCAACCCTGCGAAATTAGTGTATTATAACTCTTGCTTTGGAGGCATAGCCCAGTTGGTTAGAGCGCTACGTTGACATCGTAGAGGTCATAAGTTCGAGTCTTATTGTCTCCACCACACGATAACCATCCGCACCTGTCGCACTTACAGGAGCGGATGTTTTATTTTTATCAAACATTTTGTAGTTTATTGGCAAACACAAATCTTTGTTCCTTTTTATCCCATATCTAACGGAAAAATGAATAGTATGTTTATCAATTGTGATGTCGAGCACTTGTTTTGTTCTGCTTCCGCGATTTATTGGTATCTCACATTTGCTAAAAAAATGTCCCCGTTGATCGTCTGGATCATCGGGGACGCAATGTGAATATTTATAATAAATTTCTATTTTATCGTCATAAGCGATTATTTTTTCGATTAAGTTGTTCAAGAGTATTTTGGGCGATGCGCTTAATGATTTTCGCAGATATTTTTCTACCTCATCTCGCGATAATTCAAGTGATAATTTGTTTTCTTCATTCGCTATCTCTTTTTCCAAGTCGGCTTTATCGTTTTCAAGTTTAGTCAGTCTTTCTTTCGTGCTTGTGGTAATAATTCCTTCTTGTAGTGCAACCAATAAATTGTCTATCGATTTTTTAGTGTCATTCAATCGAGATTTCAGTCCAATCAGTATTGATTCGTCTTTTTGTTTCTTTTTGTGCACCTCAATGATTTTATCGATTAGCAACTCAATGTTTTCGTCTGTTGCAAACACTTTTAATGTTGTTTCAAACACAAATTTGTCCAACTTATCTTGTCTAAACACTTTGATATTGCATATATGGTTTTTTCGACCGGAACATTTGTAATAGTGAAACCGTTTGCCGCTTTGAGATGTTGAACCATCGGCATGCATTGGATGTCCGCAATAACCGCAAAACACTTTTGCTTTTAGCCACAAATCCGCGTCTTTACATATTCGTCCTACTTTATATGTCGCTAAACGTTCTTGTATTGAATAGAACAAATCTTCGCTGATAATCGGCGGATATATGTTTTTGTATTCAACTCCCATATATTTAGTAATGCCTATATACTTTTCGTTTCGCAACAATCTATAAAGTGTAGGCTTGACAAATTCGCCGCCTTTATACCTGTATCCTTTGGCGTTCATTTCCTCGATGATATCCGGAAGAATTTTTCCATTGTTGTATTCTTGAAATATGTAACGCACGATTTCGGCCTGTTCATCGTTTATTACAATATGTTTATCTACAACATTATAACCATATGTTATGCCGCCACCGCAAAACAGTCCTTTATCGCGACTTTCTGCAAGCCCTCGACGTATTTTCTGTGATAATTCGGCAGAGTAGTATTCAGCCAAGCCAATATACATATTTTCGAGCAAAATACCGTCCAAGTTTTTGCTTCCGTCTATATTTGTTGATGTGCGTTGCGTTGCCGATATTAGATTTTTGCCGTTTTTAATGAGTTTTTGCTTGTTGATTGCAATTTCGATTGAATTGCGTCCGAATCTGTCTATCGCATATACAAGCACAATATCCCAAGCGGTTGTACGTTCGGAATCAGCCAACATTTTTTGAAAAGCGGGTCTGTTATCATTTGTACCCGTTGTTGCTCTATCTATATATTCGTCTAATATTGATAATCCGTTTTTTTCTGCGTATTTGTAGCACTCGTGTAGTTGCCCTTCGATAGATTGTTCGGTTTGTCGCTCGCACGAGTATCTCGCATAGATGACTGCACCTTTCATTTTTGATATAACCTCCGTGTTTTGAAATCGTTTTTATCATAGCGAATTAGAATTGGAAGCGTAACATACTCACCCGGTACTCTTTCTCGTTTTTGTGGTCATTTTCCAAGACTGAGCCGTACTCTTCCAAGACTTTTCCGCTATTTTTTGTAATGCGAACTTATAAATTCGCTTGCCGAAACCAATTTCGACAGCATCGAAACATCAGAAAAGAATGCGGCTGGTCAAGGAAACAGAAAACTAATATTGTTTTGGGCTTCTTTATATGGTTTTCAATATTAGTTTTCCCTTGACAACAAATGATTTTCTGATACTCTCACAAACCGAAACGCAAAACGACATTTAGTACGGTTTAGTCGAGAAAAAGTACGGCTGAGTCTTGATTGATGACTTGATTTGTCGGTTTTATATCCAGTTTTGTCCTTGTTAGTATGTTACGAACGGCAAATTATTTGTGTATCGTAAAAGAAAAAACGGAGGTGATGACCTATGAAAGAAGTCAAAGGCGACACAAGTATTTTGGATATTGAAACTTTTATCAACGGCTACCCCATTGTGAGCGAAATGCCAGACGAGTTTGTGCTTGTGCTTGCCAAAGAGTTGTGCGAAATGATTGCTTGGGATTCAAAAGAATGAGAAATCTCATAGTTGTGCACCATAAATGTCGCATAACTTAAAATGCCAAATATTTCTTATGAAAACCCGTTGACTTTTGTTTTGGAATGCTTATA